>CAMCTY010000017.1 GCA_945878725.1 Bifidobacterium breve | reverse complement strand
GCACTAGCGACGGCACGTTCTTGCGCCACACGGAAGATCGAACGAATCCGGGCATACGCCATCTGGACGTAGAAGACGGGGTTGTCCATTGCCCGGCTCTTCACCACGTCGTAATCGAAAGTCTGCGTCGAGTCGATGGACTGGAGCAGATAGGTGAGCCTCGCCGAATCGGCCCCGACCTCGTCAAGCACCTCTGCCAGTTCGACGATGTCGCCGGCCCTCTTTGAGAACCTGACCGGCTCTCCGCCCTTGAGAAGGTTCACCAACTGGATGATCTGGACTTCCAACTCGGCAGGATCGTGTCCGAGCGCCTGCATCGCAGCCTTCATACGCGGAACGTATCCGTGATGATCGGCTCCCCACACGTCGATGAGGAGGTCGTACCCGCGCGAGAACTTGTCACGGTGATAGGCGATGTCCGGGAGGAGATAGGTGAACTCGCCGTCACTCTTGATGAGTACGCGGTCCTTGTCGTCCCGGAAATCTGTCGAACGGAGCCATGTCGCTCCGTCCTCTTCGTAGACGACTCCGCGCTCTCGCAGATCAGCCAGTGTCGTTTCGATCGCACCTGAATCAACCATCGAGCGTTCGCTGAACCACGAATCGAAATCAACGTTCATTCGTCCGAGGGTTTCAAGGTGATCGGCGACGGCCCGTTGCTCGCCCCACTCGAAGGTGTCAGCACCCACCGGAATCTCGGCAGCCCAGTCGATGATGTATTGACCCTTGTAGCCACCTTCGGGCACATCCTCGCCGCGCTGACGCGCTTCGAGCGATGCCACAAACAACTGCATCTGCGTACCCCGGTCGTTCAGGTAGTTCTCCCGATCGACTTCATAGCCGCAGCGCTGCATGATCCGAACGAGCGAATCGCCGTACGCAGCACCCCGGCCATGGCCAGCATGCAAGGGGCCAGTCGGGTTGGCGCTGACGAACTCGACCAGCACTTTGGTTCCGGAGCCAGCCGTTGACCGTGCGTATCCGGCGACACCGCTTTGCTGCACATCGACAAGGACATCGTGAAGCCAAGAATCTGCCAGACGGAAGTTCACGAATCCGGGGCCGGCCACCTCAACTGAGGTGACGTGTGCGGGCAGATCAGCATTCAGGATCTCGGCCATGCGCCCGGCAAGTTCCTGGGGATTCCAACCTGCCGCCTTTGCCGCCGCCAATGCGATGTTCGACGACCAGTCGCCGTGCTCGCGATGAGCCGGCCGCTCGAGATTGACGTTCTCAGGAACGGGTTGGACCTCGAGTGCCGATAGGGCGGAACGCAGCGAAGCGACGAGCTGATCACGAATCACGGAAGAGGGGACTCCGGTCGATGGACACAAGGCGGATGAATGGGTGAACCCTACTTCCCGACCCTCGCCTGCTCCGGCCCCGGTTTCCATGAGTTATCGGGATGTTGGTGTCACGAGGTCCCTGCCGCCCTAGCATCGGAGCGTCATGACCGCCTCGCCGACTGTCGATCCCACCGATTCGCCCACCCCGTCACCGAACGGCGACACCATGACCGTGCGCGGGGGTCAACCGGTTGAGGGCTCGATCCAGGTTCGCGGATCAAAGAACGCCATGCCTAAAGCCATGGTTGCCGCGCTACTCACAACCGAGCCCTGCCATCTCACCAACATCTCGTCGATCACGGACATCGCGGTTGTCGACGAATTGATCAGCATCGCCGGCGGCACCGTCGAACGCGATGCTGATTCGGTCCGGATTACCGCCCACACGTTCAACACCCTTGGTGAAGCCGACGTGATGCGTCTGCACGCGCAAAGCCGCATTCCTGTTCTCACCACAGCCGTATCGCTTCATCGCACTGGGCACGCCGTGGTCGCGGCGCCCGGCGGCTGCTCCATCGGACCTCGTCCAGTTGATTTCCATCTACTCGTTCTTCGTGCCTTCGGTGCGCGCGACGAACACCACGACGATGTCATCGAACTCCATGCTGATCGGCTGCGCGGGGCACGCATCGAACTCCCATTCCCCAGCGTCGGTGCCACCGAGCAGTTCCTGTTTGCTTCGGCGCTCGCCGAGGGCGACTCCGAACTTTCGAACGCGGCCATCGAGCCGGAGATCCTCGATCTCGTATGTGTGCTCCAGAAAATGGGAGCGATCATCTCGGTCGAGGCGAACCGAACAATCCGCGTCACCGGGGTAGGCGAACTCGGTGGATTCGAGCACCGGGTCATCGGCGATCGTCTTGAGGCCGCATCATGGGCTTCTCTCGCTCTTGCCACTGGCGGGAACATCACGGTCGAGGGCGTTCAACAGCAGGAGCTGTCCACATTCCTGAACGTCTACCGCCGGGCCGGCGGAGATTTCACCATCAATGCCGATGGCAATTCGCTTTCGTTCCGACGGGCCCGTCGCATGCTTCGGCCCCTCGCCCTTGAGACCGACGTACATCCCGGCTTCATGACCGACTGGCAATCACCATTCGTAACGGCCCTCACGCAGGCTGACGGCGTGAGCGTCATTCACGAGACCGTGTACGAGGACCGTCTTGGTTATACCGATGCCCTCCGGAGCCTCGGGGCCCAGATCCAGGTCTTCACCGAGTGCCTCGGACCAACCCGTTGCCGTTTCGGCGCCGGAAATCACCGTCACTCCGCCGTCGTCGTGGGGCCGATCAAGCTCCACGGGGCCGAACTGGTTATTCCCGATCTACGTGCCGGCTTCTCCTACGTCATTGCTGCCGCTGCCGCCGAAGGGGAGAGCCTCATACACGGCGTCGATCTTCTTGATCGCGGCTATTCCGACTTCCGAGCCAAGCTCGATGCTGTCGGCGTCGAACACCGATAGCCCCGATCGCGTCCTTACCCGGCGGTAGCGTCCGGGGATGAAGACCATCGGCAATCTCCTCTGGCTTGTTCTCGCCGGATTCTGGCTCGCGCTTGGCTATCTCTTCGGTGGATTGATCATGTGCGTCACGATCATCGGGATCCCGTTCGGCATCCAAGCGTTCAAGCTCGCCGGCCTCGCGTTCTGGCCCTTCGGCCGAACCACCGTCATCAGATCGTCCGCCGGTCTCCTCGAGATCGTGTTCAACATCATCTGGCTCGTGCTCTTCGGCTGGGCGATCTTTCTTGCTCACATCGCCGCCGGTGTGGCCCTTTGCATCACGATCATTGGGATCCCATTTGGCATCCAGGCGTTCAAACTTTCGCTGCTTGCCCTGTGGCCATTCGGACGCGCGATCATCCCGCTGTCCGGAACGTCTCCGTCGTATCGCTCACAATCGTGACTGACCCGGTTCCAATTCGCGTCGGTACACATGAGCCGCGTTGGCCAGCAGCACTCGCTCTGCTCGTGGCCATGGCGCTCTACATAGCCCTCCCCCAGACCCTGATCCTCGGTCCCCGCTGGTTGCTCCCGGTGCTCGAGGGATTACTCGTCATCCCATTGCTCATCTCGAATCCGGATCGCCGCGCACCCGACACCGCGTTCTTGCGCACGATTTCAGTCTTGCTAATCGCAATCGTTTCTGCCGCCAACCTCAGCGCGTTGGGCCTTCTCCTGCACGACATGCTCAACAGCAGCGACATCAGCGGGACGCGCCTCATCTTCTCCGCCGTTGCCCTGTGGTGGACGAGCGTCATTGTCTTTGCGCTTTGGTACTGGGAACTCGACGGCGGTGGTCCGGCTCCACGTCACGAACTCGCGGCCCACAAGCGCGATTTCCTTTTTCCGCAACAGGCCTCGCCTGAGGTTTTCCCCACAGTCTGGATGCCGTCGTTCTTTGACTATCTCTACGTGAGCTTCACCAACTCGACTGCATTCAGCCCCACCGACGCCATGCCGCTCACCACACGGTCAAAGGCGCTGATGATGCTCCAGTCCGGATCGGCGTTAGTCACGATCGTCATGGTCGCGTCACGGGCTATCAACATTCTCCCCTGAACGGTTTCAGCTCCAGCTGAACGTCTCTCTTCGGGACACATCCGATCGCTCGGCTAGGGTTGCCAACCGGTAAGCCCTCGTAGCTCAGGGGATAGAGCATCGCCCTCCGGAGGCGTGTGCGGGCGTTCGAATCGCCCCGAGGGCACTCAAGAATCCGACAGACCCACCTGTCGATTGCACGGTTTTCAGAGGCGCAGCGTCTGCGCCTTCATCTGGCTTCTTGCGCCGAGTTGGCGCTGTTCACGTCAGTTTGTGCTGAACAGGTCAGTTCGCGTCGAACAAGGCGGAGAGCGCCGCTTTGCGTGAGATCTCTGCACATTTAGCGATCGCTGCGTCATCACCGCTGAGATCGATGATGGCCTGACTCATCGTCAGACCGGAGAGCCATCTGACGTACGCCTCAAGATCCACTGATTCCGAGATCCAGCCGATTGCCTGAGCCGGCTCGAGGAGTGCTACCAGCATCGCCGCGGCCTCGTTCTGGATTTCCACGACAGCGGCTTGGAGTCCCGGTCGTCCATAGGAGCTGCCGACGATGTTGAGTCGCTTGAATCGGGTTGGGGCACGTTCAGGTCCAAACAAATCGTCAACTACCGACGCGAACCTCGCCATAAGCGCTTCACGGGAGTCTGCGGCAGCGGCGCTCTCACGACCGAGATTTACGAATCCATCGAATTCGTTGAGAAGTCGTTGCACATGGGCGGCCTGGATCAAACCTTCGCGGTTGCCGAAATGGCGGTAAAGCACGGGTATCTGCACCCCGGCCGCAGCCACGACATCCTGCACACGCACGGACACCTCGCCTTGTGCGTCAATCATCTGGACGGTGACGTCGAGCATCTTTTTTGCCGTCGGATGTTCCGGACGAAGATTCACACTCGGACGACTGAACACAGGGTTTGTCATGAAAAAAACCTACACCATAGGAGTTTATCTGTCGTTCATAAACACCTAGGCCTGACCAGTTTTTCCAGAACACCACCTATAAAGCACTATGTCAAACTCTGCGACCAAGTAATCCGGTTTCTTTCGCCAGACGCGCTCGGAGTTGCGCCTTGAGCACCTTTCCCGCCGCATTGACCGGAAGTTCAGCGACAAAGACGACATGACGCGGGACTTTGAAGCCGGCAAGCCGGGTGCGAACGAATGCTGCAAGCTCCGCCGGATCGGGCCGGTCGTCGTCTAACGCAACGATCACCGCGCAGACGTTCTCGCCCCATGTGGGATCGGGAACACCAACGACGGCGACTTGCAGAACCCCCGGGAATGCCGCAACCACATCCTCCACTTCCCGCGACGACACATTCTCGCCACCGGTGATGATGATGTCTTTGCTTCGATCGACGACATGGAGATAGCCCCTGTCGTCGATACGACCAACGTCTCCGGTGTGGAGCCAACCGCCGCGTAGCGCGGCTTCCGATGCTTCTGGATCGTCGAGATAACCAATCATCATCTGGTCAGCGCGCACGAGGATCTCTCCAACTTCCCCTGGCTGGACATCGGCATCATCGCCATCCGCAATCCGCACCTCGACACCGGGAGCAGGTTTGCCAGCAGCAGTGAGTAACTCCGGTTCACCGGCGAGTCCTCGGCGATGTGCCTCAGCGTCGAGGAACACGGCATTTCCCGACAACTCAGTCATTCCGTATCCCTGTGCGAAGTCGACGCCGAGCAGCACATCGGCCCGACGAAGCAGACTCGGTGGCATCGGTGCCGCGCCGTATGCAATCGATCGCAAGGTCCGTAAATCCGCAAGAGCGCTTGGATTCGCGTCGACATAATCAAGGAGGGCCGCAAGCATCGTCGCCGCCAGCGATGTCGAGGTCGCGCTTTGTGCCGCAACTGCCGTACAGAAAGATTTGGGCTCAAAGCGATTGAGCAACACAACTGGTCGCCCGTGAGCGTGTCGGTGCACGACGTTGTAACCGGCGACATGGCAGAGCGGGAATGGAAACGCATAGACATCGTCGGGTTCCACCGGTCGCGCCGCGCTGCTCGCTGCGACCGCCGCCATCACGCTGCCATGAGTGAGCAAGGCGCCCTTGGGCGCCGCGGTTGTTCCACTCGTGAACAGCAGCCACGCCGGGGTTACGTTCGACGACGCCGATGCCAGAGGAGCAGTCGATGCGTCTCCGAGGGCTTCACACCCGGTCTTCCACCCGTCCCAGTCAATAAGGGGTATCTCAACACCTTCGCCGCGAAGCCGATCAAGGTGAGTCGGTTCCCCAACGACCACCGAAGCTCCACTGCGCCTGATGAGTGCGCGCAGTTCGGGGGCCGAAAGCCGCTGATTAAGAAACACAAGAGTGCGACCTGCCGCGGGAACTCCGTAATAGAGATCGATCCAACCGGGATGGTTCTCACCGATCACCGCAATGCGGCCTTCGGCAGGACAGACCTCGGCGGCGAGCGCCGCGGTCCTGCGAACCCGATCGGCCAATTCCCCGAATGTCAGAATCTGTTCGCCATACGAAATCGCCGGTTTCCCAGGGATCGCGTTCGCCGCGTCGAGAACAACCTCATGCAGGAGCATCAGGGAGTTCTAGTTGCAAACGGTGCCTTCAGGGGCCTTGCCGGCGAGAACCCCCACCAGTTCGGTGACTTCACCTGGCTTGATGGTCACAACTGGGGTGTCGAGGGTCGTCGTGGTTGCCATTGTCGAATTTGGATCAGACGTTGTAGTCGTGGTCACCACTAGTGGCGATGCCTGATCAAGAACACCAGTGAAATCCGAACCGGTAACGAGAACGATCTGGACTTTGGCACCGGTCAGTGTCTTGTCAGACTGAAGTTGTGCGCCACCCGCAAGTTGGCGAGCGACCAAACCTGCCTGAGATTCGAGTCCTGGGGCGTAACGAACAACAGTTGCCGGTTGAGTCTTCGCTGTATCGGCTCCGGGTGTCGCCTTGTATCCGAGTTGTGTGAACCGGGCACTCACTTGAGTGGCCTGGTTCTTGGTGCCGCTTCCATTGCTCACTGAGAGCGTCACCGAACTTGGTGACACCGTGCCCGGCGGGAGACCGCGGAAGATATTGAGTGTCTCCTCGGCGGCAGCCGCATCAAGGCGAAGGATGCTTGCACCCCCATTCGTCATGTCTGGGTACACGGGTAACGCATGGCTCCGGATCTGCTCGCCACCGAAACCCTTGAAAGATTTCGCCAGAGCCATCATCTGGTTGAGGCTCAGATTTGTGTCGAGACTCAGGTTGTCGGCGGTGGAGGAGATCAGGTCGTTGATGGCCTTGACGTTCATGTCGCCGAACCGGGTCTGCGCTTTATCGATGATCGTGCGCATGAACAGGGTCTGACGAGAAATGCGCCCGAAGTCGGCGCTCGGATCTTCGGTCCACTTCTTCGAACTTGTGCTGTAGGTCTCGAGGTGCCGAGACCGCGCGTAGGCAATGCCCTGCTCACCCGTCAGCTTCTGACAACCGGTGTCGTACATGTAGAAGCCGGAACTGCGATCGCGCGATGGCTTTTCGAAATACAGCGACACGCCACCGACGGCGTCGGTTATGCCCTTGAAGCTCTTGAAATTGATCTCGACGTAATGGTTGATCTCGATGCCGAAATCGACCTTGATCGTGTCGATGAGTCGCTGAGCGCCATCGGTCGCGTCTCTACCCTGAGCGAAGGCCGTGTTGATTCGTTCGGGTGAACCCGAGGGCTGAATCGGGACCCAAAGATCACGGGGAAACGAGATCAGGTCGATCGTCTTTGCGTTCGGGTCGACGCGGGCCACCATGATCGTGTCGGATCGCTGACCTCCCTGATCGGCACCCTTGGCGTTGAGAAACGCCGATGCGTCAGGATCGTTCGGGTCGACGGTCGAACGACTGTCGGAGCCGACGATCAAGAAATTCTGAACGCTGCCCGATGATTCCGCTAGGGCAAGATCCTTGCGGTCAATCTGGTTGAACCGGTACCAGCCGTATCCGGCGGCGGCGGCTACGGCGACGATGGCAAGAACCACGACCACTGCGATGCCCTGAAAGGCGCGTTTGGCCCTAGCAGGAGGAAGTGCGTGGCGGAATGCGGGCTTTTCCGGGCGGACCGGGGCCTCTCCATCGGCCGACGTGGGGGGCACATCAGACATGACCAGCCGAGGTTAGTCGGGGCCTTTGCCCAAACTCCGTCAGCTCGCGACCTTGGGTTCTTTCGGGAGTCCGAGAACGCGTTCTCCAACAATGTTTCGTTGGATCTGCGAGGTACCGCCCCAAATCGTTTCCGAACGACTGAAGAAGAATGACGACTGCAGCGCGTTGGTCGGGTACTGGGCATTCGCGGCACGGCGCCCATAGCCCGGTACCGATTCGGTTTCACCAGGATCGCCGAGCAGGAGTTGACCCTCGACGCCCAGAATGTCCATCGCCAGTTTCATGACTTGCTGGTGGTATTCCGTCCAGAAGATCTTGTTCGTGGCACCAAGGGCTGCGACACCGAAGTCCTTCTTGTTGTGCAGGACTGACGACAGCGAACGCAATCCGTTAATGCGCATGATCTGCACCTTCGAATATGCGAGTGCAAGACGCTGCCGGATCATCGGATCGTTGGCCGCGCCGTTGCGCTTCGCGATTTCGAGGACATAGTTCAGTTCGGTCTCGAAACGGCGATGTCCTGTCGTTGCTGACGTTCCGCGCTCAAAGCCCAGCGTCGTCATCGCAACAGACCATCCGTTATTCAACCCGCCGACGACATTGTCCTTGGAGCAGCGCGCATCAGTGAAGAACACCTCGGCGAATTCCGACGAACCATCAACCTGCTTGATCGGACGAACCTCGACACCCGGTTGATCCATCGGGCAAAGAAGATACGAAATGCCTTTGTGCTTCGACGCATCTGGATCGGTCCGGCAGAGGATGAACACGTAGTCGGCGATGAACCCCTGCGTCGTCCAAATCTTCTGGCCGTTGATAACCCATTCGTCACCGTCAAGCACCGCTTTGGTACCGAGGTTCGCAAGGTCAGAGCCGGCATCGGGCTCACTGAAGCCCTGACACCAAGCGATGGTTCCCGAAAGGATCTTGGGAAGGAATTCCTTCTTTTGTTCTTCGGTGCCCCATTGAAGGATTGTTGGTCCGACGAGTGTGTCACCAAAGAAATCGGCGCGCATCGGTGCACCGGCTTTCGCGAACTCCTCGTTCACGACGACCGCTTCCATCGTCGAGAGTCCCTTGCCGCCGTACTCGATCGGCCACGACGAGCAGATCCAGCCGCCGCCGAAGAGTTTCTCGGTCCAGTCACGGTTGAAGCTGATCCTCTGTTCATCGGACATCTGGAACCCTGGTTCAAACCAACCCTCGGGGAGATTGGCCTCGAGCCACGCACGAACTTCGGCTCGGAAAGGAATGGTTTCGGGCGGGTAGGTCAGATCCATGCCGTCATCTTCTGCCCAGTTGGTATCCGGGGTCCAGTCGTTCGTGCGAATACCGATAGATTCTGCGGCTATGAGCACCGATGGGACCATCACCACGGCCTCGACCGCCACTGCGGTTAAGGGGCAGGCCAAGGCCGAACGCTGGACCTTTCAATGGAAAGAACTCTTCGACGAAGTCATTACTTCTGGCCTCTGCACCGGATGCGCCGGTTGCGTTATCGCCTGCCCCCACGACGTCATCGGGTACAACCACGAAGCGGGCGGCTACAAGCCGTTCCATATTGAAGACGAATTAGGCCCGACAAACTGCGGCCACGGCGAGAAGGGCTGCACGAGTTGCACCCGCGCCTGTCCTCGATTCCGCAACTGGGAACCAGAAGCAAACGCACACCTCTTTGACCGCGAGCGCACCGACAACGAAGTCGCAGGCATCTACAGCGACATCCTCCTCACACGGGCCAGCGAAGACATGGTCCACCGCATGGGCCAGGACGGTGGACTCGTCTCCGCGTTGCTCATCTGGGCGCTCGACAACGATTACATCGACGGCGCGCTCACCTCGTATCTCGAAGGTGGCGATGCCGCCACATGGAAGGCCATCCCCGGAGTGGCGACAAACCGCGAGGAAGTCCTCGCCGGCGCGGGAAGTCGTTACACGTACTCGGCCAACACTCTGGCGATTGATGAAGCGCGCGAACGCGGCCTCTCGCGTCTTGCCCTCGTGGGCATGAGTTGTCAGTCCTCGATTGCTCCAGTCATGTGGAATCGCAAGATCGGGAAGATCAGCAAGCCGATCGTCTTCAACATCGGGCTGTTGTGTTCAAAGACATTCGATGACGCGATCTTCGAAGAACTCTTCGAAGCCAAGTACCGCATCCCCAAAGCTGAAATCACCAAGATGAACATCAAGGGCGTTTTCCAACTCTGGACGCGTGACGGCGGTTATCACGAGATCAATCTCAAGGAATGTCACGCCTGGACTCGCGAGGGCTGCACGCATTGCCCCGACTTCGCCGCCGAACACGCCGACATCTCCACCGGCGGAATCGGCAAGGACAACGACTGGACGCTCACGATCGTTCGCACCGAACTCGGTCGCGAAATCATGAACCGCATGATCGCCGATGGCTCGATCATCGCCCGTCCTGGCGACGAGGATCCCGGCGCCATTGCGCTCATGCGCAAGCTCGCCGAGAAGAGTCGGGCCCGTTGGCCACAGTGGGCCGAATCCGGCGTGCGTCTCGGTTTACCCGAGAAGAAGAAGCCGGCCGCTAAGTAACACCGACGCCGGAGCTCAGGCTCCGGTAGTGGTCGTGACTGGTGCCGTCGTCGAGGTTGAGGCATCACCCTTCAAACACGCGGTCACCGCATCGATCACCGAGGCAGGCACCGTGGCCCAGGCTTTTGCCGGATCAGTTTTGAGTTCCGCATTGAGATCGGTGAAGTTCGGACCGTTGTAGCCGGGCTTCGATATGTCGTTGTCATTGATCGGAACCTGGTTCACGAAGACGTCGTATTGGCACTGGCACTGGGCCTGCGTCGGAGCCTTCACGTCAGCCTTGATCGTGTTCGATGTGACGGCCAGGGTGTCGTCGGAGCTGTTGAAGTACAGGTTCGTGCACAGCTCGAGGAAGTTCTGCTGTGTGAGCGTGTTGTAGGCCTTCGGGGTGTTGTCCTGATTGCAGCCAGTGAGACCCAGAGTCGCCACGAGGGCAAGACCGACCACACCAGCGCCTATGCGTCGCTTCGTACTCACATCAACCATCCTTGAGAACTCACAGGGGCCCGGCTGGAACCAGCAGGGAACAGACGGACACCGTAGCCGTTGCCTTTCCTCGCCCCGACATCAGTCACGGCCGACCACTGTCGGTAGGGTGAGCGGCCATGGCACGCAAGCCCACTCCCCCAGCGCCCACACTCGTCCTGCTCGTCCGTCACGGCCAGACCCCCACAACCGGGGCAACCCTGCCCGGTCGGGCCCGCGGGCTCCATCTCGCCGATTCAGGCCGGGCTCAGGCCGATGCAGCCGCGGCCCGCATCGGACAACTCACGAAGGTCTCGGCAATCTATGCCTCGCCTCTTGAGCGCACCCGTGAAACCGCCAAGCCAATTGCCGCGGCACTCGGGCTCAAGGTCCAGATCGATCGTGGTCTACTCGAATGCGAATTCGGCGACTGGACCGGGGCCAAACTCAATGACCTCCGCAAGCTCCCCGAGTGGAACACCGTCCAGCGCTATCCCAGCGGATTCCGCTTTCCCAATGGTGAATCGTTCGCCGAGATGCAGACCCGAATGGTCGGTGCCCTCGACAAACTTGTCGCACGGCATCCCGGCGAGACGATCGTCGCCGTGTCGCACGCTGACCCCATCAAGGCCGCTGTTGCCCAAGCTCTTGGCACGCACCTCGACCTATTCCAACGCATCGTCATCTCGCCGTGCTCGATCTCTGCGATTCATTACTCAAGCGGTGGACCGGCCGTCCTCGCGACCAACTCCACCGGCGACAACTTGGCAAGCCTCGGATTGTCATGAACAACTCTCACGATTTCAACCAGCCGAACCTCGTTGTCCCTGGCGCTATGGGGCAACCGGGCAACCGCACGTTCTTCATCCAGGCGACCGAAGGAAACCGCACCTGTTCGTTCAAGGTCGAGAAACAACAGGTCGCTGCCCTTTGCGATTATCTCGAAGGGATTCTCGCCGATCTTCCGCAGATCCCATCGGCGCAGTTCGTTGCTCCCACCGGCGCGCAGGAACCTCTCGGGTTGCTTTGGGTTATCGGCCGATTGGCTGTTGCGTATGAGGAACCCGATGACTGCATCGTCGTCGTTGCCGAAGAGATGATCGAGATAGACGAGAACGCGGATCTCGAGATCGATTTCGACGATCCGGCCGCTCTCGTTGCCGCCGGTTTCGATCCGTCGACCGCGCGTTTCCGCATGACGCGCGGTCAGGTCGCAGCGTTCATTGCCGTCGGCAACGATCTCGTGCGCTCCGGTCGCCCGAACTGTCGGTTGTGCGGCAAGCCGATCAACCCGGAAGGGCACGCGTGTCCGCGTCTGAACTGACCGGAGCTGAAAGCGACGACGACGTCGTCAGCATCCTGACCGATGGCGATATCGAAATCCTCGGCCGCATGCCTTGGAGTTCGAACGCCACCTTTCTCGTCGAAGCCGTGCTCGATGACCAAACCGCCCGCGGAATCTATAAACCCCATGCCGGCGAGCGACCACTCTGGGATTTTCCGGACGGCCTCTATCGACGTGAAGTTGCGGCCTATGAACTGAGCGCCGCACTCGGATGGTCCGTGGTCCCGCTCACTATCGAACGTGACGACGTGCCTCACGGAGTCGGATCGCTTCAACGATTTATCGATGCTGACTTCGAGCAGCATTACTTCACGATGCTCGAGGACGACGCAACGCACGATCAGTTGCGCCGAATGGCTGTCTTCGATTTCATCTCCAACAACACCGATCGAAAAGGCGGCCACTGCCTGATCGATTGCGATGGCCACATCTGGGGAATCGATAATGGGTTGTCATTCCATGCGGAATTCAAACTGCGCACCGTTATTTGGGATTTCGGGGGCGAGGAAATCAGTGAGGCGATCGTCGCCGATCTCGATCGACTTGTCACCGAAGGACTCCCCGAACGCCTCGCCCGGCTTCTTGGTCCCTTCGAGCGAGATGCATTGCTGAGTCGCTCCCGAGCGTTATTGCGCGCCGGTGAGTTGCCGATCGACGAATCGGGCCAGCGCTATCCGTGGCCGCTGGTCTGAACCAGATCGCCGATCAGTCCCGCTCGTAGGTTGACGTGCCCGCCGGAGAGTCAGCCCAATTTTCCCATGTCGCCTTCGCCCCACTGTGACCGACGTTGATCACCATGATGCTCCCGGTGACGCAGAGAACAATCGCAATGACACCAAAGGACGTCTGCAGCAGACGACTGATCGACAGTTCGGGAAGTCCGCGCTTGGCCCATTGCTTGAGGAACAGGTCGAGCAACATCACCGCGCAGGCGCTACCGCCCACAAGGAACGCACCAATGACGCCCTGCGTCCCCATCTGCACGTGAGCGTCGACCGCGTCGGTCACCTTGACAGTCTCTAGCAGGGCTTCTCCGCTTTCCTTTGCGAAATAGGTGAAGAAGAAACCGACAACACCGACACCGGCGACGATCCATCCCATTCGGTTACGGGCCGCCGGCCAGAGCGCCATGACAATGGTGCCGAGAGCAGCCAATGGAACCAATACGACTGCCCCGTGAACGATCAGAGGATGGCCCGGAAGGCCAAACAATGAATCGAGCATGGCTAGAACCGAGTAGCGCATTCATCAACTCCAGATGGGGAACGCCAGTCTGACAGGCGCCATCGGCGCAGCGCACCCAAACGCGACGAAGCCCCAGCAGTTTGCCGGGGCTTCGTGACAATCAGGTTGCGGAAACTCAGCGAGTCTTGAGAGCCTCGATGAGTTGCGGCAGCACCTTGTTGATGTCGCCGACGATGCCGAGGTCGCTGACCGCGAAGATCGGTGCTTCAGCGTCTTTGTTGATAGCGATGATGTTCTTGGAACCCTTCATGCCCACCATGTGCTGCGTGGCTCCGGAGATGCCGGCAGCGATATAGACAGTCGGCTTGACGACCTTGCCCGTCTGTCCAACCTGGTAGCTGTAGGGAACCCAACCGGCGTCGACGATGGCTCGGGATGCACCCGGAGCACCGCTGAGCAACTTGGCGAGGTCTTCGACCATGACGTACTTCTCGGCCTCGCCGAGACCGCGTCCACCCGAAACCACAATTGCGGCTTCATCGAGCGACGGACCTTCACGCTCTTCGACGTGACGGTTCACGACCTTGGCGCCGGCGCTCTTGCCACCGTCAGGAACAGCAATCGTCTCGACGGCAGCAGCTGCTCCACCGGCCGATTCAGCCGCAAACGACTTTGGGCGAACCAGAGCGAGGTGCGGACCGGCGGCTGAGAACATTGTCTTGACGTCGGTCGTGCCACCGAAGACCGGCACGGTTGTGACGAGCTTGCCGTCAGTCACTTCGAGGTCGGTGCTGTTCGTGAGGACCGTGCGATCGAGCTTGGCGGAAAGCCGCCCGATGATGTCGCGACCGGTGTAGCTCGTGGGCGCAAGGATCGCATCAGGCGCATTACCGGATTCAACAAGCGCAGCAACGGCAGCGGCTACGGGAACACCCGGAAGGGCGCCGGCGAGATCACCGGTGGTGTACACCTTCGACGCGCCGTACTCACCGAGCGTCGCGGCGATTGCATCGGCGTCGCCGCCGGCGTAGATCGCTTCGACCGTGCCGGCAAGTTCGCGGGCCTTGGTGAGAAGTTCAAGTGTCGGTGTGGTGACTTTGCCGTCGTTTGCTTCGGCGAGGACCCAGATTTTCGCAAGAGTCATTGTCATATCTCCTAGAGGACCTTGAGATTGTCGAGGTAAGCGACGATCTTCTCGAATGCGGTTCCATCGTCTTCGAAAACTTCGCCGGCCTCTCGAGCAGGAGCCTGCTCGATGGCGACGATCTGCTGACCAGCACCGGCCCAACCGACCTGCGACGCGTCAAGACCGATGTCGGCGACGCCGAGCGTGTCGACCGGCTTGGACTTGGCGGCCATGATGCCCTTGAACGACGGGTAGCGGGGTTCCACCACGCCAGCGGTCACGGACACAACGGCGGGAAGCGGGCACTCGACATCGTCGTAACCGGATTCGGTCTGACGTTGCACCTTGAGTGTCGTGCCGACGATTTCAATCTGCTTGGCGAATGTCACCGACGGAAGATCAAGGAGACCAGCAAGTTGCTCGGTCACAGTTCCGGTGTAGCCATCGCTCGACTCGGTTGCGGTGAGGATGAGATCCGCACCTTCAACACGCTCGATCGCTTTGGCAAGAACCTTGGCGGTCGTCAGTGCGTCGCTGCCAGCAAGGGCTTCGTCGCTGACGAGGATCGCCTTGGCGGCACCCATGGCGAGTGCGGTCCGGATACCGGATACCTCCGCGTTCGGGGCCATAGACACGAGGGTGACCTCGCCGCCACCAGCGGCTGTCACAAGCTGGAGTGCCATCTCGACACCATAAGAATCGGACTCATCAAGGATGAGTTTTCCGTCCCGCTTGAGGGTCTTGGATGTGGGATCCAACGCGCCCGGATCAGCCGGGTCGGGGATCTGCTTGACACAGACGACAACGTTCATAGGGAGATCGTGTCGCGGAAAGAGCCCCGTCGCCAAATCATCTGGCGGATTGCTTCTCGAAATCGACCCCAAACCTCCGCTACCGTCGGAAATCCTGTGCGAATCCTTCTGATCGTCAATCATTCCGCTTCGTCGGTGACCGCCCGTGGACGGGTGGTTATCGCCAAGGCCCTAGGAGCGGACCATCAGGTCACGGTCCTCGAGACGACCCATAGGGGCCATGCCACCGAGCTCGCCCGCCAGGCTGCGGCCGACGGTCTCGACGTTGTGGTTGTTCTGGGCGGCGATGGCACCCTCAATGAAGCCGCAAATGGACTCGCCGGATCCAACACCGCACTCGCCCCCCTCCCCGGGGGATCCACCAACGTCTTCGCCCGGACGCTGGGACTTCCAGACGACCCGATCGAAGCCACCGGTGTCCTTCTCGATTCCTTGGCCTTCAACACGATTCGACGAGTCGGTTTGGGTGTCGTGAACGACCGGCATTTTCTCTTTCATGTCGGTATCGGTTTCGATGCTGCCGTGGTCGCCGAAGTCGAACGACGGGGATCGATCAAGCGATGGGCGAACCATGCGTTGTTCGCATTGGCTGCATTCGACACATGGCTGCGCCGCTACGACCGGAAGCGACCGCGTCTCGCAGTCCGGGTCGGAGACTCGTCCAGTATCGATGTCGGTCAGTTCGCGGTTTGCCTGAATACCGATCCCTATTCCTACGTCGGTACACGTCCATTCACCATCGCGCCCGAGGCCACTCTTGATCGAGCCCTGAGTGTTGTCACCATCCGGTCACTCGACACGATCCCACTTCTACGCGTTATCGCCTCGGCACTCGGCTCCGGCAAACATCTGCGCACAAGCGCCAACGTCATGCGTCATGTCGACGTGTCGTCGGTGACCATCGAAGGTTACGGACCTGTCCCGTATCAGGTGGACGGCGATTACCTCGGCGACGTTGATGTCCTTGAAATCCGTTACGCCGAGGATGCGCTCGCTCTGGTGTTTCCCGTCACCCAAATTCACTGAGCACGGCGCAACACAGATCCGGGACGTTGGTGATGATCCCGTCGACCCCAAGCTCGACGAGTGATCGCATCTCGTCTGGGTCATCGACTGTCCATACGTTCACGGCCATCCCGGATGCGTGAGCAGCCTCAACCAGTTCGGCATCGATTCCGCTGAACCAGGGATTGATCGCCACGTGACCTGCGGACGAGATCCGCGACAAATCCTGATGCTCTGGCCCGAACTGGACGGCAAGAAAACCCGTCGGGATGTCGGAAGCTCGGATCCTGACCTCGTCGATGATCTCCATGGAGAAAGACGTCACGAGAAATCGATCAGGATCGCCTGAACGCTTCAGAAGACTGATGACCGAATCGATCAGACGGTCCCTCAGCTCAGGCGGCCCGTCGGACTTGATCTCGACGTTCACTCCCAATCCGCCGCAGGCCAGCAGCGCCGGCTCAAGCAACGGGATCCGCGAGGGAACGTCAGCGGTTAAAAGTTCGCCGATCTCCCGACCATCGGCCAGAACTGGATCGTGATGAACGACAAGTCCACCATCAGCGCAGATATGGACGTCGAGTTCCACCCATGAGGCTCCCAGTTCGCCGGCGGCAGCGAATGCAGCAATGGTGTTGCCCGGAGGATGCGCAGCCGATGCCCCCCGATGGGCGATCACTCGGGGTGTTCGCGCGGGGCCGGGCCGAGGGTTTCCGGATGATTTCATGCTGGGACATCGCGTGTCATTTGTCACAACCAAGGTCGAAGAAGCCAATGCCCGGGGGAAAACCGTAGCAGAACCAGAGCGGGGCAAAAGAATCCCTTGCACAGGGTAGTTCGCTCCTTTATCGTCCAACGCCCCAGCCACACGAAGTCTGTAACCAGGCGCGGTGGCATGAGCACAACCTCTTGCGCACGGGAGTAATCCCATGTCGCAAGCCTGAATCTTTTGGAGGACCCGTGGCAATCACCACGTCCGTTTCGATGACCCTTGCCGATGCCGACAACGACTGGCGCGATCAGTCCGCCTGCCGTGACACCGATCCCGATCTTTTCTTTCCCGTCGGCACCACCGGCCCGGCTATTGAGCAAATCGACAATGCCAAAGCCGTCTGTGATCAGTGCGAAGTTCGCCAGCCCTGCCTCGATTTCGCTCTCACCAGCAACCAGGACTCAGGCATCTGGGGCGGAACTTCTGAAGAAGAGCGCCGCAAACTGCGCCGCCAGTGGCTGGCAGCACGCCGCCGCGCTTCGTAAATTCCGAATCCATCTGTCGACTGCGGCCCCCTTCCGGGGGCCGATTCGCGTCCGGGCTCGCCCGTCAGCGCACATGCACCTCAGTGAACCGGAACAGACATCCGGACTGACGTTCCTGGCCGATCCGACGGTCCGCCTGCCGAGGAAAAGGCAATGGTGCCCCGTAGTTCGGTTGTGATGAGGGTTCGAACGATGGAGAGCCCAAGACCGGTGCTGTCGTCGATCGTGAAGCCGTCTGGTGGACCGACACCGTCGTCGATCACTTCGACCTCGAGCCGATCGCCGTCGTTCGACAACAGGACGCGCACCGACGCCTCGTCAAGGTGACCGTTCGGCCACGCATGATCGACGACGTTCTGGAGCAACTCCGTCATGACCACTGCCACTCCTGTCGCCACCGGCGCAGGGAGGATTCCGGGATCCCCCGTCACCGTGAAGTGAATCGGGTGATCGGGCGAGATCAGACCCTCCTCAACCATTCGTACTAACGGGCGAAGAATCTCAATGAACGGCACATCGTCACCGACCGCGTGCGAGAGCGTCTCATGCACAAGCGCAATCGACCGGATTCGCCGCACCGATTCCTCGATCGCGACCTTCGCCTCGGGCGAGGAGAGCCGTCGCCCCTGCAATCGGAGAAGCGATGAAATGGTCTGGAGATTGTTCTTGACCCGGTGGTGGATCTCGCGGATCGTGGCGTCTTTCGAAAGCAACAATCGATCGCGGCGCCGCAGTTCCGAGATGTCACGCAGAAGCACAAGTGCGCCGGTCACGCGTTCACCTTCAAGAAGCGGAATGAACCGCATCATCACCGTGACCTCGTGGCCGATTTCAATTTCTTCCGTAGCCGGACGAGCCTGCGTAAAGGCAATCCGAATGGCGGTTTCGGGCAGGCCCAGCTCACCCAGACGCATCCCTTCCGAATTCGCATGCACACCGATGCGGTGAAGTGCCGACACCGCATTCGGTGACGCGTAGGCCACTCGCATGTCGGCATCGAGAACAAGTGCGCCGTCGCCCACCCGCGGAGATTGCTCCACAGGATCCTCTTCCCCTGAGAACGGGAAGCCGCCAGACGCGATCATCCGCGCGAGGCGATTGAAAACCTCGACATAGGTCTGTTCAAGCTCACCCGGCTGCCGACCAACTGTCGGTGTCGATTCTTTCGTGAGCACTCCGATTACCCTCCCGCCTGAGCGCACCGGGATGCAGAGTTCGCGAACGCGATCGTGCTCCCCGTCGCCGGGAACATCGCCTTCGCCGATCTCACCGGCGTCCAGACAACGAGCAACGATTGGCCGATCCGCGGCAGGGATCACGCGGCCGACCCAGTCACTTCGGAAAAGCGTCTGGCTCGTGGTTGGACGGATCTGACCCAGGACAACAAGTGGGCGTTCGGGATTGCCCACACTCAGTGAATTGCCGTCGTCGTCGAAGTCCACCCCGGTGAAGAACAGAAGATCAGAGAAACACAGATCAGCGAGAAGCCCCCATGACGCGACCAGTCGCTGAACATGATCCAGTTCCGGAAGCGTCAGCCGAGTGTGCTGTCGTGCCAATTCGGCCAGGCTGGACATTGATCTTCCTTCGAATGGGCCGGCAACGAATGGAGCGGCAACTGACGTAAGCAGTCAGTTTGCTACCAGAGTGACCGGCCGAGCGCTACCAGTCCAGCGAGATCGCCGATATCGCGGTCGAGATGGGGTGAGGTGACAAGCACGTCGGCCAATTTCGCCAACGATTCCGCCTGCTCGCGTTCCCGGATAGCAACAACGCGGTAGTCGCCAAAGCTCCGCCCGAGCTCGCGTAGAACGCGTTCGGTCTGGGCGGAATCGGCCAGACCCGGAATCGAGCCGCCGACAGCGGCCACGAGTTCATCGGCGAGTGCCGCACTTTCGGTCGACAATCGGCCGGCAATCGCCGTTGCCACTGGGTCCGTGCATGCATCGGGCAGCGCTTTGTTAAGAATCACCGCACCGCAATGGAGATTGCGTTCGGTAAGTGCTGCGAGAAAGAACTCCGCGTCACGGACCGGCGCCTCTTCAAGTGTTGTCACGACGACAAAACTGGTGCGTCGGTCCGAGAGTGTGCGGCTCACCGATTCAGCTCGCTCGGCGAACCCTTCGTACATCGTCTGGAAAAGCACAAAGAACTCGGTGATGTCCGAAAGGAACTGGGCACCCAAGATTCGATCGGCGATCGTCGTGAACGGCCTTGATGCTGCCGTCACCAGTCGAGAACGCGATGGCGTGATTAGCCAACGCAACAGGCTGCTCGAGACGAAATCTGCCATGCGATCGGGCGCATCAAGAAAATCGATCGCGTTCCGACTTGGCGGCGTGTCGACGATGATCAAGTCATAGCGGCCGCTTGCGTGAATCTCGTACAGACGCTCCATCGCGATGTAATCGTGACTCTGAACAAAGCGCCCGGTGATGTTGCGATAAAGGGGATTGGCGAGAATCGAATCTCTCGTCACCGGATCAGGAGCATTCGAGCGAACGAGATCGTCCCAAGATTGTTTTGTGTCAAGCATCGCAACCCACAGCTCACCCGCCGGCTCAAGCCCGGCTTCGACAAGCAAATCTTCGGGCACGCGAGTCTCGACGTTTCCGAACTGCTCAAGACCCAGTGCCGTTGCGAGTCTCTTCGCCGGATCAACAGTGAGCACCAGCACTTTGCCGCCGAGTCGAGCTGCGGCATAGGCGCCAAGTGATGCGGCAGTCGTGGTCTTGCCGACTCCGCCCGATCCGCAGGTGATGATGATCTCTCGCGACGCGCACAATTGCTCCAGGCCAGCCATCAGCTTTCTCCGATCTCGTCATCAAAGGCTTCGGCCAACTCGCGCGATGACCTGATGCCGTGCGACGCGGAGAAGAGTTGAGGAAGAAAGATCATCGGAAGGTCCGCGGGAATCTCGGATCGAAGCCGCTCAAGATGCGTACCCCGACTCCGACGGAGCCGGCTGGCCAGATCCGCGCCATCAAGCAATGCCGCCGCATCATCGCCCACAACCTGAGCAAAGGCGCGTCGCCCATCAACGGAGTTCAGCGCGTCGAAGACTTCCTGTTCGCCTCGGCCAAAGAGTTCCGGAAGCACTTTGTTGACCACAATCGCGGCAACAGCGACGTCGGTTTCCGATTCGAGGCGATCAAGAAGTTCGATGGCCTCGGTGACGGGCATCTCTTCCGGAGTCGTCACGATGATCGCTCCGGTGACCCCCGGGTCAGCAAGGAGATCAATCATCCATTGCGTCTGATCTTGGATGCGGCCGACTTGCACAAGTTCGTTCACTGCATTCGGTGCTGACAACTGACTCACCACATGGCCTGACGCCGACGAATCGACGACGACGAGGTCGTAACTCTTCTCCCGGATCTCCCACATGATTTTCCCGATGACGAGCAGTTCCTTCACCCCGGGAGCGGCGTTCGCAACAAAGTCAAAGCTGCGGGCAAGCGGCCCGAGACGCGTGATGATCGGGAGACGTAGCTGGCGCTTTATGTATTCGCGCAGTGCCTCTTCGGTATCCACCGACATAGCCCAGAGGTTGGGAGAAACCTCAATGGGGTCGTACGCAATGGGACCAGACTCCAGCACTGCTGGCAGTCCGCCCTCAGAATCAACCTGAACGACAAGAACCCTCTTGCCCCGGCTCGCCGCGAGCATGGCCAGCGCCGCCGAGACACTTGTCTTACCGACGCCACCTTTCCCGGTGACAAAGAGCAACCGATGCTCGAGCAGACCGAGCTCCGGCGTGTCCATGCGGGGGAACGACGACTCAGCTTGCGCCGAAGCCGATGCGCCGTTCGTTGTCCGGACTTCCGAGTTCGATGTACGCGATCTTTGAGGCCGGCACGGCGATGTCGCGCCCACTGCGATCGGTCAGCCAGAGGACATTGTCATCGTCGGCAAGTGCCGCATCGATCGCGGCGCGGATCTCGGCGCGGTCGGTGCCGGCTGCCAACTCGATGTCGATTTCCTTGGTGGTCTGAATAACGCCGATGCGGACGTCCACGTCAATCTCCTTGAAGAATTATGGCCGGGTCGGCCGAATGCTCATGCTACGTGGGCGGGGAGCAATCGAATGCCCCCAGCTCCAGATGATGTGTCGCAGGCCCGAAACGGACCCGGACCGACTTGCTCAGAGAAGCTTCAGTCCGGCGCTGTAGATCCGGGTCGGAGCGAGCTCCAGGTCAATGACTTCGGCGATCTTGCGAATCGCCAGAGATGCTTCACACTCCGGGTCAATGGCGACGATCGGTCGCCCAGAATCGGACCCTTCACGCATGGCCTGCACGAGCGGAACTTGCCCGAGGAGCGGGACTTCGAGTTGTTCGGCTAGTTCGGCGCCGCCGCCCTCACCGAAAAGGTCGTAGCGCTTTCCGTCATCACCGGTGAACCAGGACATGTTCTCGATGACTCCCTTGACCTCAAGGTTCACCTTCCGACCCATGAACGCGACCCGCTGCGCGACCTTCTGGGCGGCAGGTTGGGGTGTCGTGACGACATAGAGCTCTGCGCGCGGCAGGAATTGCGCCAGCGAAAGGGCGATGTCGCCGGTGCCAGGCGGAAGATCGACAAGAAGGAAATCGGGTTCGTCCCAGAACACATCCGTAAGGAACTGTTCGAGGGCCTTGTGAAGCATCGGGCCTCGCCAGATAACGGGCTGGTCCTCTTCGACGAAGAATCCCATTGAGATACACCGCACGCCGTGAACCTCGGGAGGAACGATCATCTGATCGATCTGCACCGGGGTGTGCTCGACCCCGAGCATGCGCGGGATTGAAAATCCCCAAACATCAGCGTCAACGACGGCGACCTTGTGGCCGCGCTGGGCGAGCGCAATGGCAATGTTGGCTGTCAGCGACGACTTGCCCACGCCGCCTTTTCCAGAACCAATGAGCAGCACGCGCGTCTTGCTGGACGGATCGGCGAAAGGAATAACTCGACCCTCGGCGTGGCCGTGGCCCTGATTGGTTCCGGCCGTCGAGCCGGGGTCGCCGTGGAGTTTCTGCCGCAGTTCGGCCCGTTCGTCATCGGTCATGACCGTGAAATCGAGATCGACCCGATCGAGTCCGTCGAGAGCGACGATTGCATTTGTCACTCGGGTCTGGATTTCGTTGCGCAGTGGGCAACCGGCGATGGTGAGTGCGATGCGCACGGCGACCACGTTGCCGTCGATCGCCACGCCGCGAACCATGCCGAGGTCGACGATGCTCCGGTGCAGTTCTGGGTCCTCGACGGGACGGAGTACCTCGATGACATCGGCTTCGGTTACGGCCATGGGGGCAACTCTTTCGGGAAGGTCCAGGAAGGGAGAGGAATTTCTCCTACGACGGTAGGTAGAATACCTGCGTGGACAAGGCGACCCTCACCCCAACCGAGTTCTCGTCAGTTGTGACGGCCATCACATCTGCATTCGGCGATCCCACTCGCCGTGAGATCTACCTCCTCGCCCGCAGCACCGAGGACGGCGTCACAGCGTCCGAAGTGGCCAAGAAGTTCGATCTCCACGCCAACGTCGCCCGCCATCATCTCGACAAACTCGTCGCCGGTGGCTATCTCGATGTCGCCGTCGCTCGTGGCGGCACCGGTGCCGGTCGCCCCTCAAAGCGCTACACCGCGACCACGAAAGGCGACGATCTCGAACTTCCGGTTCGCCATGACGACGTTCTCGTGATGCTTCTGGGCCGAGCGCTCGACATGATCCCGCGCGACCAGGCCGAGGCAATGGCCGAAGAAGTCGGCATCGAATACGGGCGACTCATGGCACAGACCATGAACGACGAATCCGAACATCAGCGTTCGTTTCGTTCCGCCCTGCACACGGTGGCCGATGCACTCACTGCTCACGGTTTTGCGGCTCACGCCGAGAAGCGGAACAACGAGTTGCGGATCGTCAGCGAAAACTGCCCGTTCGGCGATGTCGTGATGGCGAACCCCGTTATCTGTGCCGTCGACCGCGGCATGATGAAGGGCATGATCGCCGAGCTGTACGGACACGAGGCGACGCTGTCGACAGAGTCGTCGATACCCATGGGCGATTCCGTCTGCGTCATTTCGCTCGAAGCCTGAGCCGTGGCCCGTCACTATCTCGATCACGCGTCGACCTCGCCACCCCGCCCAGAGGTCGTGTCGGCAATGGTCACCTGGCTCGAGGAATCGGGTCGAACTGGATTCGGTGATCCCGGACGCATCCATTCCGAGGGGATGCGCTCACGCGTCGAACTTGAGAACGCTCGCGAACAACTAGCAGCGTTCGTCGGAGCTCGCTCCCGAGAGATCGTCTTCACGAGTGGCACCACCGAGTCGATTACGGCCGCCACATGGGGGGCTGTCGAACGGTCTGTTAGTCCCGGCGGTTCTCCACACATCGTGATGTCCGCCGTCGAACATTCTGCGGTTCGTCTCTCCGCGGAATCGTTCGGTGCCGCATCGGGTGGAACCGTCACGACCATCGGCGTCGATTCCTGTGGCCGGATCAGTCCTGATGCGATCCTCAACGCCGTCACCTCCGACACCTCTCTCGTACATGTCCAATGGGGAAATCACGAGGTCGGCACCCTTCAGCCGGTCTCCGAGATCGTCGAGGGATGCCACCAGCTCGGTGTCCTTGTTCATGTCGACGCGTCACAAGCCGTCGGCCATGTCCCTGTCGATCTCACCGCACTCGGCGCCGACCTCGTGTCGTTCAGCGGCCACCGTTTCGGCGGTCCCGTCGGGGCCGGCGTCCTCTACGTCCGGCGCGGTCTGCGTCTCGAGTCGCTCCTCTCCGGTGGTGATCAGGAACGGGCTCGGCGCGCCGGGCTCGAAAACATCCTCGCCTGCATCGGCCTTGGCGCCGCGGCCGCCACACTCACCGATACCCGGATCGCCGACGAGCAACAGCAGGCCCGGCTCCAAACCGAGCGCCTCATAGCCGCGGTCACGACGATCCCAGGGGTTGCCCATCTTGGCGATCCAGACCCAGCCGGCAGACTGCCGCAGATCGTTTGCTTCGCGATCGAGGGGGTCGAACCCCAAGGAGTCCTCCTCGGACTCGACCAGCGCGGCGTGGCCGCCCATTCAGGTAGCGCCTGTGCTTCGGAAGGTCTCGAACCATCGCCGGTGCTCGAGGCGATGGGCGTCGACGCTCATAGATCATTGCGTCTTTCGGTCGGATGGAACACCGTCGATGCCGACATCGACGTAGTTGTCGACAACCTTCCGTCGATCATCGATTCGCTACGCGCCCTCGCCGGTTAAATCACCGCCCATTTCCCCAATCCGGGGCTATTCGCCCGGCCGCAACCGAGAGGCAACGTGTGTTCGCTACGGTTTCGGGGTGACGATCTTTCTCGCCCGGCATGCCCACGCCGGAAAGCGCTCTGAATGGAAGGGCGACGACGAAGTCCGCCCGCTATCCCCGCGGGGACAGCAACAGGCGATTGATCTGCTCGCCGTTATTGAGAACGCCCCGGTTGGTGTCATCCTGTCGAGTCCATTCGTGCGTTGCGTCCAAACCGTCGAACCGCTCTCCGAATCCATTGGGGTATCGATCACGCCGCACGACTCATTCACCGAGGGTGCATCACCGGACGAGGCGTACGCGTTGTTGCTCGCCCTCGACGAGGTGGACGGTCTGGCGTGCAGCCATGGCGATCTCATCCCGCCGTTGCTGCGACGGCTTGTCGCAGATGGCATGGACACCGACGGACCCTTGATCGATCAGAAGGGTTCGATCTGGATCATTGAGACGCGTAACGGACGACCATTCCATGGCCGTTACGTTCCTCCGACTGCCTGAACCTCTGCCCGCCCGCGCTTGACGATCGGCTATCGGGAACTGGCGAGTCCAGCAGCGACGTCGTTGCGCACGCTGTCGATCATGTTCTTCATGAACGGCGGGATCGCCTTCATGTCGACCGCATCGAGATCAATCTGCGCGGCAGCGAACTTACCGGCGTTGCGCTCGAGGATCGCCCGGAACACGCGGGCATCGGCATACGTCGGGTCTACGGAAATGGCCTGATCAATGAAGATGCGAGCCTGCGCATCGAGTTGGGTAGCGATCGATGCTTCGCTGTTGGTTGCAAGTGTGTGAAGGACCCAACCGCGGTAGGTGAGTGCTTCGACGTTTGCTGGTGACAGTTCGAGTGCCTTGTCGTAGGACTCGATGGCAAGTTCGTACTGTTCAAGTGCTTTGTCGGTGTCTCCAGCTTGAAGCGCGGCGCTCGCCTGCCCGGTGTAGCCCTGCGCCCGCAGGATCAGGTTGGCGCTGTCCTGCCGCACGTCACCCGAGAGACCCTGTCCCGGAGCGCGTGTTCCCGAGTCGCGGAATACGACCCAACCAGCCCCCACACCGAGCAGTGCGACAAGACCGAGCGTCAGAGCGCTTTGCTTCCACGAGCGCACCGGACGCGTGCTCACTGCCAGCTCGTTGCGCGAATCGATAGCCCGAATCACGTCGGCCGCTCGAGCGGTGTAATCGTCGTTCAGCGCCACGTAGTCGCTTTGGTCGACATCGCCGGCGGCATACTCACGCTCGAGATCCTCGAGCGACCTGAGCAAGAAATCCCGCTCCTCCTCGAGAGCTACAAGAGCATCGGGATCAAGCTTCTTGCGCACAGGGGCCGATGGCTCCTTGGCGCGCGGTGACGGGTTGCCCTTGGCTTTCGCCTTTCCCCGGGACGGAACCGAGGATGATTGTGCCCGTGCGGCCTTGCGGGCCGCGGTTCCGCTTTCTCCTGATGGCAGATTGCTCATCGGGAATCCCCTTCACCATGCCCGTCGTCTGGGTCAGCGAGTTCAGATGACCCTGTTTCGTCACCGCGCAGCGCTGCTTCCACCAACCGACGATCTTCGGGTGATGCCGTCTCCGCAAGTTCGTTGCTCCATCGGCGAAACACAATGACGAGACCCGCAAGGGCCACCGCCAGCGCCACCACCGGCAGAATCCAAACCAGTGCATTGATGCCTGACGCCGACGGCGTCAACAGAATCGCTTCACCGTAACGGCCGACGTAATAGGAACGGATCTCGTCGTCGGTCTGCCCCTCTTGCACACGCACGGCAATGTCACGCCGGATCTCCTGCGAGGCCGGAGCGTTCGACTCGGCTACAGATTCGCCGGAGCAAACCGGACACTTCACCGTGCGCGAGATGGAACTCACCCGATCCTGAATTGTCGGGGCATCGCGAGTACCGAACACGGCGAGCGAGAGCGTGGCCACGATGACAACGCCGAGTAAAAGCCATGGGCCGATCCTCCGCAGGGGTGAACCTGAGGAGAACGCCGAAGGTTTCACGCTTGCGGCGGTCATGAACCCGAACCCGCCATCGCCATGCCGCCGTTTTCGTTGATGACCTCGTCGAGGCCGGCCGCGGTCACGCCACCGAAGAAGCCGGCGACAACCAAGCCGCTTGGCGCCACGACATAGGACTCCGGCACTTTGGTTATGCCGTAATCAAGCGCTATACGGCCGGTGTCGGAGGGTATGACCGGCCATGAGGCACCCGGGCGCCCTGTGAAGTAGGTGCGGATTGAGTCGGCATCATCGGAGAAGGCCACACTCACGACCTCCACCGGATCACCTTCATGGCTAGTGACGAACTGTGAGATCTGAGGATCCTCGAGCCGACACTCGGTACACCAGGTCGCAAAGAAATTCACGATGACCCACTCACCGCGATGCATGGCGAGATCGAAGCGAGTTCCGTCGAGCGTTTCGCCCGAGAAGTTCGGTGCTGCCTGCCCAACGATACGACTTGAGATCGGCGTGTTTGCTCCCCGGGTGGCGAGCAACGCAATGAACCCGACAAGAACGATACCAACGATGATCGCCGCGTTACGCGCGAGATTGCTGCCGCCGCGCATCGTTCCGGTCGCACGCGATTCCGTCATGCGTTCGCCACGGTCCGATCGGATTCGGGTTCCGGCCTTGGTGGTGCTGTGCCAGCGAGCGGCGACGAAACCGCATCGATCGGGTTACGACGCTTTCCGGGGAACACGGCGAGGAGCGTTCCGAAGGCCATCACTGCGCCACCGATCCACAACCAGATGATCAGCGGTTGAACAGTCACACGGATGGTTACGGATGGATCGTCACCGCCCCTGATGTCGATGACCGACAGCGCCACATCATCGGTGAAGGTCGAACGAACCGACGGCGTTCCGATCGTGGTTTGACCGTTGGCGAATTTGTTCAGCGAAGGTGCCCAAGGGCCAGTTCCGTCAATGCGCACGAGGGCCTGGTTGAGTGTCTTCGCCGACTCTTCCTTGATGTTCTGTCCTTCGTACAGCAACGTGTGACCGGCGAACTCGGCGATATCACCCGGCCTGAGCGTGAACTCGGCCTGACGGACGTAACTGCTGCTTGCCGCGAACGCTACGGCGATCATCACGACACCGAGGTGCACGACCATGCCACCGTTGGCCCGGCCGACCAGCCCGCGCCAGCCTTGACGCCGAGCCGCGAGTACGAGTTGACGACCGGCTGATCCGGCCGCGAATCCACCGAGACCAAACGCGATCACTGGGGCGAGACCGCGTGCACCCACTGCTACAGCGAACACCATCGACCCGGCGCCAATCCATGCCGGCCAGATCAAACGGTGTCGCAGAAGTTCCGCGCTCGCTTTGCGCCATGGAAGCACCGGAGCGACCGCCATGAGGAAAAGCAGGGCCATTCCGATGGGCATTGACATGCGGTTGAAGTACGGAACTCCGACCGAGATCCTGTCGTTGTTGATGGCCTCGACGACGAGTGGGAACACCGTTCCAAGGAGAATCACAAAAGCGAATGCTCCAAAGAGCACGTTGTTCGCGAGGAACGCGCCCTCGCGCGACAGCGGGGAATCGATCCGCCCTGGTGACCGAAGTCGATCGCCGCGCCATCCGATGAGTCCGACGGTGACAAAAACAATCAGAGCGAAGAACGCGATAAGCGACGGACCGATGCTTGATTCAGTGAAAGCATGAACCGACTCAAGCACACCCGAGCGGGTGATGAACGTGCCGAGGATCGTGAGCGCAAACGTCGCGCACAGTAGCGAGATGTTCCAGACCCGCAGCATGCCGCGTCGTTCCTGAACCATCACCGAATGCAGATACGCGGTGCCAGTGAGCCACGGCATGAACGACGCGTTCTCAACCGGATCCCAGGCCCAGTAGCCACCCCATCCGAGCACTTCGTAACTCCACCAAGAGCCGAGAATGATGCCAGCGGTGAGGAAGCCCCATGCGATGAGAGTCCAGCGGCGGGTGGCGAGCAACCAGCCCTCGCCGACGCGTCCCGTCGCAAGCGCGGCGATGGCAAACGCAAACGGGACTGTGAAACCCACGTACCCGAGATAAAGCATCGGCGGATGGAACGCCATCAGCGGATGGTTTTGTAGGAGCGGGTTGGGACCCGGCCCGTCGAAGCCAACTGGCGGCGAGAAGTTCTTGAAGGGGTTGGCGGGACCGGCCATGAGAAAGAAAAAGAAAGCGGCAACGACCAGCATCGTCAACAGCGCCCATCCCACGAGTGGATCGGCAAGGCGCTTACGGAACTTGAAGACAACGGCGACGAGATAGCCGCCGAGAATTGCCGACCACAGGATGATCGAACCCTCGAGCGCACTCCAGAGCGTTGCGAAGTTGTAGAGCGCCGGGGTCTTGCTCGAACCGTTGTTGGCGACGAACTGCACGGTGAAATCTCGTGTGATCAGTGCTCGCTCCATGGCGATGAACGCCAAAATGCCGCCAACGAATACGAGCACTGCGTAGGCCCGCGAAAGCCGAATCAGATCGGGACGTCGACGGATCAGGCCATACCCGACGGTGATCACGCCAAGGATCGCCGCAACGAGACCGAGTGTGACGCCGGCGCGACCGAGAGCGACGTTCATGGAGTTGCGCCCGGAACCGACGTGGCCACAGGCATCTTTCCACCGACGTCAGCCTGCTGAAGCCTGTCGGCTTCCTTTTCCTTATAAACCTCACTGTGCTTGATGATCATGAGCGTCGAATCAAATTCACCCGAACCAGATGCATCGAAATTTCCCTCAAGGAGAACTGCCTCGTCTGCTTTAAACATCTCCGGCGGATCACCCACATGGCGAACAGGAATCTCCACGCCGTTGTAGGCAACATCAAAGGAGACACCTTCACCGGTCTGCACAATCGAACCGGCGACAACAGTGCCCTGCAGACGAAAGCGCTTCACTCCGAGAGACTCCCGTTGCGCAGAGGCCTCGTCGACATTTCGGTAAAAGGTCGTTGCACTACCAAGCGCGTTCACCACGACGAAACTTCCGACAGCAAGAACGACGACGATCATCGCTAGGGCCGGAAGCCGATTGCGCTTGCTGCGAACACGCTTCGAGGCGAGAGCTTCGCCCTCGGCGCCGGAATCCGGACCGGTCCGTGGTGTCAGCTCCATCGGCGCTTCTCCGGGGGGACTTGCTTGCTCAAACGACGACCGCGCAGAACGGTGGCCACCGAATAGGCGCCAAGTGCGCCGAACGCGACGATCCACGAAGCGATGACATAACCCCAGTTCATGGCGCGACCTCACCGACGAGTGCTTCAGCCCGTCGTTCGGCGATCGCAAGGTCAAGACCTTCGGACTCGACCTGTTCCTCAAGCCACGCCAGTCGGAAACGATGGACGATCAGCCAACCAAAGACCAACGAGATTGCAATGAAACCGGTGAAGAGCGAGAACAACATCAAGCCCTCGATCTTGGAATCGAGACCGTTGGCCAGAAGCGTCGGCTTTTGATGGAGGGTTCGCCACCAGTCCACCGACTTGCGAACGATCATCACGTTCGGGACGAGGAGCAATCCGACGATGGCGGCGCGCTTCGCGCGTACCTCGTAATCGGCCGGAAGGCGCCGAACGGCGAGATAGCCGAGCAGAAGTAGCAGCAGCATCGCCGTCGAGGTCAAACGAGCGTCCCAGACCCAGTAAACGCCCCATGTCGGGCGACCCCACAACATGCCGGTGACAAGCGTGATGACCGTGAAGAGGGTGGCAACTTCAGCACCTGCGTAGGCCACGAGTTCCCACCACTGCGATTTGCGCCAGAGGTAGACGATCGAACCGATCGTGGTGAGGAAGCATCCGAGGTACGCAACGGTCGCCGACGGCACGTGTATGTACATGATTCGGACTGCTTCGCCCTGGCTTGCATCAGGGGGGCTGAGGATGAGTCCGAACAGGACCAAAACCCCAAGGGACACGAGCGCCAAAAAGCCCAAAACGCGAGTCACGCGCGAACTCGTTGACGTTGGCCCTGTCACCTCGGTCGGGGTCTGTGAGATCACGATTCCTCCATCAGTGGGCCAAATCCAAACACTCCAGCGACGATGTACAACACAGCGATCACTCCCATGAGTCCGACCCACGGCCATCCTTCGGAAGGCGTTCCTCCGAGAGCAGCCTCGAAAGCTCGGGTCGATCCGATGAGCACCGGAGCGAGTACCGGTAACAGTAGGAGTGGAAGCAAGGTTTCACGTACTCGGAGACCGGCAGCGACCACGCCATAGAGGGTACCGGCGGCCGCTATCGCCACGGTCGCGACCATCGCAGTCACCAAAAGCAGAATCCATCCGGTAATTGGCGTCGTATAGAGGACGGCCACTCCAATCCCGAGAAGGATCTCGAGCGCTAGGAGTTGCACGCCCACCGCCATGACCTTCCCGAGAAAGATCCCGGCCGGATCAAGACCGGAAAGGCGCAGGGCATCACGGTTGCCGTCGGCCGATTCGATCGAGAACGATCGCTGTAGAGCGAGGAGTCCGCTGAAAAGGACGGCCACCCAATAGAGCCCCGGCGTGGCCTTCTCCAAAAGTCCGCGATCGGGGTCGAGCGCAAACGCAAAGAGCACCAGCACGAGAAGTGCGAAAGGAGCCACCTGGTTGAGGGCGACTCGGGATCGCCATTCGAGGCGAAGGTCCTTGCCAGCGACGAGAAATGCGTCATGAATCACGGGTGGCCACCCCTCCGGAGAGAGTTACGACTTCGTCAGCGAGCTGCAAAGACCGATCGAGTTCGTGCGAGCTGAGGATCACCGTTGCACCAGCGTCGGTGGCTTCGCGTAACAACTGGTCGACCAGATCGCGCCCCTCCTGATCAAGGCCGGCATGCGGTTCATCGAGAAGCCAGAGTTCCGGACGACGGGCGATCAGGCAGGCAAGTGACGTACGTCGACGCTGACCCGCCGAAAGGCGACCCACTGGCACCGTTCGCAATCGTCCGTCGAGTCCGAGTCGAGCCATCGCCGCGTCCACATCAGATCGATCGGCGCGTGCGGCGCGCGACCAGAACGACACGTTGTCGGCCACGGTGAGCTCGTCGTACAGACCAGTCGTGTGGGCGAGAAGGCCGACGCGCTGACGAACCGATCTGCGATCAGTCAGAAGATCGACGCCGAGGACCACGGCTTCACCCTCTGAGACGTGAACCAGACCGGCCAACGTGCGTAACAGGGTTGTCTTGCCGGCACCGTTTGGTCCACGGAGCAGAACGATTCGACGCCGATTGATGTCGAGATCTACACCGGCCAGCGCGGGGAATCGACCGAGAAGCGCTACAGCACCGCGAAGGTGGACCACGCGTTGCTCCGTCACACCGTCTCCGGACACACCGTCTCCGGACAATGCCCCCGCCGACGGGTCGGCCGATGGGCCGGAGAATGAGTTCGGGTCGACGGCGTCCATGGCGTGTTCGAAGGGTACCCGTCACCCCCTTGGGACGACCAAGCGCCGGGGTCCTGATAGCCCTCGCCCCGACCCGGTCGCTAGGGTCGCCCGGTGAAGTTCTGGATAGTTGTCGGAGCAGTCGGAAGGATGATGATGCGTATCGGCGCTCTCATCCTGCTCTTCGTCGCCTTCCAACTCTGGGGAACGGGCCTCGCAACATCGCAGGCCCAAGATCGCCTCGCTACGGAATTCAACGGACAGCTCGCCGCCGTCGCTGCTCCGCCGACCACCATCCCGAACGCACCAGAACCACCAGAACCGCCGGTTACAGCTCCTTCGGATCTTCCCGTTCCCGAAGCTGGAGATCCCGTGGCCCGGATCGAAATCCCGCGGATCGGCGTGGATTTCATCGTCCTTCAAGGTGTGGATCTCCGTTGGCTTCAGGATGGCCCCGGCCATTTCCCGCAGACGCCGCTCCCCGGTCAGGCCGGCAACGCCGCAATCGCCGGCCATCGCACGACGTACAAAGCCCCGTTCAACCGTATTGATGAACTGAATCCGGGCGATGAGATAACGATCACGAGTCTTCAGGGAACGTTTACCTACCGGGTCAACGCGAACCCGGAGCCAAGTGGTGACGGTGTCTCGGGCCACTTCATCGTGGGATCGTCCGACATCACGATCCTTGACCAGAACGTCGGAAACCGACTGACGCTTATGGCGTGTCATCCAAAATTCAGCGCCGCTCAGCGAATCGTCGTGACGGCAACGTTGGTGTCGAACCCTGCTCCGACCACCTCGCAGGGTGACCTAAGCGATCTCGTCACGACCGACGCATCAGTCGATGCCCTTGCCGGCGGCGATTCCGGGGCGTGGCCGGGAGCATTGCTACTCTCCGCACTTGCTGCCACTCTCTGGTTCGGAACATGGTTCGCAGCACGATCATGGAAACGTTGGCCCGCTTATGCCATCGGCACTCCGCTCGTGTTTGTCACACTCTTCTTCGCATTTCAGAACATCGCCCGATTGCTTCCGGCCTCCTACTGATGCATAAACACCCTCGCCGATCAAACCTCTTGGCTCTCGTCGTCATAACCGCTCTGGCGCTCGGCGTTGCGGCCTGCGGCTCGACGAAGTCGGGGTCAACGCCACGGCTCACGGTCACCACAACGACCACGGGCGCCCCGGCCGCCGAAACAACCACGACGCTGGAACCGGAATCCGGTATCGGCCGTCAGTACTTCGTCTACGCACCGATCGTCGGCGAGTGCGTCGACCTGCGCGCGATTGTCCACGGAAAGGCCGTGACAACGCGCGCCCTTCCTGGTGTTGATGGCACCCCAAAGGGTGACCGGCAAGTCATCCTCCGTCTCGACTGCAACCTCCCCCATCAGTACGAGATCGTTGCGTCGGTCAACGCCGGACTTCCTTCCTCCCCAGTTCCATCGAACGGGGAACTCGTTCTTGCTGCCAAACGCCTTTGCCCGGAGGCCTTCGGCACCTACATCGGAATTCCGTATCAGACCTCGACGCTCGAGATGGGCTGGATCCTGCCGCGGGCCGATCAACTCGCCATGGGCAATCAGCAGATTGGCTGCACCGTTCTCGACCCGAAAGCAAAGCTCGTGGGCACCGTGCGCGAAGCCAAGCGCTGACCCTGGCAATCACGTCACCCTGAGCCTCCGACACCGACGCTGCGCGAGTGCAGCGCTGGATTCGAAAACGCGGGTTTCGAAAAGGGGTCCACCTGTCGGACATCAGCGGGTTCTAGTTTTTGGCCATGGTGCTTGTGATCGCTGCCCTCTTGCTCGCGTTCTTCATCGTCATCGCCCTCGTCGCAACACGGCGAAAAGACGCGGCGGACGCAATCACTCCAGAAACACAGGTCCTGAGCGAGGCGACGCCGCCCAAGTCGTCGACCAAGACCACGAACAACAAAGACACAAATAAGTTGCCCGTCGGCGCCGATGCTGCACTGTGGTCAATCGTCGAGGTAGTCCCCGATCCTCGCAACCATCTCGCCCTCACCCGTGATCTCACCGGCGAGGTGCGCATAACCGGCACCATTCTCGACCCATCATTCCAGCCGAACACGCCGCCAGTCCGAATCGAAGCGTCGGCGAAACCAGCCACTCCTGGTTTCGGATCGGTACGCATCATCGCCGAACGGATACAGCCGTCCGAGGCCCCTGCTCAAGATGGCGATTCGCTCGACCGAGCGTCCTGAACCTGCGCTTCTCCGACGTTCAGTATTCGTCCTGATCGAGGGCAACCACTGCGGCAAGTGTCGCCCATGATTGCGGCGCCGCACCGAGGCCGGTTCCGTCGTCGGCATCCCAATACTCAGCCCAGTGCGAAACCGTTGCCCCACCGATGAGCATGTTGCCGAGTCGCTCCTGTGCTTTCGGCCGGTTCTGTCGACACGCGGCAACCCACATCAGATAGGTCAATTGCGGCCAAGCCGGCCCGCGCCAGTACGTGCGCTGTTGGTACGAGGGTTCCGCTTTGTGCACACCGGCTGGCCCGCAAGCTCCGCCGAATGCCGTGGGATCGAGCATCTGAGCGAATGCCGCATCCACCGCGGTCCGATTCGGATCAACGAGAACAGGTAACAGGGCATCGAGCGTGCGGATCCGTCCGGATGTCGCCGCTGAGTCTCCGGCATCGACCCAGGTTGCGAGCGACGCGTCCCAGCGGGTCGCGAGTGTTGTCACGAGCGCGTCGGCTTTTCTCCGTAACTCGTCATCACCAGTCACGCCGGCCAGTTCCCGCGCGTTGAATGCAACGAGCGCATTGAACCCACAACTTGCTACGTGGAACGACGGATTCGAGATTGGTGAACCGTCGACTGCGTGCTCAACAGTGCCGACGAGTTCTCCTTTGATGTCGAACCAACGGCCGGCGTCCCAGCCCCCGGGGCACCAGTGATCCCAGCGCGGGCAATCGTCACCACCGCTCTCCCATGGATGGCACAGAGCGACGAGACCATCGATGCGGGCCCGCTCATCGAGCAGAAAGTTGAGACCGCGCGTCGCCGGCTCAACAAGATCGTCGATGAACACTCCGCGCCACGACAGTTCGGCGATCGCATGACCGAACATCGGAGGTTGAGTGATCGACGAGTGGCCTTTGCGACCCCAAAACTTGGCGTGATGCTTCGGATCGGTCTCGTAATCAACATGCGGAACAAAGCCGAGTTCCGACTGGGTGCGAAAGAGATGGCTCAATTCACGGCGCGCTCGATCGGGCACATCGAGCGCCGCCCAGGTAATTGCATGGAAACACGAGTCCCAAAGCCACTGGAACGGATACACGGCACCGTTGGGCACGGTGTACCCCTCAATACGCCAGTTTGATTCCAGCACCGTGCGTGCCCCCGCGACGACTCGACTCGCTGACGGTAGCGTGATCCCGTCCCCGCTCATCGACGATCCCCTCCGGTGCTCATGCCCACGTGTGCTGTTCTTTCGTTTCGACTCGGTGGAACCGACGGCGTCTCGGTCGTTGCCGCGACTTGGGTCGACGCGCTTGTTGGTTTGGGTTTCGACGTTATGACAGTGGCCGGCGAAGGTTCCGCCGACACGATCGTCCCCGATCTGGCCATCGGGCGCTGGCCCGACGGGATCGATTCAGTCATCGGTCCACTTGCCGCGTCGGCCGCAGATATCGATGCTCTCACCGAAACGCTCAAAGCGATTCTTGACGACGTTGACCTCGTAATCGTGGAGAATCTCGGCACCATTCCGATGAACCTACCGGCTGCACGCGCCATTGCCCGCGCCCGTTGCGGACTTCCAACGATCTGGCACCATCACGATCCAGCCTGGCAACGTGACAGATACGCCGCAGTCGACGAACTTCCGATTGCTGATACTGCCTCCGTCGATAACTGGCGGCATGTGGCGATCAACGATCTCACTCGCGATCAATTGATCGAGCGCGGCTTCACGGCCATCACCATTCGTAATGGGTTCGACGTCGCAGCCGCCACCGGGGACCGACTAGGTGAACGTCGTCGTCTTGGATTCTCCGACGACAAACTCGTGATGGTCCATCCTGTTCGGGCGATTGAGCGTAAGAACATCCATGCCGCCTTGGCTCTCGCTACGGAACTCGATGCCACCTACTGGCTCACCGGCCCGGCCGAGGAGGATTACGCAGACACGCTCGACGAACTCATCGCCGACGCCCGTCGGGACGGCCTCAAGGTCACCCACGCCGCCGCCTCATCCGCTGGCGATCTCTATGCCGCAGCCGATCTGGTGGTTTTCCCCTCGACATGGGAAGGATTCGGAAATCCACCGATCGAGGCGGCCATCCACATGAAACCCGCCGTCGTTTCGCACTATCCCGTTGCGGAAGAACTCCGAGCACTTGGTTTCGAGTGGTTCGATCTGGACGACGTCGAGGCGCTGCGCCAGTGGTTCGCGACTCCGGACGCCACGATGCTTGATCGCAATCGGGCCATCGCCATTCGCTATCTTTCAACCGACGCGATGCGAGTCGCACTTCGCACCCTTCTCGATGAGGCAGGCTGGTTGCCGTGACCGACGAACCGACGACCACTCCCGACCAACCGAAGATCGATCTCGTGCGCATCAAGCGGGCGAAGATCGCCCGTGCTGCGAGCCTCGCTCAGCGCACTGGGTACTCGCTCTACCTGATCGCCATCATCGCGTTCTTCATCGGATTTTTTGACGGCTTCACCTCAGGCGTGGTGACGATCATCGTGATCACCATGGCCATCGGTTCAGTACTGCTCGCCCCTGCAATCGTCGCCGGTTATGCAGTCAAGGCCGCTGAACGCGAAGACCGCGAGAACGGCATTTAGTCAGAAACGTTGGGCTCAGGCGGGGTTAACGCCGCGCAGGCCGGACCATGCCAACCCCGCGATCTGCGCCGCCAGCTCATCGGCATCGAGATCGATCTCCTTCTCGAGCCAACGCCGACAGGTGTTCTCGCCCAAACCAACAATGCCGTAGGCAAGCAGACGCCGTCGTTCGGGGGTCAGTCCGTCGGCGACGATGAACTCGGCAACGCTGTCGGCCATCTGTCGCTGGGCCTTTGCAGCAAGTTCCGCGAACTCCGGATCGCGCCGGACCTCACTGTCGAACAGCACGGCAAATCCATCTCGGTTGTCGTCGACCCATCGGAACCAAGCCGCGAAACCGGCTTCGACCTGCTTGCGCGGTCCGTCTGCCGCCGAAGCCGCATCGCGCACTGCTGATCGCAATCGGCCTCCGACATCACCGAGAAGTTCGAGAAAGAGTTCCCGCTTCGAACTGAAGTGTTGGTAGAGGACTGGTTTGGTGACACCAGCCGCGTCGGCGATGTCGTTCATCGACGCATCATGGAAGCCCAGACGCGCAAACGTCGCCAGCGCTGTATCGAGCAGTTGCTGACGACGTTCTACGGCCGGAAGGCGCGAACTCACTGAGTGATCCTCATCAGTGTCCGAGCCTAATGACGGCAGGCTCGGACACTGGAATCGGAAATCAGAGGCCGGACTTCTCCAAAATGTGCACACCGCATGCCGAACCGAGGCCGATGACGTGGGCCAGGCCCACCTTCGCTCCTTCGATCTGGCGGGGACCAGCTTCACCACGGAGGTGATGACAGATCTCCCAGATGTTGGCGATGCCAGTTGCGGCGATCGGATGACCCTTGGACTCGAGACCACCGGACACGTTCACCGGTGTCGAACCAGTGCGGAAGGGTGCGCCCGATTCAAAGAAGTCGACGGCGCCGCCTTCGGGGCAGAGCATCAGATTGTCGTAATGCACAAGTTCCGCGGTGGCGAAACAATCGTGCAGTTCAACAAGGTCGAGATCTTCCGGACCGATACCGGCAAGCTCGTAAGCCTGACGGGCGGCGTTACGCGTGAGCGTGTTGACGTTCGGAAGGATCTGGCAACCCTCTTCGTACGGATCCGAGGTGAGGACCGACGCCGAAACCTTGACGGCCCGACGCTGTTGTTCCTTCGACAGCGTGCGGAGCTTCTCGCCCGAAATGAGCACCGCGGCGGCAGCGCCATCGCTGTTGGCGGAGCACATTGCTCGCGTGTTCGGGTACGCGATCATCGGCTCAGCCATGATCTGCTCGAACGTCATATCCTTCTGGATCGCGGCCAGCGGATTGAGCGTCGAGTTGCTGTGGTTCTTCGCAGAAATGCGAGCGAAGAGCTCGAAGCTCGTGCCGCCGTACTTGTGGCCGTATTCCATGCCGACCTGAGCGAACACGCCGGGCATCATGTCGGTGCCGAGCTTGCCTTCGAGGCCGCTGACGGCGCCGAAGCGACCCGAGGGCGTCCATTCGTCGGATGCTGCTGCACCCATACCTGCGCCGAGCATGCCTGCGCCGGAGAGCTTCTCGACTCCGACGGCCAGACCCATGTCGCATTCACCGGACTTGATGGCCATGATCACCGTGCGAATCGCAGTTGCGCCGGTGGCACACGCGTTGGCGACGTTGAACACCGGAATACCGGTCTGGCCGATCTGCTTCTGAAGTTGCTGACCAATACCGGCGGCAGCTCCCATGAGGTTGCCGGCGGCGAGAACGCCCATGTCGGCCATCGTGACGCCAGCATCGGCGAGAGCGGCCAGGGCCGCTTCGGATGCGAGGTCGACTACATCTTCGTTCGGGTGTTTCCCGAACTTGGTCATGTTGATCCCGAGGATCCAGATGTCATCGTTTGCCATGTGAATCTCCTCTAGTTGGCCGGCTCGAAGCCGTAACCAACGGCTTCGGTTCCGGCGGTGTCGGTCCCGATCGGGAACGTGGTCAGTCGAACTTTCATGCCCAGTGTGACGTGTTGATCATCGGGCTCGGTGTTGACGATGTTGGCGCGCACGCTTGTGCCGCCGCAGTCGATCACCGCAGGTACGTAGGGTGCCGTGCCGGGCATCCAAGGGGTAACGATGGTGAACGCACGCACTTCGCCATCAGTGACGATGTCGGCCTTCGTGAACGTCAGGCCGCTGCACGAGGCACAGGCATTGCGACGGTCGAAATAGCGCGCACCACAGTTGGTGCACTCGTTGGCCACGAGGTGCGGCGAATCGCCGAGCACCAGGTAGTCAACCAGCGGAATCTGGTCAGCCACGGGTCCCCCTTTCCGGCGACGTTCGCCGGATAACAACTGCCAGCGTACGACAACCGATCCGCCCCGCCGAAACTGCGCCCGTCAGAAAAGCCGATGCGACTCTTTCGACACGAAAAATCCGTGTCCGGCATCGGTCCGACAGGACACAGGTGAAGCGGGATCTATTCGATGCGAAGACCCGAGATGTTGCGGCTGATGACCAGGCGCTGGATCTCGGAGGTGCCTTCGAAGATCGTGAAGATCTTGGCATCACGGTGCCAACGCTCCACCGGATACTCACGGGTGTAGCCGTAACCACCAAGAATCTGGATGGCCTGCTCGGTCACCCACACTGCTACTTCGGCGGCCTTGAGCTTCGACATTGAGCCTTCGCCGTTCTTGAACTCTTTACGAGTTGCGGCCATCCATGCGGCACGATGAACGAGCAGACGAGCCGCATCGATCTCCATCTTCATGTCGGCGAGCTTGAACGCAATCGCCTGGTTCATGATGATCGGACGGCCGAACGCCATACGTTCCTTCGCATAGGCGAGTGAGTACTCGTAGGCCGCGCGGGCCACACCAAGCGCCTGTGCACCGACGGCCGGGCGGGTCGCCTCGAAGGTCGCCATTGCCGGCTGCTTCTGTCCGGTCTTGCCGGCCTCGCGACCGCGGGCGAGTTTCTCGTCGAGCTTCTCTTTGCCACCGAGAAGGCAACGACCAGGAACGCGAACATCTTCGAGAACAACCTCGGATGTGTGCGATGCCTTGATGCCGTGCTTCTTGTACTTCTGGCCCATCGAAAGACCCTTGGTGCCGGGCGGCACGACGAAGCTGGCCTGACCACGACCCTTGAGGGCCGGATCAACCGCGGCGACGACGACATGGATGTCGGCGATGCCACCGTTGGTGATCCAGGCTTTCGTGCCGTTGAGCACCCATTCGTCAGTTGCTTCGTCGTACACGGCGCGTGTGCGCAACGACGACACGTCGGAACCAGCATCGGGTTCGCTCACACAGAACGCACCGAGCTGGACCTTGTCCGCGGTGCCGTAGCACTGCGGCACCCATTCCATGACCTGCTCGGGAGTTCCGTTACCGCTGATGCCGGCGGCGGCGAGGCCGGAGCCGAAGATCGCAAGGCCGATGCCGGCGTCGCCCCAGAACAGTTCTTCGATGGCGAGCACGATCGACAGACCGGTCGGATCGGAGAGATTCGCGGCCATGAACTCCCAGCCGTAGAGACCGATGTTCGCCGCTTCCTGCACGATGGGCCACGGGAACTCTTCGCGTTCGTCCCATTCTTCAGCGGCCGGACGAATGACATCGGCGGCGAAGGTGTGGACCCAGTCGACGAGCGTCTGCTGATCGTCATTCAGATCAAGGCTGTAATCGGACATTGGTGAACCTCATCGGAAACAAGCCGGGACACGTGCCACCGGACGGGGGATTTCCCCAAGTTACCCCGCGGTAACCGGCTTTGCCCGTTTGGGGCCCGAAGGAAGCAGCAAAAGAGCGAGCAACGCCAGCGCCGCCCCCAGCGCATAGGGCGCACCGACGCCAATGAATTGGAACAATGAGCCCGCCACAATCGGGCCAACGACCCGCGCAAGGCCACCGGCAGACTGCTGCCATCCCAACCACTGACCGGTCTGACGTCCCGCACGACCGGCAATGGCCGACGACAGCGTCGGTGTGAGTAGACCCTGACCGACGGTAAGCAACAGCAAAGAGGCCACAAGGCCGTACCAACCGAAATCAATCGACAGCAGTCCCAGACCCGCAGCGTTCGCGAGCAATCCGAAACGCAGCGTGCCGGCTTCGCCAAGCCGATGCGTCACTGGACCGACAAGCCCACCCTGCACGCCGACGAGGACGAT
>CAMCTY010000016.1 GCA_945878725.1 Bifidobacterium breve | reverse complement strand
GGGGCCGGTTGGTCCGCAGGGTGCGACTGGTGCGCAGGGTGATACTGGTGCGACTGGTTTGACTGGTGCGCAAGGCGCTCCGGTGCAGTTCGCTGGTGATTGGGCGAGTGGCTCGAGTTACAACGCTGGTGCGACTGTTGCTCATGAAGGTGAGTCGTGGATTTCGCTGTCGTTCGACAACACCGGTGAGCCGGGTGTCGGTTCGGAATGGGCGATTCTTGCGGCGCAGGGCGCGACTGGTGCGACCGGTTTCCGTGGTGCGTCGACATTGAGTGGCGCGACGTCGGGTGCACTGCCCGATAGTGCTCTTGGCCTCGATGGCGATCTGTTCATCGATTCCTCAACCGGCAACATTTTCTCGAAGGTCGCGGGCGTGTGGACCGGTCCGAATGGTTCGCTTAAGGGCAGCCAGGGCGAAGCGGGTGTTGAGGGTGAGCAGGGCGCGCAGGGCGCACCGGTTCAGTTCCAGGGCGCGTGGGTTCCCAAGCCGTACTTCTCGGGTCAGGCTGTTTCGTACCAAGGTCAGTCATGGATCTCGTTGACGAACAGCAACGAAGGTATTCCTAATGTGTCGGAAGATTGGGCGCTGCTCGCCGCACAAGGCGGCACCGGTGCTCAGGGTGCAACCGGTGCCGGAGAGACAGGCCTCACCGGTTTGACTGGTTCTACCGGTTTGACCGGCGCGCAGGGTGATACCGGTGCGCAGGGTGAAACTGGCGCCAAGGGCGAACAGGGCATCCAGGGTATTAAGGGGCCGGTTGGTCCGCAGGGCGCGACTGGTGCTCAGGGTGAAACCGGAGCGACTGGTCTCCAGGGTCTCACTGGTGCTCAGGGTTCTGCCGGCGTAATCGGCGAACAGGGTTCGACCGGTGCCCAGGGCGTCACCGGTGCACAAGGTGCGCCGGTCGCATTCCGCGGGGAGTGGGACATCCAACGGACCTATGTGATCGGCGACGCTGTCGCTTTCGAGGGCTCTTCCTATGTAGCAATCGCAGGATCGCTCGCACTCGTGCCCGGAACGTTGAATTCCGGTTCATGGACGATGCTGGCTGCCCGAGGTTCGGACGGCCTTAACGGCGCGAACGGCGCGACGGGCGCGAATGGCATCAACGGCATCAACGGAGCTACCGGCGCGAACGGTAGCGACGGAATCAACGGCGCGACCGGCGCGAACGGCAGCGACGGCATCGACGGAGCGACTGGCGCGAACGGCATCAACGGCATCAACGGCATCGACGGCATCAACGGCATCGACGGAGCGACCGGCGCGAACGGCCAGCAGGGCTCGACCGGCGTACAGGGTGCGACTGGTCCGCAGGGTGCGGTGGGTGCTCGAGGCACTTCGATCCTCAGCGGTAACGGTGTACCGAATGTCGGGCTCGGATCCGACGGCGATACCTACATCGATTCGGCCACCGGCAATGTGTACGCGAAGTCAGCGGGAGCATGGACGACGAGCGGCTCGATCAAGGGTGCGCAAGGTGTGCAAGGAGCGAGGGGCGCTCAGGGCGCACAGGGTGCTCCGGTTCAGTTCCAGGGCAACTGGACGAACCGCACCTACTCAGTTGGCCAGGCGGTTTCGTACAACGGTTCGTCGTACATCTCGCTTGTCAGCAACAACTCGACAACGCCAGGGAATTCACTTGACTGGGCCTTGCTCAGTGCGAAGGGCGATACCGGCGAGACAGGACTGACCGGCGCACAAGGCTTCCAAGGCAACACTGGTGCGCAGGGCGATACTGGTGCGACTGGTTTGACCGGTGCGATTGGTGACACTGGTGCGACTGGTTTGACTGGTGCGCAAGGCGACACTGGTGCGATTGGTGACACTGGCGCTAAGGGCGATCAGGGTATTCAGGGCATTGTCGGGCCGGTTGGTCCGCAGGGTGCGACTGGTGCTCAGGGCGATACCGGTGCGACTGGTTTGACTGGTGCGATTGGTGACACTGGTGCGACTGGTTTGACTGGTGCGATTGGTGACACTGGTGCGATCGGTGACACTGGCGCTAAGGGCGATACCGGTGCGATCGGCCAGACCGGCGCCCAGGGTGCGCAGGGTGCGCGTGGCGATGTCGGCGCTGCCGGCATTCAGGGTCCTCGCGGCCTGATCGGACTCACCGGCGCTCAGGGTTCGGCTGGCCAGATCGGCCTCACCGGCGCAACCGGCGTGCAGGGTGCACCGGTTCAGTTCCGTGGGACCTATCTCGAGTCGACGGCGTACGTGATCGGCGATGCGGTGGCATTCGCCGGTTCGACATTCATTGCTGTCGCTTCGTCAACTGGCACGACTCCCACCGACGCAACCCCGTGGGCGCTTCTTGCCGAACGCGGAACCAACGGAACCAACGGATTCGACGGTTCGACTGGTGCGACCGGTGAGACGGGTTCGACCGGTGAGACGGGCACTACCGGCGCAATCGGACTGGCCGGTCCGATCGGCGACACCGGGGCCATTGGATCCACCGGTGCCACCGGTAGCAGCGGAACGGATGGCTCGACCGGTGCGGTGGGCGCAATCGGTGCGACCGGTGCGACTGGTGCGACCGGTGCTCCCGTGACCTTCAAGGGTGCATGGGACTATGAAAGTGTCGACGGCTATGCAATCGGTGACGCGGTGTCCTTCGGAGGTTCGTCGTACATCTCGTTCATTGCGGCAAACATAGATCCCCTGACAAACACCGATGCATGGGGCCTCCTCGCTCTCGGTGGGTCCACCGGTCTTACCGGAGCAACCGGAGCAATCGGTGAAACCGGAGCCGGTGTTGCTGGTGCTGTTGGTGAGACTGGTGCTGTCGGTGAGACCGGTGCAACTGGTCTGACTGGGGCTGCTGGTGTTACCGGCGCAACCGGAGAGACTGGCTCTAGCGGAGAGATTGGCGCAGCAGGTGCGACCGGTGCGTTCGGTGCAACAGGTGCGTTCGGTGCAACGGGTGCTGATGGTCAGACCGGTGCCACCGGAGCAACCGGCGCTCAGGGTCGATCGCTCGTCCCCCGTGGCGATTGGTCCCCAGTCCCGAACTACGCAATTGCCGATGTCGTCGTCTTGGGAGGCGAGAGTTACGTCTCGCTGGTCAATGACAATGTCAGCGTCCCGGGTCAGGATCCCGCTTCGTGGGCGCTTCTGGCCGGCCGGGGAGCCGACGGTTCGACCGGCGCAACCGGAGCCCAGGGGTCGGTGGGAATCGCCGGCGTTCAGGGTCCGAAGGGTGAAACCGGTGCAATCGGTGAGACCGGCGCCGTCGGTGAACGCGGTGCCTCTGGTGCCGAAGGTTCCCAGGGCATCACTGGTGCGATCGGCGCACAGGGCCCGAAGGGTGATACCGGAGCGATCGGTGCAACCGGCGCGAAGGGTGATCCCGGATTCACCTACGGCGACATCACCGGACCGGGGACGCCGAAGCTGCTTTCCTCGAATGGCCGAACCGTGCTGCAAGCGGCTTCACCGTCGGGTGCGTCGTTCGTCACGGTCACACTCAACATCGAGAGCTCGCGTTCAGTGGGTACCGGAATGTGGGTCGGCTACGCCGAATGCTCGTGGACATCAGGCACACTGTCGGGCTCCGCGGGCCGTGCACCGATTATGTATAACGGAACCGTTGCTTATGCACCGGGCTCGTCGATCGTTGCGTTGGCTCAGGTGCCGCAGGGTTCAACCGGCACCCTCTCCTGCCAGGTGGTGACAACCACGAGCGACGACAATGCACCGGTCGTGAACGTGGTTGTTGGAACCGCGATGGGCGTCTCTATCAATGACGTAGGCGCTGGGTACACACAGTTCGCTACGAACTGATGTCTTCATAAATACGATGCCTTTTCGTGTCCGCTGACCTCATTTCCGTGATCCTGATCGGACATACCGATCCGGACGCAGCCGAAAAGCTGCGTCTGGACGGTATGGCTCCGACGGTTGCGGACTCATTCTCCGTCACGCTGATCGACGATGACCGCGACATCTCGAGTGTTCTCGCCGATGAGATGGCTCATGTCATCTTCTCCTTCGGTGATATCGATTCCTATCCGGTACTCAACGCCGCGCCGATAGAGATCCGTCGTCGTTGGACACATTTCGACGATCAGGACATTGAGTTCAATGAGCTTGCGCTACGTGCGCTCAACGGTTTCGTCGACGTAGCCACCAACGATCGATTCCCTGACATCCCGTTGGTGTCGGTCTTCACACCTGCCTATCTTTCCGGCGATCGGATCCACCGCGCCTATCAATCGTTGTGCGCTCAGACGTATCGCAACTGGGAATGGGTCGTCTACGACGATTCTCCTGATGACGAAACATTCAAGACGGTCAGTGCGATCTCAGGGCGAGATCCTCGGGTTCATGTGTTCCGTTCCGATGTTCCTTGCGGTCTCATCGGCGAAGTGAAGCGGCGCTGCTGCGGACTCGCTCGAGGTTCGATTCTTGTGGAACTCGATCACGACGATGAACTCACTGCCAACTGCCTCTCCGATGTTGTCGCTGCGTTTCAGGCGTTTCCTGATGCAGGATTCGCCTACACCGATTGCGCGGAGATCTACGAGAACGGCGTGAATGCCAGATACGGCGACACCTACGCCTTTGGGTTCGGGTCATATCGAGTCGTGAAATACCGAGGTCACGATTACCAGGTGACCAACTATCCCGAGATCAATGCCAAAACGGTCCGTCATATCGTCGGAATGCCGAATCATGTTCGAGCTTGGCGCACCTCGGCCTACCGCGATGCGGGCGGCCACAACGCAGAAGTTCACGTCGCCGATGACTACGAACTTCTGCTCCGGACGTTCCTCACGACCCAAATGATTCACGTCAAGACGTTTGGATACATTCAGTATTTGAGCACCGAAGGATCGAACACCCAGCGTCTTCGGAATCGTGAAATTCAGCGATTGGTTAATGCATTTGCGGCGAAGTACGAGCCGCAGATCCATGCTCGGTTCGAGGAACTGGGCGTCAACGATTTCATCCACACCGGATCAGGCTTGAACTGGGACACACCCGTTCCTGATTCTGGCCGCACAGCAAATCTCGCTTTTCCATAGAAACAGGAGTTAACAAATGACTGATTCCCCCATCACCAAAGACACCTCTGCGGTGGACACTGAAGAGACGGCAACGGAACCCGGCATCGGACGTCCCAACTCGAAAGTTCTCGTCGCCGTTGGCGCCGTGGTCCTCGTCCTGATCATCGGTGCAGCTGGATACATTCTCGGCCGCGCCTCGAACGACTCGGCTGGAACTGCCGTCTCATCGAAGACGACCGCCACAACACTTCCGTCGGACATGCTCGGCGTGGCACTGCAACTTCACCAGAACGGTCAGCTTGATCAGGCCGTGAAGGCCTACGAGTCGGTACTGCAGACTGACCCCAAGAACGCGTATGCGCTTTACAACCTTGGTCAGATTGCCCAGACTCGTGGTGACAATGCGAAGGCCATCGTTTATTACAACGATTCGCTGAAGTCTGATCCGACTCTGAACTTCGTGATTTACAACCGTTCGCTGGCGTACCGCGATACCGGCCGTAACGACGAAGCGATCGCCGGTCTTCGACAGGTTGTCGCCACGGATCCCACGAGTGTCGGTGGTTTGTACAACCTCGGCAACCTCCTCATCGCAAAGGGTGATGTGGGGGAGGGCACGAAGCTTGTGGACCAGGCAATTGCACTCGACCCGTCATTGAAGAAGTAGAGCCGGTCGAGATCGGACGACGGGCGGCATGAGAACTACATGGGTGCACCCACAGAGTCTTCAGTAACAAGTTCCGGGGGAGAGAACCCCCGGAACGTTGTTGTTGACGCTGGGAGTCGTCCGGTTCGTCGGTTCATCCCGAGCCTGAGTCCCGGGCAATGGATCGCCCTCGGCATTCCGGTCCTTTGTGCGACGTTCCTCGCCTTGTATCAATTGGTCGCACCGAATGCGCTAGTCGGCGTCCAGAGTCTTTCCGGTGCCGGATACGACGATGGGGTGCACGTCGGCACCGCGCTTCGGCTCACGCAGTTGGCTCTGCCCTATCGGGACTATGTGTTTCTGCACCCGCCGGGTATCGCCGTCTTACTTACACCTATCGCCCTGATCGGTCGGGTCACGTCGGAACAGTGGGCGCTCGTGTTGGCTCGTCTACTCACCGCAATCGTCGTCGTCGCCAACGTCGCGCTCGTCGGCTACTTGCTGCGAAAGCGGGGGGCTGGGGCGATGTTGATTGCCGGGTTGATCCTGGCTCTCTGGCCACTGGCCCCGCACGCAACCCACTCGGTGATGATCGAACCGTTCGCCGGTTTTTTCATTCTGCTCGCGATGGTCTCGATGTTCCGCGGGGACACGATTGCAGGGAGTCGCCGACTCGTCGTCGCTGGCGCGTGTCTGGGAATCGCTTTGTCGCTCAAACTGGTTGCAGTGCTACCGATTGCGGCGCTCTGCGCGGTGTGCTTGCTCCGAGTCCGCAGCCAGTTGTCGCGACTCCTGTTGGGCATGGCGATTTCTCTGTCGATTGTGATGGTTCCATTCGTCGTTCTTTCTCCCGGGAACTTCATCCGCGAAGTGATCGTGACCCAGTCGCAACGGAAACCCGTCCTGCCGTCTGGCCAGTCGATTCCGGTTCGGTTAGCAACGATCTTCGGGTTTGAGAGCTATCCGAGTTCGCGGTCCGCCGGCACTTTTGCAATGTGGTTCGCTGTTCTGCTGATTGTTGTCGTCACTCTGACCTTCGTTGTCCGACGTAAGAGGACAACGCCGTTCGACGTTGCTGTGCTGCTCGGTTCGATCTTCACCGTTGGATTCGAACTTCGCACCCCGGAAGTGTTCAGCCACTATCCCTACCCGTCGACAATCTTTCTCGCGATGCTTTTGGGAGTTTGCGCAGGTGAATTTGCTCGCGTGCTTGGCCGACTGATCAAGCGTTCCGGAGGTGCGGCCTGGCAACCGGTGATTTCGATCGTCGGCTCGACGTTGATTGTGTTGGTCGCTGTTTTCGTGGCGATGCCGAGGTCGATTTCCGAGTCCAACGGGTTGCTCGAGAAGTCGATCGATCCATCGTCGTGGATCAGGTCGGTCATTCCTGCGGGATCATGTGTGGTCTTCGACGTACCAACCCTCGCTGTCGTTGGCGATCGACTCCTTGCCGATTCCTCATGTCCGGATCTCATCGATCCGTTCGGGCTTTGGCTTGACGAGGGCGATCATTTTTCGGCCAACCAGGCAAAGTCGAAGCCCCCGGAACTTGTCGACACATGGGAGGGCTATCTTCGGGAGGCGGACTTTGTGATCATGTCGGTCGATTACAGCAATTTCATTCCGTGGACACCGGCATTGCGAGCAGAATTCGCCGAAAATTTCGTGAAGGTTCCATCGGATTCACCAGTCGTGATCTACCGGAAAGTCTGAGATCATGTCGGCCCCCACCCCCAAGATCGTTCTCACCATGATCGTGAAGAACGAAGCACCTGTCATCGAACGATGCATACGTTCTATCCGTCCGCTCATCGATGCGTGGTGCATCGTCGACACTGGTTCGACAGACGGAACACAAGAGATCATTCGGAAGGCACTCGCTGACCTGCCCGGTGAACTCATTGAAATCCCGTGGCAGGATTTCGCCTTCAACCGGACGAAGTCACTTGAACTTGCCCGACCATTTGGAGATTTTTCGATCATGATCGACGCTGACGTCGAATGTGTTTTTGAACCCGGATTCAATGTCAGAACATTCAAAGACGAGTTGGATGCCGATGTGTATCGCATCATGTTCCACGACGCGATCGAATATCAGCGACCACTGATTTCATCGACGGATTATCCGTTCTCGTACCGCGGGGTTCTTCACGAGTTTCTCGTCGTTCCCGATGGGGCACTCGAGGGTGGAATCGTCAAGGGTCTGCACTACAAGTCGCACACTGACGGGGCGCGTTGGGGAAATCCCACGAAGTATGCCGATGACGCGCTGTTGCTCATGAACGCACTCGCCTCGGGCGATGATCCCGAGCTTGATGACCGGCATACCTTCTACCTGGCTCAGAGCCTCCGGGACTCCGGAGACCGTGTGTCAGCAGCAATGGTCTATAAATCCCGGGCCCAAATGGGGGGATGGGATCAGGAGCGGTACATGGCGTGGTTATGGCACGCCCGACTTCTGCACGAAACCGGTGGGCCGCTGGCCGAAGTTCTTGATGCATTGATGAAGGCGCAAGAGGTCGTGCCAAGTCGTGCCGAGGCCTATTGCCAAGCGGCTAGGTATGCGCGCGAAGCAGATCGGATGCAGACGGCCTTCATGTTTGCGACTCGAGCGGCGGCGATTCGTCCGCCGGAAGAGGCGCTCTTCATGGAGCGTGACGTCTACGAATGGCGAATCGGCTACGAGCTCTCGATCGCCGCGTGGTATTGCGACGAATATGCGGTCGGGCTTCGCTCCTGTCACCGGCTGCTCTATGAGGATCGCTTGCCGTCGGCGGAGCGCGAGGCGACGGAAAAGAATCTCGCTCTCTATCCGCCAGATGCAATCGGAGATTGATCTCTCCGATTCGGTCGGGATCAGATGACCGAATCGAGTATCGAATTTTCCAACGCGTATTGGGTTAGTTGAGCGTTGCTCTGGAAGTTCAACTTGTCCATGATTCGTCGTCGATGGGTCGAAACTGTTTTCGCGCTGATGAAAAGGTCATCAGCTATCGATTGAAGCGAATCGCCGGCAGCTATCCGCCTCATGATCTCGAACTCTCGGTTCGAGAGACGAGCGTGGGGCAATTGGCTCTCAGGTTGGGAGATTGCCTTTATGATCAAGTCAATATGTAAGGCACCGACCGCACTTTGGCCCCGAAGCACGAGTTCGATTGCATCAAAGAGCTCCTGCGGTTCCTGTGATTGTGTGATGAAACCGAGTGCGCCAGCCTGCAAACAACGAACCGCCACGAGCGATGCCGGCCAACGTGTCACAACGAGGGCTGGGATAGAAGGATGCAGTCTTTTGAGTTCGGCCAAAGCCTCGAGGCTGCCCATGCCAGGTAAGTCGAGAGTCATGATGCAGAGACCGAAGTCATGTGAGCGTTCGATTTCGTGAAAGAACGATTCCACCGAGTCGAATTCCTGCACGTCGTCAATAAGGGGGTGGCTCTTCAGGAGAAGACTCATCCCCGCTCGAGGAATGGGATCTGCGAATAGAACTGCGGCTTGAGCCATGAACGATCTCGATCGGTGACTGGGAATACAGGAAGAAAGGCGGTGTTGACTTGGTCTCATTATTGTAGGGAATTACTGTTATACCTGTAGTCGGAAAGCCAATAAATTGAGAAATTCCTACGCCTGCTCAAAGCCCTAGTCCCTGGGCGCAGTTCCCGACATTTCTCCGCAAAAAACCATACGAGTCGTCCGCTAAACTCGGAGTGAGAGCAAGATCCCTTCGAATCCAAGGTCACGATGATGAGTAACCGATTTTCCCGATGGACGAGCATGGCGGCTATCTCCCTAGTGGCGTCCACATTGGCTGTTTTGGCGCCGACCAGTGCGTCGGCCGCTACCCCTAACTCGACCTGCGGCGGTTGGGCGGCCACCATTGTCTCGGCCGCAGCAACGGTGACGGGCACCCCCGGCAATGACGTCATCGTCGCGACGGGAACGGCCGGTCAGACCATCCGCTCGGGCAGCGGCAACGACATCATTTGTGGTTCCGCCGGGCCTGATCGCATCGTCGCCGGCGACGGTAATGACACCGTGATCGCAGGCAACGGCAATGACGTCGTCGATGCTGGAATCGGAAACGACTCCGTTGACGCCGGCCTTGGTCGCGACACTGTGGTTGGCGGCGCTGGCGACGACGTCGTTACTGCCGGGGCGGGTAATGACCGCGTTACCGGTGACGCCGGCAACGATCGCATCACAGGAAACGATGGGTCGGACACGCTCATCGGTGGTGTCGGCAACGACGTGCTTGATGGCGGTTCCTCGCCGGACGTCATCGACCCCGGAACGGGTTCGAACTCCTGTGGCTCTGACACCGCCGATTCGATGCGTGGGCCTTGCGCTATCGACACGACCGGCCCGGCTATCAGCGCTATCACGGCGCCGAAGGTCGTCACTGCTGGTACCACCATGACGTTCACCTGGCGGGTTGTTGACACCGGCGGTGTGGGCAACACGAACGTGCGCATCGGTGGCTATAGCGGCTGGGTCACGACATGGTGTGGCTTTGTTGTCGTGGCCGATCTGGTGGGTGGTAGCGCCTTTGATGGTACCTACCAAGTCAAGTGTGATGTGCCGGCGAATGCGGTTAATGGCACGTACACACTTTTCCTGATGGCGTCGGACACGTTCGCAAACGCCTCGGGATGGGACGCGTCAAGCCAATTCGACTTCTCCGTTTCTGACGGCTCAACCGACGCATTGCCGCCCGCGGTGAGTGACCTCTCGGCCCGAGTCGACGGCGATTCAGTAGTCGTGCGTTGGCAGGCCAGTGATCCTTCCGGCGTTGCCGGACAGTCGGCATGGCTCGCGTACAACGTCTACTCGTTCGCCAGCATCGAGGGCCCGTACTTCGTTTACAACGCAGCAGCTCTTGTCGAGGGCGACGCCACAAACGGCGTCTACGAGCAGCGAATCGATCGTCGACAGATCACTCCGAGCGGCACCTTCACGGTGTGGCTAACGGTCATCGACACGCTTGGCAACAAGTCGTTCGATCGGACCGCCACGACCTTCGTGCTCTAGATCGCTCAGGGCGGCTCTTTCGATAAAGGATGAAGGGAGCAGCTGGACCTTCAGGCTCGGCGGGGCTTCGTTGTCTCGTTTGGCGTTCGTGGGCACATCCCGGTAACTTCTACGTCACGCCGCGGGGTGGAGCAGTCTGGTAGCTCGTCGGGCTCATAACCCGAAGGTCGTTGGTTCAAATCCAACCCCCGCCACCATCGAATACGCAGTTCAGGCCCCCTTCTCGGAGGGGGCCCTTTGCTGTCTCGGGCCGGCGCTGGTTAGCGATCTGGTCTCACGATGCGAAAGAACCCGGTTTCATGGGCTGGCCAATTTTGTGTTATTCTTTCCTAAACAAGTTTTAACAATAAAGGGCTACGAGGTGGAGACCATGGGTTTGCCAGTTTCTGTTGAAAAAATGACGGAGCGCCGGGGCGTGTTGCGGCGTTCTGGTGCGGTAGGTGGATCGGCGTTGTTGGCTGGTGGAGCGGTCGGTTCGGCGGTGTTGTTGTCGTTGTTTGCTTCGCCGGCTGGTGCGGTAACGACGGTCACGGTTGACACGAATGCCGATGGGGTTGCCAACGCGTCCGATTGCACGACGCCGGTGGCGAATTCGTGTTCGTTGCGTGACGCTCTTGCGGCAGCCACAACTGATGGCGACATCATTGTGTTTGATGCTGCGTTGAGCGGTCAGACAATTTCGCTCTCCGAAGGCCTGCTGGCAGTTGGTGCCGGTATCACAATTACCGGTTTGGGCTCCGCCAACCTGACGATTGACGCAGGTCGCAACTCCAGGGTTTTCTACATCTACACGGCTGCGTCTGGTGCCGAAGTTGTGATGTCGGGTCTCAGCATCATCGGAGGGGACACGGGAAATTACGGCGGAGGTATTTATGATCTTCACGATGGTGATCTCACGTTGACTGATGTTTCCATCACCGGGTGTGTCGCCAGTTATGGCGGCGGTATCCATAAAAACGGTGATGGCACCAATGGCACCATAGAAATTGTTGACTCGACGATCTCAGATAACTACGCATACAACAGCGCTGGCGGTCTCTACACCGACGGTGTGGGAGATCTCATCATCACGAACTCCACCTTCGATGGCAACATTGCGGGCGATGATGGTGGTGCCGGTGAATTCGGAAACGCGGGCAACATCACCATTACCGATTCAACGTTCTCCAATAACACTGCGGATGGTAAAGGTGGAGCGTTGTACTTTACGGGCGATGTAACCGGAAATGTTTCGATTTCGGGTTCCTCATTCTCAGACAACGCTGCGAACAATGGTGGCGGCGGTGCGATTTACGCTGACAACGATGGCTCGTTCACGATCTCATCATCAACCTTCTCAGGGAACTTTTCAGATAGTTGGGGTGGAGCCCTCTACATGGGTAGCGATGCGCAGGTAATCACGATCACCGACTCCCTCTTTGTCGACAACTCAGCAGCAGACAATGGCGGTGCCCTGGACTTCGATGCGAATGATCAAATCGTGACGATCAACAATTCCACTTTTGTTGGAAACTCATCGGACTCAGATGGTGGTGCCATCTGGAAAGATGAAGGTGGGTCACTGACGATCAACATGTCGACCATCACTGAAAATTCAGCCGTCAATGGCGGCGGAGTGTGGTTCCAGGCCGAAAATGAAAACGGTGTCCAGGTGACTATCACTGGCACGATTCTTGCGGGCAATACTGGGACTGAAGCTGCCGATGATCTGGGCACATCAGATGTGGCAGTATCGCCAGTGGCGACGGTCAGTGATTCGATTCTTGGTGTAGTCGAGGCAACCATCACCGTGACTGCTTCGAACAATATTGACGCTACGGCTCTAGGGTTTGTGCTTGGTTTGGGTGCTCTTTTCGATAACGGTGGGGCGACCAGAACGATGGCGTTGCTTACTGGTTCGCCGGCCATTGATGCTGGGCCGGCGACGGTGCCGACCTTTGCTGGAAACGACTTTGATCAGCGCGGAACTCCGTACGTTCGCGTGTACAACGGTCAGAGCGACATCGGGGCATTTGAATTGCAGCCCGAACCAACTCCTGCCACAACAACAACGACAGTCGCTTCAGACGAACCGGTCGCGCCAGCTTTCACTGGTTGAACGGCCTGAGTCCAAAGCAAATATGCAGTTCGGGCCCCCTCCTCGGAGGGGGCCTCTTGCTGCGAAGGTCATGCATGGACAAGGCGCAATTTTTCCGGCGAGGCCAACGGTGGCGTGATTACGATGCCTCTAAGCGGGCCAATCAAAGGCGCCGACTTACAGGAGGCCCATATGGCCCAGTACGTGCCGAGTGCGATGGAGTGGTCGGAGAGGGCATTGCAGGTGCGAGCCTTCGTGTTCGATTTCTGGGCTGAGCAGCGCCGCGGTCCCAACCTCCGTGATGTCCATGAGGGCACGGGTTTGTCGAGACGTGACATCGTGCAGGCGTACAAGGAATTACAAACAGGCATCGTTGTTGTGGTCGACCAAGACTCGCCCAACTGCGACATCATCAAGATTCCCCCGTACTCGGCGTTTCCGAGCCAAGTTGCGCTGTACGTCGATGACTCATTCCACTCCTTCATTGGTTGCGCCCACGAAGCTGTCGCTGTTTCAAAGATGCCCCATTTCGCTGGCAAAGAGGTGAGGCTCGAGTCGTACTGCGCCTGTTGTCTCGAACCGATCACGTTCTGGTCCCGTGAATTCGAAGTCACTCGATACGAGCCGATCGAACCGCTCGTGCACGTAGCGGCTCAGGTATGGGACTGGGTCCATGACGACATGAAATCGATGTGCGACCACACCAACTTTGTGCTCGACCGCGAACACGGAGAGCGCTACGAACGGCAGATCGGTCGACGCGGTATCTATTTCACGATGGACCAGGTTCACGCGTACGTGGAGCCCGCAGTGGGCACACGTGGTTGGGACTACCACTGGCCGAGTCAGTCGATGAGCCCGGAGAAGTTGATTGGCCGCCTTCAGGAACTCGGGATTGATCTGACGCCCTGGGACATTTGACGGGTCAGTTCGATCGCTGACTCGTCATATCAAACGTTTCGGAGATTGATTGCGGCCCAGACTTTTTCTGGGGTGCAGGGCATATCCATGTGCTGAACGCCGAGGTGTCTCACGGCGTCGATGACTGCATTTTGAACAGCGACCGGTGCCGCGATCATTCCGATTTCGCCGACGCCCTTTGCCCCCAGCGGATTACGCGGGCTTGGGGTCTCAATGAAGTGTGTCTCGATAGCTGGGATCTCTGCGGCGCTGGGTAACGCGTAGTCGGCAAATGAGTTTGTCAACGGATTCCCGTCCTCGTCGAAGAGGAACTCTTCATAAAGCGCTTGTGAGATTCCTTGCGCTGTCGCACCAATGACTTGAGATCGGGCCGAATCTGAATCGAGAACCACGCCGCAATCAGTGACAGCAACATGCCGGATGGGAACGACTCTCCCCGTTTCAACATCGACCTCGACAACCGACAGGTGCGCAGCCGCTGGATACGTGGCCCCGGATTGTTCGTAGAGGCAACTCGCCTCAATTGGTTCCTTTGTCGAAGTAACGAGTTGAGCAAATGTCAACGAACGGGAAGGGACTCCGCGCACACCAACCTGGCCTCCTGGGTAGATGACGATGTCTTCGGTAGCAGCTTCGAAGTTATGTGCCGCTCTGTCGAGAAGCGCTTCGTGAAGGCGTTCGACAGATCGAAGAACTGCGGTTCCTGCTAATTGCGCCGTTCGTGAGCCCATCGTTCCATCGCTCTGCGACCACTGATCGGTGTCCCCCTCGACGACAATGATTTGGTCACTCGGGACGGGGAACAGTCGTTGAACGAGTGATCGATAGAGGTTTCCATGTTGCTGTCCAGCAGAGGCTGAGCCAGTAAGAACGACGATTTTTCCGTCATCGTTGATGTGTATTGCGGCACCTTCAGTGCGCGAGAACCAAGCTGTGGAATCGATGACAAATGAAACGCCGATCCCCAAGAGTTGGCCATTGGTCGAGCGACGCTCGAGTTGTTGCTCTCGCAGGTGGTGATAGCCACTTCTGGCCACGAGTAGATCGAGTAGCTCGTAGTAGTTCCCGGAGTCGTATTCGAGTCCTGTTGGGGCCAGGTAGGGAAATGCGTCGGCAGCGAGAAGGTTGCGTCTTCGAATCTCGACAGGATCGATACCAAGAGCATCGGCAAGAACATCAAGAGTTCGTTCAAGCATCACTGCGGCTTCGGAACGACCTGGTCCTCGGTAGGCGCCGACGGGCGGCAAATTGGTCACGACTGCTTGGGCTGTGATGTTGGCAGCCGCGATCCCGTATGGGCCGCACACCATCATTCGAGTCTTTCCGGGCTCCACTGCGCCGACATTTGGGTAGGCCCCGGCATCAGCAGTGATGTCAGCTTCGATCGCTAGCAGTTGTCCATCAGAACTGGCATGCAACTTCACGTGATTACGGACACCACGACCTTGCATCGAGCTGAGATTGGCATTGCGATCCTCAATGAAACTCACGGGGCAACCAAGCGCTCGGGCCGCCGCAGCGACAACGACATGCTCGCAAACGCCACCAGCAGCTTTCCCTCCGAATCCACCACCGACGTTGGGGACCACGACCCGAACATCGGAGAGTTCCATCTGCAGAGACCGCGCGATTTGGCGTTGAGCTGCAACGGGGACTTGTGTCGAAACCAGTATTTCAAGGCGACCATCAGGCAATGGGGTTGCAACGATGGCATGCCCCTCGATCGGGGCGCAGCTCACTCGCGGTATCGAGTGCGACACAGAAGTGACGACGTCGGAGCCGGAAAGGTTCGGATTCGGGTTATCGCTGGGCCACTGTAGACAGACGTTGCTTGGGTGCTCTGAGAAGAGAACAGGCGACGTATCGAGGCTCGCGTAGCGCATATCAGTGAGAGCGGGCAGCGGCCCGTAATCGATCACAACAAGTTCGGCAGCATCGATGGCGATGGCTGGACTTTCGGCAACGATTGCGACCACTTTCTCGCCGACGTACCGAACAAGGTCCGCAGCGAGGGGAGGTTGAGCGAAGCTTTCGGGGAGGAGCGCGATCTCCCAAACGGGAATGACAGATAGATCCTCGGCACAGAAAACGGCAACAACGCCGGGGAACGCCTTTGCCTCATCGGTGTGAACCGCGACAATTCGGGCCGCAGCGTACTGGGATCGAACAAAATGAAGATGTAGCAATCCCGGAGCCTGAGAGTCGGCCGTGAAAAGAGCCGCCCCTCGCAAGAGATCGGGGATCGTCATATGGCGCTGCTCTCGATTGCTCGCCCCACCAGCATTCACTGCGCCCACCCCAAGTTTTGGAATACGTTCTGATGCTAGCCATACAGAAAGCGGCGCAATGAACCTGCGATTGTCGACTGAAGAAGCGTGGGCCACCATCGAAAAGGCCCACACGGGAATTTTCACAACGTTACGGGCGGATGGCTGGCCGATCTCGTTGCCTGTGTGGTTCGTCGCCATCGATCACACAATCTGCATCGGGGCTCCAGCAAGGACAAAGAAGGTCTCACGAGTTGCTCATGACCCACGGGCATCGTTTCTTGTGGAATCCGGAGAACGTTGGTCCGAATTGTTGGCAGTCCACCTCACAGGGAGCGTTGATGTCATCGGGGATGAGCGCTCCCGCGAGTCCGTGAGAAATCTGCTTGATGCAAAGTATGCGAGTTCCAGAACAGCAACATCAGCGATGCCTGAGGTCACAAGCGATCACTACGCGTCAATGGCCTACCTTCGGTTCACCCCAGGCGACCGAATACTTTCCTGGGATAATGAGCGCATCGCTCTGCGGGAGAAAACATGACAACCCCTATGACGAACCTGCGGTGTGAATCGCACGGGGACATTCGTCTCGTGACGATTGATCGACCAGAGAAGAAAAATGCGTTGTCGACTGAGATGCGATCGCAGCTTTGCGGTCTTCTCGCCGACCTCGATGCGGATGACTCGGTCAGGGTCGTGGTGTTGACGGGCGAAGATCCCGTTTTTACTGCAGGCGTTGACTTCACAGACATTGATCCGGCGTTCAATGCTCGCAACGCTCAATTCTCGATAAACCCGGGTCGCGCGCTTCGAGCGATGGCGACACCAGTGATTTGTGCAGTGAATGGTGCGTGTGTCTCTGGTGGACTTGAAATTGCGTTGAGCGCAACATTTATCGTGGCGTCAACTCAGGCGAGATTCGCCGATACTCATGCGCGACTTGGCGTTGTCCCGACGTGGGGATTGACCGCGTTACTTCCCCGTGCCATCGGAGTGCGTCGGGCGCGTGAACTTTCGATCACTGGAAATTTTGTCGATGCAGCCACAGCGTTACAGATTGGACTCGTAAATCATGTCGTTGCTCACGACGAACTGATTCCATTTTCGCTGCAACTAGCTGATCAAATCGCGTCTACGCCGGCTGTTGGCGAAATTCTTTCCCTCTACCGCCAAGGTGAAGAACTCTCGTTCCAAGGAGCACTAAGCCTTGAAGCATCGAGTGGCGCCCGTCGACCATTCAACGCTGGGACATTTGCAAAGGCGGGTCGCGATACTTCTGCACGACAACGAACCGAAGAGTCGGATTAGCAAAGCAGTTCAGAGTCTCTGCTTCGGGGCAGTTCTAAAACGCGAGTCGCAGACCTGGGCGCGGCCAGCGCGCCTTGGCGAGGCGTCCTGACGCCGACATTGTGATGAAGGCCGATTGCATGTCATCCTCGCCGAAACAAATATTGGTCGTCATGAAATCAGGAACGTCGACGTAGTCGATTTCTCCACTTGGCCGGAATACACAAATCCCATGAGAGATCGCCGCAACAACGACTGTCCCGTCGGCTTCGACAGCCAACGAATCAAAGTGATTCGGCGTCGCCATCAGTATCCGCTGTGGACCAGATAGTTCACCCGGGCCAACAACGTCCCAAGCCAAGAGACGGCCGGTCATTGTTTCGGCGACATAGACGATTGATCCGTCGGGTGAAAGGCCGACACCATTGGGGCCCATGAGGCCCGAAGCGATACGGCGCAATCCGGATCCATCGGGACGGGCATAGAACAGTGAGCCTCGGTCCATCGAGCGAGCGTCGGACTTTCCAAGGTCGGTAAACCAGAAACCGCCGGTTTGGTCGAAGACGATGTCATTCGGACCGCGGAATCGTTCTCCGTCAAGGCCATCAAAGATCCGATCGATGTTGCCAGTTTCGGGATCGATTCTGTCGACCCATCCGCCCTCAAAGTTCGCCGGCTGATTACTGCCGTGTTCGTCGAGGGGAATCAGCATCCCGTTTCGATTGCTCCAGGGAAAGCCACCGTTATTGACGACGTACAGCGCCCCATCCGGGCCGATAGCGGCTCCGTTCGGACCACCGCCGGGCGATGCAATTTCTCGGGTTGAACCGTCTGCCTGGGTTCGCATGAGTCGCCCACCGCGCACATCGACGGTGACGATGTCACCGTTAGGCATCACGACTGGACCTTCGGCAAAGCCAAGTCCTTCAGCAACGATTTCGATTTCCATGATTTCCCCCTGTGTCGCTGGAAACCCTATTCGGCAACAAGCTTTGGTGGGCTGTGAAATCTTTGTGAGGGTTCAGACGGCGGGCGCAATGGAAGTTTGGAACACTGGGAAGAGCGACGAGGCTCTCCTGAAGCCTCGTCAGATGACCTTGGGGGGCTACATGCGCGTTGGTGAAGGCGATGCCAGTGCGCCAATCGTGGTGGGGATCATGTACCCAGAAGAATGGGAACTGCGCCCGCGTGCGGAATTTGAGCGCGATATCGCCGCGCTGAAAGCAGTAGATACACGTATCGAAGTTCTCGATGTTCGCTACAGCGAAAGTGAAGAACTCCGCACGCAACGCGGCGCGAAGCCCGATGAGGATTATCGCCAGTTATGCCCGGAGATGACGCAACAGCAGCGCGATGCGTTCGCTCGAGTCGAGATTGTCCTTGCCATGGATTTGCCGTTCGATGTGGCCACGATTGCTCCAAATCTTCGATGGGTTCAGGGCATGGGGGCCGGTGCCAGCCAATTGTTGTCGGCCGGTCTCGGTCCGGCGGGAATCCGCCTCACGAATGCTGCCGGTGTCAACGCCGTATCCATTGCCGAATTTGTCCTGGCGCGTTTGCTGCAGCAGTGGAAGCGCCTTCCTGAGATTGATGCAATGCAACGAGTCCATACTTGGGAGCCGAAGTACGGGAAGGAAGTTGCCGGCGCAACACTCGGGATTGTGGGGTTTGGTGCAATAGGACGCCAGGTGGCGTTGCGGGCCCGAGCATTTGGAATGGAAGTGCTTTCGACTCGAGCGTCTGCCCGCCAAGGTGACAGCGATCCCGATGTCGATGAACTCTTTCCGGCCGATCAACTTCACAACATGCTGGCCCGATGCGATGCGGTGGTTTCTTCAGTACCCGAGTTGGCGACGACCCGAGGATTATTTGGGCACGTTGAATTTGCCACGATGCCAAAAGGTTCGCTGTTCATCAATGTGGGACGTGGAAGTGCAGTTGATGAACGAGCATTGGCTGACGGGCTTCGATCTGGCCATCTTGCTGGCGCGGCGATTGACGTGGCTAGCTCCGAACCACTTGACAAAAGTTCGGAGCTTTGGGAAGTACCGAATCTCATGATTTCTGCCCATTGCGCGACGTCCAGTGACAACTTCTGGGCAAACCTGCATGCACTCTTCCGTGCGAATGTAGAGCGCTACATCTCCGGCGAATCGCTCAAGAATCAGGTTGCGCTCGTAGGCGAGGTCGCGGTGGGAGAGAAGTGACAGACATCTCTGAGCTGCCGCCAACCGCGTCTGAGATTCGCCCCGAGTGGCTTTCACAGGCGCTTTCAGTGAGGTTCCCTGGCGTGCAAGTCGCTTCAATTGAAGTTACGAACCAGCGGCAAGTCACCAACTCACACGCAAACTTACGCGTTTTGTATGACGTTTCTGGTGGCGCACCAGAGACCATGTTCTGCAAACTTCCGCCTACGGACCCGAACCGCCGTGAGGCGATTCTCCGCACCGGCATGGGCGAGCGCGAGGTGAAGTTCTATGAGCAGCTTGCGCCAAAGCTCGGCATGCGTGTCCCCGAAGTTTTGGTTGCCGAGGAGCGCGCCGATGGAACGTTCATTCTTCTTCTTGAAGATCTCGATGCATCTGGTTGTGTGATCTCCGATGGTCGCCTTGGGGTCTCTCCTGATTCGGCAGCGGGAGCACTTGAGGACTTAGCAGCACTTCATCTGTGTTATCGCGAACCCAATGTGCGAGCATCGGAAGTTCCTTGGATTTTGGCATCGAGTTCAAGCAGCGACTACGGATCCGTCATGCTTCGCTACGGCCTCGAGAACAACCGAGATCGGTTGAGCGATGCATTTGCTGAGATCGCAGAGCTTTGCATCAAGAATTCGGACCAACTGCAGGAGCTATGGCATCAAGGTCCACAGACCGTGATTCATGGTGACGCCCACATCGGCAATCTCTTCTTTGATGGAGATCGCACAGGATTCTTAGATTGGGGGATCATCAACATCAACACCCCGATGAGAGATGTCAGCTACTTCCTCACGATGTCGCTTGCGATTGACGAACGACGTTCCCATGAACGTGACTTACTTTCGCACTATCTCGAAATTTGGAATGCGGGCGGGGGAGAACCGCTCTCGTGGGATGACGTATGGCTGGCCCATCGAGTACATGCGGCGTACACGGTTTTGGCATCGTGTCAGGTAGTTACTTTTCCAGACGATGCGACACCGCAACGCCAAGTATTTGCGGCGGCATTCCTTGACCGAGCTCAGACTGCGGTCGCAGATCTTGAAGCTCGCTCGGCTATCAGGTCGAGTGGTGGATTTTGAGCGCACGCAACGAGGGGTCCGCTGTACCGTTTGCCATGTCATCTTTGGTCGCAGGGGTCCGTGCCGCAATCGATCATCCTGTTGTCGATGCCGACGGGCACGTGGTCGAGTCCCTGCCTGTTCTTGTTGAGTACATCGCAAAAGTTGCTGGTGATGATGTTGCGTCAGGTTTCTCAGCGATTTCACCATCGTTCACGACACGATCAGGAGACAACGCCGCAAGCATGAGGCCACGGGGGCGGATCCCTCGGCCAGGGGCATGGATGACGCCGTGGTGGGCCTTGCCGGGAAACGCCCTCGATCGGGCCACTGGTTTCATGCCGGGGCTTCTCTATGAGCGACTCGATGAAATCGGTATCGACTTTTCAATCTTGTATCCAAGCGCAGCGCTTGCATGTATTGGTCATCCGGACGATGCGCTACGCGTGGGTGCGTGCATGGGGCTGAACACCTACCTCGCTGACCTACTCGATGGTTATGGAGACCGACTGACTGCGGCAGCCGCAATTCCGACCGCCACTCCAGAAGAGGCCATCACCGCGCTTGATCATGCGGTTCTGACGCTGGGCTTCAAGGTCGTGATGCTCAACAACATGGTGGTGAGGGCACCTTCAGCGAATACGCCAGCGCGCATTGATCTACTCGCCCTCGATAGTGATCACGATTACGACCCGGTGTGGCAGCGATGTGTCGACCTTGGGGTTGCCGTCACGGTCCACTCTCCCGCGCAGGGCCATGGGTTAAGGACTTCGTTATCGCGCTACATGTACAACCACATCGGAAACTTTGGTGCTGCAGGAGACGCGTTTGCGAAGGCGCTTTTCTTTGGTGGGGTCAGTCACAGGTTCCCAAATCTCACATTTGCATTCATGGAAGGTGGAGTTTCGACAGGTGTCCAGTTGCTTTGCGACCTCGTTGATCGTTGGGAGAAACGCGGCGGAGACGCGATTGGCCAGTACGACCCTGCGAAACTTGATCATGGGCTGTGGAATCAATTGCTAGACACCTATGGGGGCCAACGCTTTGCTGATCCGCACGTGCGTGAAGCCATGCTTTCGCAGAGCGATAACCCTCCCGTAGACCTAGATGATTTTCGCGAGTGCGGTGTCTCATCAGCCAGTGACATCGTGAACCAATTCGACCGCTTCTATTTCGGTTGTGAAGCCGACGATCGGACGATTGCTTGGGCATTCGCCGACGATGTCAACCCGTGTCGTGCGCGCTTGCAGCCGATTCTTGGCTCCGACCTCGGACACTGGGATGTCCAGGACATGACGGGGGTTCTCCCCGAGGCATATGAACTAGTTGAACATGAGCTACTTGATCGTTCAGATTTTCGGGAGTTTGTGTGCGATAACACAATCAAACTTCACGGTTCAATGAACCCGAACTTCTTCGACGGCACAAGCGTTGAGGGCTACGCCCGCTCACTGCTGTCAGAGCGAAGCAAGTAGTCCGTAATTAGAAGCAGTTCTCTCGCTAACCGCCAACGTCAATAAGGTGTCGCAAAAACCGGAAGTGACGAGCAGGAGGAGAAGAGCTAAATCAGGTGGTCGCGGAGCCACCGTTGATCGAGATAGTTTGTCCGGTGACCCACGACGCTTCGTTAGAGGCGAGGTAAACGCAGGCGTGACCGATGTCAGCACCGGTGCCGAGACGTCCGACGGGAACGAGACGTGCCATCTTCTCGGTCACTGTTCGCGACTCTTCCCCGTCAGGTGAGGATTCTCTGGCCATCAATCCGAGTGCGAGCGTGTTGGCAGTAACTCCGTCGCCAGCACATTCCATTGCGAGATGTCGCATGAACCCGATGCCAGCACCCTTGCCGGCGCCGTAGATCGAAACTCCGATGTTCAGACCCTGTGTTCCCGCTCCGGACGAGATGGTGATGATGCGTCCCCATCGCCGTTCGCACATTCCGTCGATCACGGCTTTCACGCAGTTGAGAACTCCGTACAGGTTGACGTCGATGTAGGGAGCCCACTCGGAACGGGGAAGATCGCGGAACTTGATCGCACGCATCGATGGAGGAATGCCGGCGTTGTTGACGAGGATGTCGATTGGCCCGACACCGGCAATGGCTTTCTCGACTGCGTCGCCATCGGCGACATCGAAGGGCAGGGCAGTTGCGTTGGCACCGAGTTGCGCAGCCGCGGCCGTGGCCCTTTCCGGATCAAGATCGTTTACGAACACCCGAGCGCCAGCCTCGATGAGCGTCTGTGCGATGCCGAGGCCCACGCCCTGGCCGGCGCCGGTCACAAGTGCGGTCTTCCCGTTCAGATCGAACATGGTTCCGGCCTTTCGTTGCCCGGATCTGTTCCGGAGAATGGAATCTAGGACAAGGTAAACGTACGGGTCACTCGAAACGGTTGGTTCCTCATGTGATCCACTGGTTCGACGGTGTAGGGAAATCGGATTTGGGGCGGGACTGTGATAGTTCTGTTAAGTGAAGTGCTGTGTGTTGGTGGTGTCAATGAACGACTTCAAGTCGTCGGACGGAGTGGTCGTCGAACTCCGAACTCCGAACGGCCTGCGCCCTGCTGCGTCCGGGTGGAACCGTTTCGGTCTTTGTTCCGGCGATGCCAGGGCTGTATGGCAGCTTGGATTTCAAGTCAGGCCACTATCGCCGCTACGACGAGGAACTTTTGCGGCAGGTACTTCTTGATGCGGGTTTCGAATCCGTATCGATCCGCTGGATGGACATCCTTGGCGTCTTTCCCTATTTCGTGTTGTACAGACTTTTGGGTGTGTCCCGACTGGATGCGGGATCATCCGGCCTTTACGACTCGGTTGTGGTTCCTCTCAGCCGGTTTCTCGAATCGATGATCGGCTCACCCCCGTTCGGGAAGAACCTGGTGGCCGTGGGGATTCGTCCGGGAGCATCGGCGAAGGATCAGCGATGAATAGCGTGGGGTCGAGCAATCAGATTTCCAGCAACGCACGTGAACCCCGTAGAAGTTTGCCGTTTACTGCCGCGATCGACAGGATTCGACTGGTTCCCGCCGAAGTATGGAAGTACCTCGTCGTCGCCATCGGTGTCGTCTCACTGCCGTTCCTGGGACTTGTCGTGGGTATTGATTCACCCTTCGTCGGCGATGTCCCCTCGTACCACTTGCCGATAACCACGTGGGTGTGGGATTCGATTCTCGCCGGAGACTCGCCGTTCTGGAGCAATTGGGTCTTCGCCGGTCAGAACGTTGCTGGAGTAGGCCAGGCCGGGATCTTCTATCCGTTCAATGCCGTATTCGGACTCGTGAACCCGGTGATCGGCCTTCGATGGTGGATCCTCTTTCACGTTGTCGTGGCGGCAACGGGGGCCTACTTCTGGTCATGGCGTTCGTGGCGTTCTGGCCCCGCCGCTGCAGTGACGGCGATCGCGTATGGCCTCAACGGATTCTTCATCTTGCACTTTGTCCACATGAATTTCATCGTGTGTTCGGCATGGATCCCGTGGGTCTTTCTCGGCTCCGATTTGGTCTCCGAACGATGGTCACTGAAACGCGCTTCGGTGATGGTGATTCCGCTGGCGTTGATCACCGTCAGTGGTGGTCCACAGATCATCTGGATCACTGGCTTCGGCCTAGCTATCTATTCGGTGGTTCGACTGGCGAGACGCGACGCAGGTCCATGGCCTCTGCTCAGGGTCGGATTTGGAGCCGGTCTCGGAATCTGCCTGGGAGCGGTTCAACTTCTTCCCCTCTATCTCTTTAGCAAAACCAGTGAGCGGCCATCGCTGACGTTCGAGGCGGCGATGTCCTATGCCGCTCAACCCAAAGATCTGATGACGTCGTTTCTTCCTCATGTCTGGGGTGGTGGAAGAGGATTTCCCGGCCTGTCGTCTCCATGGATCGGTGGCGAGAACGGGATCGTGGCGGAGAACTATCACGAGGCGTCGAATCACGTTGGCATTGCGGTTCTCATGCTTGCCGTAGTCGGAATCGTCGCGTACCGGCGCGACCGGCGCGTGATCGGTCTCGTCATGGTCGCTATCTGGGGGTTGGTGCTGGCGCTCGGGAGCAGCACACCTTTCGGCCGGTTGGTATTCGATTTGGTGCCGGGTGCGTCGCTGTTCCGGGCATGGTCGCGGAACATCTTGTTGTTCAACCTCGCCGCCGCGTGGCTTGCCGGTGCTGGCATGAAGGCGCTCGTCACCGAACCATCGCGCTGGGCAACAAAGCTTGTCGTCACCACCATTCCTTTGGCGGCTGCGATCGTCCTACTTCCTGCGATGGGTGATTTTGGTGGAGCGATGGTGGGCTCGGGGGATCGATTGATGGCTCTCGGTTTTCCTGCCGCCGTAGCTCTCGCCTTCGCCTGGTCTGTGGTGGTGATGTGCTGGTCGCGCAGGATAGGGATAGGACTCGTCCTTGGTCTTTGCTCGGTGAGCATGATTGTCTTCGCTGTTGCGGCTCCGTGGCGAAATTCGGACTGGCCCGGCACGAAGATTGGAGCAGATCAGAATGGCAACGGAGCCCGGGCGGTCCCCCCATATGACGCTCCGGGTGGTGTCGATCGATGGGTAGGCGAAGGCCAGGTGGTGCCGTTTCTCCTCGACCCATCGACACCCGTGATCGATGGCACGCAGATGATCAACGGGTATGACCCGTTGCTGCAAAAGGTCTTTGCCGATATCACGGGCGCCGTGTCATACGGCTCGATAGACGGAAACAGGCTCTGGTCTCCGGGATGGATGGCGGACGTTCTCCGCATTACGACGATCATCGCGAAACCGGGATTTCGACCATCGGGATCGGGCTGGAGCAACGTGTCATCTGTCGGCGATTCAGAGCTTCGTGTTTGGCGACGCGATCCGCGTCTTCCCGAGGCTTACGTCGCGTCCCGGACGGAGGTGGCGACACTTGGCGAGATCACCCGAAGTTTGCTGATCGAAGCATCGGACTTCCGGAACACGGTGTTCATAGAACCGTCGGCGCCGATCAGCCTGCTTGTCCGCGAGGGTTCCGCTCTTGGAAATTCGGAAGCAGTAGTCGAGGGCTCGATCGGAGAGCATGGATGCGGTCGTTTTGTTGTGGAGTCCAGTGCTCCCGGACTTCTCGTTGTCTCAACGGGTTGGCTTGATGGCTGGTCAGCGACTGTCAATGGCAAACGCGCCCCGGTGGTCAGGGCCAACGGTCTCACATTGGCTGTTCCGATCGAGGCAGGCTCAAGCGAGGTGAAACTTGAATTCACCCCGCCCGGGCTGCACCTCGGCCTCGCGGTCTCGGTCCTTGCACTCGTGCTACTTCTGGTTTCTTCCCGCCTGAGTGGCGTAACCGGGATGCTCGCCCGTGGGAGAACTCAGAAAAGTCGGAACCTGACGAAATAGTCCGTGTCCCAGTCGCACGTTCAGATGAGTCCCTTGTCGACCAGGAACGCTTCGACACACTCGCCGATGTAGTTGCAATCGTCATCATTGAGCGAGTGGCTGTTCGGAAGGATGAGCCCCCATTCCATGACGCGGTCGGCGTTGGGGAGTCCACCTTCAGGAACTCGGAACTCTTTGCCCCGCAACATCGGCTGACGCGTGACGTTGCCGGTCCAGACCATGCGGGTATCGACGCCGTGCTTCTCCATCCACTGCTGGAACTCCGATCGACGGATTCCAGATTCCGGATTGATGATGATCGGGAACATGTGCCATCCGGTTTCGACGCCCTCGGTGAGACGGGGGAGGATAAACAGATTGGGCCAGCGGGCGAAATGCGAACTGGTGAGTTCGAAGTTGCGCTGACGGCGGGTGATGTTCTCGTCGAGTTTGTCGAGTTGCACGAGACCGAACGCCGCGGAAAGTTCGGACGGCTCGAAGTTCCAACCGTTCTCGTCGAAGATGAAGATGTTGTCGTATTCGAGACCATCGTCGATCGTGCTGAAGAAGCGCTCGCCTTGGCCCCGCTTCGAACCGAACAGTTGGATCTCGGAACGGCGTCCCCAACGACGGAAGAGCAGCGCTTTGTCGGCGAGCTCGTCATCGTCGAAGCACACCATGCCGCCGATGCCGGCGGCAGTGATGATGTGCGAAAGTGCGAAGCTCGTGAGCGAGATGTCGGCTCGGCTGCCCGTGGGTGTCCCGCGGAGTGTGAGGCCAAGTGCGTCGCATGAATCTTCGACGACCTTGAGCCCGTGACGGTCGGCGATCTCACGGATGACGTCCCAATCAGGAGCATTGCCAATGAGGTTTGGCGTGAGGATGACCTTTGTCTTTGGGGTGATCATTGCCTCAATGGCATCGACGTCGATTTGGTAGGTGTCGGGCGTGACGTCGACGAAGACAGGCACGACGCCCTTGCGGATCATGGGGGAGATGTCGGTGGAGAAGGTGACTGCGCCGGTGATGACCTCATCGCCGGGTTGCAGATCAAGTGCTTCGATTGCGAGATAGATCGCCGAACTGCCGGAGTTACACATGACGCCGCGACGTTTGTCGAAAAGAGCAGCCACACGCTGTTCCATGGCACGGACGTTCTTGCCGATGCGGAGCGCGGTTGGTCCGCCCCTGAGTACTTCGACAACAGCGTCGATCTCGCGCTCGTCGTGTACGGAACCTGCGTAGTCAATGCGACGTGCTTCCATGATGGTTTCCTCTGTTTCGGGTTCGGTCAGACCGCGGTTGCGGCGGTGGTTGACGTGGTTCGTGCTGCGAGAGATGTAGGGCTGGGGAGCGGGGCTTCGGTGAGATCGTCGACGAGTCGGGCAACGAGTCCGGCGAGAACGGCCCGGTCATCGTCGTCCCAGTTTTCGAGCACTGAGGCGAGGTGTTGGAGTCGGTACGCGACGATGGATTCGTACACGTCGCGTCCGCGTTCGGTAAGGAACAGGTCGACGGCGCGGGCATCGTCTTCGGAAGTGTTCCGACCGACGAGGCCTTCGTCGATGAGTCCAGAGATCTGGCGGCTCGCCGTTGCCGAGTCCATCGCACACGACTTGGCGACCTGACCAAGCGAGATGGTGCCTTGGTCGGAGAGGCTGCGCATCACGGCATAACCAGCGCGGGTGACGACGGCGCCGATGGCGGCCGACTGGCGAGCGTCGAACCGACGGTTCGCGCCGAGACGGAACAGTCCTTCGAGCGATCGCTCGAGGCCGATGTCTTCGACCGAGGACTCTGGCGAGGTTTCGCCCGATTTATGTTTGTTTGACTTAGACATCAATTTGACCCTAGCAAACCACTGGACGTGGATGCGTAAGCAAAAGCAGGCAGATGAATTGGGCTAGAGAATGGACATGGCAACACCAGCGGAACAGCGGAAACTCATCTCGCATGACGTGCACACCGACGAGTTGCCGCCCCTTCCGCAACGCGACTCTCGGATAGAGGTCGAACGCTGGATCGAAGCGCCGGAGACGGTTCGGCGCCTCGGTGATGATCTCGGTGACGGAGGTGCGAGCGTCGGCTATGTGCGTCGCATCCATCGCTACTTGTTGTGGCGCGCAGGGCCGGCAGTTGGCGCGGACGCGCGATACGCGGCGGTGGCGGCGGATGATCTCGATCGGATCTGGACATTTCGTCTGCATCCCGATGGCGTAGGGGAAGGCGAAGGGCCGGATGGCGATGTGCACACCCGCTTTCGCTCATGGAAAGAGGCCCTCCGAGACGACAGCGACGTCAACGGTTGACGGATTGGCGAGCATCAAACCGGCGGTTGGCGCCGAGACGGAACAGTCCCCCGAGCGATCGCTCAAGGCCGATGCTGACGGCTGCTCAGGGGATTAGAGGTTCCAAACCGCCGAGGCGTTCCCGGAAAGGATCTTGCGCCGTTCGTCCGGAGGGATGGATGCGAACGACCTTTCGACCAGTCCCTGGGAATCGGGCCAACTGGTCACCGGATGTGGGTAGTCGGTCGACCAGAGAATGTTGTCGACGCCGATGCGGTCGCGCAACAGGTTGAGTGCATCCGGTTCATCAATGAATGTCACCCACATGTTGCGTTTGAAATACGTGCTGGGAAGTTCGGGCAGGTCGAAGACGTAGCCCTGACGCAACACGAGGTCGTCGATGATGTGGATGTACCAAGGGATCCATCCGAGGCCGGGTTCGACGAACACAAGTTTCAGTTCCGGGAATTTTTCGAGAACGCCGCCCATGATCCACATGCCGAATGCTTCGGCGGTCGAAAGCGCGGTCATCGGGACCATCACACCCTTCTGAGCGGTCGGGTCACGACGGGTGAGGTCATCAAGATTGGTGTTGAGTCCGATGTGGTTACACAAGGGGAGTCCTGACTCCTGGACGCAGGCCCACAATGGGTCGTAACGGTCGTCGTAGTAATCGGGCAGTCCGATTTCTGTGGGGAAGACCGGAATCTGCAACGACTTTCCACCGATAGAGGCAACGCGTTCGACTTCAGCGACAGCGGCGTCGATGTCACCGATGGGGATCTGGTAGCTCACGACCAGACGACGTGGATCAATGGATGCGAAGTCGGTGAGGACGTCGTTGAATGCCCGAGTCGCTTCAGGGATTCCGTCAGTCATGTCGCCGATGTAGCGAAAAGCACTCACTTCGGAATAGATCACTTCGACGTCAACACCGTCAGCATCCATGTCGGCAAGACGGTCGACGTTGGAGCCATATCCCGGACGATGGAACGCCGCGTGTGGATTGCGCTTCATGGCATCGGCGTTCGCATTGCCGGCGCCCATGGACTTCATCATTCGCTGCGCAAAGTTCTGCTGGGCGGTTTCATACGCAGCCCGGTGCCGTTCGGATAGACGATCCTTCACCTGATCCTGCGTTATGGAAACATGCGAGTCGGCGGAAATCAGTCGCTCGCCGGTTCGACTGGTGACGATCGGGCTCTCGAGTGCAGTCATTGTGCTCCTTGCCTATCGTCCGAGAATGAGGCCGCTACGGCCCGCACTCACGAGGACATGTTGGATGTTTTCTTGCTGGTTGGCCGCGGTTCCCCGCAATTGTCGGACAGCTTCGAGGATGTTGTTCATGCCGTGGATGTATCCCTCGCCCAGCAAACCGCCGTTGGTGTTGACAGGCAGGGACCCGCCGCGGCCGATGTTTCCGTCGGCAATGAAATCTCGTGCCTCGCCGCGCCCGCAGAATCCGAACGCTTCGAGTTGAAGAAAGACGATTGGACTGAAGTTCTCGTAGATCATGGCGACGTCGATGTCATCGATCGCGATGCCGGCTTGCCCGCACAAGAGCCGGCCCAGGGCTGTCCCCTCCGGATACGCCGCCAGATCGTCGTGATAGTAGGCAAACATCTCGTGGCCACCTTCGAGATGGGCGGCAGACGAAGCTGGAATTGCTACCGGGAAGCAATCCAGATCGGCGGCCCGCTCTGCCGTGGTGATGATCATGGCTACGCCACCGTCACTCTCGAGGCAGCAGTCGAGTTTGCGGAGGATCGGTTCAACAATCCAGCGCGAGGACTGATGGTCGTCCAGGGTTATGGGGCGGTTGAAGAATTGCGCGGCAGGGTTGGTGGAGGCCCAGTCGCGGGCGACGACGGTGTAGCTGCCGAAATCGGCATTCGTGAGTCCAAACTCGTGCATGTAGTTCTGGAATGTGAGTGCATAGACCTTCGCAGGAGTATCGAGTCCGAATGGCAACGCGAAGTTCCACGCGGGATCGGGCGATTGCTGCACCGGCTGTCCGAATCGGTGCTGCGATCGTTCATTGAATGCCCTGTACACAAGTACGGCATCGGCTTGACCGCTCTCGACAGCAGCTGCTGCGAGTTGAACGGTGGCGCATGCCCCGCCGCCACCGCCTCGGGTGCGGGCCGCAAATCGAATCTCGGGAATACCAAGTGTGCGCATGACCGCGAGTTCGTCGTTGTTGTCGAGGGTGAAAGTCACCATCCCGTCAATGTGCCGAGGCTCGAGTCCGGCATCACGGATAGCGGCAATCGATGCTTCGGCAGCGAGCCTGAGTGTGGAGCGACCGGAATCCTGGGAGAACTCCGTCTGGCCGATGCCGGCGATGACCGCTCGCTGTTTGGCCGGAACCGTCATCGTTCGACTCCATCAGTCGCAAGTCGGAACTGAGGCAGCACAATGTCGCCGAAGTCAACGAAAACAGCTTCCACCCGGAGGCCGTTGGCAACATTGTCGGCGGGCGAACCATGCAGGTTGGAGACCAACCGGGTTCCTTCGTCGAGTTCGACGAGAATCACGATCCTCGGTTCAGTGCTTGGCTCGGTCGGATGCTGCGAAACGATCCAGGAACGGATAACGCCCCTCCCAGATGACTCGATCGTGTCCCAATCGAAGGAAGAGCATCGGGCACACATGGGAGCCGGTGGGTGCCGAAGGGCACAACAATTGGTGCAGCGCTGGATGAGCAACTTGCCCTCGGCCGTGCCTTGCCAGAAGAACGCGTCGTCATGGTCGAAGATGGGCAGGTGGACCTTGGTCATCGAACGGGTTCCGATCTTGGGGCTTGGACGACGATGCCCTCGGTAACGAGAGACTGAATTTGAGACTCGGAGATCCCGAGGTCACGCAGGATCGTTTCTGAGTCGTGCCCGACCACGAGCGGGGGACCGGCGATCCGGGCAGGGGTGTCGGAGAACTGCCACAGGAGCCCGAACTGGTCGAGATTTCCGACCAGTCCTTGCTCGTAATTGACGGTGAGACCGGCAGCCTTCATCTCGGGGTCATCGAAGAATCTCAAAGCGAAATCCTCCGAACTGATTTCGCAAGGTACGCCGGCTCGATCGAGAAGTTCGAACCACTCGACTGCCGGACGGGTGAGGAATTGCTGTTCGAGATGACGGGCCAAGTCAGCAGCATTTAGATCGCGTTGTGGACCAGTTCGGAATCGATCATCGGCGAGTAGGTCCTCGTTGCCGGAGGCGATCGCGAAAGCGTTCCAGTCGCCATCGGTGAGGACGGCGAGACATAGCCAACCGTTATTCGTCCGGTAGATGCGATGGAGTGGACCGAATCCGGTCTGATCGGCGTCGAGATGTGGTCGCTCGACGCCATTTCCCGCCACGTCGGTCCAAACATACGAAGTGTTGAGCAGGCATGCTCCGAGAATGGATGTCGAGACGAACTGACCTTCACCGGTGAGGTCACGGTGGTAGAGCGCTTGGATGACTGCGATGGCCGACAGGAATCCATTGCCGGTGTCGCCAAGCGAGGTGAGGCTCCAGATCGGTTTCCCTCCGTTGGTACAACCTCCATCCTCCCATTCGACTCCGGCGAGCGACGCTCCGGTCTGATCGTTCCCTGGTCGTGATGCCCGACTCGAATCGAAACCGCTTGTGTGGCAGTAGATGAGCGACGGGTTGATCGTTGACAGCGAGTCGTGGTCGACGCCAAGTCGGACCGCAGCCTCGTAGCGCATGTTGTGGTGCACCACATCGGCACGCGCGACGAGCAGACGAAGTAGGTCCATTCCGCGCGGATCCTTGAGGTTTACGGAGATCGATTGTTTACCGCGGTTGCAGCAGAACGCGATGTGGGTGGAATGCCAGAACTGGTCGTAGACCGTGTTGATCTTGATGACGGTCGCTCCGAGATCGGAAAGTAACTGAGCGCCGAAGGGACCTGCGACAGCAAGACCGAGATCGAGCACGACAACACCTTCGAGAGGTGATCCAAGGTGGATACCGGATTCCTTAGGAGTGGAGGGCTGCGCCAACAATCCTTCAAGCTCGGCAAGGATTTCTGCCGTGTGCTGACCAATCGTGGGCGCTGGTCCCTGGATCGAGGCCGGCGTCGCGGACATCGAAGTCACGATTCCAACGTGACGGATTGTTCCGACTTCGGGATCGTCAACCTCGACGACCATTCCATCGGCAAGGAGTGCGGCGTCGGCGAGAGCTTCCTCGGGGGATCGCACCGGTTGCAGTGCCACTCCGACCTTTGCTGCCGCATCCGTCCATTCGTCTGCAGGAAATTTTGCGAACGCGGCCGCAAGTTCGGGGTAGTAATGGGCGAGGACGACAAGTTCGTTCTGACCTGGTCCGATTCGGCTCGGGTCGTCACGCGGAGCGCGGACGCGTTCGTCAATGTCGATGCGTTCCCCGCTTGAGACCCCCAGGATGAAGTTCGGATTGGGAACCCAATGGTGAATCCATCGACCATCGGCGCATTTGAACTCGCCTTTGGTTCCGCGTGGATCAAAGATCCATGTGAGGTAGCCGTCGGCCTGTGGATTTTCAGGTCGTTGCCATCCGCCGATCGTGGTGACGAGCACCCCTTGAAGGAGCGACGTTTCGACCCACTGACCTCGACCAGTGTGTTCACGTGCGCGCAGGGCCGCGCTAATACCGGTTGTTGCCAGAAACGCTGCACCAAGACTCGGCCAACGCGACGCGCTGAACATGGGGCCGTCCCGTTCGGGACCTTCAGCGCAGCCTTCGGGGATTTCAAGATCAACCAAAAACGGTTCGAGTCCGCAAAGTCGACCGATGGTCCCGCCCACGTATCCGCGTTGCTCCCATTGCAATCCGGTCCTGGCCGCGACCAACGAATCGATTGCCGGTCGCTGCGAATGCGAGTTCCCGCGTCCGTAGGCGGTGATCGAACAGTGGATGAGGCGGGGATTGCGCTTGGACACCGTCGAGAAGCCGATACCGAGTTGATCAGTGACCCCTGGGGCGAAGTTCTCGACCAGGACGTCGGCGCTGTCGATGAGCTCGAGGAACGACGAAAGACCTGAATCGCTGGCGAGATTGAGTTCAATGCTCCGCTTACCGCGATGCCAGACGCGCGCACCGCTGTCGGAGCGCGTGGGGTCCCCTCCGATCGGTTCGATCTTGATGACGTCCGCGCCGTGGTCGGCCAGCATCATCGTTGCCATTGGCCCAGCGGTTCCCGACGTGAGATCGAGAACCCGGACTCCCCCCAGAGGCCCAGTCATGTCATTAGTCTCGCCCTTCACAACCTCATTCACAAGGGACAAGCGCGTGGTCGATGTGTCGGACGACCCATCGATAGGTGCGGGGAATGGTCCCACCCGCCGTAACATCTTTCTTTCGAGAGTGCAGCATCCAACATCCTGCACTGAAGCAAGGACCGATAATGACCACGCAAAATCACAACATCACCCGGACTTCATCGCCGACAGTCTCGAAAGGTCTGCGTCGGGCAATGTTCGTAGGAACGGCGCTGGTTGTTGGCTTGGCCGCAGTGGCATGTTCGTCGTCCTCTTCATCGTCGGAGAGCTCGGAAACCGCCAACAAAGGCATGTTTGTGACAATCGTGAACAACACGACTGGTCCGATCAAAGCGTCCTACTTCCGCGGTGGTTTCTGTCTTGACGAAACGACTGGTTGCACCACTGCCGAGAGTCTCTCCAGCACGATCGCTCCGGGATCAGAATTCACCGACGGTTTCAGCACGGCCGGCCTGTGTGATGTCGGAGTAGTGGTCACTGCGGCCGTAGCGCCGGATCAGCCCATCAAGTTCGAGGGTGGAGCTAACGGATCGGTCACACAGTTCCAGTCCGGTACCGATCTTGCCGCCTGCGACAAGGCGCCGGCCGTGAAGGTCGGGTCGTCCAGTGTGTATGACGCCGGCACGAGCCTCAAAACAAAAACCACCCGCCTTGCCGATTCGACTCCCATCCGCACCGAGATGGAAATCGTCGTAACACAGCCCTAATCGGGGCTGGAAGGACCATCACCGATGTCCAGTTTCCTTTACCGGCTCGGGCGTGCCTGCACACGTCATCGCTGGCGTGTGGTCTTCGCCTGGCTATTCGTCGTTGTCGCCCTCGTAGGCATTGGCAGGGCAACGGGGGGTGCGTTCGTCGACAAGTTCACCGTTCCCGGCGCCGAATCACAGATGGCAACGGACCTGCTCGTCGAGACGTTCCCGACACAAGCCGGTGGATCGGTTCAGGTTGTTTTCCATTCTGAATCGGGAACGTTTGCGGATGAACCGGCCAAGACCGCAGTCGCAGAGTCAGTGGCCCTGCTGGGTGTTCTTCCGAATGCTGTGGCACCGGCAGCCGCACTCACGATGGAGTACTCGGAGGACAACACGACCGCCTTGGCGACGGTTCAGTTCGACAAGGAAGTCCGACAACTCCCCGCGAACACCTACTCGAATGTGAACGATGCAACGAAGCCTGCTGTGGGTGCCGGTGTGCAGGTCGAATTCGGCGGTGAGTTGACCCACTTCGTCGAACAACCGTCGCCTAGTGGCGCGGAGGTTGTCGGTCTCTTCGCAGCGATGGTCATCCTGCTATTCGCGTTTGGTTCGATCATTGCAATGGGACTTCCGATCGCAATGGCGTTGTTCGGACTTGGTGCCGGGCTGGCCCTCGTGCTCGTCATCTCGGCGTTCATTGACATGCCATCGACCGTCGAGGTGATGGCCACGATGATTGGACTTGGCGTCGGTATCGACTACGCGCTGTTCATCATCACCCGTCACCGTGCCGGCCTTCACCGAGGTTTGACTGTTGAGGATGCATCAGGTCGCGCGATAGCCACCGCTGGTCAAGCCGTTGTCATCGCCGGCGGAACAGTCGTAATCGCGATCTGTGGGCTTGCCGTCGCAGGCATTCCGATCATCACGTTCATGGGCATCGGCGCCGCGGTTGTCGTGGCGGTAATGGTGATCTCATCGCTCACCCTTCTGCCTGCACTGATGGGGTTCGCCGGCCACAACATCGATCGATTCGGCATACCCGGGATGAAGCGCGTGAGCGAGGCGGCAACGCTGGATGCCGACGGGAATTATCACGGTTGGGCCAGATGGGCTCATCACGTTTCTCGTCACCCGGTGATGTATCTCCTTGCCGGTTTGTCCGTCGTGGTTCTGATGGCGCTTCCTCTTTTTGATCTCCGCCTCGGTCAGACCGACGGAAGTCAGAACCCGACAAGTTCGACGCTCCGGCGCAGCTACGACCTGCTGTCCAGCGGATTCGGTCCGGGATTCAACGGTCCTTTCCTGTTGGCAATCGATGCTGAGGGCGCAAGCGTTGATGCCAAGGAGATGCTTTCGCAGGTGCAGGCAGCGATTGTCCTGGATCCAGGTGTCGCAGAAGTGAACCGCGCTGTGGTCGGCCCAACCGGCCAGACCGGCGTCATCCAGGTGATCCCGAACACCTCGCCGCAGGATGAAGCCACCAGCAAACTTGTCGATCATCTGAGGACGACAGTGATTCCGTCGGTGACCTCCCAGACCGGCGGGGCTGTTTACATCGGTGGCCAGACTGCGGTCTTCATCGACCTTGGCGCCCGGGTCGGAGAACGCCTCCCGTATTTCATCGGTTGCGTCGTCGCGCTTTCGTTCCTTCTCTTGATGATCGTGTTCCGTTCGCTGCTTGTGCCGTTGAAGGCGGCGATCATGAACTTGTTGTCGATCGGCGCGGCGTATGGCGTGATCGTCGCTGTCTTCCAATGGGGTTGGGGCGCGTCGCTGTTCGGGGTGCACCAGTCGCTTCCGATCGTAAGTTTCATCCCGATGTTTATGTTCGCAATTCTCTTCGGATTATCGATGGACTACGAGGTGTTCATCCTCAGTCGCATCCGAGAGGAGTACAACGAATCCGGCGACAACACCGAGTCGGTAATCGTCGGAATCACGACAACGGCCAGGGTCATCACGTCGGCAGCACTCATCATGATTTCGGTGTTCATCAGTTTTGTCTTCGGTGGTGAACCCACCATCAAGATGCTTGGGCTCGGGCTCTCGACCGCAGTATTCGTCGATGCGACCATCATCCGAATGGTCCTGGTCCCTTCGTCGATGCGACTGATGGGTAACGCCAACTGGTGGTTCCCGCAATGGTTGGGTCGGATCATTCCGAATCTCGACATCGAAGGCGAGAGCAAACTCCCGGCGGCCGAGATGGAATCGGAAGTGGCGACGGGTGTGAACCTGAAGGTCTGAGGATGGTCACGTCGCGCTGAGGTCACGCATGTGACGTGCGCGTTTACAACGCGTACGTCACGACTACCGGCGCATGATCAGACCACCGGGTGTCATAGGTCGGAGCGCGGTCGACGTGAGCCTCGGTGGCGAGTGCCGCAAGTTCGGGTGTGGCGATTTGGTAATCGATCCGCCAACCAGCGTCGTTGTCGTAGGCGCGACCTCGATATGACCACCACGAATACGGACCGGGACCTTCGCCGCTGAGCGAGCGAGCTACATCGACCCAACCGAGCGTGTCGAACCAATGATCGAAATGGGCACGTTCTTCGGGAAGGAAACCGGCACTGGTGAGATTCCCTTTCCAGTTCTTGAGATCATCCTCGCGATGAGCAACGTTGAGATCACCGGTCAAGAGCACGAGTCGGTCACCGGTTCGTAGCTCGGTCATCCGTTGTGTCATGGCCTCAAAGAACGCGTGCTTCTCGGCCATTCGTTCAGCAGATGTTTCATCGCCGGTGTGGACATAGGCCGAGATGATGGTGAGGAGTCGACCATCGAGTTCGACGTCGGCTTCTATCCATCGCCCGTTGTCAGTAAAAGCAGCGCGGTCGTTGCAGGTCCGCGAGTCGACGATGGGAACACGCGTCGCGATGGCAACCCCAGCCCGACCTTTGGCCGCGCTTTCGGCGTGCACGATGTTCCAGCCTTCGCCAAGGAGAGTCGCAACTAGGTCGTCGGGTGCCCGCACCTCCTGCATCGTGACGACATCAGGAGAACGGGTGGCCAGCCACTCGTGCATTCCTTTGCGGGTGGCGGCCCTGAGGCCGTTGACGTTTACCGAGGCGATCGTGAACATTGCGACAATCGTGGCACCACCGCAGCGGCTCGCCGGACCGCTCCGGCGCGCCGGATCGCTCCCTCGTGTTGCCAGAACGTGCTGACAACCCCTTTGGTACTGTCAGGAAGTGACCACGGAACCAGCAACGCAGGCCCCGAAGATGTCCGACTTTGCCGTAAACCCCCATGCGGGCCAGCCGTTCACCGATGACGACTCGGCCATCGCAGCCGCACTCGAGGACGTCAGCGTTCCGGCGCTGTTGTGCTCACTGGTGCACATGACCGGCGATCCGTCCTGGATCCGGGGCGAGATCCGACCGCAGGCTTCAGTGCTCAACGACTATCAGAGCCAGATGAGCGCGGAGATGCAGGCCGAAGCTCGACGTCTCGCACTTCCCGCGGTCCTTGCCTTCCGCGACGGAGGCTGCCTGTTGCCGCCGCCGCCGTCAGCGGAACTCGCCCACGAGATGATGTCATTCCTCGGGTGTGCACCGGTGGCCGACGAGGTCTTCCCGATGTTCCTCGACGATCTTCATCTCGACGGCGCTGACAGCGGTGCGATCACTTGGCGCGACGAGATACCAGAAGCAGTTCGTGCCGACGCTCACGTTGTCATCATCGGCTGCGGCGAGTCGGGACTTCTCTCAGGTATGCGTCTCGCGCAGGCCGGCATTCCGTTCACAATCGTGGAGAAGACCGAAGGCCCCGGCGGCACGTGGCGCGACAACCGCTATCCGGGTGCGCGTGTTGACATCGGAAGCCATTTCTATTGCTACTCGTTCGAGCCAGCCGATCACTGGAGCGAGTACTTCGTGCGCCAGCCGGAACTACGCGGGTATTTCGAACGCGTGATGGCGAAGTACGACATCGCCAAGCATTGTCGATTCAACACTGAGGTCGTTGCCGCCACGTGGGACGAAACGTCGGCCCGTTGGTCGGTGGAGGTGCGCAGCGCGGACGGTTCTACCGATGTCCTCGGCGCGATGGTTGTCATCAGCGCCACCGGCGCTCTCAATGCCCCAAAGATGCCCGACATTCCGGGTATGGACACGTTCGCCGGCCCGTCGTTCCATTCGGCTCGTTGGGATCCAGACGTGAATATCTCGGGCAAGCGATTCGCTCAGATCGGCGCGGGTGCGAGCGGATTCCAGATCGCACCGACGATCGCCGACGATGTTGAGCAGCTCACGGTGTTCCAGCGCACGGCGCAATGGATGTTCCCGAACGCGAACTATCACCGGGCCGTTCCAGCCGGGGATGCGTGGGCGATGCGCCACCTTCCGTTCTACGGCCGATGGTTCCGTTTCCTGATGTTCTATCCAGCGTCGGGGCTGACCATTGAAGGCGCCCGCGTCGATCCGAACTACGACGACAGCGAAGGAACCGCGATCAGCGCGACGAACGCGATGCGCCGGGACTTCTTCGGTGACTGGATCAAGGGTCAGTTGGGTGACCGCCCCGATCTGATCGAGAAATCGATCCCTCATTACCCGCCGTCGGCGAAGCGAATGCTGCAGGACAACGGCTCCTGGCTGACGTGTCTGAAGAAGCCCAACGTTGACTTGGTTCGGACCGGTATTCGCGAGATCGTGCCTGAGGGAGTCATCACCGACGACGGAACGCTCTATCCCGCCGATGTCATCTGTTTCGCAACGGGATTTCGCCACAACGATTATCTGTGGCCGATGACGATCACCGGTCGTAATGGCGTGACGTTGCGTGAGCAGTGGGGTGAGGAACCGACGGCGTTCCTCGGCATAACCGTTCCGAATTTCCCGAATCTCTTCTGCCTCTACGGGCCGGGAACGAACCTTGCTCATGGAGCGAGTCTCATCTTCCAGTCCGAGTGCCAGGTCACCTACATCCTCAGTGCTATCCACGAGATGTTGGCCAATGACCATCGGTCGATGGAGCCCAAGGCTGACGTCCACGACGCCTACTCGGCGAAGTATCAGGAAGAGATCGCACAGATGGTCTGGGCGCACTGGTCGGTCAAGTACTCGCATTTCAAGAACGCCGACGGCAAGGTATTCACCCTCTCGCCTTGGCCGATCCCGACCTATTGGGGTTGGACGCGTGCGGTTGATCCTGCGCAGTACGACTTCACCTGAGGGGGAGTGCACCGCATCAGCCTGAACGGGTCGTACGGTTGGGCGTGTCCATGATCCGGTTGTTGCGCGCAGAGTGTCTGAACGAGAAGTTGTCATGAGCAGACTCGACGAGGTCGGAGAACGCGACGGTTGGCGCTGCTGGATTTGCGATGAACCGGTAGATCCCGAGATGTCGGTCAACGATTCGCGCGGGCCGAGTGTCGACAGCGTCATCACCAAAGCCAAAAGTAAGTCGAAGAGCAAAAGCGACAATGCTGCTGAGGAACGCCTCGCCCATCGTGGCTGCAACACCAAAAAAGGTGCAATCGCACCGGTGATCGAATGGTCGTCGGAGTTGTTCGTCATCGAACCGGCTCCGATCTTTGCGACGGTCGAACGACTCGAGCGCAAGGGCGGGCGCGAAATCGTGGCCCGTTGTCCGGATCAAGCCGATGGCGATGCGGCCGCAGCATGGTTGGTCGATCGCATCTCGCGTCTGCGCCCAGGCTTCGAGGTGTCGGCCACTGTCGAACCCGGAGGTGGACAGTTCATGGTCGTGCTTCGCCATGGCTGATCAACGCCGCGGATCGTTGAGCGGGAACGATCGTTCCCGCGATTTCGCCTTCCTGCAGGGTCCGCGCCTGCGCCGGCGTGAACTCGGAACCGTCTTGCGAGTCGGACGCGAACTCATCCGCGGGTTCCGTGCCCTTCATTTCGTTGGACCGTGCGTGACGGTATTTGGCTCAGCTCGGGTAAACGAGGGTGATCCGTCATACGAACTGGCCCGCCAGATGGGCGGCGCCATGAGCAAGCTGGGATTCACCGTCATCACCGGCGGTGGGCCGGGGATCATGGAAGCGGCCAACCGGGGGGCGAAGGAAGCCGGGGGCACGAGTATCGGCTGCAACATCAAACTTCCCCACGAACAGGCACCCAACCCCTACGTCGACCTGAGCATCGATTTCCATTACTTCTTCGTCCGGAAACTGATGTTGGTCAAGTATTCGTATGGCTTTGCCGTGTTACCGGGAGGGTTCGGGACGGTTGACGAACTATTTGAAGCATTGACCCTCATCCAGACAGGAAAGATCTCCGAGTTCCCGGTGGTCGTACTGGGCACGCAGTACTGGTCATCCATGGCGGCCCAACTCGACCGGATGGTGGCCGAGGGCATGATTAACGCCTCTGACCTCGACTTTCTTCTGGTCACGGATGATGTCGATGCCGCGGTCGAGTACATCCGGAGCACGACGGTGGACCGTTGGCGACTCGCCAAACGGCTGCGACCGATCAAGGTCATCGGCGAGGTGCCCGCCCCGGGTTCGTGACGTCCGCCTTGTGGCGAATGTTGCGATCTGTAATGCTTTCGCAACATGACTACTGCCCGAGTGCCTCGCCGCAGAATCTTCGCCGCTCTCGCGGTGTGTCTCTCTCTGGGGATCGCTGGGGTAGTTCTTCCCGAAGCGGGTGCTGACCAGCTCTCCGACAAGTGGGCCGAAGCTGCCCAGATCGCGGCGAAACTTTCGGCCCTCGACTCCCGGGCGATGGAACTCAACGCGCAGTACGAGCGGGTGAACTTCGAGCTGATGCAGGCGGAAGCCAAAGTCACCGAAGCGCAGGTCTGGGCCGCACAGACGGCGAAGGAACTTGATGAGCGTCGTCAAGACGTCAAGGACTACGCAATTGCCGCGTATCAGATGGGCAATGACAGCCCGGAGTTTGATGCGTTGATCACCAGCGACGCCAACACTGGCGTCGAGAAGCGTTCGTATCTCGAGAACTTGAGCGGTAGTCGCCAGGACGTCGTCGACGCTCTCAACTCAGCGAAGCTCAAAGCGGCCGAGGACACCAAGCGTCTCGAAGCAGCTCAGAGCGAGGCCGCAGCGCGCGCAGCGGAGATCGAGCAGACCCGAACGGCGGCCAACAATGCCGCCGCCGAGCAGCGTGCGCTCAATGCCAGGGCTCAAGGTGAACTTGCGTCGCTGGTCGCCGCTGAAACTGCCAGTCGCAATGCCGCTGCTGCTCAACAACGTGCCGCCGCCAACGCTGCCCGTGGGTCGGACGGCGGTTCGGTTGGCGGCGTAGCGAATCCCCCCGCACCGGGTTCCGGCGCAGCAGGCGCAATCGCCGCTGGTCGAACCAAGATCGGATCGTCGTATTTGTGGGGTGCCTCCGGTCCGAACGTGTT
>CAMCTY010000015.1 GCA_945878725.1 Bifidobacterium breve | reverse complement strand
GAGATCGATCCGCTCGTCACCATCAGCGGCGGCGAGCGCACGGCTGAGAGCCTCGCCGGTTCGGAATTTCTGCGGCTCGAAGGTATGGGCCATGATCTGCCCAGCTACTACTGGGCGACTGTGATTCATCACGTGACGGCAATGGCCGCACGCTCCGTCTGACAATTCCGTCTGAATTTTCGAATCGAATCGAGAGAAGAACAATGGGACCACTTTCTGGAGTGCGCGTCGTCGAGATTGCGGGCATCGGCCCAGGTCCCTTCGCCGCGATGATGCTGGCCGACATGGGCGCGGATGTGATCCGTGTTGATCGTGCTGGCGCTGTGTACGGCGGAGACCCGGCCACACCGCCGAAAGATGTCATGAACCGCGGTCGTCGGTCGATCGCTGTCGATCTCAAGAATCCCGAGGGGGTCGAGACGGTTCTCAAGCTGGTCGAGAACGCCGATGCTCTTATCGAGGGTTTCCGCCCCGGGGTGACTGAGCGCCTCGGTATCGGACCGGATGATTGTCTCGCCCGCAACCCGAAGCTGGTCTATGGGCGCATGACCGGTTGGGGCCAAGACGGACCGATGGCGCATATGGCCGGACACGACATGAACTACATCGCAATCGCCGGGGCACTGGGCGCAATCGGACGGCCCGATGAGCGCCCGCAGCCGCCGCTCAACCTGGTTGGCGACTTCGGTGGCGGTGGGATGTTGCTGGCATTCGGTATCGCCTGCGGAATCATCGAAGCGCGCATGTCGGGCAAGGGCCAGGTCGTCGATGCCGCGATGGTCGACGGCACCGCAATCCTCACGACGTTCATGCACGGCTTCATGGCCATGGGTATCTGGACCGATGAGCGTGGCGTCAACATGCTCGACACCGGCGCGCATTACTACGAGGTCTACGAATGTTCCGACGGAAAGTTCCTGTCGGTCGGGGCGATCGAACCGCAGTTCTACGCCGAGCTTCTGGAAAAGACCGGGCTCGCCGGTGACCCTGACTTCGCCAAGCAGAACGATCGATCAATGTGGCCGATCCTTAAGGAACGTCTCGCCGCTGTGATCATCACGAAGACCCGCGACGAGTGGGCGACGATCTTCGAGGGTTCCGATGCGTGCGTCGCCCCGATCCTCTCGCTGGGTGAGGCCACGACGAATGAGCACATGGTGCAGCGCAAGGCATTCGTCGAGAACGCCGGCGTCGTCCAACCGGCCCCGGCACCGCGGTTCTCGCGCACGTCGGCCGAGATCCAGCGACCGCCGTCACACCCTGGTCAACACACGGACGAAGTCCTTGCGGAATGGGGAGTCGCTGATGCGGCGGCCCTCGCTGCGTTGAGGGCGGTAGGCGCTATCGCCTGATCCCCGTAGGCTGCTGGCATGGCAACCCTCGTGTGTTTTCATGCGCATCCCGATGACGAGGCGATCGCAACCGGCGGGACGATGACCCTCGCCTCACAGGCTGGGCACACCGTCGTGCTTGTCACGGCTACGCGCGGCGAACAAGGGGAGCCTCAACCTGGCGTTCTCGCTGAGGGCGAACCGCTCTGGGAGCGTCGCGTGGTCGAGACCAAACTGGCCGCCGACATTCTCGGCGTGCACCGCGCCGAGTTCCTCGGTTACGAGGATTCCGGCATGATCGGCGAGCCGACCAATGACAACCCGGCATGTTTCTGGCAAGCCGATGTGGAAGAGGCGGCGCAACGACTCGCAGCGATCCTTGTTGACGTCGATGCTGATGTCCTAACCATCTATGACTCCCATGGCGGCTATGGCCATCCGGATCACATCCAGGTGCATCGGGTCGGCCGACGGGCTGCAGAGATCGCCGGAATCAATCGCGTGTTCCAATCCACGATGAATCGCGATCGCATCATGAAGCAGATGGCGGAGAACGCGAACCTGTTCGAGGATGACGTCGAGAGCGAACTTGAGGGTGAAACAGTCGAGCAAATGCGTCGCCGCGCCAGCGCCGCCGATCGCGGCGAGTTCGGTTCGCCGGAAGCGCTGATCACACACGCGATCGACGTCGCCTCCACGATCGACACGAAGCGAGCGGCAATGGCTGCTCACGCCAGTCAGATCGGGCCTGACTCGTTCTTCTTCAAGATGCCCTACGAGATGTTCACGGCTGCGTTCGGCACCGAGTGGTTCATTGCGCTCGACGGAACCCGTGCATCGGATGAACCGTTCATCACTTCAATTATCGCCTGATCGGAATCAACCGATCAGCACTTAGGTGACACGCGTCTCAGGCGATAACGCGCTTGCGGAAATTGCGGATTCCGATAGCGGTGAACAGCACGGTGAGCCCGACGAGAACCGGATAGATCGCCCACAGCGACATGGTTGAGGAATTGGTCAGTGCGGCGCGGAATCCCTCGCTGACGTACACGAGGGGATTGGCCAGCACGGCGATCTGCAGCCACTTGATCGGGGCGAGTGCGGCCCACGGGTAGTAGATGCAACCGAGGAACGTGATCGGAAGTACGACGACGCCGAACAACATCGGAATCGTGCGTGGATTGAACACGGTTCCGAACATGAGTCCGAGTGCCGAGCACATGATGCAGGCCAACGGAGCGAGGGTCAGTAGGACAAGCCAGTTGATCTCTAGGTTCACGGGCGTTGCCGGAACGAATAGCGCGATCGGGAACACGACCACTGCGGCAAACAAACCCTGCAATGCCCCCGACGCGATCTTTTCGATAGCCACGAACGCGATGGGCAGGGGAGCGAGAACACGATCCTCAATCTCGCGGGTCACGCCGAATTCGGTCACGAGCGGAAGGGCAACCGCTTGGATGCCTTGGAACAGTACGGCGAGTGCAACGACACCGGCGACAAGCAATGTGGAGAATTCAGCAGCGGCCGCGCCGGTTCCGCCGATGCCCTGACCGATCTTCGGGAACACGTAAGCGAAGACGAATACCAGCATCAATGGTTGCAGGATTGTGCGGGGCAGAAATTCCGCGAGATTGCGTACGAGAACATGCATGTCCCGCGCCAGCAGTGCTCGGAACGCAATGATCCCGGAGGCGCGAGTCGAACGAAGAGGGATGGCCGGGTTAGAAGAGCCAGAACTCGAGGACACTGCGGAGGTCGTCATTCGCGTAGTTCCTTTCCGGTGAGATTGATAAAGACGGTTTCGAGGCTTGGTTCGTCGACGCGCAGATCCTTGACGATGACGCCGGCTTCCTCGGCTACAGCAACGACTGCCGGCAGAACGCCGCGGGCGCCCTGCACGCCCAGGCGAAGTCCGTCAACGATCTGCGTGACGGTGGTCGCTCCGGGAATGGAAACTTGGAGTCTCCGGGAGAGGCCGTAGAGATCGGCGACACCGCCGTCGGTAGCGGTACCCGTCGTGATGGTCACGATGGTGTCGGCGCCGACGGACTTTTTGAGATTCTCGGGTGTGTCGAGGGCGAGTACGCGACCGTGGTCGATGATCGCAAGGCGATGGCAGAGCTGATCGGCTTCTTCCATGTAGTGCGTGGTGAGCAGAATGGTCTGGCCTTCATCATGCAGTTCGCTGAGGATGTCCCACAACGCAATGCGGCTCTGCGGATCGAGACCGGCGGTGGGCTCATCGAGGAACAGGATCGACGGGCGATGCATCACGGCTCGGGCAACCATAAGCCGCTGTGCCATGCCGCCAGAAAGCGCCATGACTGGAGCCTTGGCCCGCTCAACAAGCCGGAACTGCTCGAGCAACCGATCGGATTCGATGTTGGAGTCGCGCGTTGACATGCCGAAGAACCGACCGTGGAAATAGAGGTTCTCGCGCACGGTGAGCGCGCGGTCGAGTGTGTTCGATTGCGGAACGACACCGATCAACTTCTTCGCTCGTACCGGTTGAGCCACGACATCGACGCCGCCTACGAAAGCCTTGCCGCTCGTGGGCATCACTCGTGTGGTCAACATGCCGGCCGTCGTGCTCTTGCCGGCGCCGTTCGGTCCGAGAAGTCCGAAGATCTCGCCACGATGGACGGTGAGATCAAGCGAATCCACGGCCAGCACATCGCCCGGGTAGATCTTGGTGAGCGCTTCGGTGCGGATCACCTCTTCGGGCCCCGATGCGGTCAACGATGATGTTGCACTCATAGTTCGGTTTCCAGTCCGTCTTCGGCACGTAGTCCGTTGAGTTCGCCGCCGCCACGAAACACATGTCGTTGTTCGTCGGATCGTACGACCAGAGCATCACCTGAAAGCAATCGACCGTCGACGAGGTTTGACATGACGAGGCGACAGACCGCTTGCGGATAGGGGATCACCGGAAGCGATGTCGCCACGACCTCCCAATCGATCTGGCTCGACTCGTCTCGGCGCACGACGACGAGATCGGCGAGCATCAGGGGAACTTCGACGTCATCGACGTGCAGTGTGGCAAGCGTGAAACTGACGTGGCGCAACTCGTCAGCCCGGTTGGAGTTGCGTGAGGATCTCGACACCGGTTTCGGTGACGAGCACGGTGTGTTCGAACTGTGCTGTTCGGCTTCCGTCGGCGGTGACGGCTGTCCAGTCGTCATCCCAGATGCGGTGCTGACCGGTACCCATCGAGATCATCGGCTCGATTGTGAAGATCATGCCGGTTTCGATGATGACGTCCATGCGCGGTTCGAAATAGTGCGGAATCTGCAGGTCGGTGTGGAACTGTTCGCCGATGCCATGGCCGACGAACGCGCGAACGACGTCGTACTTGTGCGCGAGTGCATGAGTTTCGATGGCTCGCCCGATGTCGGAGAATGGGCGACCCGGAACAACGGCGGCGATTCCGAGGGCAAGACACTCACGGGTGACTTCGATCAGGCGCTTTGAGTGCTCGTCTAGCGTGCCGACGCCAAAGGTCGCGTTGGTATCGCCGTGGACGCCATCAAGGAAGATGGTCACGTCGAGATTGACGATGTCGCCATCGACGAGAGGGCGATCATCGGGAATGCCGTGGCAGATCACTTCGTTCACCGATGTGCACAGCGATTTCGGATAGCCGCGGTAGTTGAGCGTGCTGGGATAGCCGCCGCGGTCGATGTAGGCCTGATGAACGATCGCGTCGATTTCATCGGTGGTGACGCCGGGGGCGATGGCGGCGGCACCCAGTTCGAGCACCTCAGCAGCGGCCACACCGGCCCTGCGCATCCGCTCGATGATCTCAGGAGACTTGATGCGGGGCTCTGGGCGCCTAATGGGCTCGCCGGTCTCGGCATAGTCGGGCCGAACGATTCCTTCGGGAACGGTGCGCATGGGACTGAGCGCGCCCGGACGCAGCTGCTGCTCTGGAGAGCGATGGCAGCGTTTGTACTTCTGGCCGCTTCCACACCAGCACGGATCGTTGGCCTTGATCATGATGTTCGGAGTCTACGGGGACCCTTGACTGGCGCGACCCGCCAGAGCAGGCAACGATTCATAGCCATGTCGATCATTCGCATCAACGCCATCACTGTCCCGGCTGACGCCGGCGACGAACTCGCCCATCGCTTTGCTGCTCGGGCGGGATCTGTCGATGGGCAGGACGGCTTTGAAGGTTTTGAACTCCTGAAGCCAACCGACGAACGCACTCAGTGGCTTGTCGTCACTCGCTGGCGCGATGAAGACGCCTTCAACGCCTGGGTCTCCTCGGCCGCATTCGCCGATGGCCATCGAGGTACCGGTGCCCCTGAGGGTGCGCCGGCCGGAGGCGGCCACCCGGGCGGTCATCCCGGAGGCGCTGCTGGTGGTCCCCCCGCCAACGTCGGCGTGTCGAGCGAGATCTGGTCCTACGAACCGGTCGTCACTGCCGGACCCAAGTCCTAGACGTGCTGAGCGACATTCACCAGGCGTTCTCCTGGGTCGTCCTCGTCAGTAATGCCCTTGCCGGATCGTGGGCGCTGGCCGCCAACTGGATCGAGCCGTTGCGGACACGAGCCTTGTGGTGGTTCATCACCGTTGCCGAGTTGACGATCTTCGTGCAGGTGGCGATGGGCGTGGGCATGGTCGCCGGCCAGGGAATAAATGCTCCCAAGTTCCACATGTTCTATGGGTTCATCGCCATCATTGTCATCGGCATTTTGTACAGCTACCGCGAGCAGATGGAGAAGCACAAGTACCTGCTCTATGGCTTCGGTGGTCTGTTCATCATGGGTCTCGGGATTCGCGCCATGTTGGTGGCCGGAAAAGTCTGATCGTTTAAGCGGTTGGTTCGGGTTCGAGATGCCATTGCACCTCGATGACTTGGCCGAGTCGCAGCGGTCCGCTGGCGATGACGTTCGTCCAGATGAACGCTTGGTCCATGTTGGTTGCGATCGCCTCCGGTTCATCGTGAGAGAACATGCCCAATACTTCGATACGACCCTGCAGCTCGGGGTGGTTAGTGCACGAGCGGACGCGCCCGACGATTTCCTGAAGTTCCTCGGCGGTCCCCACGCGTAATCCGAAGTGGGGAGACTTCTGCGGCGCGGCGCGAAGCATGTTCATCCACTCGTAGGCTGAGCCGGCGAACGCAGCTTCGATGGCGAGCTGCGCGGGTGGAACTTCGGACGCGTAAAATACGTTGTTGGCCCAATCGCGTAGGTCCGCATCGACGAATGCGGTGAACCAGTGACCGCCGCTGTCGGCAACCGTGCAGCCGAGCAGCTCAAACACTTGGGCGGCCAAGAGGCGATCTCCGGGAGCGTGCAGAAGTTCGACGTGAGTAATCCGGCGAGCGACGTCCATGTAATCCCCCGAGATGGTGACGGACCGGTGAGAACTGATCCGGCCGCCGAATGTTACTGATGAACGTACGCGGCTGAGGAGCGTCAAAGCGCGAAGAAGGCGGGGCCTGAGCCCCGCCTTCTTCTGAAGTTCGAGTGAATCGTCGAATCAGTTCGCGAGACGCTTTTCGAGCTCGCGCAATTCGTCGCGCAACTCGGCGGGCAACTGAGTGCCGATGCCATCGAAGTGGGCTTCGATCTGCGAGATCTCGGCGCGCCATGCGTCATTGTCGACCGACAGCAGCGTGGCCACCGTGGCATCGTCAATGTCGAGGCCGGCGAGGTCAAGATCAGCCGCGCTGGGTACCCGACCGATGGCGGTGTCTGAGGCACCGGCAGTTCCTTCGAGCCGTTCGACGATCCACTTGAGCACTCGCGAGTTCTCGCCGAAACCAGGCCACATGAACGATCCGTCGTCGTCTTTGCGGAACCAGTTGACCCAGAACAGCTTGGGCAGATTCGCAGCGTCGGTCGCTTCACCGATCTCAAGCCAATGCTTGAAGTAGTCGCCCATGTTGTAACCACAGAACGGAAGCATGGCGAAGGGATCGAAACGCAATTCGCCGACAACACCGGCTGCGGCCGCGGTCTTTTCCGAGGACATGATCGATCCGAGGAACACGCCGTGCTGCCAGTCGAATGACTCGGTCACAAGCGGGACGTTGGTGGCGCGTCGTCCACCGAAGAGGATTGCGGAAATCGGAACACCGGCCGGGTCTTGCCATTCGGGTGCGATCGACGGGCACTGGGCCGCCGGTGCGGTGAAGCGGGCATTGGGATGGGCAGCGGGAGTCCCGGATGCGGGCGTCCAGTCCTGACCCTTCCAGTCGATGAGATGGGCGGGAGCTTCCTCAGTGAGGTCTTCCCACCAAATGTCGCCATCGTCGGTGAGGGCGCAGTTCGTGAAGATCGAATTCCCGTTGACCGATTCGAGCGCATTGAAGTTGGACTTGGCCGAGGTTCCGGGTGCCACGCCGAAGAAACCAGCTTCGGGATTGATCGCATGGAGGCGGCCATCGGCACCGAACTTCATCCAGGCGATGTCGTCGCCGACCGTCTCGACCTTCCATCCCGGAAGGGTGGGGATGAGCATCGCCATGTTGGTCTTGCCACAGGCCGATGGGAACGCCGCGGCGACGTACTTCTTGACACCTTCGGGCGAGGTGAGGCCGAGGATGAGCATGTGCTCAGCCATCCAGCCGTTGTCACGGGCCATCGTCGAGGCGATGCGCAGAGCGAAGCACTTCTTGCCGAGCAGCGCATTACCGCCGTAGCCGGATCCGTAGGACCAGATCTCACTGGTTTCGGGGAAATGCACGATGTACTTGTTCTCGGCATCGCACGGCCACGAAACGTCGGCCTGGCCAGCGGCGAGAGGCATGCCGACCGAGTGGAGGCACGGAACCCACTGGCCGTCACCAAGAACATCGAGGGCGCCCTGACCCATGCGGGTCATGATGCGCATGTTCACGGCGACGTAAGCGGAGTCCGAGAGCTGTACGCCGATGTGGGCGATGGGCGAACCGAGCGGGCCCATTGAGAACGGCACGACGTACATCGTGCGTCCCTTCATGGCGCCCGTGTAGAGCTTGGTCATCTCTTCGCGCATTTCAGCCGGCGGACGCCAGTTGTTCGTGGGGCCGGCATCGATCTCAGCTTCGGAACAGATGTAGGTGCGGTCCTCGACGCGCGCCACGTCGCCCGGATCGGACATAGCGAGGTAGCTATTCGGGCGCTTCGCCTCGTTCAGCGTGCGGAACGTGCCACTCTCGACGAGTTCGCGACACATGCGCTCGTACTCTTCGGCGGAACCGTCACACCAATACACATCATCTGGTTGAAGAATCTCGCGCCAGTGCTCGACCCACTCGACGAGCTTCTGGTTTGTGCTGTGACCGGCCATTGGTCCTCCGACATCGTTGTCGAGTTCACGCGCTGACGCGTTTCAGGTTGGGGGTATTCAGGGGGTCTCCGATCACCGGGAGGATGAACGGAGAATGAATGTGGCGATGCTAGAGGATTCCACTGGGTGATCCGACAGTCGACGTCGCAGAAACCGTTCTGGGCGAGGGTCGCCGGCCGAGTCAGGAGTCAGATCTCAAGCGTCGGGATTGCCACCCTGGGGATGCTGCGTATTGCCGGGATTCGGCGGTGCAAACCCTGGGGTGCCCATATCGACTTCCGAGCCCATGCGGAGCCGGGTCGCCAATTGGCCGTCAACATCGAAAACGACCCGCTGTCCTTGCCGGAGCATGCGGAAAATCGACCCGTGAAGAGCATCTCGGGCGAGTTCGTATTCGGCGAGGTTCGAATCGCAAAGAAGCGTTCCGTCACCGGTGATCGGGTCGTAGGACTTCACGACCCCTTGAAGCGACACAGGCACTGAGCCGGTAGTCACGTTCAGCGGACAGCCTTGACGACCTTGCCTGCCTTGAGGCAGGAGGTGCAGACGTCGACGCGCTTGGTCGAGCCATTAACAATGGCGCGGACACGCTGAATATTGGGGTTCCAACGGCGCTTGGTCCGTCGATGGGAGTGGCTGACCGCCATACCAAAAGACGGGTGCTTTCCGCACACGTCGCACACAGCTGCCATGACCACACACCTCGAAGACGTCGAATGAAACGAAGGCGAATGGTAGCAGCGGGGTCCTGTTCCGCCCAACTCGGGGTCTGGGCCTGCCCGGATAGGTAGTGTCTCCGCCGATGGGAACGCTCGATCGCCTCACCGCCGATGACCTCCGGGAGACAATCCGGGGCTACGCCGATGCCTTGGCCGCTCACCGCGAGACCATTAACCGGCTCAATGTCTACCCGGTTCCCGATGGGGACACCGGCACGAATATGGCGCTCACCCTTGCCTCGGTCGTGGCCGAGCTGGCCGATGCCGCACCGGACCTCGATTCGACGTGTGCCGCCATTGCCCATGGTTCGCTCATGGGGGCCCGGGGTAATTCGGGGGTCATCCTCTCTCAGATCCTCCGAGGACTTTCCGGGGTATTTCGCGAAGCAGGTTCCATCGATGCTGCGTCGATCGCCGCTGCGCTCGATGCTGCATCGACAGCGGCCTATGGCGCCGTCATGCGTCCGGTCGAAGGCACGATCCTCACGGTGGTGAGGGTTGCGGCTGAGTCCAGTCGCATCGCAGCCGATTCGGGCGCCGATCTACTTGGGGTTCTCGAAGCCGCCCATCTCGGCGGTTACGACGCGCTGGCGCACACCCCCGAGATGTTGCAGGTTCTCGCCGACGCCGGCGTCGTCGACTCGGGCGGCACTGGGCTGATGTTGTTCTTTGATTCATTGCTCCATGTCGTTGACGGTCGTCCGATGCCTGAACCCGACGACGAAGCCGCGGGAGTTTCGCCCGACTTTCTCCAGGCCTTTGATGCAGCTCATGAATCCGGTTCGGGTTCCTCGCTCGCCAGCCTCCGTTACGAAGTCATGTACTTCCTGAATGCCCCCGACGAGGCGATCCCGGGATTCAAGGATGTGTGGGCGACACTCGGCGACTCGATTGTGGTCGTCGGTGGCGACGGTCTCTGGAACTGCCACATCCACACCGACGACATCGGTGCGACGATCGAAGCGGCCATCCAGATCGGACGGCCGCAGGGCATCCGGGTCACCGACCTCCTCGACGAACTTGAAGAGGAACGTTGGGTCCGCGAGGCGGTTGCGCTTCCGACGGAACCGGCCATGGCCCACGATCCGGTTCCGTGCGCGGTTGTCGCGGTCTCCGTGGGCGACGGCGTGCGGCGAATCTTCCATTCGCTCGGTGTCCAGGTAATCGTGACCGGTGGTCAGACAATGAACCCGTCGACGGCGCAGCTACTCGAGGCGGTGGAGTCGGCCCCGGCCCCCGAGGTCATCCTTCTGCCGAACAACAAGAACATCATCCCCGTCGCCGAACAGGTTGATGCAATGACGACCAAGACAGTACGAGTCGTTCCCACCCGGGGTGTGGCCGAGGGATTCGCCTCGCTTCTCGCGTATGACCCAGGAGCGACCGCCGAGTCCAACCTTGAAGCAATGACGAGCGCGGCATCGCAGGTCATCGCCGGCGAGATCACTCGTGCGGTGCGCGATTCGGCCAGCGACCGCGGGCCGATTCGCGAGAACGACTGGCTTGGTATCGCGCGCGACGGGATTCTCGCCATCGATGACGATCTGTCGGGTGCCGCGACGACTCTCCTTGATCAACTCGTAGGACCCGAGCACGAGATCGTCACGATCATTGAGGGCGACGGAGCGTCGCAAGCGATCACGCGTCATCTTGAAGTGTGGCTTCACGACAATCGCGCTGGTTGTGAAGTTGAGGTTCATCACGGAGGGCAACCGCTCTACCCGTACCTTTTCGGCATCGAATAGCCGGCCGCGACATGGCACGGCGTCTGCTGCAACTGGCCGAGTTGCCCGTCACGGAACTCAAGGGCGTGGGCGACACGAAGGCGGGTTCGCTGGCCAAGCTGAACATCCGGTCGGTGCTCGACATGCTCACCTATTACCCGCGTCGTTACATCGATCGAACCAACCAGGCGAAGCTCGCCGACCTCGAGGTGGGTGAGGAGGCGACGGTCCTTGTCCAAGTGGTCAAGTCGACGTCGCGTCGCACTCGCAACGGTAAGTCGATGGTCACCACCGACGTCACCGACGGGACCGGTCGTCTGCAGGTCACGTTCTTCAACCAACCCTTTCGCGAACGCCAATTAGCTGCCGGTCTCGATGTCGTGTTGTTCGGACGACTTGAGCTTTTTCAGGGTCAACGCAAGATGACGAATCCTGTCGTCGATCTGATCGGTGATCGCACCGCGAAAATCGTTCCTGTGTATCCGCAGTCGGAGAAGGCCGGCGTCATGAGTTGGGATGTGGCCCGACTGTGTGAGGAAACGTTGAAACGGGCAGGAGAATTCGCTGATCCGCTCGACACCTCGATCCGTGACCGACTCGAACTCATGGACCGCACCGCGGCATTCCGCGGCATTCATTCGCCCGAATCGATGCGGGAAGCTGCGATGGCGCGGAGGCGACTGGCCTTTGACGAACTTTTGCGCGTGCAGGTTGAACTCGTGCATCGCAAACGTGAAATGGAGCGCACCGCGGTCGGGATCGCTCACAACGTTGGTGTCAGCGGTGGTGCCGGTGCCGGCGGCCCGCTCGTCGCTCGCTTCCATGAGTGTCTGCCGTATGAACTCACCGCGGCGCAGAAGCGAGCGATCGGTGAGATCACGGAGGATCTGGCGAAAGGACATCCGATGCATCGATTGCTTCAGGGCGATGTCGGCTCAGGAAAGACTGTCGTCGCGGTAAGCGCGCTTCTAGCGGCGGTGCAGGGTGGCCATCAAGGGGCACTCATGGCGCCGACAGAAGTTCTGGCCGAACAACATCATCTGGGCATCCGTCATCTGCTTGAAGGATTCACGGTTCCCGACACCGACGGCGGCAATCTCTTCGGAGGCGCCGGCCTCGACCGTCCGTTGCGCGTCGTGCTGCTCACGAACCGAACGCCGGCCGCAGACAGACGGCGGATCCTCGCCGATCTGGCCTCAGGCTCCGTCGATATAGCGATCGGCACGCATGCGCTCATCTCCGAAGGGATTGAGTTCGGATCGCTGGGGGTCGTAGTGATCGACGAGCAACACCGATTCGGTGTCGAGCAACGCGCGGCGCTGCGCGACAAAGGCGCGGGTGAGGCAATTCCTGATGTGCTTGTGATGACGGCAACACCCATTCCCCGGACTGCGGCCATGACGGTCTACGGCGATCTGGATGTCTCCGTGCTTGACGAACTGCCACCGGGTCGAACGCCGATCGTCACTCGTTGGGCGAAATCGGAACTCGACGAGATAGAGGTCTGGCAACAAGTGCGCGACGAAGTCGCGGCCGGACGCCAGGCCTACGTGGTGTGCCCTCTGATCGATGAGAGTGAAAAGCTCGAAGTTCGATCGGCGCAGGAGACCTTCGACGAACTCTCGGCCGGCGAACTCTCTGACCTCCGGGTCGGGTTGCTTCACGGACGTCTGCCGGCGGCAGAGAAGGCCGAAGTTATGGAGTCATTCCGGCGATGCGATCTTGACGTCCTTGTGGCAACGACGGTGATTGAGGTTGGTGTTGACGTGCCGAATGCGACGGTGATGGTGATTCTTGACGCCACCCGGTTCGGCATTGCGCAACTGCACCAGTTGCGCGGCCGAGTCGGACGAGGTTCGGCCAAGTCGTGGTGCTGGCTTGTTGGTGAGCCCACGAACGGTGACGGCGAAGCTCGACTTGAGGCGCTCGTGCGCTCAACCGACGGATTCGAACTCGCCGAAGTCGATCTTGATCTTCGCGGCGAAGGCACGCTCATGGGGGAGCGACAGAAGGGCCAGAACGATCTCAAACTTGCGTCACTGCGGCGCGATCGCGAGTGGGTAGTCAAGGCCCGAGAGGTGGCGATGGAGATTCTCGATGCCGATCCCGATCTCGCTGAGCATGAACTTCTTGCTGAGGAGGTCGAACTTTTCCTCGGTGGCGAGGATGTCGACTTTCTCCTGAAAAGTTGAGTTCGCTCTCGTAAGGTTCGGAAATGACGACGATCGTGCTCACTCATGGTGCATTTCACGGCGGCTGGTGTTTCGAACCACTGGTTCGCGAACTCGACTCACGTGGTAGCCGGGCCGTGGTGCTTGACCTTCCGCTGACGGATCTCAATGCCGATGCAGCTGCAGTCACTGCGGTCCTCGACAACATCGAAGGTCCGGTCCTACTCCTCGGGCACTCCTATGGCGGATCAGTGATCACTGTCGCAGGGAACCATCCGTCCGTCGAACATCTCGTTTACCTCGCGGCGCTCGGGCCCGATGAGGGCGAGCAGGCCAGCGACGGCCCGGTGGCCATCGGCGATGAGTTCATGTCGGCCATGCGTGTGGGTGACGATGGAGTTATGTTCATCGATCCTGATCTCGCCGCACGCGTGTTTTATCCAGACATTGATGCGGTTGAGGCCGCCCGATGGGTCGGTCAGCTCCGGCCCGGCAACACCGGCGGAGCTTCGATTGTGGCGCGAGCGGCATGGCGCACTGTCGCGAGCACGTACGTCGTGTGCTGCGACGATCCGATCATTCTTCCCGATGCCCAACGGGCGATTGCGGCCCGGATCGGTGCCAACGTCGTGGAGATCGAAGGCGACCATTCGCCGATGGTGGCGCGGCCGGCAGAACTCGCCGACATCCTCTGCGCACTGCTCGACTGATCGCTCCGGTGACGGTTTGTCACCCAGGGCGGGGGGTGCGGAGCCGGCCAGTGCCGTCGGTCGGCCCGCTGTAGATCAACTCGAAGTCGCGCTGGGTGAATCTGAGTACGCCATCGAGGTCTCGAGCCATGACGTCGTGGTAGACGCCAATGAGCTCGGATGTAGAGCCGTCGTCTCGCCATTGCAGTTCGCGGATCTGCCACCGGGCATCGGCATGGTCGCCGTCGGCGTAGGCGACAGTGCCGCTGAGTATTTCCTGGATGCACTGGCGGAACGTGGGGCGGATTCGTGCGAACACGTCGACAATGGCAGCGCGGCCTTCGACTACGCCGTCGCCGGGGATGAGCCACCGAGCGTCGATCGCCCAAACATCGGCGAATTCGGCGTGGTCGACGCGAAGTACCGCATCGCAATAGCGGCCCACGAGGTTGTGAACGTCAGCATCGATGCCCATGAAACGACGCTAGGTCAGTAGCGGTCGTCATCGTCGAGATCCGGGAGGACAATGTCGAATCGTTCGTTGCAATCTGGACAGCGGTAGGCGACAACATCGCCGGGATCCCAGCCGTCTTCGGGCGGATAGGAAAGTGGGTGGAGCGTTCCGCCGCAGTCCACACAGGTCATGCCGAGTTCAGCGTCCATGGGGACAGGGTACGGTCGCTTGGGTGAGAGTCGTTGCCGGTGAAGCGCGAGGGCGCCATCTCGTCGCCCCAGAGGGTAAGGACACGCGTCCCACCCTTGATCGGGTGAGGGAGGCGATGTTCAACTCACTGATCAGCCTCGACGCGGTCTCCGAGGCTCGTGTCCTCGACCTCTATGCAGGTTCGGGAGCGCTCGGAATCGAAGCGCTGTCGCGTGGGGCGCAACATGTTGTGTTCGTTGATCACGGACGGGGAGCGCGTAAAGCGATCGAGGAGAACCTCGCAACTACCGGCTACTCGTCCCGGGGCCGTGTCGAGACCGTCGACGCCATGGTGTTTCTGGCCCGACATAAGGAGGAATCGGTCGATCGGTTCGACCTGGTCATCCTCGATCCGCCTTACTCGCTCGAAGATCAGGAGTGGATCGAACTCCTCCTGGCCGTTGCTCAGGTGGGTGCTGATGCGTACATCGTGATCGAGTCCGACCGGTCGGTGGCCCTGCCAGACGGCTGGAATGCCCTGAGGGAGAAGAAGTACGGGGGTACGCTCGTGACAATCATCCAGCCCCCGAGCCTTGAGCTCCCGAGCGACCCGTCGGAGCCATCGTGACCCGCGTGCTCTACCCCGGATCGTTCGATCCGATCCACAATGGACATCTGGAGATAATCGCAACCGCTTCGCGGCTGTTTGACCACGTCGTCGTCGCTGCGATGCGGAATCTTCAAAAGGGTGAGCCGTTGTTCTCCCTCGAGGAGCGCAGTCAGATGCTCGAGGAATCAGTGGCGAAATTCGGCAACGTGACCGTGACCATGTTCGCCTCTCTCGTCGTCGATCTGGCACAGGAACTCGATGCCGACTTCATCGTCAAGGGCCTCCGCGCCGTGTCGGATTTCGAGAGCGAACTGCAGATGGCGCAGATGAATCACAAGATTTCTGGCGTCGACACTCTCTTCATCCCTTCCACGTCGGGGAACTCGTTCCTCGCTTCGAAGTTGATACGTGAAATCACCCGATTCGGCGGCGATGTTTCGACGATGGTGCCGGAAGCTGTCGCCAAACGACTTCAGGAGAAATACAAATCGTGAGCGACTACGAAGATCTCGATCTTGATCTCGACCTGACCCCGCCGTCGGTCGGAGCGCAGTATCACCCGGCCGAGACTGAGGACGTGCTGCTGCAGATTCGCGCCGTCATTGAAAACGCACGGCCGGTGCCGCTCTCGTCGTCGTCGATGATCACGAAGGATGAAGTTCTCGAACTCGTCGAGGAAGCACTCGAACAACTCCCGGAGGAACTCCGGGCCGCCCGCTGGCTGCTCAAGGAGCGTGAAGAATTCCTCGCCCGAACTCGTCACGAAGCCGACGAGATTCTCACCCAAGCCACTGCGCGCGCTGAGCGGATGGTGCAGCGAACCGAGGTCGTCAAAGCCGCCGAGCAACGCGCTTACGAGATCGTCGAGGCGGCACAGGGTGATGCACGTCGCCTACGTCACGAGGTCGAAGACTTCTGCGATCAGAAACTCGCAAGCTTTGAGATCGTTCTTGAACGAACGCAACGTCTCGTCGGTGCCGGCCGGGCCAAGCTGCAGGGTACGAACTTGTTGGCCGAGGCCGCGGCCGCGGCTGCGGTGGATGATGATCACGACTACGACGACGAGGGTTTCGCGGTCGATGCGTATGGCGATATTCCTGGAGTGGCGGCGCCGCCACCGATCTACGACGAGCTCGCCAATCTCGACGACGCCCTTCCTCTTTACGACTCGGCTGGCACGAACCATCCGGCGGCCGCTACGCCCTCATGGGATGAAGCGATCAGCAAGTTCGACATGGTTGACCACGACGAGTCCGAGCGCAGCCCCCGGCAGACCCGACTGACCGTGGTTGACGATCGCTATTCGGATCTTCCGCCGCCCCCGGCGCCGAACGCCCCGGAAACCATCCGCGACGCCGCTGCCTCTTTCTTTGATCAAGACCTGGACTGATCCAGTGCAGGGCCGCATGTTGCTTGTCGGAATCGGCGATCTTCGCCGCCAGCCGGGTACTCGGAGTCGGTATCACCGCCAACTCAGCGTCCCGGGTCTTGAGATCACGAGTGCCCATGTGCCCGAGGGTGCCGAGATCGACGTGGATCTTGAGCTCGAGGCGTTAAGTAACGGACTCGTGGCCACTGGGAAAATCACGGTTCCGTGGCGCGGCGAGTGTCGTCGTTGCCTCGCTCCGGTGGAGTCGGAAACGTCGGTCGAGGTGCGCGAAATCTTCGAGCCGCGGCCTGTCGACGGGGAGACCTACAAGCTGTCGGAGGACGCGGTGGATCTCGAACCGATGATCCGCGATGCAGTTCTCCTGGCGCTGCCACTGGCGCCGTTGTGTGCTGAGGATTGTCCGGGTCCCGCCCCCGATGCCTTTCCTACAGGGGTTGAAGGCGGCCGGGATGAGGACGCTGCACCCGCCGCCGATCCCCGTTGGGCGGCCCTCGGCGATCTCAACTTCGATTCTTCCGCCGAAGACGACTAGAGTCACCTGCCTTGCCCCGGGGACTTCCGAGCCCGGGTGTCCTTCGCGCAGACGGGCAGCGGTGCCCCCCCAGCCACAGGAATCATCATGGCCGTTCCCAAGAAGAAAACCTCCAAAGCCAAAAGCCGTAGCCGTCGAGCATCCGCATGGCGGATCACGACGACTGCCCGCAGCACCTGCCCGCGTTGCGGTGCGGTGAAGCGTCCGCATGTCGTGTGCGGAAACTGCGGTTGGTACCACGGCCGCCAGGCCATCGCCGTCGACTGAGCATCACAGTCGACCGACGGTTGAACGAACGACGCCGGTGAACATCCTTCCGATAGCCGTCGACGTCATGGGCGGCGACAAAGCACCGGGTGAGATTGTCGCCGGTGCGATTCAGGCTGCCGATGAACTTGGAGTTCTGGTTGTTCTTGTCGGCCGCTCGGCCGATCTCGGCGATACCGGTGGCCTTGAGGTGATCGAGGCGTCGGAAGTTATCGCCATGGACGCCGACGCTGGTTCGAGTGTTCGCAAAATGAAGGACTCGTCGCTCGTGCGCGCTGCAGAGGCAGTGCGGGACGGGCGTGCCTCGGCCATGGTGAGCGCAGGAAACACCGGTGCAACCATGGCGAGTGCCCTGTTGCGCATGGGTCGAATCAAGGGCGTGCAACGTCCGGCGATCGCCACACCGATTCCGGTTCCCGGCTCCGAAACTCCGACGATCCTCATGGATGCGGGGGCCAACGCAGAGTGCAATGCCGAATGGCTCGTGCAATTCGCCCAGATGGGCGCGGTCTACGCACGAACCCGTTTCGGCATCGATGCGCCCAAAGTGGCGTTGTTGTCGATCGGCGAAGAACCGACCAAGGGCAACCCATTGGTCAAGGAGACGCACAAACTGCTGGCCGAAGGTTCGTGGATCGGCGACACCGGCGCCCGTTTCATTGGCAACGTCGAAGGTCGCGATCTGATGACCGATGAAGCCGACGTAGTCGTGACCGACGGGTTCACTGGCAACGTGGCACTGAAGACGCTCGAAGGCGGCCTTAAGGCGATCGTCGAGAATCTTCTGGCGGCGTTCGATTCGACACCGGAAGCGCGCGAAGCGGCCAAGGCACTTTGGCCTGCGCTACTTCCCCTCTACGCCAAGCTCGATCCGGAGAACACCGGGGGAGCGATGCTCCTCGGAGTCGACGGGGTGTGCATCATCAGCCATGGTTCGTCATCAGCAACGGCAATGGTCAACGCAATCCGCGTGGCGCGCGACATGGTGGTGGGCGATGTTGTCGGACATCTCACCCGCACCATCCAGGGCACAGTCGCCAGCTAAGCCGCGAGCGGAAGGTATCGGTCGGAAACGTTTACCGGCCGATTCTTGGTAATGGTCGGAGCGAGGCGGCCTAATTGTGGCGTTCGTTGGGGCGTAGGTGTTCACAAGCGCACAAGCTGGGATGCGGCTACGATCCGGCGACATATCCGAGGTCATGTCCGAGGACGTATCCGAGCTAGAGGAGGCCGTTCGTGCCTGCAGAAACCCATGTCGAGCAAGCCCCAGTCGATCGTGCGTACGTGCTTGCACTCGTCCGTGACCGCCTTTCGGACATTCTCGAGATCGAACCGAGTTCAATCAACGAGGGCGATTCATTCGCCGATGATCTTGATGCCGACAGCCTCGCTCTGATCGAACTTGTTGAGGCGCTTGAAGAGGATCTCGGTGAGCGTCAGGTCGGATTCCGTATCGAGGATGAAGACCTTGAGGATCTCAAAACGATCCGGGACGCTGTCGACTACGTCGTCGCCAAGCTGGGCTGATTCGCTGTCCTCCGACGCACTCGCCGCGCTGATTGATCGACTGGGCTATCCGTTCTCCGAGCCCGGTCCGATTCAGCTCGCCCTGACTCACCGTTCGTGGTGTGCAGAGCACGCGGGAGATTCCTCCAACGAACGACTCGAGTTCCTTGGCGACGCAGTCCTAGGTTTGATCGTCACCGATCACATCTTCTCGACACATCCCGAAATGCCGGAGGGCTCTCTGGCCAAACTCCGGGCCGCGATTGTGTGCGAGCCGAGCCTCGCCAGCGTGGCTGCCGAACTCGGAGTGGGTTCGGCGTTGCGTCTCGGTAAGGGTGAGGCGGCAAGTGGTGGTCGTGAGAAAGCCTCGATCCTTTCGGATGCGATGGAAGCGATCATCGGTGCAGTGTTCGTTGATGGCGGAATCACTTCTGCACGCAATGTCGTTCTCGATCTCTTCGCCGACAGGATCGCGCAGGAAGCCACGGGCCCCGGCGGCGCAGACTTTAAATCGAAGCTTCAGGAGCTTGTCGCTCAGCGTTTCGAATCGGCGCCGGTCTACGAAGTTGGCGACGAAGGTCCCGATCATCACAAGCGCTTCTTTGCTCGGGTGATGATCGCTGGTGAGGTCGTCGGCGAAGGTGAAGGTCGTTCGAAAAAGGTGGCCGAACAGGCTGCGGCTGGTGCAGCGCTTGCACGACTCGCATCCGTTTCTGTCCCCGAACGGGGCGACAACGATGTCGTGCCCAACCATGAGAGTGAGCAGGGAAATGCCTGAATTGCCCGAAGTAGAGACAATTCGCCGTCAACTGGAACGCGAAGTGGTCGGCCGTAAGGTCAAGACCGTCGACGTCACCGGAAAGCGTTCGATCCGTCGCCAGACACCGGAGGAGTTCAAGGCCGGTCTCGAGGGTGGGAAGATCACCGGAGTCCAGCGCAAGGGCAAGTACCTACTGCTTGCTCTCGACAATGGTTCGGTCTGGATCATCCACCTGCGTATGTCGGGACAACTGCTTCGCGCCGCAGCGAAGGATCCGATCGCTGAGCACACGCATGTGGTCGTGACCTTCACGCAAGGCGGTCAACTTCGCTTTCTCGATCCGCGGACCTTCGGCGAGATGTTCCTCGCCACCCCGGACGAGATCACCTCGGAGATCACCGAACTCTCGACGCTCGGCGTCGATCCCGTCGAGACCCCGATGTCCTGGGTCGACTTCGGCCATCTCCTTCGCTCGAAGAAGATGAAGCTCAAGGCTTTCCTCACGGACCAGAGCATGATCGCGGGCATCGGGAATATCTATGCCGACGAGATCCTGTTCGACTCGGGTCTTCGTTTTGACCGTGAAACCGATTCGCTCACCACCCAAGAGATCCGACGCCTCTATCGGTCCCTGGTTGAGATCCTTTACGAAGCATGTAAGTACAGCGGTTCGACGCTGGCCGACAAGCAATATGTCGACCTCTTTGGCAAGACCGGTGACTACCAGCAGCACCATCAGGTGTACGACCGCGAGAAGCAGCCTTGCCGTCGGTGCCGCCGAAATGACATCGTGAAGACGAAATTTGCGAGCCGGTCCACCTTCTACTGCGAGGTCTGTCAGGTCTGATGTATCTGAAACGGCTGACCATGAAGGGCTTCAAGTCCTTCGCTGACACAACTGCACTCGACTTCGAGCCCGGCGTAACGGTCGTGGTCGGCCCCAACGGTTCGGGTAAGTCCAATGTCGTTGATGCGATTGGCTGGGTTCTTGGCGCCCAAGCCCCTTCGGCCGTTCGCTCGCAGAAGATGGACGACGTGATCTTTGCCGGCACGACGAAGCGCGCCGCGCTCGGTCGCGCCGAAGTGAGTCTCACGATCGACAATGCGTCGGGCATTCTTCCGATCGAGTTCTCCGAGGTCACGATCACCCGCACGCTCTTCCGCTCTGGTGACAGTGAGTACGCACTCAATGGTGTGCCGTGTCGCCTTCTCGACATCCAAGAACTTCTTTCCGATTCTGGAGTCGGCCGCCAACAACACGTCATCATCTCGCAGGGTCAGATCGATGCCGTCCTGAACGCGCGTCCTGAAGACCGTCGCGCCATTATCGAAGAGGCGGCCGGTGTCCTTAAATACCGCCGTCGCAAAGAGAAGTCGGAACGTCGCCTTTCCGCGACGGAAGGCAACCTGACTCGGTTGCAGGATCTGCTGCGCGAGGTGCGCCGGCAACTGCGTCCGCTCGAACGTCAGGCCGATGCCGCCCGTCGTCACGGTGCCGTCGTCGCCGAACTCACATCGCTGCGCGTCTATCTCGCCGGCCGAGAACTCCATGGCCTGCGCACCCGGCTTGAACAGGGGTCGCGCAGTCGAATCGAACTCCAGTCGACCGAAGAACGCCTTCGCCGGTCGCTCGCCGAACTCGATACACAGGTCATGTCGACCGAAGCCGAACTCACTGCGATGGGTGGCGACGACATCGGTGACGGACTTGCGCAGTATGAGTCGTTGTTCCAGCAAGCACGTGGCCTCACCGCCGTTCTTGCCGAACGTTGCCGCGGCATCGATCGCGCCCGCGGCGCTTCCATAGATCAAGGGGTTGTCGCTTCCCTCGAAGCCGAAGCTGCGCGTCTTGCGGCAGAACTCTCCGAGGTTGAGGATGAAGCGTCGCGTTTCACGCCTCTCGCTGATGAACTTCTTGCCGCCGAGGGCGTACTCGCCGACGAGCGTCAGGCGTTTGAGGCTCAGTGGGCCACGGGAGTTCCGGCTCCCACTGGTGCTGCGGCTGAAGTGCGCGGTGAACTCGCGGCACTTCGAGCGGCCGCCGAACGTGGCCGCTCCGAGCGCGATCGCGTAAGTAGCCGCGTTGGTGCCCTCACGGAAAAGACCGAACAACTGGCGGCGGAGGCTGAACGACTTCGTCTCGACCTCGTCGATGCCGAATCGGCTGAGTTGCCACTTGTCGAACAGATCGATGTCGCCGAGAGTCGTCGCGCCGACGCCGAGTCGAAGGTGGGAACTGCGGAGACGGTTCACCGAGCGGCCGAGAGTGATCACCACGCCTGGCAGGCACGCGTCGAAGCGCTTGCACTCGCCCTCGATGAAGCGCGTTCTCGCGCTGGCACGGAACGACTGAGCGGAATCGATGGCGTGCTTGGCACTGTTCTCGATCTCGTCGATGTGGATCCGGGATGGGAAGATGCCTTCGAAGCGGCGGCCGGCGAAGCTCTGGCCGCGGTCGTCGTCGATGGAGTCGATTCAGGTCGGCGAGCACTCGAAGCTCTTCACGGTGAAGCCCTCAGTGGAGCGGTTCTGGCACTTGGTGCTGCCCGTTCGACCCGCGCGGCCCCTTCAGTTGGCGAGCCACTGCGCCGTCACGTTCGCGCCCGCCGACCCGATGTCGAACCGCTCCTTGATGCATTAATCGGTTCGGCAGTGGTCGTGACCGGCGGTTGGGTTGCCGCCGTCGACGCATCGCTTGCCCATCCCGACGCAATCATCGTCACCTCAAGTGGCGATCGTTTCGGCGTCACCGGTTGGCGTGTCGGAGTTTCCGGCAGCGGAGCAACCGGTGCTGCACTCGAAGAGGCCGAAGTTCGCTCTGGGGCCGCATTCGAGGCGGCAACCGTCGCCGCGGGCGCGCTTGAAGCGGCGCGAGCGGAACTCGGCGAGGCACTTGTGGCCGAGGCCGAGCTCGCCCGTCAGCTCGATGCGAACGACAGTCAGCTCACCGCAGCCGGTGATCGACTGCAACGAGTCGAGACCGATCGCCGCGATGCCGCAACCGAAGCCGAAGCGCTACAGAGCCATCTCGGTGAACTCACCGATCGCGTCGCCCGCGAAGGCGCGCGCATCACCGAACTTGAACAACGCCTTCCTGAACTGGAACTGGCCGACACCGAACTGGCCGAATCGGCCCGTCGCATGTCCGAGGCTCGGTCCCGCCTTGAGGAGCAGGCCGCCGATGTGGGTTCGCGACGCAGCGATCTCGAAGTCCGGAGCGTTGCGGTGACTGAACGCCGCGAGTTTCTCACCGGCCGCCTTGCCGACGCCGAAAGTCGTCTTGAGGGCGCGGCCGCGGAACGCGAAGCGGCGGAGAGTCGTCGTCTCGAACTCGATAGGACCGAGACTGCGCTCGAACGAATGTCGGCACTCATTGCGGCCCGCAGTTCGATCATCGAATCCCAACTTGAGGAGTTCCGCGATCGTCGCCGACGTCAGTCAGAGGCAGCTCGCGAGGTCGCGACGCGACTCGACGCGCTGCGGCGCCGTCGGGCTGAAGAGGAGAAGGCGCTCAGCGAGCAGCGCGAGAGGCTTGCCCGATCGGAGATCGAACAAGCCGAGATCGAGATGCGTATCGAAGCTGCGGTGGAAGCTCTCCGCCGCGATCTCGAGTGCGAACCCGATGTGGCGATCGCAACCGAATGCCCGGAACTCGCCGACGGCGTTACTCCGGCTGCCCGGACTCGTGAACTTGAACGAGATCTTCGTCTCATGGGACCGATCAATCCGTTGGCACTTGAAGAGTTCGAGGCCCTGCAAGAACGTCACGAATTCCTCGAAAAGCAACTCGAGGATGTGAAGGAAAGCCGACGTGAACTCGCGAAGGTGATCCGGGCCATCGACGGCGAGATCGTCAATGTGTTCGCCGCGGCCTTCGCTGACGTGGCTGCGAATTTCGAGGCGTCGTTCCAGTTGCTGTTCCCGGGCGGTCAGGGCCGACTCAAGCTGACCGATCCCGACAATCTGCTCATCACGGGTATTGAGGTCGAAGCTCGACCGTCGGGTAAGAACGTACGCAAGCTCTCGTTGCTCTCGGGTGGCGAACGTTCGCTGACTGCCCTGGCCTACCTTTTCGCTGTGTTCCGCAGTCGTCCGTCGCCCTTCTACGTGATGGACGAAGTTGAGGCGGCCCTCGATGACGTCAACCTTCACCGCTTCCTCGGGCTCGTCGCAGAATTCCGCAACGACGCTCAGCTCGTGATCGTCAGCCATCAGAAGCGGACGATGGAAGCGGCCGATTGCCTTTACGGCGTGACGATGCAGTCCGGTGGTTCCTCAAAGGTCGTCAGCGAAAAGGTCAACGAGTCCTGAACTAGCACCCGCCACTGAGGGCGTCACCCTTCAGGCGGCGTGGAGCGATACCGTTCGCCCCAATGCGAATTCTGGTTGTTGATGATGAAGTCGAGCTGGCCGAGGCAGTGGCCCGTGGTCTGCGCCGAGAGGGCTACGCGGTGGATGTCGCGAATGATGGCTCCGAAGCGCTCTCCAAGGCTCTGATCAACGGATACGACCTTGTGTGTCTTGACATCACCATGCCGGGCACGGACGGCCGAGAAGTCTGCCGAACGATTCGAGGAGCGACTCTTGACGTGCAGCCGCGCGTATTGGTGCTCACCGCCCGCGACAGTCTTGATGATCGGGTCGCTGGACTCGACGACGGCGCCGATGATTACCTCGTGAAACCGTTCGCGTTTCCCGAACTTCTTGCTCGGGTTCGTTCCCTGTTGCGTCGCGACACGGTGGTGTCGACGTCGATTCTGCAGGTCGGGGAAGTTGTGCTCGACGATGCACGTCATGAGGCCCGTCGTGGAGATCGTCATCTCGATCTCACCGCCAAGGAATTCGCGCTGCTGAGGTATTTCATGACGCGTCCGGGTGAGGTTCTGTCACAGGAGACGCTGCTCGAACACGTGTGGGATGAACACGCTGATCCGTTCACGAACACCGTGCGAGTAACAGTGGGAACTCTTCGACGCAAGATTGCATCGGACGGAGAGGATGCTCTTCTCGAAACGGTGATCGGGCGGGGCTATCGGTTGTTGTCACCATGATCGACCCGGGCCATGCGCAGGGAACGGAAACATCGACAGATCAGGCAGTAAGGACGCGTCTGCACTCGCGCGGCCACCGTCTGGCATCGCGTCTGCCCGGTTGGATGGGCTCAATTCGGTTCCGGCTGACCGCCGTTTATTCGATCGTGGTCTTCGGGCTGGCGTCGGTCATGGTCGGTGCCATCTACATCGGTCTCCGTTACTCGTTGCAGAATCAAACGATTTCGGCGATGGTGATCCAATTCCCCGGAGGCCAGACCTTCGTCCAGGCTGACCAAGCTCAAGTTGTCCAGGCACTGGTGAACCAACGGGCACTCAACGCGCTTCGCCTCTATTCGTTTGCGGCGCTGTTGGCGCTGTTCTTTCTGAGTCTGGCCGTCGGCTGGTTGGTGAGCGGCCGGATGTTGCGGCCGATCGGCGAGATCGCCGCGACCGTCCGCCAGATCCAAGCCAGTGATCTTTCTCGCCGTATCGATCTTGGCGGTCCAGAGGATGAACTGCGCCGCCTCGCCGACACCTTCGACAACATGTTGGGTCGTCTTGACGAAGCATTCGAGGGTCAGCGCGAGTTCATCCACGAGGCGAGCCACGAACTGAGAAATCCGTTGGCAGTCATCCGTACGAATCTTGAAGTGACACTTGCCGATCCCGATGCAAGTGCGGACGAACTCCGGCGTACGGCCGAAATCGTTCAGCGTTCGACGGAGCGGATGGCGCGCCTTGTCGACGATCTTCTGGTCTATGCCCGTAAGGGAACGCTGTCGCTCGAGCGCGATCCTGTCGACGTCGCCGGCCTTGTCCGTGACGCGACCGAGGAGTTCTTGGCTCCTGCGGAGGCTGCCGGTGTCCAGCTCATCGCCGAATCCCTGCCCGGGCTCTGGGTCATCGGCGATCGCCTGGCCCTTCGTCAAGCTGTCGCCAATCTTCTCGCCAACGCGCTCCGTCTCTCGCCAGCCGACACCACCGTGCGAGTTCGCGCCGGGCGCGAAGGCCCGTGGGTCTGGATGGCGGTCGAGGACGAGGGTCCGGGGATCGATCCGGCTGATCACGATCGCGTGTTCCAACGGTTCTGGCGCGGTGATGTCCGGCAGGGTCGCGAGCAGGGTCGCAGCGGACTCGGACTGACGATCGTTCGTCAGATCGCCGAGGCTCATGGGGGTGAGGTGAAGCTGGTTTCGACACTCGGGCATGGCGCCGCCTTCGCCCTGTGGCTCCCGGCTCTGCCAGGTGCGCCACTACTTGGGGTGGGCAGTACCGACCCGGTTAGCGGACTTCGCTAAAGCCCCTCGTCTTTCGTTTGCCTTTCGGTCCCCGTAGGTAGGTTCCGGATCTGGCATCGTTCCCAATGCTGATCAGATCACCCATGCGCTCGTTCGAGCGTCATCACAGGAGCATCATTATGAGCTGGGACAACGACCCTTCCTCGACATCGCCGACAGGAATTCCCGCACAGGGCGCACCCTTGCCCCCACCGCCTCCTGCACCTCCCGCACCTCCCGCACCGCCGGTCCAATCGTCACCGACTGATTCGGGCGCGTACACCGTGCCGACCGGCTGGACTCCAGCACCTCCGGCACCCCCGGCACCGCCGACCGTCACAGGTGCCTCGACTTGGGGTGGTGCACCGACACCGCCGCCCGAACTTCCGCAGGTGGACTCAGATTCACGCGGGCGTCGTCGGCCAATTACGCGGACGCTTGTTGCGATAGTCGTTGTCGTCGGCCTGTTTGGCATTGGCTTCGGTACCCGATCGGTCCTCGACAGCGAGCAGAGTGTGACCGTAAGCAGGGGAGCGACAGTCATGTCGACGGCTGACACGATCGACCCGGGATCCGAACCGATCGCCGCCGTCGCGGCTGTCGTTAGTCCGTCTGTCGTACAGATTGAGACATCGAATGGTCTCGGCTCTGGTGTCTTCTATGACTCATCTGGCCTGATCATGACCAACGCCCATGTCATCGGCTCTGAAAAGATCGTCACGGTCCGCGCTCCCGATGGCAAGTCTGTCAAGGGCGAGGTTCTCGGTTCGGACACCGGAACCGATGTCGCTGTCATTCGCGTGAAGGGGCTTTCGGTGCCCGTCGCCGTGCTGTCGTCAGCCAAGCCGGCCGTGGGTCAGATCGCAGTTGCGATCGGGAGTCCGTTCGGCTTTGATCAGACCGTCACCTCGGGCATTGTCTCGGCGGTCAATCGTCCCGTCGACAATGAGAAGGGCGTCGTGGTCAACATGATTCAGACCGATGCCTCCATTAATCCCGGCAACTCCGGTGGGGCACTCTCAAATCGCAATGGCGAGATCATCGGAATCAACACGGCGATCTTCAGTCAGAGCGGTGAAAACAACGGCATCGGATTCGCAATCCCGATCCGTACGGCCAAAGCTGCCGCCGACAAGTTGGTAGCTGGTCAGGCCGTTACCAAGGCTGGGCTTGGGCTCAGCGGACCCAACGAAACGCCGAACGGTGACGCAGGAGCGTATGTTCAGTCCGTGGTCGACGGCGGTGCTGCCTCCGCCGCCGGCATCAAAGCGGGCGATCGCATCATTTCCGTGGACGGCACCCCGATTCGCAACTTCGATGAACTCCGCGGAACGATCAGTGCCTTCAGCCCAGGTGATGTCGTATCGATTACGTACGTGCGTGATGGGCAAACCAACGACGTCAGGGTGACGCTCGGAACACTCGGGAAGTAACCGATTCCGGGGGATATCTCCGAAACCGACGTCAACCATTCGCATGAGGGAGGGCTGTCATTCGGCAGCCCTCCCTTGCGTGTGCCGGGTCGGAGTGAATGGGTGTCCCACTAGGCTGGCCCACTCATGGAACTGCTGATTGTCCTTCTCCTTGTTGTCCTGATTCTCGGCGTCGGAGTCAGCGTCGTCGTGACCCGCCGTCGTGCGGGCATGCTCGAGCCGCCTTCGATCCTTGACGAGACGGTCGCCGCCGAACCGCTGTCGATCCTCGACGAGATCGTCGCTGTCGAACCTGTTGAAACCGCGTCAGAAGTCGAAACTGCGTCAGAAGTCGAAGCTGAGTCAGAAGTTGAAACTGAGTCAGAAGTTGAGACTGTCGAGAAACCGCGATTCCGTGATCGGCTATCGAAAGCTCGTAGTGCGTTCTCCGGTTCGATGGGTTCGATCGCCGGGAGGTCCCGGATCGACGAGCAGACGTGGGACGAACTCGAAGAGGCTTTGATCCTGGCCGACGTGGGTGTCGGCGCTGCTCAGGATCTGCTTGAACATCTCAGGTCGCGGGTCAAAGCCGATGGGCTTACCACCGGCGACGAGCTGCTTGACGCGCTCAAGCGAGAACTCAAGGAACGACTCGCCGGTTTCGATCGGACACTCGTGTATTCCCCCGAAGCCGGGCCGAGCGTCTGGCTGTTCGTTGGCGTGAATGGCGTTGGTAAGACCACGACGATCGGCAAGCTAGGAGCGCGCGAGCAGGCCGAGGGTCATTCCGTCCTGATGGCGGCGGGCGATACGTTCCGAGCCGCGGCGGCCGAACAGCTCGGCATGTGGGCCGAACGTTCGGGTGCGCTGTTGGTGCGTGGCAACGAGGGTGGCGACCCGAGCGCAGTGATCTTCGATGGCGTCGAAGCGGCGAGCGCACGCGGCATCGATCTTGTTCTTGCCGATACCGCTGGACGTCTCCACACCAAAGTCAACCTGATGGATGAACTCCGCAAAGTCAGACGAGTCGCTGACAAAGGTGACGGAACCGTCACCGAAGTGCTCCTTGTGCTCGATGCCACCACGGGCCAAAACGGTTTGATTCAGGCCAGGCAGTTCACTGAAGCGGTGGAACTCACTGGTGTGGTTCTCACCAAACTCGACGGTTCGGCGAAGGGCGGAATCGTGATTGCGATCCACGAACAACTCGGCATTCCGGTGAAACTCGTCGGTCTCGGTGAGGGGATCGACGATCTCGTTGCGTTCGATCCCGACGAATTCGTAGAGGCGCTTTTCTCATGAAACTGCTCACTTTTCCGATCCGACTCCTGTTCTCGACGACGTGGTTCACGTTCCGGGCAGGATTGAAAGCAGGCGCTCTCCCAGTCAGGGGCGGGGTGATTGCAGGCCGGAAACTCGGAGCGAAATCCGTGGTTCTGTTGGCTCTCGGGATTGCGATCGGCATCGTGATTGGTCGCGAAATCGGCATACGTTCGGTCGGCTGCGAGCACGAGCATGAGCACGAGCACGGACACGACGAAGAGCACGAACACGAGCACGACGATGGTCCCGGTCATGTTGATGAGTTTTCCCGATTGTTCGAACAAACGCAGGATGTGACAGATGTTTGAAACCCTTTCCGATCGTTTCGAATCGGTCATCGGCCGACTGCGCAGCAAGGGCAAGCTGACCGAAGCTGATGTCGACGACGCGCTGCGCGAAATCCGTGTCGCTCTGCTCGAAGCCGACGTCAACATCACTGTGGTCAAGAACTTCATTGGGCGCGTCCGCGAACGTGCTCTTGGCGAGGAACTTTCGAAGGCACTCAACCCGGGGCAACAGATCGTCAAGATCGTCAACGATGAACTGACGGCGACTCTCGGCGGCGAGACGATTCGCATCACGTACAACTCGAAGCCCCCCACCGTCGTACTGATGGCCGGTCTCCAGGGTTCCGGAAAGACCACAAACTCGGCGAAACTCGCCCGCTGGTTCAAGAGTCAGGGCCGTCATCCACTTCTGGTCGGCGCCGATCTCCAGCGGCCCGCGGCCGTCGAGCAGTTGCGCACACTCGGACGCCAGATTGAGGTCCCGGTTTTCTCGGCCGACACCGATCCCGTTCAGGTCGCCGCAGCAGGTATCGCCGAAGCCCGCAAGACCGGTCGCGATGTCGTGATCGTTGATACCGCCGGCCGTCTTGCCATCGATGCGGAACTGATGGACGAGGTCCGGCGGATCTCGGATGCAGTGAATCCGAACTACACGTTCCTTGTCATCGATGCGATGACAGGCCAAGACGCGGTCACGACAGCGGAGTCCTTCCACGCCGCGCTCGAACTTGATGGTGTGATTCTCACCAAGCTCGATGGTGATGCTCGTGGTGGTGCCGCTCTCAGCGTCAAGGAAGTCGTCGGACGACCGATTGCGTTCACCTCCACCGGTGAGAAGTTGCGCGACTTCGATTTGTTCCATCCCGATCGACTTGCCGGTCGGATCCTCGGCATGGGCGACATGCTCACGCTCATCGAGAAGGCGGAAGAAGTCTTCGAGAAGGATGAGGCTGAAGCCGCCGCCGCGAAGATGTTCGAAGGTCAGTTCACCTTCGAGGATTTCCTGGACCAGATGCAGCAACTGAAAAAGATGGGCCCGCTCTCGGGGGTTCTCGGCATGATGCCGGGCATCCCCAAAGAGGTGAAGAACGCCCAGATCGATGATCGAGAGATTGATCGGGTTGAAGCGATCATTCGGTCGATGACGCCGGCCGAGAGGATCGATCCCGATCTCATCGACCAGTCGAGGCGAGTGCGTATTGCCAATGGATCGGGCAGCGATCCAGCCCGCGTTGGTGAGCTCATCAAGCAGTTCAAGGAAATGTCCAAGATGATGAAGCGCATGGGCGGTATGGGTTCGAAGAAGATCTCGAAGTCCCGACGCAAGGCGACCAAGGGCAAATCCAAAGGCCCCGGTGGACGTACCACCGGAGGTGGCCGGACCGCCCCGAACACCAAGGCCCCGTTGCGATTGCCGAACCTCGACCCGACCAGCTTCGGAATGCCCGGAACGAAGCCCGATTTGGGCCTCCCGGGACTGCCCGATCTCGGCTCTGGCGGAGGGTTCCCCCCACGCTGATACCCTGACTTGCTTCCGCACCCCCGCGAGCGTCACGATTGTTGGCCGCTCCAGCGCTGTCCGCGCCGGTGCTCATTCGACGAAGAAGAGAGAAACACCGTGGTAAAGCTCCGCCTGATGCGGATGGGTAAGACCAAGCAACCGACATATCGCATCGTGGCTGCCGATTCGCGTTCGCCGCGAAACGGTCGCTTCATCGAAATTGTCGGTCACTACAACCCTCGCACCGATCCATCATCAATCACTGTCGACAACGACAAGGCTGTCGCGTGGTTGCAGAAGGGCGCCCAGCCCACCGAAGCAGTTCAGAAGCTGCTCAAGATTTCGGGTGCATGGGAGCAGTTCTCCGGCGCAGCGTCGTGAGCGACGAGCTCAACACATCTGAAGACACCGTCGACGAAGGTCCCGCCGCGGATCTCACGACAGCCAAGACCGTGCTCACCTACGTGGTGAGCCAGCTCGTTGAAGATCCTTCAGCCGTTGAGGTCGATCTTGACGAGCGTGGCCGCAAGCCCGTGCTTAACGTGCACGTCGGTCCCGGCGACATGGGTCGCGTGATCGGCAAGCGCGGACGCGTCGCCCAATCGATTCGTACCGTGGTTCGTGCGGCAGCCGCCCGCGACGGTGGCGATGTCGAGGTCGAGTTCCTCGACTGATCGGGTGACCCTTCTCGAGGTCGGCCGAATCGACAAGCCCCACGGAGTTCGGGGCGATGTCATTGTCAGTCTCATCACCACCGAGTCCGTCCGGGTCGCTCCGGGTTCAGTTCTTGCGACGAAGAACAGAACGTTGCGCGTTACGGCCTCACGGCCTCATCAGCACCGCTGGATCGTGACGTTCGAAGGTGTGTTCGGACGCGAGGGCGCCGAGGCGCTTGCTGGTACTCCGGTATTTGCCGAACCGCTTAGTGACGATCCCGACGAACTTTGGGTTCATGCGCTGATTGGTAAGCAAGTTGTCGAAACTGACGGAACGCGTCGTGGCGTCGTCGAATCAGTCCAGGCCAACCCGGCCAGCGATCTCCTCGTACTGGACTCGGGAGCTCTCGTGCCGCTGCGTTTCATGATCAGTCGTAACGAGAATGACGAGCTTGTCGTGGACGTCCCCGATGGTCTCTTCGAACTCCTCGACGAGGACTAGAGGGCGGGTTATACCAATGCGTATCGACGTCTTCACGATTTTCCCCGAGATGGTCTCGGGGTTCGCCGCACAATCACTCCTCGGCCGCGCCACTGAACGAGGTCTGCTGGACATTCGGGTGCACGATCTTCGGGAACACACGACCGATGTGCACCGCACCGTCGACGGCTCGCCCTACGGAGGTGGTGCTGGCATGGTCCTGCGCCCGGAACCGATCGTGGCATCGATCGAGGCGGCTGATCCGCCCCGTCCGCTGTTTCTGCTCGGACCGGGGGGCCGGACCCTCGACCAATCGATGGCTCGGGAACTTGCCGCTGGTGAAGGTCTCTCGCTGTTGTGCGGCCGCTACGAGGGCGTCGATGATCGGGTGCGCACCGAAGTGTGCGACGGCGAACTCTCGATTGGTGATTACGTCCTCGGCGGCGGGGAAGTGGCGGCCATGGTGGTTCTCGAAGCGGTGGGGCGTCTGGTGCCCGGGGTCATGGGTAATGCGGAGTCGGCGGGAGAGGAATCGTTCAGCGACGGCCTCCTCGAATATCCCCAGTTCACGAAACCAGCCGAGTTTCGGGGTGTGGCTGTTCCCGAGGTGCTCAGATCGGGCGATCACGCCCGTGTGGCCCGCTGGCGCCATGCGCAGTCTCTTGTGCGAACAATGCGTCTGAGACCGGATCTGATCGATCTCAGGGGTGGTCTTTCGGCCGAGGAAGAGGCCCTTCTGGTCGAGTTCGGGCTCGACGACTGATCTACCGCCTGACCGGTGGGACCTGGCGGCGGGGGCCATCGAGAGAAGGGCCGAACGGCGCTTTGCCGATTCGGCCATCCGGCGCCTACGATGACATCTCCAGTCGGGCCAGTTCTATGGCCCCTCCCCCTCGCAACCGGCCCGTACGTCGGTTGCACTCACGCCAGGATTTCCGCAGATGAATGCCATCGATCTCATCGACGCCCAGAGCCTCCGCGACGATGTCCCCACATTCGGCCCCGGTGACACCCTCAAGGTGCACGTCCGAGTGGTCGAAGGGACTCGCGAGCGCGTCCAGTTGTTCCAAGGTGCGGTCATCCGCCGTCAGGGCGACGGGCTCCGTGAGACCTTCACGGTCCGCAAGGTGAGCTTCGGCGTCGGCGTGGAGCGCACATTCCCGGTGCATTCCCCGATCGTTTCGAAGATCGAAATCGTGAGCCGAGGCGATGTACGTCGCGCCAAGCTGTACTACCTGCGCGATCGCATCGGTAAGTCCGCGAAGATCAAAGAAAAGCGCGACTGATTCACCCATCAGGCGGTTTTGATCACTGGCGAGTGGGTAGGTCACAGTGAGCACAGAGGATCTCGAAGAGTACGAGTCCGATGTCGAACTCCAGCTTTATCGCGAGTATCGCGATGTCTGTCCAATGTTCCGTTTTGTGGTCGAGACCGAACGCCGCTTCTACCTCGCCAACGATGTCAAGCAGAACGTTGTGACCGAAGGCGGTCGTAGTCGTGTCGACATTGAACTGCGCGATGCGTGGGTCTGGGATATGTATCGCCAGAACCGCTTTGTTACCCATGTTCGTATCGTGACGTTCAAGGACGTCAACATTGAGGAACTCCCACGCGAAGAGCTGGAGTTGCCGTGACCGGAACAACTGAGTGACCAACGGTCGTCGTGCGCTTGGAGCGCACGGCGAACAGCTCGCAGCCCGCTGGTACGAATCGAGGGGATACACCGTTGTGGCGCGCAACTGGCGCTCGCGGACGGGTGAGATCGATCTCGTCATGAGTCGAGGGAGGCTTGTGGTGATCTGCGAGGTGAAGACCCGCAGTTCGACGGCCTACGGGACTCCGGCTGAAGCGGTGGGTCGGATCAAACAGCAGCGACTGCGCCGATTGGCTATCGAATGGATCGGCGAGTCTGGATGGTCCCCGTCGGCAATCAGATTTGATGTGGCGTGTGTGATGCGGGGCGTCGTTGACGTGATCGAATCGGCGTTCTAGGCCGTCAGGACTGCCGCTGCAGAAGCGTCATGATCGCCGCGACGAGAGCATCGGCTAGTTCCTCATCATTGAATTGCTCACGCTGCTGACCGATCGATTCAGAGGAGAGGAGCATGTCGAGAATTCCGACGTCGGACGGTTGTCGACCGACAAGTTCCGGTGCGAACCATTCGCGCAGTTGTGCGCGCATGCGCTCTCGCCGAAGATCAAGGAATGTTGCCGCAAGCGGAGACTTGCGGGCGGTTAGCTCGATTGCCCGAGAGAATGGTCGGGCCACGACCACAAGTTCAATCCTGAGCCGGACGAGTGTCGTCACCCGAGCGAGAAGATCTCCGGCGGGGGGATCGAGATCGAGGCAGTGGGCGATACGGGGATACACCTCGGCCCCCAGTGCCAGCATCAGCGCATCGCGATCAGGGAAGTAACGAAAGATGGTCCGCTCGGAGATGCCGCACGTTGCTGCGATCTCGGCGTTGGTCGGAATGTGGCCGGCGTTGACCATCGCCAGAGTCGTCTCAATCACGAGCGTCCGACCTCGCTCGGTGCGCAGTCTCCGGCCATCAAGAATGTCGGCAGTCGAAGCGCCGCGGCTCTCGAGTGCCGCAGCAAAAACCTCGAGGTCGTTTTCAAGGCGCGGCAGCACCTGGTGGCCTGTTGCGGACGGATCGTTCACGAGATGAATTTATCGGCTTTGCCGAGCTCGTCGGGAATCGAAGTGACGTTTGGTTCACTAGCGATGGAGAGTGCAGGGCGTTGCGGATCGACTCGTCGGCCTAACGTGGAGGCATGAGTCAAAAAGCCGATCTCGAATTCTTCTTCGATCCGATCTGCCCGTTTGCCTGGATCACGAGCCGCTGGGTGGTCGAGGTTTCCGAGTTACGTGGCCTCACCGTGCAATGGCGCTTCATCTGCCTGGCGATTGTGAACGAGAACCGTGACTACTCGGAGTTTCCCCCTGCCTATCCGGCGCTACATGGGCTCGGTCAACAAATGCTCCGTGTTGCTGCAAACGCGCGTCTCGTGGGTGGAAACGATGCCGTGGCCAAATTTTATGCGGCGGCTGGAAAGCCGATGCATGACGATGGCTTGTCGGTGGCGATTTTCGGCGGCGGGCCAATTCCCGAGGGCCTCATGGCCGAAATCATTGCCAATGCCGGTCTTGATCCGGCTCTGGTTGAAGCGGCCACGGACGAGTCCTACGACGATGTGCTGCGCCGAGAGACCGAGGAGGCCCTTGGGCGCACTGGTCGAGATGTCGGTACACCGATACTTACGTTCAACCCGGGGACCGATCGGGAGGCGTCACTCTTCGGTCCTGTGATCTCGCGGATTCCACGAGGCACAGAAGCTCTCGAGCTGTGGGATGCGGTCACTGTCCTCGCCGGCACCCGCGGATTCGCAGAACTGAAACGATCCCTCCGGGATCCGCTGGAATTCGACTGAACGCATGAGCGAATCGTCAACGACTCTTCCCGTTGTGCTGTGGCGGCCCGGTTGCCCGTTTTGCCGGGTGCTGTTCTCGGGCCTTGAACGGCAGGGGATCGAACACGAACGTCTGAACATCTGGGAGGACGCAGATGCCCGGGCGATGCTCAACAATCGCATCGGAAGCGAAACCGTTCCGAGCGTGCTCGTGGGCGATGCGATCCTCGTGAATCCCTCCGTGAAGGAACTGGTCGAACGACTGGGTTCCTAAGCCGTCACCTTCCGCACGGACCGATAGTTCGTGCGATGACGAAGGGTTCAGGATTTAGGGTTCGAGCACGACCTTGATCGAACCGGACGAGCGGTCGGCGGCGACGGCAAAGGCCTGGCCGGCGGCATCGAGCGGGAAACGATGGGTGATGACCGCGTCGGGAAGTTCGGGGCGATCAGCAAGAATCGTCGCCGCCACGTCGATGTCGCGCGAGGGTCCGACCCGGCTGTACATCACGGCAGGAACAAGAGTGATCTCTTTCATCGTGATGCTGAGCCCCGGCATCTCGACGTTTCCGTCCCAATAACTTCCGAGGAGCACGACGGTCCCGCCGGGGCGACAGCGATCGACTGCCTCGGCGAGGGCGGACGCGGTTCCGGCCGCCTCGATAACGACGTCGTAGCCGTTGCCGGAAATCTCTCCGGCGCCGAGTCGCTCTGCGGCTTCTTTCTGACGCTCGTGACGCGCAGTTAGGTCGACGGCCGCACCGGTCTGTTGGGAAACGACGAGTGCCATCTGACCGATGGTTCCGCCTCCGATGACAGCCACTCGGTCTGTTCCGCGAATTGCGCCGCGTCGAACACCATGGACCGCGACGGCAAGTGGTTCGACGAGACAACCGTTGAGCGCCGGGACTCCGTGGGGAAGGCGAGCGATGGACGAAACGGGGACCATGACCTGATCGGCCATGCCGCCATCGTGGCCCACACCAAAAACCATGCCGGGTCCGAGGATGCAACGGTGATAGGTGCCGTCGATGCACGCAGGACAGGTGCCGCAGGGCGCAAACGGTTCAAGGGCGACCGGCGTGCCGTCGGCAAGTGTTCCGGCAATCTCGTGACCGAACGTGGCCTGGAGGCCCATCGGGAGGAGATGGAGATCGGAACCGCAGATCCCGGCCGAGGCAACCTTGACGAGGATTCCGTCGCCAGTCGGTACGGGTACCTCAACGACCTGCGGTATTCCTTCGGGACATCGGACTGCACGCATAGAAATTCCCCCTGTGAGATTCAGAAGACTGGCAGATACCGGGACACTTATGAGGGATCGAATTCCTGGCTGGAGTGAATCAGAGTTCGTCGAGAAGTCGATGGAGTGGATCGGTCGCGTCGCGTGTTCCGACGGCGGAGTCGGCAGGGATGGGCCAAAACTGTCCCTCAACCGGCGCCTCCACCCATTCGGTGGTGGCGGTGCGATGGGCGATGAGCCACGGGCCCGATGCCCGTCGTTCGAACCGGTCGAGATAGCGGAAACCGACTTTGAGGTTTCGACGCGGATCAGGATCGGCTGAGCGGTGATGCGCGATGCCGTAAGTCTCGGCGACTGCAGCGTCGCCGCGGATCGTTACGAGATGATTCGCCACGAGATGCATCGTCGAGTCATAGCGAGAAAGAAGGTGGAACGCCCACGCAAGGAACTCGTCAACGTTTCCCTGAAACGAACCGTGTGTATCTGATGCGTCGGGATGGAAACATGCTCGGACCAGATCAATGTCGCCGCGATCGATCCCGCGGCAGTATCGGAGAATCACCTCGTGAATCGACTGTTTGTCGAGGAGTTCCCGAAGTTCAGCCGACATGTTTTCGGAACTATCGGTGTTTGCCGTCACGGGTGTCGAGCGTAGGCCCTCCTGAGCGATAAGACTGATTGAACTTCGACATGTAATCCGCCCGGATGCCTGTCGCCCCCTGGAGATTTCGTGACCATCCCGATCCATGCGAGTCGTCGAGACGCGATTGGTGCCCGTGTGCACGATCGCGAATCAGCGATCCGTGATCGGCTGGCGCGGATGCGATGGTCGTTCGTGGTGCTCGGAACACTCGGGATCGCGACGCTCGTCACTCGTCTCCCCGGCGTGGTCTTCTCAGGAATGTTCGATCGTGACGAGTCGTACCTGAGTGTGATGGGTGACTCGTTACGAAGTGGTGGCGAAATGTACGTCACATTTATTGATCGCAAACCACCGATTGTTCCCTATCTCTACGCTGCGATTCGTTCCGTCGGTGTTGATATGCGGCTCGTGCGATTGGTCTGCGCTCTACTGATATTCGCCAACGGTGTCGTTGTCACACTGATCGTCCGACGATTGGTGGCGCGGCGTTCGGCGGCACTTGCCGCGGGAACGCTCGCAGTCGTCGGGGCTTCTCTCTTTCTCCCGGTGGATGCGCAGGCGGCCAACTTCGAATTGTGGGGACTGCTTCCCGCCTCGGCGGCGATGTTGTTTGTTGTGTCTTCGCGTGCGGATCAACAGCGCTCATGGCGCTGGTTCGGTTTAGCGGGCGCCGCTCTGATGCTCGCGGTGAACTGCAAGCAGCCGTACATCGTGATCGTCTTACCGATCGCGTGGGAGATTCTCCGTCGACAGCGCGACCGGTTCCGTAATCTCGTTGCGGTGATGGTGGGAGCAGCGATTGCGCTCGTGCCTATGGCGCTTATCGTCGACATCGGCCTGATGTGGCGCTGGGCATGGACCGACAACGCCGACTATCTCGATGGTGGGATTTCGACAGTTCGTGCTCTCGGCGTCGGTCTCGGGTTGACCGCGGTGTTCGTCGGTTTTCACCTTCCGCTGTTCTATGGAGTGTGGGCGGGGCTCACCCGACGGGTCCGCCTCGACTCGACGATGGTTGTGTGGGGTCTTGCTTCTGTTCTCGCTATCCCGATCGGATTGCGCTTCTTCGGCCACTACTACCAACAGCTAGTTCCGCCCCTAGCGGTGCTTTCAGGGATCGGACTTTCCGTTGCAACGAGACGGGCCTGGCACTTCGTCGTGGGTCTCAGCGCGGCGCTTGTGTTTGCGCTGGTCGGGTTGGCGTTCATTCACCGACCGGATTTGTCTAACTTCACCGCTCTCGGTCGGTATGTCCAGGCCACGACGACGACAGACGATCGAATTCTTGTCTGGGGGGCGCTTCCCGACGTCTACGTTTCCGCCGAGCGTCAACCAGCCGGTGTGTTTCTCCATGACGGGTACCTCACGGGAAACTGGGCGAGCCGGTCGACGAATCTCGACCCCGGAGTGGTTGAGTCCGAGCCGTATTCATCTCGTTGGCAAATGTTTTTTGACGACCTCGAGACTGATCCCCCGATACTGATCATCGATGCGGCTCGACCGGGAACAGACTGGTCGGGATACTCGCCAGATTTGTATCCGATCGGCGCGTTGATGGAGCGGTGCTATCGATTCGACGCGCAGATCAACGGACTTCCCGTATGGCGTTTGGACAGCAAGGCGTGTCCCTGAGGACGTTGTTTCCTGAAGAATGTCCGAGCGCACGCTTAGAGATTCACTCAGACAATTGCGAGTACGCCACCGTCGACAATGAGTGATTGTCCGGTAATAAACGAGGCTGCGTTGCTGAGCAGGAATGCGGCGGGCTCACCGATTTCCGACGGTCGACCGATTCGGCCCATCGGGGCTTCGGCGCTGAATTGTTCGCGGACGCCGGGCGCAGCGAGTGATGGCGCGAGCATCGGGGTTTCGATGAATCCGGGGCAAATGGCGTTGACCCGGATGTCGTCCTGAGCAAGACGATGGGACATGGAACGCACCGCTCCGAGCATGCCGGCCTTGGATGCGCAGTAGGCCGGAATGGCTTCGTTCCCGACCCACGCTTCGATGGACGCAATACCGACGACAGAAGCTCCGGGGGAGGCTTTCAGATCGGCATGAAGAGCCTGGACAAGGAGTGGAAATGCCCGCAGGTTGACGTTGAGAACGAAGTCCCAGCCCGCTTCATCGAGTTTGCCGATCGACTGCGCTCGGACTGTTCCGGCCGCGTGCACGAGTCCACCGATCTCACCGATCACCTCGCGGGTGGCGTCGATGGCGGCATCGAAGTCGGCAGTCTTTGTCACATCGATACCGCGACCGAACGTGACGACTCCGGTCTCGGCTGCGATTTCGGCTGCCGTTGCTTCGGCCTTGGCCTGGTCAAGATCCCAGATGGCGACCGATCGCCCCTGTTCAGCGATTGCCTGGGCGCAGGCCCGACCGATACCTGATGCTCCACCGGTGACGACAACGCCTGATGTTGATTTTGCGGACATGGATCTTCCCCCTCAGGATTCCGGAGAGTTTGCATCCGGTGTCTTCATTCTGACCCATCCGCCGACTGAGAGCGATGCCAGATTTGAGCGACGCCTAAGCCGTCAATATTCGCTGCCGACTTCGACGGCTTTTTTGTAGTTCATCACATGGAAACCCTGCTGTTGTTCTTTGGCAAGGTTCGCCGGGCATTCTTGTTTCAAATCATGAATATCAAGATTCCTGAAAATAGAAATCCTGAACACTCAGAACACGACCAGATGCGCATTGCCCTAGTCGCTCATGACAACAAGAAGCCCGATTTACTTGAGTGGGCGCGTTCGAATGTTGACATTCTTGCGTCGCACCGCCTGTGGGCGACCGGAACGACAGGTCAGATGCTCACCGATTCGCTCGGGCTCTCGATCACTCGGCTGCGCAGCGGCCCGCTCGGCGGTGACCAGCAGATCGGAGCGATGATCGCCGATGGTCGCATCGACATGCTTGTGTTCTTCTGGGATCCGCTCGAACCACAACCGCATGATCCGGATGTGCGAGCGCTGTTGCGAATCGCGATCGTCTGGAACATTCCCATTGCCAGCAATCGGGCCACTGCCGATTTCCTGATGTCGTCGTCCTTGCTCACCGGCGCTTATCGTCCGGACGCTCCGGTCTACGAGCGAGGCTGAAGCCACCTATTTCGGGCACGCTTCCTAGCGTTGCGCTGTGTCACGGATCGGGAACTCAGGCTGCGGGTGGCCAAGGAGCAATGAGGGGCCACGGTGCGGCTTGCTCGAGTTGAAGGGCCATCTGCAGAAGGGTTTCCTCGCTGCAATGGCGACCGACGAGTTGCACGCCGACCGGGAGGCCGCGTTCGTCGAGACCGGCGGGAACCGAGATGGCGGGCTGTCCAGTCACGTTAAACACCGCTGTCATTTCGCTGAAGCGTCCGGCGCGAGTGAAGATCGCTTCAACACTCGTGATGTCGAGGTAGCCGATCTCCGGAACCGGAACGTTGAGCGTCGGTGTGAGCCAGAGATCCCACGTCGCATAGAAGCGAGCGATATCGCGGCTGACGCGTTCGAGGGATTGTTGCGCGTGGACAAGATCGAACGCAGTCACGGCGAGGCTGTACTCGTGCAAGACCCGGTCGACTGGTTCGAGATCGTCGTCGGCCAGAGGGCGGCCGAGTTGAGCGAGCCGCGTCTCGACAAGATCGGCGGTGGCGACACCCATGATCGTTGTCAACACTTTCGAGGGCACATCCGCGTCGTAGACGGGTGAAGCTTCCTCGACGATGTGCCCGAGTTCGGCGAGGAGGCGGGCCGTCCTTTCCACCGCGGCGACTGCGGCCGGATGCGCCGTATTTCCGCTGACTGATTTCGTGGTGAATCCGATCCGGAGCTTTCCGGGTGATCGGCTCAGGGCTGCGAGGAATGATCCATCGATCGGAGCAGGGGGTGCCGGATAAGGATCGCCGGGCATCGGGCCGGCCACTGCGTCGAGGATTGCGGCGGTGTCGCGCACCGTGCGGGTGACGGCGAGACCAATTCCGACTGGATAGGCGAACGAAGCCGGAATGGGCCAGGTCGGCGTGCGTCCGCGCGTGGGCTTGAGTCCGAAGAGTCCGCAGGCCGATGCGGGAATACGGATCGAACCGCCACCGTCGTTGGCGTGCGCTGACGGAACAATGCCGCCGGCGACGGCCGCTGCCGATCCGCCGGAAGAACCGCAAGGGGAGAAGCGGGTATTCCATGGATTGTGAGTCGGACCGAAGAGAAGTGGTTCGGTGCTGGCGTTTTTGCCGAACTCGGGAGTGTTTGTGTTGCCCAGGATGACGAGCCCGGCTGCCTTGAAACGACGGGTGAGTTCACAGTCTTCAGTGGCGATGTGATCGGCGAACAGACGACTTCCCTTCGTGGAGGGAAGTCCGGCGACGTCACAGTTCAGGTCCTTGACGAGGAACGGAACGCCGGCGAGAGGACCCGAAGCGGACCCAGTTTTGGCCTCGTGTCGTGCCTGTTCGATCCGCGTTGCGACGACAGCATTGAGAATGGGATTGCGTGACTCGAGACGGGCGATCGATGCATCGACGACTTCGAGCGAGGTCACATCGCCATTGGCGATCAGCGCGGCAAGGCCCATCGTGTCGTGCGAGTCGAGTAGCGAATCGATTTCGGTCACGGGGTCTCCAAAAATTCGGCGTAGCGAGAAAGATACGGTGAAAATCGTTCGTCGAGCTCCGGGCGCGACAAGCTCCACTCCTCAAGCGAATAGGAATGCGATCCGAACCGGTTCTGGCGATGCTCGGA
>CAMCTY010000014.1 GCA_945878725.1 Bifidobacterium breve | reverse complement strand
CCCTGCGCACCGGTATCGCCCTGCGCACCGGGATCTCCCTGCGCACCGGTATCACCCTGCGCACCGGCATCACCCTGCGCACCGGTATCACCCTGTGCACCCGTTGAACCCTGTGCACCGGTATCACCCTGCGGACCGACCGCACCCTGCGCGCCAACTGCACCCTGCGCACCGACCGCGCCCTGCGCACCCTGTGCACCCTGCGGACCGACCGCGCCCTGCACGCCGGTTGCACCCTGTGTGCCGACCGCGCCCTGCGCACCGACCGCGCCCTGCGCACCCTGCGGACCGACCGCGCCCTGCACACCGGTGGCACCGGTGGCACCTGTTGCGCCGGCTATCGCACTGTTGGAGAAGTAGCCGTAGATATCAATCAAGATGCCGGTGACGGAAGAGTTGACAATGTTGATCTTGCCGTCAGTGGTGAGGGGAACAATCAATGATGTAGTGGCGCCTGCGGTAATCGGGTAGTTCATCGAGATGATGGTCGGTTTGACCCCCGCACCCCAGATGACCAAGTTGCCCGCCGCAGTAGCGCCAGTGGTCGTCACACTGATTGCAACGGCTGTTGCCGTGCCGTCAACCGGGACTCCACCGAGACCCTGCACTGTTACGACAGTCGTGGTGTTAGCCGCGATCGCAGTCGCAGCCGATCGAATCCGAACCGGTGTGAGCGGCACATAGGCAGTTGCACCAGCGACAGCCCTCGGCGTGATGATCGACTTGATTGTCGTCGTCGTCGTTGCGGGCCTGACGGTCGTCGTCGTTGCGGGCCTGACGGTCGTCGTCGTTGCGGGCCTGACCGTTGTCGTCGTTGCTGTCTGTGCGGCGGCCGGTTTGCTGATCAGCGCCGGCGCAATCGGTCCGGCAATCGCTACGAACGCCGTCGCAGCTGCACCAATGTGTCCGGCGCGGAAACGGCGCGCCGGTCGAAGGGGTCGTCCAACTCGCTTGCCTGACGGTTCACGGCGCGAAGCCTCTTGACCCCAGGGTGAAAATCCAATGGATGACGATGATGCGGACACGGGGCCTCCGAAGACGAACACGATCGAGAAATTGCAAAATCAGCAGAAAGCATGACGGCACATTCTGAATGCCGCGATAACTAAAAATGAATGCCAAGCGAATGGCGGGGAAATATCCCCAGCTAGACGCTAGTTATCCCAGTGATTGATCTACTCCCGCAATGTGTACGGATCAGCCTTAAATAATGTCGGGTTTTCTACAGGGTTTGTGAGTTTATCCCTACAACACAATCCCGACTCGAAGCCTGCCGTTCACCCAGTGAAGCCCGGAACCACCGAGTGATCGGTCGAGGCTTCGGTCGCTTCGGTTGTGGTTGTTGTCGGTAAACAAACACCAAGTCCGGTCAGCCTCACAAGATCAATCAGTGCGCTCTCTGACAAAGCGCTGAACACAAGGTCGCACGTGGCGGTGCCTACGGGAACCGTGAGTTCGACGATGAATTGCGTGAGGCCCGGAGGGGGCGCTGACGCCGTATCGCTAAGTGATCCAACGATCGCTCCCAGAGAGTCCATGAACGTGAATTCCCACATCAGATTGTCGCGAGCCCAAAATGAAAACTCGTAAATACCCGGGACAAGAGCAACGTCCCTTTGCACCATGGTGGCATTCAGTTCGAGATACGCAAGTTGCGCATTGGGATCAGTCTGAGGCGAGTAACCATCCGCGGAAAGTATCGGCGGGGTCTCAGCCACTACCTGATAAGTCACAACGCCTGTGGAGGCCCGCAGGCGCAGCACAAGGTGAAGTGTCGACTCTCTCTGAATGTTGTAATCCGAGAGAGTCCGACCGTCTTCCAGTTGTTTCCCGGCGAAGATCAGTCGCTGCTGATCAGGGGGGATGCCCTCTTTGTCCTGAATCTTCGCTTTCACATTGTCGATCGAGTCCCCCGGTTCGACTTCAAGCGTGATGGTTTTCCCGGTGAGCGTCTTGATGAAGATCTGCACAGTTACTACTCCTTGGCTGGTTTCAGCCTGTGAAGTTCGGAGCCACGGCAGGCTCTACACAAGCGCTGTCTGCGTCAGGCGTTGTAGGTACTTGAACATCAACTGGGGTGAGGGTCACGAGATCGAGTAGAGCGCTTTGTGACGTTGCGGCGAACACGAGATCGCAGGTAGTCGTGCCACTCGGCGCCGTGATTTCCTCATCGAACTGCGTGAGGCCGATTAGGGCACCAGAGGTTGAGCCGGTTGTTGTGGAGACCGTTGCACCAAGCGCGTCTTTGAAGGTGAGTTCCCAAAGGAGATCGTCTTGAGCCCAGAAGGAAAACGCGTAGGTTCCTGGAAAAAGCGCGATGTCGTTTTGACTGATAGTCGCGCCATTCGTGAGGTGTGCGAGCTGCGCGTTTGGAGCTCCTTGTGCCGAAATGCCTTGAGGATTGAGGTCCGGTGGTAGTTCGCCCACGTCCTGATAGGTGACAACACCAGTTGCAGCTCGAAGGCGAACGACGAGATGAAGAGTCGCTTCTCTCTGAATGTCGTAGTCGGCAAGGGTACGTCCCTCTAGGAGTTCCTTTCCTGCGAAAATCAGTCTCTGTTGATCAGGCGGGATGCCCTCTTTGTCCTGGATCTTCTGCTTAACGTTTTCGATTGAGTCTGAAGATTCGACATCGAGAGTGATGGTTGCCCCCGACAGGGTTTTGACAAAAATCTGCATTCCGCTCATTGAACGACAACTCCGGTTTTGCGATGGATCACGACGGTGACATGGCGCGCTGAATCAAGGCCGGGGAGCGTTTCCGCAGTGCCGTTGGCAGCCGCATGGAACGGATGCGGCGATGGTGTTGGCTCAATGAACGTCGCGAACCCGCGTCGTTCGAAGTTCTCGAGGAGATCACGCAAAGGATTGGAACCATCAAGGAACGTCAATTCAGCACAAAGAGCAATGAAGACTCCGCCTGGGGCAAGAAGTTCCGTACCTTCAAGGATGAATCGGCGTGGGAGTTCAAATCCAGTTTCGCCCCCCTGCGAGTAGATGCGTCCAACGGAACGATGTGCCGGCACCCATGGTGCGTTAACGCAAACAAAGTCGAAGGTTCCGGGACGAAGGCCGGTAGCGACGTCGTTAGTTACGACATGCATTCGAGATTTTGCGGATTCAGGTAACAGTTCACGACTGAGTTGCGCAGTCAGCGTTGCTCGCTGATTGATGTCTGTCGCAATCACTGATTCGTATCGTGACGTCAGAAACGCCGCGACAAGACCTGTCCCCGTTCCGAGATCGATCGCACGTTTTCCATGGAGTCCGTACTTCCATGCTTGATCACGTAAGAGCCAAGTATCGGTTCCGGCGTAAACGCTGTCGGCAGGAACTTCAGTTGACGAATCCAGAAACGGCAAAAGCGCCATCGCTTTGCCGTCGGAAAGGACTTCGAACGAGAGCGAGAATTGACTTTCTTCAGTGATTGTCGCGAGGCCAGTTTCAAGCAGCGCCACAAGTGCCTGCGGTCCGCCCAGATAACGCGCCGCGAGTGCGACGTCAATGCGCTGACCTAATGCGAGTTCGGCAAGGGCTGCATTGTGTTCGTCATCGATCTGTAGCCGCCCGAATCGGTTAATGAATCCCGCGTTCGCAAGTTTACGTCCGAGTTCAGCTAAAGCACGGCACGTATCCGTTGAGTCGAGCGCATGTTCTGGCGACCAACGAGTCGACAACAATTCGCTCGTGTTCACGGAGGCGGCGAAACGAACGTCCACCCGGGGGCAGTTGCTCCGGGTGAGCCGTCTTCAAACGATGCGTTCGAAATTAGGTTGCCGGTGCTGCTGGCACTCGGGCCACCGGGACCGCCCAGGTTTGTCTCGTTGTAGGGGTTGGGCGGACCTTGCCAGTAGCCAGTGAAACCCATGCCGTCCCCGGGGCAGGGTTCGGTAGCGCCAGTGACGGTGGCATTGGCGAGAGCAGAGGGGCTGACCGTCAACACTCCGACTACACCAAGCCCGAGGCCCAGCGCCCGTCGACGACTGATGTGGGGGGCGGACTCCATAACAATCAACTTACATCACTAGTTGGTGAACTATCGGCGCCGGCCTCGCTCTCGACCTCAAATGTTTCGACATAGCGGGAGAATCGAGTCCTTTCGATGTCGGGGTCGAGGCCCAACCACTCGAACGAGTATCCGTGGGCACCGAGTTTCTCGCGCGGCCGATCGGAGAGTGCCGATGCCATTGCGCCGGAAACCTCGTCGGGGAGATCAATGCCCAGTTCGGCGTACATCCGGTTCACCACGGCGACGCCGTTGCGGTTGAACTCGGCGAAGGAGCCGTGAGCAACACGATCCCGAGCGAATGCTGCAGTTCCGACGAGGTCAACCAGACCGTCGAGATCCTTGAGATACAAATCTGAGTGGTAACGGCCAATCGTCGTCGTGTCGACGTGATCACTGTGCGCATAACGCAACGTCGCGATGAGACTCGTCACTGAACCGAGGATCGCCAAGGGATCGCGATGAGTCACGATCAGCTGCGCGTCGGGATACACGTTGAGCAAGGCGGGCAAGTTGTGCAGATGTACCGGCGACTTCAACACCCACTTCGACGTGGGCATACGGCGTTGAAGAATCTGCAGAACGAGTCGATGCATTTCATACGCCGGCGTCATGTCACATGAACTCAACCAGTTGATGTAACTGAGCGTGTTGTATCGGCTAATGAATTCCTCGCTGCGAAACGTAAACGACATCGCCGAGAGGCATTCCTTCGTCATCTGCCCGCCGTAGGCATGGATAGCGCCCAGTCCCGAAGTCACTAGACCAGGAAGTCGTAGTTCGGCGTCGGCGAGTCCAATGCGGGTATCGGACTCACGAGTTTCTATGACGGGCGACGGAACTGGCCGCAGGAACTCCCAACCGAGCGGGACGCGATGGCGTTCATCGGCAGCGAGCAATGCATGAAGAATCGTGGTTCCCGTCCGAGGCGCACCGATCACGAACAAGGGCTCGATGATCTGTTCGTCGCGCAGACCCGGATCGGATCGCACTGCATCGCATATCTGCAAGCGCACTTCGAGAAGTCGGAGAATGAACCGACGCGTGATCCAGCGACCGAGAACATGAAGTTCCGCTTCACCTTCAAGCGAGGCAAGGACGATGTCGAGCGGTTCGAGAAAATCCTCTCCGGTGCCCGGCCCCGGCGCAGTTAAGGCACCGACACCATCGCCGGAGCGCCCTTGTCGAACAAGGGCCTCTGCAAGCAATGCATCCCGATCGAGCGGGAGTTCGGCCTCTATGGCGATCGGAACGATGAGCCCGGCGTTGACCGCCTCGACCCATTCGGGCCGCGGACCCGGGTCCCAAGAAGTTGTCATGACCATCGAACCTATGCTGTTTTTCATGCCTGACGCCGGACGCATTGATGACCTCACTGGACGGGTCGTGATCATCACCGGCGGGTCACGCGGAATCGGACTCGGCATCGTTCGTCATCTCGCCGGGCGGGGGGCTTGTGTGGTCATAACTGGCCGCAAGCAGGAGCGCCTCGATGCACTCTCCATTGAGCTGACATCGGGCGGAACTGAACACCTTGTGCTCGTCGCTGATGTGGCGAATCGCGACCGCGCATTTGAAGTCGTTGCCGCGGTCATTGAACGATTCGGCCGCATCGACGGCATTGTTCTCAATGCCCAGTCGTTCCGACCTGTGACGCCACTTCTTGATGTCACCGAGTCCGACATGGACCTGCTCTTTGACACAGGACCAAAGGGTTCGCTCTGGTTGATGCAGGCCGCTGTCCCCCACATGATCTCCCGGAGCTGGGGTCGCATCGTCACAATGGGAACGTCAATGGGACTCACTGGCGCGGCGGGCTACGGCCCGTACGCCGCATCGAACGAAGCGATCCGATCACTCACGCGGACGGCGGCCCGCGAATGGGGACGCCATGGCATCACGGCGAACTGCGTGCTCCCCGCATCGGCCGCCCATCGACAGCCACCAGGTGCAACTGACGACGAGCGCAGCCTCGCCTTTGCCGCCATGTACGCCGACAATCCGGTGGGTCGTGACGGAGACGCCGAGCACGACATCGCCCCGTTCGTTGCGTTCCTTCTCTCCGACGAGAGTCGCTATGTCACCGGTCAGACCATCTCGGTCGACGGTGGCGGCATCATGCGCGCCTAACTTCGGAAGCGCCACGCCAAGTGACGGCGACGGGACTCTATGAGTGCCTGGCGTTCATCGACCGAGACAATTGCGGTGTCTGCGGGTAGATGTTGCGCGACGTCGACCAGTTTCACAACTCGACCTGTCGGGCCGGGCGCGTCATCGGACTCGGGCCAGAACCAACGCAATGTGCATAGGCCGGTACGGCGACCGCCGGCATCGAGCCAGTTGGCAACGCCGGGATCGCGATGGGCGACGACACAACGAATGCGCCCATCGGCAGAGATAACCGTCTGGCGATGATTCAGGCTCGTAATGCGCTCGACGGGATCGACGATTTCGAACCATCCCGGCACGTAGAGCTGCAGACTCCAGTAGCGCGCATCAGGAACTTCCGACTCGACGATGAGTGCTTCGTCGTCGGCGAGATCCCAGAAGCAGAAGCCGTAACGTGCGGCGGCCAGTCCTTTGTCGAGGGCAAACGATCCAACGAATGTGTTGTCGTTTCGCCGATCGCGTTCGGTGATCATGTAGTCGTTCCAGTACACCATTGAGTGTTCGACGCCATCGGCAGCCTCGTTGATCCGTTGCGAGACCTCAAGCGCAGTTACGCGCGGTAACGGATCCGGCGAATCAAGGCACTCGATCGTGAACACCGCTGGCTCCGATTCGGTCCAGTCGAAGTAGTACTCCCGGAACGACACCATGACCGCGTCCTCTGGAATCGGGATCCACCCGTCCTCGGTTCCGTTGCCGCCGAGGAGGATCTCGAAATCATCACCGGCACCGATACCGAGATCGGTTCCTGTGTGCTCCGCGAGCGTCCCCCATTTCTCTTGATGCATGAACCCTGCCCGCATGGCAAGGATGAACTCCTCAGCCGAATTCATTCGACCGGAGATCCGGTAGCGCAACGACGGATCAACGCGCGCGTGACGATAAACATTGTCCGCGTTGGGCCCGCCCCATTGCGTGACTAGATCGTTCTGCCGCATGAAGAAGGGCCGACGAGCGTCGGGATGACCAATCGACCATCCCAACCAACACAAGACCTGATCGGCGAGATGGGCGAATCCTTCGGCCTGATCGGCACTGTCATTCGGAAATGGATCAGCAAGCAGTTGCTCGCCTACCGATTCCAGACGTCGACAAAATGCCCGCCATGCGACAAGTTCCGGCGTTTCATCGATCATCGTCAGGACTCATTCCGGTTCGGGCGGCGACTCGCCGCGCGGATGTTGCTGCGCACACAGATGCCCGTGAGACTCGACGACAGATCGGACGCAAGCCACAGCACCGTGTTCGCCACCTCTTCGGGGTCGGTGAGTCGCGCAAGATCTAGGTCGGCAACGTGCGCTTCAATACCACCCGGACGTGATTCGAGATAGGCGCGCAGCGGCGCCGTATCCGTCGGGCCTGGCGTGACGGAGTTGGCGCGCACACCAAACTCACCATATTCAGTGGCCACGGTTTCCATCAGGTTGATCACACCGGCCTTCGCCGCCGCGTAGCCACCAAGGTTGTAGTTGCCTCCGATGCCCGCCCCCGACGACATGCTCACGATCGATCCCCCACCGGCGGAAACCATGTGCGGAAGCACTGCCCTCGTGGCGAAGAACGCCGAATCGAGCGTGACTGATTGCTGGAACCGCCAGTCGTCATCGGTCAGATCTCCGACGAGACCGGAACGGGACACTCCGACGTTGTTGTAGAGCACGTCGATCCGGCCATGACGCTCAAACGCTCCAGCGACCCAAGCATTCACGTAGGCGCTGTCACTCATGTCGCCCGGGGTTCCCGCCACAGAAGCACCCTGTTCCTTGAGTTCATCGATCAACCGAGCGAGAGGATCGGCCTGGAGATCGTTGAGCCACAACACGGCACCTTCTTCGGCGAATCGACGAGCCGTAGCCGCCCCGATCCCTGATGCCGCACCGGAGACCAGCGCGACCTTGCCATGAAGCATTCCCCTACTTGTTTCCCCCATACGACAAGACGCTAGTTGCGAAAGAAACGCACAGGGCCATACCGATAGCATCGCCGTTTCAGGGGATCGACAAAACGTCCGGAGGGACATGTCAGACATCGCTACGCCCGCGCACCAACTTCCGCAACTGGCGGACATGATCGCCGCGACCAACAGCCTTATCGGCCCCAGCGCGCCGTTCGAGACCGTTTCCGAGGACGTACGCGGTTATTCCATGCTCGTGTTCCGGAATCGGCCGGCGAATCTGCGAGATGTACTGGCATCGTCATTCGCGCATGGTGAGCGGAGCGCAATGGTCTTCAGTGACGGGCGCCGGATCACCTTCTCCGAACTCGAATCACAAGTCGCCTCCGTTGCCGCTTGGCTTCAGAATGAGCACGGTGTTGTGCAAGGCGATCGAGTCGCCATCTGCGGTGCCAACAGCGTCGGCTGGATTCTTTCGTTCTGGGCTTGTCTGTCCATCGGCGCAATCACCGTGGCGATGAACGGATGGTGGACTGAGCTCGAGATGGAACACGCTCTCGAACTGACCGAACCCAAGCTCCTGCTAATCGACACAAAGCGCGCCGAACGACTTGGCCACGCGCACGGAGTTCCACAGGTCGACATCGACACCGAGATCGACTCGATGATCGCCTACGACCCGACGGCAAAACTCACTGATGTTGCGATCGATGAGGACGACGCAGCCATCCTCATTTTCACGAGCGGCACAACCGGGCGCCCAAAAGCCGCGGTGTTGAGTCATCGCAGTGTCATTGCCTACAGCATGGGTCAGAACTTCATCGGCGCACGCGGTATGGCCATGGCCGGACGGACGCCGACAGGAGCACCTCCCCCCACCAGGCTTGCGGTGTTTCCGCTATTTCACGTCTCCGGGCTTGGCGCGACCGTCAACGGAATCCACACCGGATCCACAACCGTCTGGCATCTCGGTCGTTTCGACGAGCAGAAAGTCATCGACCTCACGCTGAACGAAGGCATCAACGTCTGGGGCGGCACCGGTGCTCACCTCATCCGTCTGCTCGCCCATCCGGATTCGGACAAGATCCCCGTTGGCCAGATCGTCTCGGTCGGTATGGGCGGATCAGCGACGACCCCCTCCATCATCGGCCGCGTCGACGCCCGCTTCCCTCATCTCGCCAACACCATGTCCAGCGGTTACGGATCGACCGAGACCGGTTCACTCGTTTCCTTCGCTCCGAACTGGATGCTCGCTGCGTCGCCCCCGTGCGTGGGTATGCCCCTTCCGACCATCGAGGTCCAGGTAACCGACGAGCAGGGCAATGAGTTACCCGAGGGAGAGGAAGGCAACATTTGCGTCCGCAGCCCGCTTCTCATGACGGAGTACTGGCGCCACGACACTGCCAATGCCGAAGCGTTCCTTCCGGATCGTTGGTTCATCACCGGTGATTTCGGACGCATGGAAAGCGGTGTGATCTACATGGCTTCGCGCCGCCGTGATCTCATCATTCGAGGCGGCGAGAACATCTACCCCTTCGAGATCGAGAACCGCCTCGACGAACATCCTTCCGTCATCGAAGCTGCTGTCATCGGCGTCGACCACGAGATCCTCGGCCAAGAAGTCAAGGCAATCATCGTCATCGCCGAAGGAACGACGATCACCGAAGACGAACTCCAAGCCTTCTGCGGAGAGACCCTCGCGTCGTACAAAGTTCCGGCGTTCATTGAGACCCGCACCGAACCTTTCCCGCGCAACGCGAGTGGCAAGGTTCTCAAACACGTCCTCGCCGGCGACGGCGAGCAGACCTTCATCGAAGACTGAGCTGACCCCAACCAGGTACCCGCCGAAACCGACCCGAGGGTCAGCGCAGCAGGAAACTGGCCGGTGTCGCCGAGCGCTGAAGAAGCGAGGTAGTCGTAGCCGATGGGGCGGACGTGGTCGTCGCGGTGCCCGTTGCCCCGTCGGACATCGCCTGCGCCTGGGCCAACAGCGCCTGTGCTTCGCGGACCTTGGCTTGGTACGTCGCAAGATCACCGTTTCGAAGCGCCACATCGGCATCGACAAGAGCCTTTGCCGCCGCATCGATCAGCTGGTCCTTCGTCTCGTTGCCGGTTGACGGGACGGTGGTTGTCGTGGTGGATCCCGGTGAGATGCCAGGCACGCCATCGGGAACGGGGATGTTTTCCTGGATGATTGATCCGCTCTCAAAGGTTTGCGGATTGGCTCCCGGGAACAGGACCCGCAACGCGTCACGCAGCGTGTCGCGCATCACGACCTCGCCACCAAAGACGGCAATTACCTTCTTCAGTTCGGGGATCTGTGTGTTGTTGTCCGATGACACATAAAGCGGCCGGACATAGACGATCGAGTTGTTGACTGGAACCAGCATCATGGCTCCCAACTGCGCTCGGGACCCCTGCTGGTTGAGAAGCGTCAGCTGCTGCGCCACCTGAGGCGAGGCGAGGATGTTCGAGTTCACGATCGACGGGCCGTCGATGTTTGTTCCGCTCGGCATCTCGTAGACGGTGAGCTTGCCGTACGAAGCTTGTTCGCTGTCGGCGACCATGAACGATGTGAGCGTCTTCTTTGAATCGTCCTCCGAATAAGGAACAAATGGCCGGAGCAACACAAAAGATTCAAGTGTCTGACCCGGAAGACGAATCAACATGTACTTCGGTTCGATGCGCGCTTCGCTGACCCTGAGCGATGTCTGACCGTTAGGCAGAATCGTTGTCGTGATTGTCGATGCCGCGTTGACGCTCGAACCTGGATCCTGCGCCACCGACCAACTTGAGGTCTTCTCGTAGAACGCCGCCGGTTCACCGATGTGATAGCGGCCAAACATGTTCGTCTGCACCCGGAACATGTCTTCCGGATAGCGCCAATGATCCTTCAGGTCGGCGGACATTTCATCAACGTTGCTGAAAAGGACCGGGAAGGCCTTTGCATAGGCGTTGATGATCGGATCATCGGGATTCACGATGTAGAGCTTCACGGTGCCGTCGTAGGTATCAACGACACCCTTCACGGAGTTGCGGATGTAGTTAAAACGCTCGCCTCGGAGTCCACTGCCACTCGGCAGACCACTGGCATCGGCACGCTGTGCATTGGGATAGCGACCTGTCGTGGTGTAGCCATCAAAGATGTAGACCACTCGACCATCAGTGATGACCGGATAGGGATCTGCATCGAATTGAAGGAACGGTGCCACAGCCTGAATTCGCTGACGTACATCGCGCTGGAACACGATGCGCGAATCCGATGTCAGGTAGTTGGAGACGACGAGGTTCCAGTCCGAGAAGCGCAGACCAAGTGCGGCTTTACGCAGGAACGAATCGACTTTCACGCCGCCCGATCCTGAGTACTTCGTGAACTTGGTTTGTCCGTCGACCTGCACGTAGTCGACTTCCTCGCGACCGGCGTTCGTTATTGCATAACCGCCGACGTTCTCGCCGTAATACGTCTGTGGCGTATCAAGATTGACGTCGATCTTCGCTTTGTCGACCACAAGTGGCACGTCGCGCACCAAGAAATCTGGACGACCCTGAGTTGTCGTGGCATTGGCAGGAGCAAGTGCAACCCCGTAGCCGTGGGTGTACGCAAGATGCGCACCTTCCCATGACTGCTGCGGGATCCCGCTCACGTTTAGCTCACGCGATCCGATGACAACCTGCGTATTGGCCAATTCACCGTTCGGCGTACGGATCGGATAACGGTCGACATCGAGTTCGTTGAAGCGGTAAAACGCGTATTGGCTCTGGAGCCGCTGATACGTCGGGTTGACGATGGCAGGGTCGAGTAACCGGATATTGCGGATGGTTCCGGGGTTATCATCGACGTTCTTTGTTGCGATGGCCTTGTCCTGTGAGTACGCAAACGGAACTGTGTCCACAGCATCGAGGCCGAGTGCAGCACGAGTGGCGGCGATGTTGTGCTCAATGTACGGCGTCTCTTTTGTCGACTCCTGCGGATCAACTTGGAACCGCTGAATGAATGACGGATACGCGACACCGGCCACGACCGAGACGAGAGCCCAGAGTCCGACTGCAACAACCGGAAGCGTCCAACCGCGACGACGAATGTTGTAGATGAAAAGACAGAACGAGAGCAGCGCGATGAAGAGCAGCAAGTAGATCGCTGGTAACTGCGCCTTGACGTCGGTGTAAGCGGCTCCATCCACAGTGCCACGGGTGGAGTACGTGAGTGCGTAGCGCTGCAACCAGTAGTCAGCCGCCTTGACCAAAGCGAGCAGCCCGAGAATCACCGAGACGTGGGCCTTGACCTGCGGAGTCACGCGCTTCGCCGTCGCCTGAAGGCGGATGCCGCCGTTTAGATAGTGAGCGACGATCGTGGCGAGAAGGATGATCACGCCCGACGCGAACAACCAGTTCACGACAGTCGAATAAAACGGAAGCTTGAAGACATAGAAACCGACATCGGTGTTGAAGGTCTGGTCCTTAACTCCGAAGTCTCCGCCGTTGCGGAACAGGATCCACTGATTCCATTCGCTCGACATGCCGGCTCCGGCGATGAAACCAAGTACAAGCGAGACAATGACGCGAACCAGAGTCGCCCGGCGTTCAACGACGGCGTGATAGCGACTGAGGAGTTCCTCGTCCGGCCCGAACTCGCGGTTCTTGGGCGCCAAACGATCGGCAACCGTGAGGCTCACGAAGGCAAGGAGAAAAAACGCTCCGGTAAAGATCGCTCCTAGTGCGATCTTCGCCCCGAGCACCCCGGTGAACACCGAGGACAGGCCAAGCGAGTCGAACCAGAGATAGTCGGTCCAGAAGCCGGCGACACCCCGAAGCGAGATGATGATGACGAAGGCAATCGCCACGATCGCAATGACGACAAAGCGCCCTCGGGAGACAATACGGCGGGATTTGGGCATATCGGTCGGAACGCGCATTGCGGCAAGCCTACGGGTGAATTGACCCGTTAGATGGGTCAGCGTCGCTTCGAATTCCGCCGGAGCGAGAATCGATCAGGAAAGAAGTTCCACAGGCGCAACGAAGCAGCGGCAGTTGTCGTGGATTGGCGCATTCACGTGACCAGTTGGGAACTTGTCACCCTTGGCCAGATCTCCGGCGAGGGCGTTGTCACCACAATCCGGCGAGGCGACCGCGCCGTCGGAGACGACCCATCGCACCATCGTCTTCTTGGGCAGCCGATCAAACGCTCCCCGGTTGCAGGCTGCAACCATCGCGTGCGAAGCGGCCGGCTCGACTCTCTGTGCCTTCCACTCCCGATAACAAGACCGGATGCGCTGAGCGACTTCATCACGATCGCCATCTGACTCGGCGAAACACCGTTCGAGTCGCTCCCGGAGAGGTCCCACGATTTCGGCTGCGAGTTCGGAGGCAAGGTCGGCGAGTGAACTGCGCGAGCCACCTCGTCCGCCGATTCCGGAGACCAGTTCTGATCCGGCTGCAGCGGCTTGGGCGAGAACTGGGTCGGCGAGCGTCGAATATCGGGCTTCCTGCACTTCCTGGCTCGGTAGCACCGAGATCGCTGACACCGACCCTTTGGTGGAACTCAAAGCCGACAGCAACTCATTCTGTTCATCGGAAAGTTCCCGTTTAAGCCGGCGCGAGAGGCTCTTGTCGAGCTCAAGAATCGCGGCATCGCGCTGCATCACCAGCGAGCGAGCGCGCTCGCCAGCACCGTCGCTACTGATCACGGCTTCGACAATCGGCTTTACCTTCTCCTCGAAGACGCCCGCCATGTCGGCATCATCGTCAACATCGACCGCTACCGCTCCTACTGGTTCAATAACTTCGGCCCGTTCGACTTCGGTATCAGTCGCTTCCGATTCAACCGGTGCTTCGCTGCGGAGACGGGCGAACAAATCGTCTTTCTCTGACGATCCAGCGTTGCGAGCTTTCCGCACCACCCGCACCGACGATGACTGACGCACGTCAGAGTCATCAGTGGAATCCTCGGGCGCCGGAGGAGAACTGCCGATGTCTGTAGTTCCGGGTGTCTTACCTTCTGCTTCGACGATCGGATCAGCCGGGGCCCCAGCGGTTGGTTCCGCGAGCGCCTCGCTTTCCGGGTCAGGCACGATCGCAACGGTTGGCGTTGCTCGTTTGGGCACCGGCGAACTGACGATCGTGAGCGTCGGCGTCGGCGTCGGCGTCGGTGTTTCAACTGCATGCAACTCGGCCGGCGAGGTGTCCGGTTCAGCATCCGCCGCCGGCGGCACGACGGCGAGAGTTCCGAGTTCGATAGCGGACAACAGCTCTTCGGAACTCGAAGACTCTGTCGCCTTGAGTGCAGCCGCTTCGGCCGCAAGTTTCGCTTCCGGTAGCGCCACATGGAGTTCTTCAGTCGCAACATCGAGCGTGTCTCGCACGACGTCGTAAGCGGCCGCAAGGCGATCGCGTCCGGCCTGGAGCTGTTCGATCTGCTGGCGCAAAAGTTTGCGGCGCCGGGCGAGATCATCGAGCATCCGCTCCCGGAGTTCTTGGGCCTCGGTAATCATCTGGCGGCCTTCGTTACGCGCCACTTCCAGAATCTCGGCTCGTTCTTCCTGCGCATGCTCGAGCATCTGCGCGGATTGCGCACGGATCTCGTCGGCGGCTTCGTTTGCCTCCGCGGACCGGAGCTTGAGCAGCGACTCGGCCTCGTCGCGCATCAGCTGGGCCTCATCGCGCGACTCGCGCAGCAATCGCGCCACGCCTTCTTCGGCCTTTGCGCGGATCTCCGCCGCCGCCGACTGGGCTGCATCGAGAACCCGAACGGTTTCCTGACCCAAAAGTTTCGTGAGATGGGAAGGATCGAGCGGATCAGTGGGTTCCGCACGTCGGTCGAGTTCCTCGATTTTCAGCCGAAGAGTCGTCTCCCGGCTGCGCGCGTCACGAAGTTCATTCGAAAGGACGAGAAGAAATCGTTGGACCTCGAGAGGATCGAGACCGCGCCGAACCGTCGCGAATGTCTGACTGACGATCCGATCCGGATCAATTGGCACAGAGAATTCGGAGGCCATTGGATCCGATCGTACCGATGTACCTCCGCTTCGCCGGTGATGCCCTCCGTGCGGGATTACGCCGCAGGTACGACCGTCCCCTTGGCGGGGAGAACCAAATCCCCTCCGCCGATGGTGGCGAGCACCGCCAGAGCATCATCGATTGTGTCAACCGGCTCAATCCGCATTCCCCCCGCATACAGGCGGGCCTCATCGACTTCGCTGCTTGGGACGAGCATCAATTCGACACCGGCTCGTCTCGCGGCAATGACCTTCTGGTGCACTCCACCCACGGGGCCGACGGATCCGTCGAGCGACATCGTCCCGGTTGTCGCAATCTTTCGCCCACCGCTAATGCTCTCAGTGCTCAGCACATCGAGGATTCCGAGGGTGAAGGCCAACCCCGCCGACGGCCCACCCACCCGACCGGAGTTAATTGTGACGTCGACCGGATAATTGAACGAGAGGTCTTTCGTGAATGTCGAAACGCCGAGGTAGGCACGAGCTGCGTCATCTGGGCGCGCCACGAGTCTCACGTCAACGGGCGTGGTCGGGCCGCCATCACCCGGAGTCACTTCAAGAGTCACCACTGTGCCAGGAGCGTTTGTCGAAATCGCGCGCACGAGATCACTGCTGAGCTCAACTGCAACCTCGTTCACCTTCGTGACCACGTCACCCGGCTTCAGCACCCCGAAGGCCGGACTCCCCTCCTGAACCGTGACAACTACGGCCCCGGAACCGTTGATAGCGATGTCGTAGCCGAGTCGGCTCAGCGCGACGTACTGCGCGGCGTCCTTGGACTCCGACATCATCTGAAGGTTCAGCTTCTGATTCTCCGAGGGCGTTTGATCGCCCCGTATCTCTCGTTCTGATTTCACATCGATTGCCGGATTGAGCCATGCCGCGAAAACTTCGAGGGGCGTCGACTGCCGCAACGAAACGGTGAGGAAGTCAACCGCTCCGGGATTGTCGTAGGTCGACGCACCGTCCACCGCTAGTAGTGGCTGCGTCGCCCGCACCGCTCCCGGAGAAATCGTGTACGACGGCAATCGGACCGAAACGCCGAGAGCGACGAGCACAATCAAGACCGACAACGAGATCGCCGTCCGCCATCGGGCCTTGCGCGACCAACGCCCGGTCCGGGTGTCGGTCGGTGTCACTTCCGGGTTCTCCCCCGGGTCCGAATTGGTTTTCTGCTCCTCTGTCACATCTGCTCCGCTGACGAGTCGATGAGCAGCCTGCCACGGCCACCGCCGCAAGGAGGCGCACCGGGATGGTTCGGTGGGAAGATGACCACATGACGGAACCCTCAGAGCAATCGGTTTCGACCCGGAGGGCCGCCGCTCTCGCCGGTCACACCGGAGATTCCCCGCTCGCCCGCGAACTCCTCGCCGACGCCGATCCCGGCACGCGAGCAACCGCACTTGGTGCACTCAATCGGCTCGGTGATCTCACGCTCGACGAACTTCTTCAAGCTCTGACCGATCCTGCTCCGACGGTTCGCCGCAGGGGCTGCGAAGAATCCGTGATCTGGTCGGGATCAGTCGGCGATCCTCAGGATCCGGTGATTGCCCTCGCCGTAGCCCGGCTTCTCGATGACGAGAACCACACCGTCGTCGAAACTGCGGCGTGGGCCTGCGGCGAGCGACCACCCGTTACCGCCGCGACTCTCGATCGTCTCTGCACCGTTGCGACTGGTCACGCCGACGCACTCTGTCGCGAAGCAGCCGTTGCGGCGCTCGGCGCACTCGGCGATATCGGAGGTCTCCCCGCGATTCTCGAGGCCACCGGCGATAAAGCGACGGTTCGCCGCAGAGCAATGATCGCGCTTGCCCCGTTTGATGGACCCGAGGTTGACGCGGCGCTGCAACGCGGCCATGAGGATCGAGATTGGCAGGTCCGGCAGGCCGCCGAGGACCTCAGTTCATAAACATGACCTTGAGGGCATCGAACGATTCGATGCAGTGACCAGCACCGAGCACCACTGATTCGAGCGGTGCGTCGACCACTTGTACAGGAACATCGCACTCGTTGGCGATTCGCATGTCGAGGCCGCGAAGCAGGCCGCCGCCGCCCACGAGATAGATGCCTTGTTCAATGAGATCCTGCGCGAGTTCCGGCGGCGCCTGACCAAGACACGAGATCACCGCGTCGACCATTGCCGATACCGGTTCGTCGATTGCTTCGCGAACTTCCTCCGCGGTGAGCACGACCGTCTTGGGGAGTCCGCTCATGAGTTCGCGTCCGCGCACTTCGGCGGCATATTCGTTGTCGGTCGGCCACGCCGAACCGATCGTGATCTTGATCTCCTCGGCCGTGCGCTCCCCGATAGCGATTCCGTATTCGCGCCGAATGTAGGACTGGATCGCGGCATCAATATCGAAGCTGCCCACGCGTACCGCTTCAAGGGCGACGACCCCACCGAGCGAAATCAGTGCGACTTCAGATGTGCCGCCACCGATGTCGATCACCATGTTGCCGAGCGGTTCATTAATCGGAAGCCCAGCTCCGATCGCTGCGGCCATCGGCTGCTCGATCAGATGCGCCTCAGCCGCGCCGGCCCGGCGTGCCGCTTCGGTCACGGCACGCTGTTCGACAGCGGTGATCGCAGACGGAACACAAATCACAACGCGAGGCCGATTGAAACGGTTGACACCAACCCGCTGGAGGAGGAGACGGATCATCCTCTGCGTCACATCGAAATCGGTGATAGCTCCCTTGCGAAGCGGACGGACCGCCACGATGTAACTCGGGGTGCGACCAATCATCTGCCATGCCTCGTGCCCCATAGCAAGAACATCTTGGGTACGACTGTTTAGTGCGATCACGGAGGGTTCGTTGAGGACGATTCCCTCGCCGCGCACATACACAAGGGTGTTGGCAGTACCGAGGTCAATTGCGAGATCGCGCGCCACGCCTACCGGCCTTCGTCATTGTCTTCGTACGGGGCGCCATTACGACTCTCGTCACTGCTCTCGTCGTCGTCACCGAGATCGAAATCACTGTCGCCATCAACTGTCATTCTGTACCTCGGCCGACGATTCTCGTGGATGCCCGAGGGATTAGCCCGAGGCATATGGCTTCCGGTCGGCGCAGGCAGTCCGTCGAGAGCGCGCATCTCGCGCTCGAAATCATCAACACTCGCCATGAAATAGGTCGGCTTCCGATTGCGCAGCCAAACAACGAGCGACCCGACGAGCGTGACCACGACAACAATCAGAAGGAAACCGAGTCCGCTCATGAGACCTGCCCCGAGCTCGCCCTGGATTTCGGTGCGTCGACGATGTGTTGTGCCGATTGGGCCCACTGGGACCCGTCGGCCGAGAACTCCTTCTTCCAGATCGGAACGGTGGCTTTGAGCGTGTCGATTCCGAACTGCGCTGCTTCGAATGCGCTCGCCCGATGCGGGGTCGAGACCGCAACGACAACCGAGGATTCCGACAGAGCCACGTCTCCGTGACGATGCCACAACACCATCCGCCCGATGTCAGGCCAGCGGCGACGGGCTTCGGCGACGATGTCCAAGAGCCGCGGTTCGATCTGCTCGGCCCAGGCTTCGTACTCAATATGGGTGACGCCGTCTGTCCCTTCAGCATGATCGCGGACCAGTCCGCTGAAAATCACGACGGCACCACAACCAGGCAAAGCGACCCAGTCGCCTGCGGCCTCAATACCCAACATCGTTTCGGTCAGCGCGACCCAGTCGTCGGTTGAAGGCGGTTGCAGACTCACCCGATCATCGTAGTGGGGGGCGCGGGCATCAACGCAGGGTGCACCGCTACCCTTCCAACCCATGCCTTTTTCCGATGAATCCGACGACGATGTCGGATTCACACCCCCTCTTCCCGCCGATGATCGACTCTGGCGCCATCCGTCGGAGATAGCCAAGGCGCGCACAGGTTCGGAAGCAACATCATCGATTCAACCGGACTATTCCTCGTCCTCGGGTGGGACTCACTCATCGGACGGCAGTCGGAACAGGTCAATGTCATTCGCGAGTGCCGCGCTCGTCGCCGGCGTCGCCCTCACGCTTGGTGCGCTTGCGATCGTCGGGACCGTTATGGGGAACAACGGTTCATCCGACCGATTCGCCGCTGGTCAAAACTTCGCGAACGAGGAGAACCCGCTTCGGTCGCTCCCCGCCGGAGCGACCGATGGGATCGTCCGGATCGCGGTGGCACACGGAACTATTGACACCATCGCAGGCATCATGATGCTCGCCGACGGCCACATCATCACCTCGGCAGATGCTCTGACCGGTGCCGAGAGTTTGACCGTGACAACGCGCGACGGATCGGAATTCACCGCGGTCGTCATCGGTGTCGATCCAGTCACCGACATCGGAGTTCTCGATATCGAGGGTGAAACCCATTCCACCATCGCCATTGCCGACAACGCTGCGCTAAGTGAATCGGCGGCGGCGCTCGTCGTCGAACACAACGGCGCCAACAGAACGATGGGTGTCACGAGCGGCACTATCGACAACATTGCTGCGCCCCTCAAACTCCGCGATGGGAGGACGATGCACGGCATGATCAGTTCGACGCTTGCCCGGGTTTCACAATCCGGGGCGTCGGTGTTGTGCTCCACGGATGGTTCAGTGATCGGTCTTGTCACCACTCGCAACCGCGCTCGCACAGACCGAACTGTCTACGCAACCCCGATCGCCTATGCATTGCACATCGCTCGCGACATCATTGCCGCCGGTACCGCGCGGCACGCGTGGATCGGCATTCTCGGTGTCGACTACACCGGGTCCGATAATGATGCGTCGAACAGTGACGGGTCTACCGGAGCATCGCGAGGAACGGTTGTGACCGAAGTAGCTGCAGATGGTCCTGCAGCTCAAGCAGGAATCCGACCGCAGGACATCATTATCGAGGTCATGGGTCGCCCTATTGAGTCGGCGAGTTCGCTCGTCGTGAACGTCCGGGACTTCGATCCGGGCGACATCGTGCCCGTCCTTTACGTGCGCGACGGAACCGAGCAGACCGCCATTGTCACGCTTGGCGACCGACCCGCAGCTGTCGACGCACCACGATGACTCCGGCCGTCAGCACACCCAACGCAAGTACCACGACACCACCCAACGCCAGCTCCTGACGATGGCGGGGGGTCAGGCGGGCCCATGGTCCTCCCCGATCCGAATCGACATAGGCCTCTTCGTTGGTGAACTCAGGTTCCCAGCCCACAGAACGCAATCGATCGTTCGAGACGACCCATGACGCCGAACTGGCAAGGAGCGTCGACGGATCACCGGACGCGAGACCGACCCGAACCCCGATGCGGGCGAGCAACAGCGCAACCGAACTCCGCAGGCGAAGACGCGCCGCCGGCCCCTTTAGGGCACGAACCTGTTTCGGCATAAGCCATCCGTCGGGGGCGACATTCACCACGCCATCGACCTGATTGTTCAAAAGGCACGCGATCGCCCAGACGAGATCATCGACGTGGAGAAACTGAACAGGAGTGGAGGCGCCACTCACCTGAAGACCTGACGTGGACCACGGCGAATGGGCCAACCATTGACCATTCTCCGGAGCGACCACAACACACGGTCGCAGCACGACGCAACGGCTCCCCTGCGTGCTCGCCCACGCGGTGCAGATCTTCTCCAGTTCCGAGCGATCAACTGCCGCCTTGATCGCCGGGTTCGGACGAACAGGTGCCGCTTCTGAGAGCGGAACTGGATTTTCGGCGCGTGCCCCGTAGACCAAAGCCGACGAGAGGATCACAGCGTCGCGAATTTCAGCAACTTCGGTGAGCGCCGCAAGCAACGATCGCGTGCCAACCAGCGAAACATCGGTTCCGCCAGTTCCATCGATCTCGAGCCCTTGACGGGGACCGAGATGAATCAGTCGGGTAGCACCTCGGAGCACATTGACGAGACGGGGATCGTCGAGCGCAAAAGGCGCCGGCACAAGTTCAGGTCCCGCCCCCGGCGCCACCGCAAGAACATCGCGCCTTGATGTCGGCAGACCCACGGCCACGACCCGACTGACACCTGCCGTCGCGAGAGACATAGCCACAACGCGTCGGCCGATCGGACCGTCGGCTCCCGTGACAACAACGATCTCACCGACTTCCGCTTTGAATCCCGAGGCTTGTCCCATACCCGCCATCATGCCCCCGTCAGAGACGAAGCGAAGACGCGTTCGCCGCCCGGGGCAATAGCCTGAGCCGGTGAGCTCCGATCCCCCCGACATCCCACCGAGCGATTCGAACCCTGGCGGCAATCCCTTTGAGGGCATGCCCCTTTTCGGCGATTTGGCCAAGCTGTTCTCCCAACAGGGCTCGATCGGCTGGGATGCCGCCCGGCAATTGGCACAGTCGGTCGCCACCGATGGCGGTCAGGAACCCAATGTCGATCCCCTCGAGCGCATCCGCCTCGAGCCACTCGCCCGCGTGGCCGAACTGCAGATCGCCGCGGCGACTGGTCTTCAGGTCTCCCGCTCGGGCCTCGGAGTCACGATCACTCCCGTGACACGGGGACAGTGGGCGAACACCACCCTCGACGTGTGGCGGCCGCTATTTGAGAGTCTCTCCGGATCGCTGTCGGCCGGCGCATCCGGTGCCCCCTCACCAACCGAGATCGACCCATCCGATCCGATGGGGTTCATGGCGCCGCTCATGAAGATGATCGGACCGATGATGCTCGGCATGACCGCTGGCTCGATGGTCGGGCATCTCGCCCGTCGTTCCTTCGGCCAATACGACCTTCCGATTCCCCGAGGTCGGACCGACGAACTCTTCGTCATCAGCGCGAACATCGACGAGTTCGGCAACGAGTGGTCGTTACCTCCCGATGATCTACGGCTGTGGGTCTGCCTTCAGGAAGTCGCCGTCCATGCCGTGCTCGGTGTCGATCACGTTCGCCAACGGCTCGAGCATCTACTCGAACTCTACGTCTCGAGTTTCGAACCCGACCCGACCGCACTCGAAGAAGGCATCGGATCGTTCGACATGTCCGATCCCGGGGCGATGGGCGGCATGCAATCAATGTTCGGTGATCCCCAGATGCTTCTCGGCGCGATCCAGTCGCCGGCGCAGCGCGATCTGCTGCCGGCATACGAAGCACTCGTCACCACGATCGTCGGTTACGTCGACCACATCATTGATGTCGTCGGCCGCAATCTCCTCTCGAACTACGCGATGGTTGCGGAAGCGGTGCGCCGCCGACGCGTTGAGGCCCACGCCTCCGATCGTTTCGTGGAACGACTCTTCGGGCTCGAACTCACGCAGGCCAGTTACGACCGTGGGTCATCGTTCATCGCCGGCATCATCGAACGGGCCGGGACTGATGCTCCATCGCGGCTTTGGGAATCGGATGAAACCCTTCCCACTCCAGCCGAACTCGATGCCCCTGGGCTCTGGCTCGCCCGACTCGAATTCGCAGACTGACGCCAACTGCATCCAAGTTGGAGATCAGGACGGGGGTACTCCTGGGTTTTCCCAGGCCTCGGGTTCGAACAGCAGCCCGCGCTGACGATGGTCCTGCCCAATGCCCGGTGATTCCTCCGACGCCGGAGTTCTCTCAGACATGTCGCCTGTGCCCGCATTGTCCGCTTCACTGGTGACGGCCGCCGCCGCTTCACTGGTGACGGCTGCCGCCGAAGTGCTTGAGCGTCGCATCCATCGGCGAGCGGGATCAAATGTCGAGGACTCCTCGACAACGGTGGCGTCGGCCGTCGAACCTGAGAACCGCTCGAACACAAGGGTGCCATCGTGATCTTCGTTGGTGTCGGTCGAGAATCCGAGCAACTCGGCGCGCTCGCGTCGCTCCTCCTCAAGAGCTTGCCGTTCGGCATCAGACAGCAGCTCATCCGGCATCAGGCCATCGATCGCTACGCCGGTGTCCGTGCTGGCGCCGTCAACCACGACGCGCCGGCGCAGAAGACCACGCCGAGCGACGGGCAGTTGCCCGCGCCGCAAATTGCGCAGCTCGATGAGGTAACCAATCATCGCGAACGATGCCACCAGCGCGATCAAGGCAAATCCGACCGAGGCGGGAATCGGCTTCAGGATCGGAATGAGAGCACCGATCACCCATACCAACTGAAAACGTGTCTCAAACTTTGCGAATGTCCGACCACGGTTCGCGTCGGGGGCGTCGCGCTGGACGATTGAATCGAAGGCTTGTTTCGCGGCGCTACCCGTGGCGCCCACGAGCATCGACATGAACGCCGCTCCCCCCAAGCCACCAAGTAACGCGCTCAGAACACCGCCGACAACAGTTACGCCAAGAGCGCTGATCAGAATCCGCTCTTCACTCAACAATTTGCGGATTCGCGGGGCGAGAATTGCACCAACGAAGAACCCGAGCTGGGCACATGCCGCGACAAGGCCGAGCTGCCATAACGGTGATCCGTTGCTCTTGAATTCGAAGGCAAGCATGAAGGCGAGAAATCCAACGATGCCGCGGATGAGACTCATCGCCGATGACGCGTGCACGATGCCCGCGCTGCGCAATTCTTCGCGTTCGCTCTCTCCCGGCGGAGCCACCGCAACTGTGGTCGGCGGAAGCTGAAGGGCGACGATGGTTCCGATCGCAAAGATCACGCCGCCGAGCGCAACGCTCCAGGCCCCACCGCCGAGCTTGAGCAGAATGCCGCCGGGAATAGCCGCCGCAACCACGGCAAGCGCTGACAACACCGTGAGTTTCGAGTTTGCCTCGACCAGTTCCTCGTCGCTGTGGACGGTGCCGGGAACTACTGCGCTCTTCGAGATCGAATAGACCTTCTGCATGACCAGCATGCCGAAGGCCTCCGGATAGAAGAGCAAGCTGTCCATGTGCCGGACCACAAAGAAGGCGAGCACGGTACGCATGGCCATGGAGCCGACGATGATCCAGCGTCGACCGCCGCGAATTCGGTCGATGGCCGGACCTACAACCGGAGCCGCGATTGCGAATGGTGCGATCGTGAGCACGAGATAGAGCGCAACCCGCCAACGCGCTGAGCTGAAATCGAGGGAGAAGAAGACAGATCCGGCAAGACCGATGGCAAAGAGCGCGTCGCCAGCGACCGATGCGGCTTGTACGCGGGCGAGCCGGGAGAACGGCGAAGGGACCCACGGGCGGGTCGGATCGCGTTCAGCGGAATGGGAGGGGCTCACGGAGACCATGCTACGAGGGCGCCCCGACACTCAGGTGGTGGCAGAGGCGCGAACCATCTCGTACTTGTAGCCGAGCCCGCGGATCGTGATAATCCGGGTCGGATTGGTGGGATCAGTTTCGACCTTCGAGCGAAGACGTTTCACATGAACGTCGAGAGTCTTGGTGTCGCCCACGTAGTCGGCACCCCAGACTCGATCGATCAGAACGTCGCGGGTTAAGACCCGGCCGGCATTCTCAAGCAACAGCGCAAGGAGTTCGAACTCTTTCAGCGGCAGTCGAACCTCTTCGCCGCGGATGACAACCTCATGGCGTTCATGATCTAGCGCGACGTCACCGACCGACACCATCTCGGCGTCATCGAAGACGACTGGCGCAGTAACGACCTCGTCAACTGATCGCCGACGCAGCACGGCTCGGATCCGGGCTACTAGTTCGCGGAGCCGATAGGGCTTCGTCACGTAATCGTCAGCGCCGACCTCAAGCCCCACGACGGTGTCGATCTCGGCGCCTTTCGCGGTGACCATGATGATCGGCACGTTGGAACGCGACCGGAGTTCTCTACACACGTCTATGCCCGAAACCTTCGGCAGCATCACGTCGAGAAGCACAAGATCGGGGGCCAGCGCGTCGAAGATGTCGAGGGCCTCGGCTCCGTCTCGTGCCACCGTGACCTTGAATCCCTCACGGGTGAGTCCGACAGTGAGCGCATCGATGAACGAATCTTCATCTTCGACAACGAGTACAGACGTTACAGGGTTCATGAGAAGAGCCTCCCGGGCTCGAGATTGCTGGATTGATTGGAATCAAATATCTCAGGATCAAAAACACTGGGACCGAAGTCGTCGGGATCGATTGACTCGAGCGCCGGAAGTCGAAGCGTGAAGCGTGATCCTTCGCCCAGGCGCGATTCAACGTCAACAGTGCCCCGATGGTTCACCGCGACATGTCGAACAATTGCAAGACCTAACCCAGTGCCGCCGGTCTGGCGGCTGCGGGCCTGGTCGACGCGATAGAAACGCTCGAAAACGCGCTCGATATCGCGAGCAGGGATTCCGATACCGCGGTCGACAATCGCAATCAGCACTTCGGAGCTCTCGACAGTCGTGAACACGTCGATAGCTGAACCCTTGTCTGAGTACTTCAACGCGTTATCGAGGAGATTCGAGATTGCCGACAACAGTTGCCTGCGATCGCCGCGGACCGACAACGCCGAAGCAGACCCGGTGAGATTGATGGTGATGCTCGCCTGCTCCGCCGCGGGACGGATCCGGTCGGCGGCTTCGGCCGCTAGATCCCCGATATCCACGATGTTGAATTCCGCCGGCTCATCGATTTCGATCTGCGAAAGTTCGAGCAGATCCTGGATTGTGTGACCGACCCGAATCGCTTCAGAAAGGATGCGATTGGCAAGTCGATCAGCGACGGCAGGATCATCTTCGGCAAGCAGCGTTTCGGCCAACAGGCTGATAGCTCCCACCGGGGTCTTCAGTTCGTGACTGATATTGGCCACGAAATCAGTTCTGACCGCTTCGAGCCGGCGCCGTTCCGTGATGTCCTCAATGATCGCGACCGCTCCGGTTCCTGATCCTGATTTGAGGGGATTCGTCGTGATCACAACCGTGCGTCGAGGAGGACCGAAAAGCTCAATTGTTCGCGATGAAGACCGCCCCACGAGGGCATCAGCGACGAGTTCGGTAACCGCGGCGCTGATGAGCGCATCCGAGTGTCGAGCCTCGATGAATACCTCAGCCGCGGTGTTTCGTCCCACGATGGAGGCACCGTTATCGAATACCAGCACTGCTTCGGGAAGTGAGTCCATCGCCTCCTGCAAACGCGAATTCTCCGCGCCAGCTTCGACTGATTCGGCGCGCATCTCCCGAACTGAACGGTCGATGGCCATCATCAGCCATTCGATGTTGTCGCCGACACCATCCTCGGGCTGTTCGAGTCCGAGCCGAAGTGACGTGTCGTAAACGCGGGAGCGCTCGCTCCGACGCACGACTTTCACCGCGACCATCCAGGAAACACCGAACGCTAAGACAGCTGCGGCAGCAGCGATAACCGCCGTCGCCCCACCAGTCACTCCGAACACGAATCCCATCAGGTGCCGTCCACGCCGCCCCCGGCGAGGGGATCGAGATCGGCTGGCAGTTCGAAGGAAGCCCGAGCCTTGGCACGGGCGGCGCCGGTCTGTTCCGGAAGCCAACCGGTGACCATGTACTGGACACGCTGACCGATGTTTACCGCGTGGTCGCCGATGCGTTCGTAATAACGGCCCACGAGCGCAAGTTGAACCGCGGCCTGAAGGCCCAGATCATGAGTGGCGTGCGATTCGAAGATCGCCTCGATGTAATCACCATGAATTGCATCGAGCGCATCGTCGATGTCGTCGATCGCCGCACCGAGACTCGCGTTTCGTTCGACATAGGCGTCAAGCGAGAGTTTCACGAGCCGACTCGCTTCTTCGCTCATTCGTTCGATGAGCCCCTTCAACTTGGGATCGAGAGTCGCCCCATAAATACGGCGCGCCGCTTTTGCCACATTGACCATGAGGTCACCGGAACGTTCGAGTTCGCCAGTGAGCCACACAGCAGTAACGATCGAGCGGAGATCCGATGCCATCGGGTGTTGGAGGGCGAGCACGTTGTAGCACTGCTCTTCAATGCGCAGTGTCAGAGCATCGAGCTGATCATCGGCTTCGATGAGGGCCAGCGCGCCTTGCATGTCGTTGGTGAGAAGGACCTCAGTACCCCGTGGGATGAACTCGCTCACGAGCGCGCCGAGTTGCACGATCTCGTCGCGGATCTCGTCAAGCTCAGAATGGAAAGACTTGCGCTGCTCTGGCATGGATTCTCCTGGGGTTGCATCGACGCCGGTTGGCGTTAACGCACTTCTGCAGCAAGGTGATCAGGATCACCTGTAATCAGGTATCGGATTCTGGCTCCAAGTACCGCCGCATGATCGGCGATTCTGTCGAGTGCTTGACCGGCGACCATCGTCCTGAGCGCAACAGCCACCGCGTCCTCCCCATCGTAGGCAAGGAGCGACTCAATCAGTTGCGAAACATCTATCCCAACGGGAGGTTCGGTGGCAACTCGGGTGGCTAGGTCGAGATCGAGGGCCGACCAGGCCCGGAGAGCATCGCGATACCGCTCCACGGCGTGATCGCCCATGGTCTGCAGAATGTCGAACGCCCGCGGAATCCGACTCAGAAGTTCGAAATCGGGAGCCAGCTTTACAACTCGCAAGGCAAGATCGCCCACACGCTCGAATTCGCCGACAACCCGGAGCGACGAAACGATCAGGCGCAGATCGGACGCAACCGGCGCTTCGCGGCGAAGGAGATCGTGACAACGCTCCATAAGCGAAACGTTTATGGCGTCGATGCGATCGTCCATTGCGATGGCTTCGTCCGCAACTGTGAGATTCCCTGATCGCAGGACCTCGAGCATTCGTTCGAGATTCTGATCGACCACGATTCCCATCATCTCGACCTGTATCGAGAGTTCCTGGAGTTCCGCCCCGAAATTTTGGCGGAGCGGAACGCCGTCAGCCGAATCGGCCGGTGACATAATTCTCCGTCCGATCGTCCGAGGGCGCCGAGAAGATCGTGTTCGTCGAATCAAACTCGACCAACAGTCCTGTGCGCGTATCGCTCTCTGGATTCACTTCGGTCGTAAAGAACGCCGTTCGATCACTCACACGCGCAGCCTGCTGCATGTTGTGAGTGACGATGAGAATCGTGTACTCCGACTTGAGCTCCTGCATCAGGTCTTCGATGCGTGCGGTTGCAATCGGGTCAAGCGCGGAACATGGCTCATCCATCAAAATGACTTCGGGTTCAACCGCAATGGCACGCGCGATGCAGAGCCTCTGCTGCTGGCCACCAGAAAGACCCATGGCCGACTTCTTAAGGCGGTCCTTCACCTCGTCCCACAGCGCCGCCTGGCGGAGTGCCTTCTCAACGACATCGTCGAGGTTCTCTTTCGAGCCCGAGATTCTCGGACCAAAAGCGATGTTGTCGTAGATCGACTTGGGAAAGGGGTTCGGCTTCTGGAAGACCATCCCGACGCGCTTACGCACTTCAACGGGATCGATCCGAGGGTCGTAGAGGTTGACCCCGTGGTACAGAACCTGACCTTCGACTCTGGCGCTTTCGATCAGATCGTTCATCCGGTCGAAGCAGCGCAGCACCGTCGATTTGCCGCAACCCGATGGCCCGATGAACGCCGTGATCTCATGCTGGTGAATGGAGAGGTTGACGTCGCGGACTGCCTTGAACGCGCCATAGAACACGTTCAAATCACGCGCCTCGAACACGACATTCGGCGCCGACGCACCGGAGGCTGCGTCGGCTACTTGGGTAGCAACGGGAGCAGCGGCTGCGGTCGGCGTAACGCTCGTAGTGGGGAGTGTCTCGGAGGGCATAGGTGAATCCTCTGCGTTCGTGGTGTCTTCGTCGGTCACGGGACTAGGGCTAGGCCGGTAGGGCTGCTCATCATCAGGCATTGTGACGACGAGCGACGCGGGCGGAAATGACTCGGGCAAGAATGGTGAAGAGAAAGACGATGCCGACAAGCGTGAGTGCCGCGCCCCAGGCCCGAGCCTGAGCGGCATCAAAGGGTGTCTGGGCATTGCCGAAAATCTGCACCGAAAGTGCAGTCATTGGACCGTCGAAAAGGTTGAGATTGAGGTTGCGGGCTGCGCCGATGGTGAACACCAAAGGCGCCGTTTCGCCGGCTGCTCTGGCAATCGCAATCATCACGCCGGAGGTGATCCCACCAAAGGACGCCGGAAGAACAACAGTGAAGATCGTGCGCCATTTCCGGTTACCGAGGGCGTAGCTGGCTTGGCGAAGTTCGTCGGGAACGAGGCGGAGCATTTCCTCGGTCGACCGGATGATGATCGGCAGCATCAAGCAGGCAAGTGCGAGTGAACCGCCGATACCTTCAAGACCAAATTGCAATGTCCAAACCGTGTAGATGAACAGGCCCATGACGATCGACGGAACACCAGTCATCACGTCAGCCATGAAACGTACGAGGCGAGCGGTGTACGTCTTGCCGCCGTACTCGTGCAGATACACCGCTCCGAGGATGCCGAGAGGCACCGACAGAATCGCAGCGCCAGCCGTGATCAGCAGCGTTCCGACGATTGCCGGACCCATCCCGCCACCGGGCTTGCGAGTGATCGACGGAAGATCCTCCGTGAACCACGCCAACGAAAGTTCACCGGCCCCTTTGAAGAGCACGTAACCGATAACCAAGGTCAAAGGAATGAGTGCCACGACGAGCGAACCGAGCATCCATATCGATGCAAGCCGATTCTTAACTCGACGCGACCGGCTCGTGGTTGCATCGAGGAGGAGTCGCTCCGCTTCGGATTCAAGGAAGAGATCGGTCATGTCACACTCCCCTCGATCGACGATCGAAACGAGTGACGATCGAACGAGCGGACACGTTGACCAGGATCGTGACGATGAAGAGCACCACGCCAAGTCCAATGAGTGCGGAGCGGTGAATTCCCGATGACTCTCCGAACTGGTTGACGATCACAGCCGCCATCGAGTCACCGGCTTCAAACAAGTGCGTGGTGATCTGCGCCTGCGAGCCAATGACAAGGGCAACGGCAATCGTTTCACCCATGGCTCGACCGAGACCAAGCATCACCGCACCGGTGATACCGCCGCGGCTCCAAGGAAGCACTGCAGCGCGAATCATCTCCCAGCGAGTCGCTCCCATTCCGTAGGCCGCTTCGCGCTGTGCCGACGGAACCGTGGCGATGACCTCGCGGCTCAACGAGGTAACGATCGGCGTGATCATGATTGCGAGAATGATGCCGGCGGTCATGAAACTCCGACCGCTCGTGCCGTTGAAGAACCAACCGAGAACGGGGACTCCGCCCACCGCTCCGTTGATCGCTTCGTAAACGGGCTTGATGGCGGGAGCAAGAACGATGATTCCCCACAGGCCGTAAACAACAGACGGAATAGCAGCAAGCAGATCCATCACGTAGACGACGGGTCGGCGTAGACGTCGGGGCGCTGCTTCATTCGCGTAGAGCGCGATGCCAAGACTCACCGGGACAGCGAGAACCACCGCAATAAACGACGACAGAATCGTGCCGTAAATAAAAGCCAGCGCACCGAACTTCCCCTCAGAGGGAATCCATGTACTGGAGGTAACAAACGAAAGGCCTTCCTGCTGGAAGGCCGGCCATGCTTCTTTTGTCGTCGATGCCGCAATAAGGGCAAGGACGATGAGAACAACGAGACCCGCACCGAGCGCCACTCCCCGAAAGAGCGTGTCACCGCGTCGGCGCGCAGCCGAACCGAGCAACACCGAACCGTTGTCTCCCGGGAGTTCCCGGGAGACAACAAGTTCGTCAGTGGAGAGTGGCGACACGATGCGTCAATTCCCGTTGGACAGGGCTATCAGCCCTGGATCATCGCGATCTGAGCGATGGCCTTGTCACGAAGGCTCGTGGGCAAGGGAGCAAAGAACGCATCGGCGGCAAGGTCCTGGCCGTCGGTGAGCAGGAACGTGAGCCATCCGCGGATCGCGTTGGCGGTCGCCGGGGTGGCGATCGACTTGTAAACGAGCACGTAGGTGCTCGCCGTGATCGGGTAGGTCTCTGCACCAGCAGTGTTCAGCGCGTTGTAGGTGAGATCGGCCTTGACCTCAGCACCAGCAAGAGCGGCTGTTGCGCCGGCAAGAGTCGGGGCGACGTACTTGCCGTCCTTGTTCTTGATTGCGGCGGTGGTGAGCTTCGTGGCGAGAGCGTCGGAAAGGTCGACGTAGCCAATGGCTCCGTTGGTGTCCTTCACGATCTGGGCGACGCCAGCGTTGCCCTTGCCTGCTTGAGCCTTCGGCCAGGCAACGGTGTCACCGGCGGTCAGGGTGAAGTCAGTCGGAGCCGCGGCCACGAGGTACTTCGCGAAGTTCGAGGTAGTACCCGAACCATCAGAGCGGACGGCAACGGTGATGGCGGTGGCCGGAAGGGTCACGCCGGGGTTGTCGGCAGCAATCGCCGCGTCATTCCAGGTGGTGATCGAAGCCATGAAGATCTTGGCAACGGTCGAGGGGGAAAGCTGGAGCTTCGTGACGCCCGTGAGGTTGTAGGGAACCGTGATCGGGGCGGCAACGGTCGGGAAGTAGAGGAACTCACCCTTGAAGGCGGCCTTCTCATCATCCTTGACAGTGCTGTCGGATCCCGCCCAGTCGGACGTTCCTGCCGCAAGGTCCTTCTTGCCCTGGCCAGAGCCAACGGCGTTGTAGTTCACGGTCACGCCCGAAGCGACGTCCTTGAAGCTGGCAATGGAATCTTCGTAGAAGTTCTTCGGGAATGTTGCTCCGGAGCCGTTGAGCGTGCCCGAGAGCGACTTGTAATCAAAGTTGGAGCCGGCCATGGTGGTCGTGCTCGACGAATCGGAATTGCTGCTTCCGCACGCACCGGCGACAAGGCCGACCGTGGTGAGAACTGCAAGAAGCCAGACGAGGCTCCGTTTGGATGAACGCAAGATGATTCTCCCTTAACAGAGGATGAAGACACACCACTTGGTGACGTCGAGGGAAACGTTAAGGAGCCAATGTGACCGTAAACCGCGCTTTAGGTGTCTGAAAGATGAACGAAACCCGAATTTCTGGCATCGGGCGAATTAGGCAAGAGCAGCCCGAAGTTCTCGGAATCGACCCGGAACCACCCGATACCAGACCCACACGCCCCGCTTCTCCTTGGCCACAAGGCCGGCCTCGAACAGGATCTTGAGATGGTGACTTACGGTGGGCTGCGAACGGCCGATCGGTTCGACAAGGTCACAGCCGCATACCTCGCCACCCTCCGCTGAACTGATCAGGGAGAGAAGTCGAAGTCGAGCCGGATCGGCGAGGGCGGCGAATGCCGTGGCCAGGGCGTCAGCCGACGCTTCGTCCAGCGGCACATCGGCCACCGAGCCGCAACAGACCGACGGACTTGCCGATTTCGTACGTGTCGATTTCATGCCTGCCGATTTCATGCCTGCCGATTTCGCACTTGCCATGTTCGCCATCTGAACCTCTCGGGTTTCTCAGCCCGGATCAGGTTCCGAGGTGAACAACGAGTGGATGATAGCGACAAGACATTGACAAGTGTCGATGTCTTGGCCATTGTGTCGACAGCCGGGAATCCGCCCGGGCCCTTCCCTAACGTTTGGTCTTCCACCCGTGACTTTCGTTTTTCCCCTCCTGCTGCGCCGCTGCCTTGCCGAGTTCATCGGAACGGCCTTCCTCCTCGCCATCGTCATCGGCTCCGGCATCATGGCCACGAACATGACCGACAACGTGGCATTGCAGTTGCTGTGCAACACCACGGCAACGGCGGCTGGCCTTGTCGCACTGATCCTCGCGCTCGGTCCGGTTTCCGGCGCCCACTTCAACCCGGTCGTCACGATCGCCGACCGGGTATTCGGCGGAATGAAAAACCGCGAGCTCCTCCCCTATTTCGCGGCCCAGGTTTCCGGCGCAATCGTCGGTGTAATTATCGCCAACCTGATGTTCAGCCTTCCGGCGATCGAGGCATCCACGAAGGTCCGTGACGGCGGCGGCATCTGGCTGGGCGAGATCGTCGCCACCCTCGGACTACTTCTCGTCATCTTCGGAGTTGTCCGATCCGGCCGATCGACTGCAGCCCCGTTCGCTGTCGCCGGATACATCGCCGCCGCATACTTCTTCACGTCATCGACGAGCTTCGCCAACCCCGCTGTCACGATCGCCCGATCGCTGTCTGACACCTTCGCAGGAATCGCCCCTGAATCAGTGCTCGGGTTCATCGCCATGCAACTCGTCGGCATGGTTCTCGCCATCGGCGTGATCTGGGTGCTGTTCCCCACCATCGGCGAAGTTGCCGACGAGATCCTCTTGCGTCACAACGACATCACCAACACGGATTCACCCCACACCGATTCACCCCACACCGATTCACCCCACACCGATTCACCCGAAGGAACCTCCCGATGACATCCCCCGCAGACCAGTCAGCCGTACCCGAACAACTCGATACCGACTCCGTACCCGAGGTTCTCTTCGTGTGTGTTCACAATGCGGGTCGCTCGCAGATGGCGGCGGCGCTGCTCGCCAAACACGGCGCCGGGCGCGTTGTTGTCAGGTCGGCTGGAAGCGCTCCCGCCGACCAACTCAACCCGGCCGTCATCGAGGCGATGGCGGAGGTCGGAATCGATCTGCTGGCCGGCGGCGCGCATCCGAAGAAGCTCACCGAGGCCGCGGTGCAGGCCTCCGATGTCGTGATCACGATGGGCTGTGGCGACGCCTGCCCGTTCTTTCCCGGCAAGCGCTATCTCGACTGGGTCCTTGAAGACCCGGCTGGGCAGGGCGTTGAATCGGTGCGCCCAATCCGCGACGAGATCGAACGCCGAGTGCTTGGGCTTCTGGACGAACTCGCCGTCTGACGATCGGGTGAGTCAACTCTCGAAAAGTTTGCCGAATGCATCAAGCACATCGACATCATGCGGGTAGGTCAACAGTGCAGCAGCATCAGCCGGTGACACCCACACAAGTTCGTCGACCTCATCATTGACGGCGAACTCACCTGAGCGGACAGCCATCTTCCAGTACCGAACCTGTTTGGTTCGACCCTTGTGATCGAGATAGTGCACTGACGGAAGTTCTTCCTCGAGATCACACACAAACGAGGTCTCCTCGAGCACTTCGCGTTGCGCGGCCTGCTCGTCGGTTTCTTCCGGATCGAGTTTCCCTTTTGGGAACGTCCAGTCGCGGTAAAGCGGACGATGCACGACGGCAACGAGCAGTTGTCCATCGACACTGCGCCACAACACGCCCCCGGCGGCTCGAACCTGCGGCGCCCGTGCGTCTGGTGGGATTGTCTTACGCGGCGACATGAGGATTGAGTCGGGCCGGTTCAGTTGCGTCGTTTGAGCGCGAGTTCTTCGAGACTCAGATGCGTGTCGATGCTTCGGTCTCCCAGGACACGCGCCCATGTTGAATCCGGGCGAAGCGTCCATGCGAGCGCGTTATCGGCAAGATTCACGCTGAGGATCTCTTCGAGTCGAGCCTGAAGCGCGGGATCCTCAATCGGAACGAGAGCCTCGACTCGACGATCAAGATTTCGCGGCATGAGATCTGCCGAGCCGATGTAGAAAATCGGACTTCCGTTTGAGCCATGCGCGAAGTGGTAGATCCGCGAATGCTCAAGGAAACGACCAATGATGGACCGGACGCGGATATTTTCCGAGAGGCCAGGCACTCCGGGTCGAAGGCAGCAGATTCCGCGGATCACGAGGTCGACCTTCGTTCCTGCTGCGGATGCCGCGTAGAGCGAATCGATAAGTGACGGGTCAACGAGGCTGTTCATCTTGAGCGTGATGTGGCCCTCGGCCCCGTAGGTCGCCTCGTTGGCAATCATGGCAGCGATCCCCGGACGTACCGAGCGCGGAGCAACAAGCAGTTTCTCGAAATGGGGATCCCGTGCGAAACCGGTGAGCAGGTTGAACAACTGGGTGAGGTCAGAACCGACGCTCGGATCAGCAGTTAACAGACCGAGGTCTTCATAAAGACGCGCTGTCTTCGGGTTGTAGTTACCCGTGCCAACGTGGCAGTACCGACGGATGCCATCGGCTTCCTCACGAACCACCAACGTCGTCTTGGTGTGGATCTTCAAGCCCATAAGCCCATAGACCACATGCACGCCTGCTTTTTCGAGCTCGCGTGCCCATCCGATGTTTTTCTTCTCGTCGAATCGGGCCTTGAGCTCGACGAGTGCCGCAACCTGCTTGCCACTCTCGGCCGCACGAACCAGCGACTTGATGATTGAGGTGTCCGATGAAGTCCGATAAAGCGTGAGCTTGATCGCCAATACCTTCGGATCACTCGACGCCTGTTGGATGAACTCTTCCACCGAACCCGAAAACGATTCGTAGGGATGATGGAGCAGGACATCCCGCTCGCGAATCACGGCAAAGAAATCGACCGGTTGATCCGGTTCCGAGCTGTTGAGCCGCGCCTGCGTTGTTGGCACCCACGGCGCGTCCTTGAGTTCCGGTCGATCAAGAGCGTGAACGGCCCAGAGACCACCAAGATCGAGTGGACCAGCACAGCGATAGACATCCTCGGGGCCCAGATCGAGTTCACGGGTCAACAGATCAAGGATCTCATCGGAGATGTCTGCATCGACTTCAAGACGCACGGCGCGACCGAAGCGACGCCGACGCAGTTCGATCTCGACCGCTTCGAGGAGATCGTCGGCCTCCTCCTCTTCAAGCGTGAGGTCGGCATTGCGGGTTACTCGGAACGCGTAATGGGTTCCGGGTTCCATGCCCGGGAAGAGAACACCGAGATGTGTCGCGATGACCTGCTCAAGCGGAACCAGTCGTTTGCCATCAGGCAGCGTGACAAATCGCGAAAGAAGATTCGGGACCTTCACGCGGGCGAACCGCTCGTCACCAGTGACGGGATCAAGAACCTGCACCGCAAGGTTCAGCGAAAGATCGGAGATGTACGGAAAGGGATGACCTGGATCGACCGAAAGGGGTGTGAGTACCGGAAAGATCCGGTCCTCAAAAAACTGATGAAGAAAAGCTCGATCGGCATCATCCAGATCAACGTATTCAGAGAACACGATGTCCTGATCGACCAGAGCGGGAACGATCTCGTCAAGAAACACGCGCTCGGTCTCCCGCACCAACGCAGTGAGGCGATCGCGAATATCAGCAATTTGTTTGGCCGGCGACCGACCATCGACAGTGCTCTTACCTACGCCCGCTGCGACCTGATCTTTCAGTCCAGCGACGCGCACCTGAAAGAACTCATCAAGGTTCTGACAGAAGATCGCCACGAACTTGACCCGCTCGAGAAGGGGAACATCAGTGTCGGCTGCCAGCGCAAGAACTCGTGCGTCGAAGTCGAGCCACGAGAGTTCCCGATTCAGAAAACGCTCCGGTGACCCGGGCAATTCGGATGCAGCTAGCGACGTCACCGGTTGGGAAACCCCGAGCACGACGGACGACTCGACTTCTAACGAGCTGGTCGGTTCCATCGAGCCGATTGGTTCGGTTTCGTCAGGCATGGGTGCGAGCGTACCGGCCGCGTTCCCGCCCGGATCCGGAAACAGGATCCTCCGCAAGAAAGCGAACGGCCTCAATCTTCGGGAAGGCCGAGATCCCAGTCGAGCGTGAGGAGCTCACGCTCGGCGTCGCGGGCCACTCGCTCGCGGTTACGCCGGAACTGCGGATCGTGCGGCGGAAGAAGGAGGAGTCGGGCGAGCACTCGCGCACGGAACTCGTCGATGAGGCCGCGAACCTCGGATTCGCCCTGGACATCCCAATGAGGCGCAACCGGACCCAAGTAGATGACCCGGACGCGTCCACGCGGCGGCTGTTCAATTGCGGTTTCGGTGATTGCCATGGCAGAACTGCACTTTCCCCTGCGATGAATGCGGAATGCGATGAACGCGGAATGCGATGAATGCGGAAATTCTTCCGCAGGGCCGTAATCCTAGCGGTGGAGGGCCGGAGCTCGTCCACGGACCCGATTCGGGGTCGATCTGGACCGACTTTGCGAAACCTTGGGAATGGCCTTATCCGAGCTTTCACCCCCGTTTCGTACCGTAAGGCCCATGGAAACCGACACGACATGGATGTCAGCAGGCAATTGCCACAATCAACCCCCCTCCACGTTTTTCCCAAGTGACGGCGTTGGCGTCGAAGTCGCCAAGAAGGTTTGCGCCGGCTGCCCTGTTCTCGAACGATGCCTCAACTACGCCCTCGACAATCGGATCGAGCACGGCGTCTGGGGCGGGGCCTCCGAGCGTCAGCGCCGCCGACTCCTCACGGCCCGCCGTCGCCCCCTAAGCGCGATAACCAGCTCCCACTGATTACCCCCGAGTGACTACCCCTAACTGAATTCCCCGCCAGCCGAGTCGACCGAGCCCGATTCGGCGGCACCCGATTCCTGCCCCATGAGCGCAACCCTGCGCAAGTGGGGCAGGATCGCGTCCGTGCTCGAATGCGTGATCAACATCAGCGAAGGTCGTCGTCTCGACGTCATCTCCGCCATCGCCGACCAAGCCGGCGCCGATCTGCTCGACGTGCACAGCTGCGCCGAGCACAACCGCAGCGTGCTCACCGTCGTGGGCGAAACCGCTCCCCGAGCGATCACCCGGGCGGCGGTTGAGCTGCTCGACATCCGTCACCATTCCGGTGCCCACCCGCGAATCGGCGTTGTCGATGTGGTCCCTTTCGTTCCGCTCGCAGCATCTTCGATGACAGAAGCGATCGCGGCCAGGGAATCATTCGCCCAATGGGTCGCGCACGACTTACACGTTCCGTGTTTCACCTACGGGCCGGCAAACAGTTCCGATGAAGCGCTTGAAGTCGGTCGCTCCCTTCCGGATATTCGGCGAAACGCCTTCGCTTCGCTTGATCCCGACACCGGCCCGGTGAAGCCGCATCCCACGGCCGGAGCGATCGCCGTTGGAGCGAGGGATGTTCTCGTCGCCTACAACCTCTGGCTCTCCGATGGCGATCTCGAACAAGCCCGCTCTATCGCGGCGGCCATCCGTTCCTCCAGCGTTCGGGCCCTCGGCATACAGGTCGGCACCGATGTGCAGGTCTCGATGAACCTGATCGCTCCGGAAAAAACCGGACCAGCTGAGGTCCACGATTTCGTTGCCGCCCGTGCTCGCATTGCCCGGGCCGAACTCGTGGGTCTGATCCCTCAGTCGGCACTCGACGCCATTGCAGCCACGCGTTGGGAGGAGCTCGATGTGAGCCCGGGCAACACGATCGAGGCCCGTATCGCCGAACGCGAACATCGCCTCCGTCGAAACGAAGGCGATGTCGGCAGTACTCGTTCGTAGGGCTCGTTCGTAGTCCCCGGTGACCGGGGACAAGCGTTAGGCAGTTGCAGTCTCTGCCGATGCGGCAGCCGCTCGTGCCAGCGCACGCTGACGACGAATACGACGACGCTCGCGCTCGCTCATGCCACCCCAGATACCGAACTTCTCGCCATTGGCGAGCGCGTATTCGAGGCAGTCATCCCGAACCACACAGCCCCGGCAGACCTCTTTCGCCTCGCGTGTGGATGCTCCACGCTCGGGGAAGAACAGATCGGGGTCGACGCCAAGACAGTTGGCAAAGTCCTGCCACGACTTGTCTTCACCGTCACTCATGAGAGCTTCGGTCTGGCGCTGGCTTCGAGCTTGATTTTTTCCGGCTTCAGTCATTTTGGGTTCTCCCGCATCTGGGTCCTCCCGGACGGGGGTTGGTCCCCCCCGGACCTGCGCGCACACGACCGGTCTCCCCGCCGCTGCATTCACAGGTGGCGTACCACGCATGTAATTACAACGGTGTGATCTTTACCGCTCCAGCGACAAATAGCAAGGGAGAGTTGCCGTCGCGGGGAAATCCCCAAATACTTGACCGATCCAACTAGTGAGTCGGTGTCAAGTCGGGCACCCGGCACCCCACCCGATCAACCGGCTCGGCGGGACCGGAGCATCTGCTTCTTCTGCTCCATGAAGTCGACCAGGACGTAATCGCCGAGGTTTTCCGGCGTCGTGAAGAACACCCTTCCACCATTCAATTGGGCCAATTTCCCAATGAATTCCTGCAAATGTGGCGTGGGATCAAGCATGAACGTATTGATCTTGATGCCGTCGCGCGTGCACAGATTGACCTCGCGCAATGTGGCATCGACCGTTTCTCGCACGGGCGGATAGTTGAAGTACACATCGCCTGATTGGGTGATGTGGGCAGTCGGCTCACCATCGGTGATCATGATGATCTGCTTCGTTCCGGTCTGGCGAGAAAGCAGTCGCCGCGCGATCTGGAACCCGTGTTGCATGTTGGTCCCGTAGACAAAGTCCCACGAGACCTCGGGAAGTTCCTCCGGCTTGAGCTCGCGGGCCGACTCGCTGAACCCGACGATCCCCATGTAATCGCGGGGATATTTCGAGGTGATGAGCGAGTGCAACGCCATCGTGACTTTTTTGGCCGGGAGGAAGTTGTCTCGCATCGGCATCGACAGCGACAAGTCGATCATCAGCACGGTGCTTGAACGAACAAGGTGCTCAGTGCGTTCGACCTCGAAATCCTCTGGGGTCAACTGAACAGGGGTGCCACTACCCGATCGCTGGATCGCGTTGCGCACAGTTGCGCCGATATCGAGATTGAAAGCATCGCCGAATTCATAAGGTTTTGTTGAGTAATCGCGCTCATGACCTACTCCGATGCGAGGAATCTCGTGCTGGCCGGCCTTGTCGAGCGACATCTTCGAGAACAGCTCGTCGAGCGCGTTCTGGCCCAACTGGCGGATGCCGCGCGGGGTCAGTTCGAGGCGACCTTCCTTGTTCTCAACTAGGCCGGACTCTTCGAGCCGCTTGGCCAGCTTCGCCATCTGTTCGAGGCTCTTGGCTGCGTCGTCACCCAACAGTTCGCGAGCGCGGTCGAGATCAACCTCAGCCAGAGCGCCGGGCGAGGATGCTCCACGGAGCAGGTTTTCAAGCTGATCGATGTCACCAAGTTCCTGAAGCAACTGGTTGGCATCGGCCATGTTCATCGGATCCTGACCCGAGAAGTCATAGCTGCGATCCCAGTTCATGTCGGGGAACATCTGAGCCAGGTTCTGCCCGAGTTGATCCACCTGCCAGCGCAGATCCATGTCGTCGAGCAACTGGTCCGACAGCGACTGCAATTGCGCCCGCTGTTCGGGCGTCATCGAGTTGAGCATCGCCTGCGCTGCAGCCATCCGGCGGGCCATCACCTCAAGGAGCTCGTCGAGATTCTGCGGGTTTTCAGGGAAGAAATCGCCGAAGCGCTCCATGAAGCCGTCGAAATCAGGCTCTTCGCCCCGCTGGCGGGCCGCCAACATGTCGTTCAGCTCGGCGAACATGTCCTTCATCCGTGACATGTCTTCGGGCGTCATCCCCTCGACGGCCCCGGACATCTGGTCGACGTATTGCTGCATGAGCTGTTCGCGCAGCTTGTCGACAAGCGCTTCGAACTGTTCCCGTGCTTCTGACGACGTGAAGTCGTAGTTCTGAAGATCGCGAACCATGCCGGCGAGATCAGGGGAGAGCAGATCGAGGGCAACGTTTCGTTCCGCAGCAACTTCGTCGGTGAGTTCCTGTCGACGCGCATCACCGGATTCGCGTGCCTCGCGCGCAAGTTCTTCGATCGCGTCGCGCTCGGTCTCAACGACGTCGCGCAGTTCACGCGCAATATCGTCATAAACACCGCCGAGATCGTTGTTCTCAAGTGCCTCGCGCCGCTTACGACGAAGGTCGTCGAGCATGTCGCGCAGGCCCTTCATCTGCTGGCCGTCGGGAGTCTCGAACCCTGTCTGCATCATCCTGCGCAGCGCCGCATTGAGATCGCCGTGATAGAGCAGATCGTCAGTTAGGTCGCCGAAGATGTCACCGGCGTCCATGTCGAATCCGACCTGACTGCCATCCCATCGGGAGTAACGAACACGATTACCCTTAGCCATATGGGAACCGTATCGGCATTGTTGTCCCGTTGACCCATAATCTGGATTCCGAACTCGCTCTGCGCAGCGCTCCTGACGCCAGTTCTGGCTCGGACCCCGGCGGCAGTTCTGACGACAGTCCCCCGCCGTCGATCCGCTGGGGCGCGGCGGCCACGGCCTCCGGAGCCGAGGGAATCGCCCCCCGCTGCAACTGGTCGACATGGGAAGCCGACGGGCGCCTCCCGGTCTCGTCGGTGGGCAGCGGTTTCGGACTCGATTTCCGGTCCGATCTTTCGTTGCTCGCCGATCTCGGACTCTCCTCGATCCGACTGACGCTCGATTGGGCCCGTATCGAACCCCATTCCGGACGGTGGGACAGCGACGCCACTGATCACTTCACCCAGATCCTTGAGGCAGCCCGCACCGCCGGTATCGATGTCTGGGCCACGTTGATCGACGGCCCGCTCCCGGGCTGGTTCGAGGAGGACGAACGCGGATTCCGTGACGATGTCGCCCTCCGCAAAACATGGCCGCGTCATGTCGATCGGGTCGCCGAGACATTCGGACATCTCGTCGCCGGCTGGATTCCCGTTCTCGATCCATACACCCTTGCGGCCGAGGGATTCCTGGTCGGCACGAAACCGCCGGCAATGACAAACCCCGAACGGTTCGCCGACGTCCTCCTCGCTTTGCATCGCGCATCATTTGAAGCCTGGCGCCTTCTCGAGAGCGGTGAGCCTCTTGTTGCGTGTTGTATCGATACGGCCCCGCTCTTTGTCGGCGTTCAGTCTCGCGAGCCGAACGAGCGCGACGAGGCGGCCAAACACGTCAAGCGCCTTGATCGAATCCGGTTCGGCAGTTGGATGCGGGCCCTGCGCGACGGCGTCATCTCCATCCCCGGTCACGCCGAAATCGAACTCGACGGACTCGCCGGCGCGTACGACGTCGTTGGATTCACCTACCGCGGTGCGGCGTCGGTTTATGCCGATGGAACCTTCGGCCCTTACCCGACCGACGCGTCGATCGCTCCCGATGGACGGTCCCCCTGGGCGGAAGGTCTCGGCCTTGTTGCCCGACGCCTCGACGAGGAACTTCCCAAGCGGAGATTCGCCGTGCTTGGCACTGGATTGACAACGCCCGACGACGAATGGCGAACCGACCTGCTCGGGCAGACCGCCGTCGAGCTCACCCGGGCGGTGAACGACGGAGTCGACATAACCGACGTGTTCTGGGAGAGCGTCCTTGACGGGTGGACCCCCGAATGCGGCAATGCCGTTCCGAACGGCATGATCGATGCCATGCGCAACGAACGTCCCAGCGCCGAACTTCTGCGCTCGATCACCGCAAAAAATGGAATGCTTGGATCGTGAGCGACGCCCAGACCCGAGCCAAAGAAGAAGCAGGCCGCCACGCGGCCGGATACGTCACCGATGGCATGCGTGTCGGTCTCGGTACCGGATCCACCGTCTACTGGACGATTGTGGAACTCGGTGACCGGAAGCCCAACATCGTGTGCACGGCAACTTCAGTGCAGACCCACGATCTCGCCACGTCACTTGGCCTACGAGTCGTGACTCCCGATGAGATCGGAGCACTCGACATCGCCATCGACGGTGCCGACGAAGTCGACCCGGCGTTCAATCTCACCAAAGGCGGCGGCGCGGCGCACACCCGCGAAAAAATCGTTGCGGCGATGGCCCCGCGCTTCATCATCGTCGTCGACGAATCAAAGATGGTTCCCGCCCTCGGCCCGTTCGGCACACCGATCGAAGTTCTCGACTTCGCTCCGGCCGTCGTGGCCGCAGCGGTTCGTGCACTTGGGGCCGAACGAGTCGAGACCCGCGCTGCCCGAAGCGACAACGGAAATCTCGTGATGGACGCTCACTTCGGGACCATCGCTGATCCTCCGGCGTTGGCTGCTGCTCTTGCCGCCACACCGGGCATCGTTGAACACGGGATCTTCCTTGGTTCGACTGTTGAACGCATCGTCATCGCCGGAACCGACGGTTTGCGCGAAGCAGTCAACCAAGCTTTCTGAGATCCAGGC
>CAMCTY010000013.1 GCA_945878725.1 Bifidobacterium breve | reverse complement strand
CCGCGGGTTCGAGACCGTCACCTACCTGCTCGACGGAACCTTTGTTCATCAGGATTCCAACGGCGGTGGCGGCGTCATAAAGCCAGGAGCAACGCAGTGGATGACTGCGGGCCGCGGCATCTTGCACATTGAAACCCCGCCCAAGGAACTCGTGAAGAAGGGAGGTCTCTTCCACGGAATCCAGTTGTGGGTGAACCTGCCCGCGCGTTCGAAGATGATTCGACCCGCCTATCAAAACCTCGAAGCTGAGCTTGTAACCCTCACGACCACGCAGGACGGCCAGTCACTGGTCCGAATCATCGCTGGCGAAATCGGGGGTCACCGCGGCCCGGGGTCGACTCACACCCCCATCGTCATGGCCCACGCCAGCATCTCGCCGGGGGCGCGCCTCGACATTCCGTGGAATCCCCGTTTCAACGCTCTCGCCTACGTGCTCCAGGGAAAGGGTTTCGCAGGCCCCGATTCTCGATCCGTCCGAGCGGGCCAACTTGTTGTCTTCGCAGAAGGTGACAACGTGTCCATGCGGTCGGCCGCCGGGGCTCCCCTTCAGGTGCTGTTGCTCGGTGGCGAGCCAATCAAGGAACCAATTGCGAAGCGCGGCCCGTTTGTTATGAACACGAAAGCTGAGTTGGCGCAAGCGTTCGACGACTACTCCTCCGGCCGAATGGGCACGATTCCCCGCGGAGCGCTACGTCCCTATCGAAGTTGACGTAACAATCTGCAATGCACTGCAGCCCGACCGGCGGGAGTATGAAGCGGATCGAATAATGTGACGCCATGTCGACCCGTCAGAACATCTCATCCGGATCACCTTTCGAACCCGTTCTCGGGTACTGCCGCGCCGTTCGCACCGGCTCGCGCGTGAGCGTTTCCGGCACCGCTCCCTCATGGCCCGACGGAAACATCAATCCTGATCCTGAAGCTCAGGCGGCCCGCAGTCTCGAGATCATCGCCGCTGCGCTTGCCGAGGCCGGCGCAACGGTGAACGACGTCGTGCGTACGCGCATCTACCTCGTCGACACCGCCGATTTCGACGCTGTCGCCCGCTCCCACGGAGCCGTGTTCAGCGACATTCGGCCGGCAAACACAACTGTCGTCGTTGCCGCACTTCTCAATCCGGAGTGGAAAGTCGAGATCGAGGTCGAAGCCGTCATCGGCTGACCGCGCAACGTTTCGGACTACTTCGGAAGCCGGCCCACAAAGGCCGCAAGAATCGCATCGGGTCCGAGACCGCGCAGCGGGCGAACGGCAAGATCAGCGATCGCGTCGGCAGCCGGTACCGCGCCATTCACCCGGTCGAGACCGGGGCCAAGCAGACGGGCATGCAGCTCCGGGTCCCAATCAAGCAGCACCGAGCACTGGAACCGGGCTGCGTCGCGCGTGCGTCGCTGCGAGATACCGATGACCTTGTTGCCGCCGACAAGAATCTCACCGGGGCCGACGCCAGCAAAACAGAGAACAGGTGACATCGGCGTGGCGACAAGAGGACCCGCATGCATCGATGCGTCATCGACTCCGAGGTCATCGAGTGTGTCGAGCCAAACCTGACCCAGCCAATGCGTGGCCAATGAGACGTCGTCGTTCCAGAGTGGATCGGTGTCCGGGATCACAACGTCGATCCATACCGATCCCGTTGCTTCGAGAAGTACTGCCCCACCACCACTGTGGCGATTGAAGACGGCGATATTCGCCTCGTCGGCTGCTACTGCGTCCACGTCGTCAAGCGACTGCGTCGAACCCAGCGCAAGAGCAGGACCGGTGACTTCGAAGAACCAGACCGTCCGCTCGGCAGGTGTGGGCAGATCCCGAGCATGAAACTCATACGCGGAACCACGGTTTCGTTCTACTGACCAAAGGGACACGGGCGCAGGCTACTTGCCGCACAGCGCGCTCCCGGATGCCGCTACCGTCGCCGCATGATCAATCACCTCGAGGGCAAAGTCATTGTGATCACCGGCGCGGCCGGTGGATTCGGGAAACTGGTTGCTGAAATGACCTCGCGTCGCGGCGCAAAGGTGGTTGTTGCTGACCAGAACGGTGAGGCTGCCGCTGACGTCGCCGCATCGATCCGCAATGAGGGCTTCAACGCCATTCACATGCTCGCCGATGTCACCGATCGAGCACAGATGGCGGCCCTCGCCCGATCGGCCGTCGAGTCCTATGGAGCAATCGACGTTCTCGTGAACAACGCCGGGATAATGCCGCTCGCCTTCTTCGCCGATCATGAGCAGGCTGCTGACGCATGGGATCGCTGCATCGATGTGAACTTCAAAGGCGTTGTCAACGGGATCAGCGCTGTCCATGATCAGATGATCGAGCAAGGACGCGGCCACATCGTCAACGTGTCGTCGATCTACGGAAATGTTCCCGTTGCTGGCTCTGGCGTGTATTCCGCCACGAAGGCCGCCGTCAATGTGCTCTCCGAAACCCTGCGCGCTGAATCGCAAGGGAAGATCAAGGTCACCACCGTGCGGCCCACAGGTGTACCTGGAACGAATCTCGGTAGCTCAATCGTCAACGGTGCCGCCATCGTCGGCATCCTCGGACAGAACTTCACCAGTTACGCCGAGAACATGGGCAAGTACTTCAACGGTGAGATGGATCAGGAAATGACTGATCCCGAGAACGTCCGGTACTGGACAATCTCACCGGAAGAACTCGCGCAACAGATCGTCTACGTGATCGACCAACCGTGGGGAATCTCGATCAGCGACATCACCGTGCGTGCGTCGGGTGACCAATATCTGTTCTGAACCCGCATATGCGTCAGCCCAAAATCGTTGGCGCTAAGTGATCAGCGTGAGATGACCTCGGGCCATGCTTTGCACCAGTGCAGATACGTGAGCAGATCCTCTGGTCGCGGATCGGAACCGTCGCCGCCGTAGGCAGTCACCATCCGGAATTTCATGTAGGCCGGGTCTGGAAGAGGCAAGAACGGGAATCGTCGCCACCATCCTCGCGGCGCCAATCGGAACAGCTGACGAATCGCAGTGCTCCAGAGTGACGGGTGCCGCAAAACCGCGACGGCGGCGGGCACCATCCATTTGGTCGAGATCGCGTTTGTCGTCACGCTGGCGACACTACCGACCCGAGCCCGGCCCACCCGACACAGGCGGCACCAATCAGGGGTCCATCGCTCCCAAGCCCGCCCGCACAAATCTCCAGATTGCGTGAATGATCGAGCCGAGCACGTTCGGTGATCTCCGCCCGCGCCGCGGCAAAGAATGGTGCACCGAAACCGAGCGCAACCGAACCGGCCACGACGGCGAGACGGAGGTCGAGAAGATTGGCCACACTCGCGACCGCACGGCCGACGAGCATGCCGGTTCGTTCGATGACCTCCGCCGAAGCATCCTTCGCCGGTCGACCGGTGATGGTGGCTATCGCCGTTCCCGATGCTTCTGCCTCAAGACATCCCCTCGCGCCGCATCCACAGAGTCGACCATCGGGCTCGACGCAAATGTGGCCGACATGACCGGCATTCCCGTCGGCACCATTCAGCAATCGACCATCCAACACGATCCCGCCGCCAACTCCGGTGGACACGACCATGGCGAGATAGTTGTCGACCCCAACAGCTGCGCCGAAGCGCCCTTCGGCGATTGCTAGAGCTTTTGCATCGTTGTCGACAAACGTCGGCAGCCCGGTCAGTTCCTCGACGCGAGTGAGAAGCGGGAACTCTCGCCACGCCGGAATGTTCACCGGAGATACGGAGAGACCTTGACCTGTCATCGGGCCGCCGGTACCCACGCCGCACACCGTTGGCGAAACGTCTGTTGACGAAAGAACTGTGCCGACAAGATCGGCGATGACGCCGAACAACTCATCGCCTGATCCGTTCACGGGGGTCGACGCACGATGACGAATAATCACCGAACCGTCGGCGGCGACGAGCCCCACATCAAGTTTGGTTCCGCCGATATCGATCGCCAGAGCGGTCGCGGAACTGTCCGACCCCGTCACGCGTTCATCCAAACTGTTGAGAAGGTGTCAGTCGTCTTCAGGACGGCGCATGCGGTCTTTGAGACGCGAACCGGTGCTGCCGAGGGCGTCGCGTATCCCTGCTGTTTTCTGCGACTGCGTCATCTGCTGAACGCCGACCTTGCCGAGATGGCGACCATTGCGCTCCGCCGCGAGAGCGGAAACAAGCATGATCAGGAATCCGCCGAAGGCAAGAAGAAAGGAAATGCCGAGGGTGAAGATCAACACAGCCAAACCCACGATGAAACCAAAAACGGACCATTTCAGATTCCGTGTGGCATCGGTGTAGACGGTCGTGTCGGCGATGTCGCGCGCCAGTGCAGGATCGGTCTGGTACAGCTGCTGCTCAATTTCACTGAGAATCCGCTGTTCGTCCTCTGAAAGTGGCATTGCACTACTTCCCTTCACAAATCGTCCATCCGTTACCGCAACTTCCTTGGATCCGAGTCTCCCACGGAACTTCCAGAAGGACAACGCGAGAACCCGAAACATTCACCCAGGGGACAAACCGCTGGCGCGCCCGGGACGATCGGAATCGTCAGAGACGTTCGGGCCCCATTGCTGGCCCTGCTGACCCTTCGAGTCGATTCCCTCCGGACCAACCAGCACGGCAGGCCCGATTGAACCCGCTCCGAAACGGGCTCGGATCTCATCGATCGTGCGACTGGCGTCTTCCCATCCCGGCCCATTTGCCGCCTCGTCAAGGGTCAATTGTCTGGCTCCGATAGGGGCAAGACCGCTTGCCGAGAGACCGAGCAGGCGAACTCCTGCCGATGGATCAACCTGAGCGAGAAGGGCGCGTGCTGTCTGGAGGAGGGTGGGCGCGTCGTCCGTAGGGACATCGAGAGTCGTCGAACGCGTGATGGTGTTGAAGTCTCCAAAGCGAATCTTGATCTGCACAGTGCGGCATACGAGTTCAGATTTTCGTAACCGGGTTGCAACCGCATCGGCGAATCCCACGAGTTCACGCTCGAGTGTCGAACGTTGATGATGATCTTTGACGAACGTTTCCTCGTGACCAATCGATTTGATCTGACGTTCGGCTTCAACAATCCGGTTGTCGATCCCGGTCGCCAATGAATGGAGATGACGTCCCTGGCTCCGACCCAGTGCCGACACAACATTGGCTTCGGGGAGGTCGGCAAGATCGCCAACGGTCGCAACTCCCATACGTTCCAACTTCGCGAAGGTTGCGGGCCCCACACCCCAGAGCGCCTGAACCGGCAGCGGCCGCAAAAAAGAAAGCGTGTCCGCCGGCTCGACGACAAACACACCCGTTCCGAACTGCGGACCCTTCGTTGATGCTTTCGGCTTCGCCGCTTCCGACGCGAGCTTGGCAATGAACTTCGTTCCGGCGACGCCCACGCAACATGTCAGCCCCTCGTCATCAAGGACCTGTTGGCGGATCAACGTGGCAATAGTGGTTGCGCTTCCAACTCGACGTGCAGCTCCAGCCACATCAAGAAAAGCCTCGTCCAGAGACAGCGGCTCAACCAACGGCGTGTAGCTCCTAAAGATCGTCATGATCTTTGCGCTGACTTCGGCATAGCGATGATGGCGGCCCGGCAGGAAGACCGCGTGCGGACACAGCCGACGCGCCTGCGCCGAGGACATCGCCGAAAAGACACCGTGAGCCCGCGCTTCGTACGAGGCCGCTGCTACCACACCTCGTTCGCCCGCTCCCCCAACGACAACCGGCCGCCCTCTCAGTTCCGGCTGATCGAGAAGTTCGACTGACACGAAGAACGCATCCATGTCGACATGGAGAATCGTGGCGAATGGTCTCTCGCCGGGAAGCAGGTCGGTGATGCGCGAGTTGCTCACATCCGCGTGACCCGGAGATCGTCCCTGCCGAGTCCTTCGATCCGATAGTTGAATCGCTGCGATGACTCCCACCGATTCACGATCCATTCGATGACGGGTTCTGCGACCCATGGGGCAACGCCCGCAAGATGCGTCGCACACTCGTCATGAGGAACCCAGAGTGCCGTTTCGACAATTCCGTCTGGATCGTCGAAACGAAGTTCGCCGTGCCACGCAATTGCTCTCCACGCCTCGACCCGCAACCGCCATCCCATGTCGGGAGCTTCGGCTTCGATCTCGTAAATCATCCCGGCCCATTCGGTGACAACAAGTCCCGTTTCCTCGAGCACTTCCCGGGCGAGTCCGTCGATCACTGATTCGCCTTCGTCAATCACGCCACCGGGCGGACTCCAGTCCGTGCTTCCGTCCTGACGACGATTGTTTACGAGCAGTAGACCCTCGGGGCTCTCGAGAACCGCTCCGCCCACCACCCAATCGCGCATGGGCTACGCGTCGGCCAGCGGGCGACGGCGATGGATGACGCGATCGCGCAATCCCCACCACGTCACGAGAGTGAGCGCTTCGACAACAATCCGCCCCGACATCTTGGACGTCCCGCGGATTCGATCGGTGAAGCTGATCGGAACTTCGACAATACGACCACCCCGTCGAGCCACGTTGTACGCCATCTCGATCTGGAACCCATAGCCATCAGCAGTAATCGAATCGAGGGGAATCCTCGAAAGCATCGGAGCTGCATAGCAACGGAATCCGGCCGTCGCATCACGAACCTTGAGTCCAAGCATGGACGCCGCGTAGCGGTTTCCTCCGCGTGAGAGCCATTCACGATGCTTGGGCCAATCCGGAATAGCGCCACCTGGCACGTACCGAGAACCGATCGCCAGATCGGCACCGCGCTCGACGGCACTGATCAATGAAGGAAGCGCGGCCGGATCATGAGAAAGATCGGAATCCATTTCGATGAGCGCATCGAAACCGCGCTCGAGGCCCTGTGCGAAACCGGCGCGATAGGCCGAGCCCAAACCAGCTTTGGCTCCGCGGCGTAGAACCGTGAGTGCGCCGCCGTTCTCGGCCGCCCAGCGTTCGGCACGGTCTGCGGTGCCGTCCGGGCTCCCGTCGTCGACAACGAGTATGTCGATGCCCGGAACTGCTTCCCGGGCTCGCTCGAGAACCTCGACGATGTTCTCAGCTTCGTTGTATGTGGGGAGTATGACCAACGGCTTCACGCCCGCAACTGTAGGAGGCGAAACCACCCCGAGGGCGCGCACCCGTTCGCTGCGCCATACGATCGGGGTGATGCCACAGATCGATGACCAAGATTCGGGCACCTCAGTTGGTGCCCCCGCCGCCCAAACCGCACTCCCTCCCGTCGGGGCGAGAGTGCTTGCGTTTGTCGCGATCGTTCTCGCCGGTGCAGCCGGCGGAGCGATCGGCTACGCCTTCGCCGATCTCCAGACAACTGGTGACGCCTCGATCTGGACCGGAGTTGGGGCCGTTCTCGGTGCACTCATCGCCGCGGGCGGCACCGCAGTTGTCGTTGTCCTGACTCTTCGGGCCATGGGCGAATGGAAGACCATCAAATCGGTAAATCCAGACGCCATTGACGGGCGGCGTCGCACTCCCCCGCCAACGGGTGGCGTGCGCCAGCAACCTCGGGTTCGCTGAGCGTCGTGGATCTCGACGGAACCGACAACCTTCTTGCGCTCGCCGTCCAACTCGCTTCGGATGCAGCCGATCTACTTCTCGAAGGTCTGACCCGCGACCGAGTCGTGGTCACCACGAAGACAACCGGCACCGACATGGTCACTGAGATCGACCAAGCTTCTGAGCGTCTCATCGTCGACGGGATTCTGCTCGCACGTCCCGACGATGGGATTCTCGGCGAAGAAGGAACCGATCGGGTCGGTACCAGCGGCGTCCGCTGGGTGATTGATCCAATCGACGGAACAACGAACTACCTCTACGGTCATCCCGGATTCGCCGTCTCGATCGCAGTTGAGATCGATGGAATTATCTCAGTCGGCGTCGTCAACGATCCGCTCCACGGCGAGGTATTCACCGCAACTATCGGCGGCGGATCGTTCCGGAATGGAAAACCGATAACCGCATCGACCCAGTCCAACCTCGCAAACGCTCTCGTCGGAACGGGGTTCTCCTACGAGGCCGAACGACGGAGACGCCAAGCCGAGGTGCTCGGAAAGGTCATCCCTCATATCCGCGACATCCGCCGCATGGGTGCCGCGTCGGTCGATCTCTGTTCGGTCGCCTGCGGACGAATCGACGCCTACTGGGAACGCGGTCTCCAACCCTGGGATCATGCCGCCGGAGCACTCATTGCCACCGAGGCCGGCGCGATTGTGGGAAATCTTGATGGCGGCGAACCCGAGTTCGACTTCTGCCTTGCGGGCCCACCAGCACTGTTTGCCGCACTTCGCGATTTGCTCGCGGCAAGCGGCGCCGCCGGCGCCTGACAAATATTTCCGGACATTGGCCCCCGGCCGGCGGGTTCTTCGGGGAAGATGGTCGGGTTATGGGCACCCGCATCCTCACAGTCGAAGACGACGAGCGAATCCGCACCGCCGTGAAAATGGCGCTGGAGGATGAAGGCTGGGAGGTCGAAGAGGCCGACAACGGTGAGGACGCCCTTGCGGCCTTCACCCGCCATCCCGCTGACGTCGTACTGATTGACATCATGCTTCCCGGCATTGATGGCTTCGACGTCTGTCGTGCCATCCGTCGTGCCAGTGACGTCCCGATCGTCATGGTTACCGCACGTGCCGACACCCACGACGTCGTCGCCGGCCTCGAAGCCGGTGCGGATGACTACCTCACCAAGCCGTTTGCTCCGAAGGAACTCTCGGCCCGCATCAGAGCCCTTCTGCGTCGGGCACGAAGCAGCGAACCCGGACTCACGCATTTGCGGTTCGGTGATCTCGAGATCATCCCCGATGAGGGGATCGTCATGCGCGGTGGCAACGAGATTCATCTCACGAAGACGGAGTTCCGTCTTCTCGTCGAGCTCGCCTCGGTTCCGGGTCGGGTCTTCAGCCGTGAAGTGCTCCTTGAACGAGTTTGGGGCTACGGCTACTTCGGTGACGGTCGACTCGTTGATGTCCACGTGCGTCGACTCCGCATGAAGGTTGAAGCCGATCCGGCGAACCCCCGTTACGTGATGACGATCCGCGGACTCGGCTACAAGCTTCAGCCCTGACCGTGACGACCGAATCCCGGCCGGCCGCGACCGAGGTCAAACCGCTCACACAGAAGCGCAAAGCACGCAGGCGCTCCCGCAGGATTTCGCCAGCGCGCCACCGACTCGGACTTCGGACTCGTCTCATCCTGACGTTCGCCCTTGGCGCCGCAATGCTCTCCGTCATTCTCTCGGTCATCACCTTTGGGCTCACACGGGCAAACCTCTTCGACCAGCGTGAAGCGGCCGTCATTGCGAGTGCCAACGCGAATGCGCTGAGACTTTCTGAGCAACTCGTCGTTTCAAGTTCGCCCTCGACTGTCGAGCAGGCCATCCAGTCACAATCCACGCCGGAGGGAACCCTTCCCGTCCTTCACTTTCAAGGTCTCTGGTACGCCGGGAACCCGGTCGCCTTCGGTGAACGGGCCATTCCCACGAGCCTCCGTGACATTGTGGAGACCGGGTTACCCGACAAAACCCGCGTCAGCTACCGAGGAACCTCGTACCTGGTAGCTGGCGTCCCCATTCCAGAACTCGGTGCCGAATACTTCGAGGGCGTCTCACTTCGTGATGTGCAACGGACGCTCGATGGGCTCACGCTGGCGCTACTCGTAGCGTCAGCCCTCACCACGGTGGGCGGCGGACTCGTCGGACTCTGGGCCAGCCGCAGAGTCTTCGCTCCGCTACTCAATGTCGGCAGAGCCGCCGAAGCAATCGCGGGTGGGCGACTCGATACGCGCCTTCCCGTCGGCGGCGATCCTGATCTCGACCTCATCGCTGCACCCTTCAACGAGATGGCCCAAGCCCTCGAAGACCGGATCGAACGAGACGCCCGCTTCGCCTCAGAGGTCAGCCATGAACTCCGGTCGCCGCTCATGACACTCGCGGCGACCGTCGAAGTTCTCGAAAACACGCGCGACGAGCTCCCCGAGCGGTCGCGTACCGCCCTCGGACTTCTCTCGGCCGATGTCGACAGGCTTCAGCAACTCGTCGAGGACCTTCTCGAGATCTCCCGTTTCGACGTGGGCGCTATCAAACTGAACCTTGAAGAGGTCATGGCCGTCGAGATGGTCATTCAGGCCGTGAGCGTCCTTGGCGGTGGCGGCGTACCTGTCCGTTATGACCCCGAAGTCGCGGACACCATTGTCCGTGTCGACAAGCGTCGAATGGGCCGAGTCATCGCCAACCTTCTCGACAATGCCGAGCGCTATGCCGGCGGTGCCACCTCGGTCACCATCGACCGCCTCGACGGGATGCTCCAGATTGTCGTGGAGGACCGGGGCGACGGCGTCACCGAATCAGACAAGGGAATCATCTTTGATCGCTTCTCGCGAGGTGGTGAAGGCGGTAACCGATCCACCGATAGCGGTGTCGGACTCGGTTTGGCTCTCGTCGACGAACACGTTCGCCTGCACGGTGGACGCGTGTGGGTCGAAGACCGACTCGATGGCGAGTCTGGAGCGCGCTTCGTCGTCGAGTTGCCGATTGTCGAACCCCCGAAGGACGAATCCGAGGTCGACATCGACCTGCCGATTTAAATCGGCAGGTTTCCCGTCGCGACACGGGTGCTTCCATGATCCCGATACGACGCGATCGTGCGCTGTGCGATCCGCATCTGATGGATCTCGTCGGCGCCATCGGCGAACCGGGCCCAGCGCGCCTGCTGATACATGTGGGCAAGTGGCGTATCGGTCGAGTAGCCAAGCGCTCCATGCACCTGAATGGAGCGGTCGATGATTCGATTCAATGAATTAGCAACAAAGTGCTTGGCCATTGACACTTCAGCAGAGAAGTCCTCGCCCCGGTCGATCTTGTACGCGGCGTGTAACACCATCAGCTTGCACTGGTAGAGCTCCATCGCCGAATCCGCGATAAGCCACTGGATCCCTTGCTTCTCGGCGAGAACCGACCCGTGGGAATACCGCGTGAGTGAGCGGTCCACCATCATGTCCAGCGCTACCTCTGCTTGAGCGATCCAACGCATGCAATGCGCAAGACGTGCCGGGCCGAGTCGATACTGACCCAAACGATGACCCTGCCCTCGGCCGCCGAGGAGGTTGGCATCAGCGACGCGCAAGTCCTCGATGACGATCTCCGAGTGGCCGGTCGAACCATGCATCGTTTCAATCTGGCGAACCTCGTTCCACCCTTCGGTCGGGATGTCGACGATGAACGCGGTGTTCGCCGCCTGAGGAAGATCGGGCTCATCCTCTGTTCGAGCTATGAGGATCGCAAAGTTCGCCCGGTGCGCATTCGAGATGAACCACTTATGTCCGTTGATGACCCACTCGTCGCCGTCGGCGACAGCATTGGTCCGTATCAGCGTCGGATCCGATCCCGCGACCTCCGGCTCCGTCATCGCGAAACATGACCAGACCCGTCCCTCACACAACGGCCGCAGATACTTCTCCTTCTGCGCATCAGTCCCCCAATGCAGCAGCGTGTGCATGTTGCCCTCGTCGGGTGCCTGGCAGTTGAGGACCCACGGGCCGAGACGTGTGCGTCCCGACTCGGCCTGAACCATCGCGAGTTCGACGTGCCCGAGACCCATGCCGCCCCATTCAACCGGCATGTGCGGAAGCCACAGACCGAGCTCCTGCGCCTGACCACGAAGGGCGAGCAGTTCGGCCACATAAGCCCGTCGATCGGTTTCGGCAACCTTGTCGGCCTCCAATCGCCGTTCCGCCGGCGCAACGACGTCGGTGATGAATGATCGGACCTTCCCCCGGATCTCTTCGAGTTCGGGCGACAGACTGAAATCGATGCTCATGCATGAAGTCTGCCCGAGTGTCGTAATGTCCGCTCTTCATGGGAGTCGTTCTTGCCCTCGATGCCGGCACGACCGGCGTGCGAGCGATCGCATTCGATGTGACCGGGCTGCCGGTTGCATCCGCGTACCGCGAGTTTCCTCAGTACTTTCCCCAGCCCGGATGGGTCGAGCATGACGCCAACGAGATCTGGGATGCCGTCGGTGTCGTGATGGGGGATGTTGCCCGCTCCCTAGAAGAACTCGGCGAGTCGATCGCAGCGATCGGCATCACCGACCAGCGCGAAACCGTCGTCGTCTGGGATCGGGCGACCGGAAATCCCCTGCACCGCGCCATCGTCTGGCAGGACCGCAGGACGGCGGATTTCTGTGATGACCTGCGAGCCGCGGGCGCGCTTGACCAGATCCGCTGCGCAACCGGCCTCGTGCTCGATCCATACTTTTCCGGAACCAAACTCAACTGGCTATTCACTAAAGGAAACGTCAATCCCAGCAATGACGTTGCCGTAGGCACAATCGACACGTGGCTTCTCTGGAAGTTGACGGAAGGCGCGGTGCACGCCACCGATACAACGAATGCGAGCAGAACGATGCTGCTCGATATTCGTAGCGGCGAATGGTCTTCAGAACTGTGCGATCTCTTTGGGGTTCCTGCCCACGTACTGCCAGAGGTGAAGCCTTCGAGCGGGCGATTCGGGACAACCGCCGCTTCCTGCCCGCTCGGCCAAGGAATCCCGATCAGCGGCATCGCCGGTGATCAACAGGCCTCGTTGTTCGGTCAGGCCTGCTTTGCTCCCGGCATGGCGAAGAACACCTACGGAACCGGCAGTTTCGTACTCATGAATGTGGGAACGAGTTGTCCAGCACCGGTTGAGGGTTTACTCACCACCATCGCGTGGTCACTTCCACGTCCCGACGGCACGATCGAGACAACGTACGCGTACGAAGGAGCGATCTTTGCTACCGGAGCGGCTGTCCAATGGCTCCGTGACGGACTCGGCGTCATCGCAACCTCCGGTGAGGTCACGGCGCTTGCCGAGTCGGTACCCGACACAGACGGCGTGGTGATTGTTCCCGCGTTCACCGGACTCGGGAGCCCATGGTGGGATCCTCATGCCCGAGGCACGGTGCTCGGCATCACGCGCGGAACAACGTCCGCCCATCTGTCACGAGCAACGCTCGAGGCGATGGCGTTCCAGACCCGCGATGTTGTCGATGCCATGGCGAACGCCGCCGGCTTCGAACTTGACTCGCTGCGCGCCGACGGAGGTGCCGCCAGTGATTTTGTCCTGCAGTTGCAAGCCGATCAGATCGGGGTCTCCGTCAGCCGACCATTGGTTCGCGAGACAACCGCACTTGGGGCTGCCTATCTCGCCGGATTGGCCGAAGGCTTCTGGAGTTCGCTTGACGACATTTCAACGAACTGGGCACTCGATCGGACCTTCGTACCGGTCGGCGATCGCACCCGGGCCGACGCAAGCCACCAACAGTGGCTCCGGGCCGTCGAACGAACCCGGGGCTGGGCTACCGACCTGTAGACGGGTGTTGGCGCAACGAGGCAAACGTCCTCAGTTCGCGAAATCGTGTGTCGACGATTCGGGCCAACGCCGCGGTCTGCCTCCGTTCTCTCGAACGGAATGCCTGACCGTCGCGGCCCAACACAAGTGCCTTGCGGGCGGCCGGCAACGGCGCCCACGCAACATCATCAGGACCCTTCGGTCCGTCGACTACGCGTGCCGAACTCTGTGAGCCACCCACGAACGCGGTGATCCACGCGACCGGCGGAGCATCGCCCGTCGCCACAATCAGTTCGTCTGAATCGAGGTCGATGATCGCTCCCCATGTTGCGCCTACCGTCCGCACCGCGTGGGTGCACAGTCCGGTGATCGCTTCGTCAGTCGTGGCAGCCCCAACGAGAATCGCCGCCGTTTCGAGAGCGTCGACACGGGGATCGTGAAGAGCGTCCGCGGCGAGCCGAATGTCCTCGACATCGACACCATCCACCTGATGGATCTCGGCGAGAAGGAGATCAACAAGATCTGCACTCGGCATCTCCACCACGAGTTCGTCGATCGCCCGTCCCGCGCCGCGTTCAAGAATGTCGATTCCTGCAACATCGCCGCCGACGGCACCGATACGACTCGCGAGTGCACCGAGCGCCCCTGGGCGATCAGGCATCCAGACTCGGAGGATGTAGGTCGTCTTCATGAAGCTCACGGTAGGGACGAACCGTGAACAGGATGTTTCGACGAAGAAACAGCCCGGAGAACCCTCGGGGCTATCCGATCAGGATTCGAGGCGGGTGAGTGCCTTGCGAAGGTTTCGGACTGCTTGCAGGGTCCGCTGCTCGTTCTCGATGAGGGCGAATCGGACGAACCCGTCTCCACCAGGGCCGAATCCGACGCCAGGCGATACGGCAACGTTGGCTTCCTTCACCAGAAACGACGCGAACTCGATCGATTTCATCTCGCTGTATTCCTCGGGGATCGGCGCCCAGACAAACATCGATCCCTTCGGCGGTTCGATGTTCCAACCAATCCGCTGCAGTCCACCACAGAGCGTGTCGCGACGGTTCTGGTAGACCTCGTTGACCTCAAGCGGAACGTCGCGCGCCTCGTTCAATGTCACCGTTGCGGCGATCTGGATCGGCTGGAACGTTCCGTAATCGAGGTAACTCTTCAGCTTCGCAAGCGCAGCGATGACATCTGGTCGGCCCAGCATGAACGCAACGCGCCATCCTGCCATCGAGAACGACTTCGTCATTGAGTACAGCTCGACCGCGACTTCCTTCGCTCCCTCGGCCTGGAGAATCGACGGAGGTCGGTATCCATCGAATCCAATCTCGGCGTAGGCGTTGTCGTGAACTACGACGACGTCGCGTTCACGGGCGAAATCGACAACCTTCTGCATGAATTCGAGGTCAACGCAGGTCGTCGTGGGGTTGTGGGGAAAGGACATGACGATCACGCGTGGCTTCGGCCATGAGTACTCCCACGCCTCGCGCAGATTGTCGAAGAAATCGGTGCCTGTCCCGAGAGGGACCTCGCGGATGTCCGCCCCGGCGAACAACGGACCGTAGATATGGATCGGATACGACGGCGATGGCACGAGCGCAGCGTCACCGGGCTGAAGCAACGTCCACATCAGGTGGGAGAAGCCCTCTTTGGCGCCGATGGTGTTGATGACTTCCGTGTCGGGATCAAGATCCACGTCGAACCGGAACTTGTAATAATCGGCGATTGCCTGGCGCAGATTGGGAATGCCGCGGCTCGACGAATACCGATGATTGCGAGTGTTGTGCGCAGCTTCGGTCAGTTTCTCAACGGCGATGTCGGGAGAAGGAAGATCGGGATTGCCGAAACCGAGATCAATCACATCGGCTCCGGAACGACGAGCCTCGACCTTCAGCGAATCGATGATCGTGAAGACGTATGGAGGCAGCGATGTGATTCGACGGAATTCCATGTGGCGAGGCTACCTGCGCACCCACTGCGCTCAGGACACCGGAGCGAGAGACACCTGCTACGACTAGGACTTCTCTGTCTTGCCGCCGATGGCAAGAAGTGCCGCCCCGACAGCCCCGGCCCTCGATCCGAGTGTCGCAACCTCGATTCCGGTTTCTGTTCTGGCCGCACCTCCCAGCACAAGTTCACGGAAATGGACCCTCGTCTGTTCGAGATAAAGATCGGCGCAATCGGCGAGTCCCCCGCCGATGAGTAGGAGTTCGGGATCGAGAAGGTTGGCCAAATTCGCCAATCCCGCAGCCAACCACCAGGAAAATTCACCGAAGACGTCGAGCGCACCCTGATCACCGGACTGGGCCGCTACGGAAACCAGTTCGCCATCAATCCGTTCCGCATCGCCTCCCACCTGTTCGAGCAAACCCGGGGCATCACCCCGGAGTGCGGCCCGAGATCCGAGCCAGCCCAAACCCGTTCCTGACGCAAAGCGCTCCCAGCATCCGGAACGGCCGCAGGTGCACGTCGGTCCCGAAGGATCTACGAGCATGTGTCCAGGTTCACCGGCGAAGCCATGAGCGCCCCGCACAAGTTCGCCGCTGCGAACGATCCCCCCACCGATACCGGTCCCAAGCGTCACGAGCAGTAAGTCGCGCACGCCGCGGCCCGCCCCGAGCATCGCCTCGGCCCACGCCGCGCAACTTGCATCATTCTCGACGACGATCGGTAGTCCAAGAATCGCTTCAAGGCGCGATTTCACGTCGACATCGATCGCGCACTGCAGATTCGGAGCCGCCCGGAGCATTCCCGTCGAGTCGACGATCCCGGGCAGCCCGAGTCCGACATTCCGGACCACGGGCTTTGCGTTTCCCGAAACAGCAGTCGCTCCTTCGCTCACGACCTCGACAATGTCAGCCAACGCAGCGATGAGCGCATCTGCCGAATCCGAAGTATCAGCGCGGGACTCAAAGAGAATCGTCGAATCGGAGGGGTCGATGGCCACGGCGAGAATCTTCGTCCCGCCCACGTCGATACCGATGGAAAGCTTGCTCACGGATGTATCAATAGCGCAGAAGTGCCCCGATGGACCCAAGCACGTCGAGATCCGCACTCCCCGTGCAGATCTCGATAGTGGCACCCTCAAGTAACGCGGCATCGATTGCGTCACCGATCACATCATCCAGATGGGTCATCGTCTGGCCATCAACCGGACATTTGGGCCCGAGGGCGAAGAGAGCACCACATGCGCACTGCCACCCGGTTTCAGTGAAACCGGCAGATACGAGCAGTGAGGCAACACGCTTCTCGTTGAGGGCCTGAAGGACTGGCGCCAGACCGGCGATGCCCTTCTTTCCGGATCCGATCGCATCGCGTAGACGCTCGACGGCATCAGCCTCACGTTTCGCCTCGATCACATGCTCAACGTGGCGCGCTGCGGCGGCAATCTCCGAATCCGATGACGAAACTCCGGCATGGATTCGCTGCGCCAAACGCTCTCTTACGTACGGATGGAGAACTGGTTCGATTGCGGCGTAGACATCGTCGGTGGCGCCGATCGTCAGTCGACCAAACCCACGGTTCTGAAGATAGCGAAACGCGACCTCCGCCGAGTGCCGAAGATGCTGCAATGCGAGTTCGTCAACGTGATTTCGCTCGCGTTCGCGAGTTCCGCGGCTCGCATCGTCACGTCGGTCGTAATCACGCGGAAGAGCTTCGAACAGTTCGGTGCGGTCGACGACTTCACCGAAATGGAACACGAACATCCGGGCCATCTGACGATCAACGAGCAAAACACCCAGCGGTTCAAGTTCGTGCACGAGCGCCTCAAGCGGTCCGACAGCCGGCGATTGGTTTACCGATATTCGACTGGAAACGGGGACGGGCAGCGACAGCACCTCCCACAGTCCCCCAGCCACATTCGAGAAAATCGCCAACCCTCGAACACCGTGGCGATCAAGGCCGCCTTTGACATGTTTCGTGATTCGCTCAAGGTCTGCTCTGAGGTCAAGTTCTGGGTGAGCGGCAACAACCTGCTTCATCAGAGAACTCATCCGCAGCTGGTAATCGTGCGGGCGAACCTGTCTGCGCCCATCCACGTCGAGATAACAGCTCACGACAGGACCTTCCGCGCTTTTGAAACCTGCCAGTTCCTTGATCGCGGCTTCGGTGATCACGGGCATGCGGCCTCCTGCAGTTGCGGGATATGTACCGTCAGCGTATGCCCGTCAGGCGCTGCGCGCCGAGAGACTTTTTCTCAGAATTTCCGACTGCGGAATGCGGTCAGTCGTCTTCGATTGGCCGGGGCGAACCCTCGACTCGAGCTTTCAATTCCGAAAGGGCGGTCTTGATGATCCGCCCTTCGGCACGACGCTTCACAAACCCCGGAATCGGGTAGACCAGATCAATGGCCAACTCGTAGACGACCTCGGTCGAGGAACCGTCGCCAATGGGGGAGAGAACATACGCACCATCAAGTTCGCGCGGAAGATCACCACTCACAAGGCCCCATCCGAGACGATTGGGTGCATCCGTGTAGTCGTAACGGAGTTGGTAGGTGGTGCTGCGACCCATAGCCGCGGCGCGAAACTCGACGACGATCGCCCGGCCCTCGGAATCAGTTTCGATGACGGCGACCTCTTTGAGATCTCCGGCCCATTGCGGGTACGAAGCAAAGTCAACGAGTGTCGCGAAACAGCGCTCGACCGGCGCATCGATCGTTGTCTGTTCTCTGGCCTGCTCGGACATTAGGTGCCTCCCGACAGAGGACCCATGTCCTTGCCAAGCAAAACACTAGTCCTTCGAAGAGCCTTTTCCTGGAGGATTCGAGGCCCTGTGCGCTCGTCGATCGGCGTCGCGGCGACCAGTTCGAGTCGGCACCGGAGCGCGCTCGGGAAAGGTCCCATAGGCAGCAACCCACAACCCCGTGAGCCCCAGTGCCCACATAGGGGCAAGCACACCGAAAGCAAGAGCGGTGTAGAGATGCACCCAAGCCACCGCCATCGAGATGACGACCTGCGCAGTGAGAGAAAGCATGCAGATAAGCTGCACGCGCGCCGGAGCTGTTCCGGATGCGAAGAACAGGCCCCCGATGCCGACTAACTCAGTCCGGCTCCGATCGACGGCTCGCAGGAACGCTAGGCAGAAGAAAATCGTCCCTGCCACGAATTCAACCGTTGCGATCACCACATAGATGCCGGTGAACAATCCCTCGAAGATTGCCGCCAACAATCCGGCGAGTCCGAACAGCGCTATGCCGCCGACCACTAGCCGCAAGATGCCCTTACCGTCGGGCGGTCGCACATCATCAACGTGTCCCGAACTGACCTGTTCGGCACCGCCTGATTTGTTGTCGTCTGATTTGTCGCCAGCTGGTTCGATCACAGGTTTGTTCCGAGTTTCTCTAATGATGCGTACAACTCGGCCGCAAGCCTGTCATAGGTGAACGCTGATTCCGCACGTAGCCGACCGGCCCGACCCATCGCTGATCGCAATTCGGCATCGCCCAGCAATCGGTCGAGTGCGGCAACAACTTCCTGAATGTCCTTGGGCTGTTTCACGACCACACCGGTCACGCCGTCGTCGACTGCTTCTGCGGATCCTCCGCTGCGACCCGCTACCGATGCGACACCGGCCGCTGCTGCTTCGAGAAACACAATGCCGAATCCCTCTTGCTCAAGTCCACCCCAACGATTTCGGCACAACATCGCAAAGACATCCGACGATGCGAGCATTGGCGAGAGGTCGTCGTCATCGACACGACCAAGGAATGTGACAGGACTACCGATGCGACGGGCCATTCGTTCGAGACGTTGGCGGTCCCGACCGGATCCGGCAAGCACGATCTGCAGTTCCGGATGACGCTTGGCCAATACCGCTCCCGCTTCGATAAGAACATCGAAGCCCTTGCGGGGAACGAGTCTGCTCAGTCCCAGAATGATCGGCGCATCGGGATCGAGCCCGAGCGCAATGCGAGCAAGGCGACGATCGTCTGGTTCGAGGGGAACGAAACGCTGCGGATCGACACCCGGCGGAATGATCACCGTGGGCAGATCGCGCCCCGCACAACGACGGGCTTCGGCCGCCGGATACCCGCCGGCGCTGATCACGATCTGCGCTCCCCGCAGAATCGCACCTAGCTTCCTGCCGACGATGGGCAGTCGCCCGGGAACTGTCACTTCCGCACCATGAAGAACGACTCCGTAGGGATGTTTAAGCCAGGGGCCAATGATGCCCAAAGGAACAGCCGGATCGAGCAGAACAAGATCAGCGCCCACGTCAGTAGCAAGCGCATCGACGCGCCTTGCCAATGCCTTGGTTGGAAGCAACACCCGCGCCTGATCACGTTCGATTCGGAATGGTTGTTGCGCATCGAACGACGCCGATCCCTCGTGCGGTGTCGTAAGTACCGTCGTTGAATCGGCAGGTAACCGACGCCACAGCTCCCACAGGTAGGACTGAATGCCACCGACCTTCGGTGGAAAATCGTTCGTCACGAGTAGGTGCTTCATGCGCCCGGCCCACCCGCAGGAATAAATCGCTCGTCGAGACGCCCGAGTGCCCACCGAGCGTGTTCGGACAGCATCTCGTCATCGCCGAGTGCGATGGCTTCGATTTTCGAACGGATGGTTCCGTCGGAAGGATCGGCCACGTTGCCAAGAGCGATCAGCGCGTTTCGGCGCAAGTATCGAGGGTCGCGTTTGGGGATGTACCAACGACCGTGAGTTTCGATCAGATCATCATCGCTCGACTCAAGTAGCGAAACGAGTCCGACCCACGCGCCTTCGGGATCAACGGCGATGGCGCCTTGAGGGCTGCGTCGACTCGGAGGACACACTTCCTGGCAGTCATCGCATCCGTAAATCCGATCACCGAGCGCGACCCGATGTTCGATCGGGAACGTTCCGGGGGCCTGTACCAACCATGCGAGGCAGCGGCGGGCGTCCACGACGCCGGGCGCGATAATCGCGCCGGTCGGACAACCATCCAGACAGCGGCGACATGACCCGCAGCCATCGGGAACTCGCTCGGATTCCGTGAACGGGGCGTCGGTGACGATCGCACCGAGAACGACCCAGCTGCCGTGGCCCGGAACGAGGATGTTGGCGTTGTGCCCAAACCATCCGATGCCGGCCCGCTGCGCGGCGGCACGATCGACGAGTCCGTTGTCATCGATGACTACTCGCGCGGCAAAACCCATTTCCCGAATCGAATCGGCCACCTGCTCGAGGGCGTCCCGCAACGCGCCGTAATGATCAACAGTCCCGTAACGAGCGACCCGACCATAAGGCGCACCGTCGACCGGACGCTCAACATCGCCACCGGCATAGGGCCACGCCCCGACAACCAGCGAGCGAGCTCCCGGAAGCAGTCGGGCTGGATCAGTTGATCGCTTTGGGTCCCGATAGGTGAACTGCATGCCGCCATGGAGACCCTCGGCTTTGCGATGTTCGAGAATGGCAAGGGTGTCTACGAACGGTTCGACAACGGCAACTCCGAGCGCCACCAGTCCGGCGGCCAGCGCGACCGAGCGGAGATCGTCGATGGGAAGATCCCCCACAACGTCATTGATCGGCTCGTTGCTCACCTCTGCATTGTCTCACCGGCTCGGCCATTCAGTGCCAACGACCCAGCCGGGATGGCGTAACCACCCAGCCGGGCGGGCGATCAGCCGATCCGTCGGCGATGGCGCAGTTCGGGTACGAGACCGGAATCCGAAAGCATCTTGAGCGCCCGGTACTCCCCCACATCAACGATGACCGCATCGCCGGGCTCACGGGAGCAGATGAATGACACCACACAGTCGGCGCAGGCCTCGGTGTGCTGCATGACGCAATCGTCACAGTCGATTGTGAGGTTGATCGCCCCAGATGTAGTTGAGGAACCCGAATCGGGACCTTGAACGAGGGCAGGGCGGGAAGGGGAAGTTTCCATGTCGTGAAGTCTGATCCCGAGGTGTGACAGTCCTCCCGAACCCGCCCGGGCACTACGGTTACTGCGTTCGTTGACCTCTGGGGGAAGTCCAATGGAAGTTTCTGTCGCCGCTCCGACCGTGATCGGGCGAGTGCATCGCACCGAACCCGACGGCACCCGCGTCTTTCTCCGCCAATGCCCGCTCTGCGAGTGCATGTGCGGGCTCGAGGTTCATCTCGACGACGACGATCACGTCAAGGTCATCCGCCCCGATCGCGACGATGTCTGGTCGAAGGGTTTCATCTGCCCGAAGGGAACCACCCTCGGCCGACTCCATGAGGATCCGGACCGCATCCGCGTGCCGATGATCCGCGATGGCGAGACCTGGCGCGAGGTTTCGTGGGACGAAGCGTTCGCCAAATGCGAAGAGTTGCTCCACAAGGTTCGCAACGAACATGGCATCGAAGCGATGACCGCCTTCATCGGAAATCCGGCCGGCCATTCGTTCAGCATCAGTCGTTATGGCGCGCTGCTCATGGGTCAGGCCAACTTCCCGATGATCTACTCGGCCGGCACTGTCGACCAGTGGCCGAAGAATGTGTCGTCGGTTCTCATGTACGGAAACATGTGGAAGATCCCGACGGTCGACATCGCACATACGGACTACTGGGTCATCATGGGCGGCAACCCGCAGGCCTCCGGTGGATCGCTACTGGCCAGTCCCGACCAGCTCGCGCAGATCGACGGCATCAAGGCTCGTGGCGGTCAGGTCATTGTCATCGATCCCCGTCGCACGATCACGGCCGATCACGCCAGCGAATGGCTCCCCATCCGCCCGGGCACCGACGCTGCATTCCTTCTTGCCATGTGCAACGTCATCTTTGATGAGGGCCTGTTCGATCTCGGTGCGGTTGACGGACTCGTTAATGGTGTCGATGACGTCCGTGCTGCGTGCGCAACATTCACTCCTGAGCGCGTCGCTGACTTCTGCAAAGTTCCGGCCGAGACGATTCGTCGGATCGCACGCGATCTGGCGTCGGCCGAACGAGGCGGCCTCTACGGACGCATCGGCCTGTGCAACCAAGAGTTCGGAACCCTCGCCTCCTGGCTTGTGGATGTCGTGAACATCGTTGCCGGGCAGTTCGACAAACTCGGTGGCATGTTGTTCGGCAAGCCGGCCGCCGATCCTCTCGTCTGGCAGGCGAACACCAACGTCATGGGCGAGCCCGAATTCGGCCGCTGGAAAAGCCGGGTCCGTGGGGCACCCGAGATTCTCGGACAGGTTCCGTGCTCGTGTCTTGCCGAAGAGATCGCCATGCCAGGTAAAGGTCAGATCAAGGCACTCATCAACATCGCTGCGAATCCGGCGCTGAGTGTCCCTGATTCTCAGCACCTTGATGACGCGTTGCCGTTGCTCGATTGCATGATCGCCATCGATTGCTACATGAACGAAACGACACGTCACGCCCATGTGCTCTTGCCTGGTCCGTCACCGCTTGAGTCGCCCCATTTCGACGAACTCATGTGGGCATGGTCGATCGGCAATGCCTCCAAGTGGAGTGATCAACTCTTCGCCACGTCGGACGATTACGTCCCCGAGTGGGAGATCATGGCGCGCCTCGGTTGGCTGTGCGCGGGCAACAACGACGCCGACTTCGATTTCGAGATGCTTGATGACGGATGGTTCACGGTCATGTGTTCCATGTACGGACGCGATCCGGAAACGACACTGCCGCTCTACGACCACGGCGGTCCTGAGCGCATGATCGATCTGCAGCTCCGAATGGGACCATGGGGAGATCGTTATGGCGAAAACCCAGAAGGGCTCAACCTTCAGAAGGTCAAGGACGCAGAACACGGCATTGATCTCGGACCGATGGTCCCCAACCGCGCCGCTGAAGTGATCGGAACGCCGTCGGGCAAGATCGAACTCGCGCCCGAATACATTCTCGGCGACATTCCTCGTCTTGAAGAGGCACTCCTTCGAGATCCGGATGGCTTTGTTCTGGTCAGTCGACGCAACATCAAGTCCAAGAACACGTGGATGCACAACATCAAGGTTCTCGTGAAGGCCGGCAACCGATGCACCCTTCTTGTGCATCCCGAGGACGCCGCTCAACTTGGTCTCGTCGACGGCGCCGAAGCCCGCGTCTCTAGCGAGGCCGGGACAATCGAGGTTCCCGTCGAAGTGAGTGACGAAATGATGCGCGGCGTCGTTTCCTTGCCGCATGGCTGGGGACACAACAAGACCGGCACCCGCCTCTCCGTGGCCCGGGAACATGCCGGAGTGAATTCCAATCTGCTCGCCCCTGGTCATTTCGTCGACAAACTTTCGGGAAATGCTGCGGTCAACGGAATCCCCGTCGAGGTTGTGCCGGCAAACGCGTAGCCTTTCCACGTGGACACATGGGTGTTTCTGGGAGTGCTGGCCTTGGCCACCATTGCCGTTCTCGCGTTCTATGGCCGAGCGATAAGCGCCTGGACGCCTCCGGCTGCTCGAACCGACATCGTCACCGCCCAACACTTCGTGCGCATGCGTGGCGATCAGTACGAGATTGATTTGGGTAAAGGATGGCGGGCCACCGATGATCCCGGTGCGGCCTGGCATGTCTGGTGGATTCCTGAATCACGTGAACTCGTCGGATTGCGCACGAGTTGGTTACCGCCGCCCCCCGGACCCGCCTACATGGGGCCCGCATTTGGCAAGAGCGTTCTCGATCCGCATGGCATAAACCAGTTCACCGGGATGCGAGTACTCGGCACCACCGAGACCCGCCCGCCACGATCGGCGTGCGACATGATGCGCCCTCTGCCTGACGGTCTCGACCTGCTGTGCGGAGGGACCCACAATCAGTGGGGTCTCACCAACTGAGCGCGCTGATCGTCGAGAACGAGCACGTGTAGATCATGCGGCCGAATCCGACGGACGGAAACACGACCGACTGAAGTGGGCTTCCCGAATCGATCCGCCCTTTTTCTTCTCCTGTAGCGATGTCGCGCACCACAAGTTGCTCCATCCAACCAACGTTGTCGTGATGCGCGCTGAGCATGAGTCCATTTGTCGGATCCAGAATCATGTGAGACGCGTGATTCTGCTCAACACTCCACCGAACAGTCATCTCACCTGAGTTATCGATGTCGAACGCAGTCATGATTCCGTTGCCGCTGTCGTAGCCAACTGCGATGCCGTGATCGGCATCAATCAACGGAGGGTTCGCAATAACACCGTTGGGTAGTCCGCAGATTTCGCTAAGGGTGACCACCCCCGAATCGAGAGCGACGCGCACCAAATGCAACGGAGCCTCGTTGCGGCCGACGCCCCGGAAGGTGCCCGCATAGTTTTCGGCGCCGGCACCGTTGTCGAGAAACCAGGCTGCTCCTGCGGCCAGTACGGCATCCCATCCGTGGGTCTGCCCCGGAATCGTCCGATAGCGGCCGACAAAAGCCTCGTCCTGAACCAGATCGGTTCCGTTCCACATCAACCGGAAGAGCGATTCGTCGCCCACCACATAGACAGTGTTCCCGTCGGCGGACAGCCGAGCGATCGACGGCTCCGGTAAGTCCGCTGATGCAATCGTTTCGAGTGTCACCGGGTCAAGGACGAGTAGTTGTGTACCGGGCAGTTTTGCCCCGACTGTTTCACCGGGAAGCAGCCCACCAAAATCTTTGGTGACTAAGTTGCCGTCGGGCAGCACCACGAAACTGTTGTACGGACGGTCGCGCGGTAATTGGCGCGTCGCAATAAGTTCGAGATCGGCGGAAAGTCGATGAACGTGTTGCCCAAACACAACAATGAGCGTTCCGTCGAAATGCGCGGCGATGCCACCGGGCCATCGGCGACCACCAGGCAGGCTATCAATTCTTGCTTGCGTCTCGAGCGTTGTTGGATCAATGCGCTCGACCCAACACGTCGTGCGCTCGTCGACATGATGGCCGTGAAGAAAGACCTCGCCCGGAGCGCGCAGGACAACCATCGTGGCGCCATGAGCATCACGAGAAACGACCTCGGCCGATTCACGAGACCAGTCGGCCAGGGCGCCGGCGCTCGCTGCCTGCCGTGCCGGCCCGTTGTCCTCGGCCGGCCACGGGCTGGGCCAATAGCCGGCCATCGGTTCGTTCATTGACGCGTCATGTCCGAGCGTTGCTGGGCCTCAACAATCTCGGCCGATTCCTTCCGGTTGGCCCGGAGCAATTCAATATCGACACGATGAAGGGTTCCTTCGAACGGGAACGCGTTGTCGTAACGGGTGCTGACAGGCAGACCGTTGTCGTAGCCAACGCTCGCCCCGACACTCGAGATGACCTGCATCACGAAGGGGATCTCCGCCGAGCCGCATTCGGCGCCGTCGATGACAAGCGTCGCTCGTCCGTTGCGGCCAAGGCGTTCGAACCGAACACCAATCTCGCTTGTTCCTGTCGGTACGGGAATGTCTGATTCAGCTATGACGTGATCACCGAAGCAGTTGTAATCGAACAGCAGTCGATCGTTCTGCACGAACGAACTGAACCCGGAATTTCCGTTACCCATCGCATAGAGAACACCGTCGTTACCAGCGGACCGAGTGACTGTGGCCTTGAGTTCCCAGCTTCGACCAGCCACTGCTGCGGCGCTCTGCACCGGCAGCGGTGCCATCGGTGGACGGTAGGTGTAACGCCGCGACTTCGAATGAGTCAGATGCTCTCCGAAGCGCACGCCGAACAGTTCAACACCGCGGTCGTCGAGGGGAAGCACCCCGTTTGCCTCGGCCTCCGCCCACCAAAGTTCGATGAGCTCGGCCAATTTCGCTGATTCCGCTTCGGCGAGATCGTTGCACTCCGACGGGTCGAGAGAGAGGTTGTAAAGCTCCCACTGGTCGTCATCGAACGACACCCCGTGCGTGTGGCGAGTGACCGCTTTCCACCCGTCGGAATAGATCGCGCGGTGTCCGAGCATCTCGAAGTACTGCACGCGATGTTCTGTCGGAGCCAGCGCTGCTTCGGCATCGAAGGAATAGGCCATCGATGTTCCCGAAAGGGGGAACTGCTCAAGACCCTTGTAGACCTCGGGTGCCGTAATACCGAGCGCGTCGTAGACCGTCGCAGCAATGTCGGTGACGTAGTGGAACTGGGAACGGATACCTCCGGCATCAGAGATCCGCGCCGGCCAGTGAACGATGCACGGGACATGAACGCCACCTTCATGGGTGTTCTGCTTGTACCACTTGAAGGGAGTGTTTCCGGCCTGCGCCCAACCCCACGGGTAGTTCGCGTGGCTGTTCGGCCCGCCGATCTCGTCGAGGCGGTCAGTGGCCTCCTCCGGAGTCTCGATGAGGAAGTTGAAGAACTTCATCTCGTGCAGGACGCCGAACGGTCCACCTTCCTGGCTGGCCCCATTGTCGGAGAGCACCACGAAGATTGTGTTGTCGAGTTTGTCGAGAGCGGCAAGCGCGTCCATCAGACGGCCGATCTGCGCATCGGTGTGTTCGAGGAAGGCGCCGAACGCCTCCTGCAGCTTTATCGCAAGATCACGGTGTGATTCGGGGAGTGAGTCCCACGGCTCGACGCCTGGATTGCGCGGGGCCAGGACCGTGTCGGCCGGAATGATTCCGAGTTCAAGTTGACGAGCGAACCAGCGCTCGCGGGCGACATCCCAGCCCTCGTCGTACTTCCCGCGATGGCGGGCAAGGTACTCAGGCGGCGATTGGTGCGGCGCGTGAGTCGCACCAAAGGCCAAGTACGTAAAGAAGGGACGATCGGGTCGCACCGATGTTGTGTCGTGGATGAACTCGATTGCCTTGTCCACAAGATCTTCACTGAGGTGATACCCCTCGGCCGCAGTCGCCGGCGGGTCGACGCGATGGTTGTCGTAACAAAGATCGGGAGCGAACTGATCGGTCTCTCCGTCGAGGAATCCGTAATAGCGATCGAAGCCGCGTTGCAGTGGCCACGCGTCGTACGGACCTGCCGCCGATGCTTCATCCATCGGACACAGATGCCACTTCCCGAGAGCGAAAGTCGAGTACCCCTCGTCGCGCAGAACCTCGGCCATCGTCGCCGCGTGTTCGGTCACCTTGCCGGTCATGTGTGGGAAGCCGGTGTTCCAGTTGGAGATGCCGCGCATGCCAACCGTGTGATGGTTGCGGCCGGTCAGAAGCGCAGCCCTGGTCGGGGAACACAACGGCGTCACATGGAAGTTCGAATAGCGCAGACCGCCTTCGGCGAGCCGATTGACGTTCGGGGTGACGAGATCGGAACCAAAACAGTTGAAATGTGAGAACCCGAGATCATCGAGAAGGATGACGACGACATTGGGCGCATCGTCACCCGGATGCACCGGCGTCGGCCACCATGGCTCAGATTCCGCCTGCGTGCGTCCGATCGATCCTCCAAAGTAAGGACTGATCGCCATCAGAGTTCATCGCCGATCTCGAGCATCTCAGGCGTTCGGCCATTCTCAAGATTTCCGTTGCGATGATGCACCCGCAAGCGCGTGCTCTCATGAGTGAGGACCCAGAACCTGCCCTCTGTGATCGCATCGACAACATTGCCCGCGACCACACCAGGATCGAGCGCGGTCGTCTTCATCAGACCCTCAATCATTTCCATCGACACCGGTCGTGCCGGGGGGAGTTCGAGATGGGCCGGGGCGTTTCTGGTTGATTCGAAGATTCTCGTGGCCACGAGCTCGGGGCACAGGCAAGAAACTCCGACGCCGGTTCCGGCCAGTTCCATCACGAGCGCTTCAGACAATCCCACAACTCCGTATTTGGCTGCGTGGTACGAGCCGAGCATCGGTGTCGCGCAGAGACCGGCTTCTGACGCGGTGTTCACGATGTGCCCCTCTCCCTGATCGACCATGAGCGGGGTGAACGCCTGCACGCCGTACGCAACGCCAAGGAGATCGACACCGACCACCCAGTCCCAGACTGCTGGCGAGGTCTTCCACGTCGGCCTGCCGTTTCCACCGACACCGGCGTTGTTGCACAGAACGTGCACGGCGCCAAACGCAGCGAGAGCGCTGTCGCGGAGCGATGCGATCTGGTCGGCGTCGGAGACGTCACACACAATCCCCTCGACCTTTGCCCCTGCGGCCTGCAACCTCGCCACTGCATCGGTGAGTGCGTCGACTTCGATGTCTGCCATTACGACGGACATGCCGTCGGCGACGAAACGCTCGCTCATCGCCAGACCGATTCCCGATGCAGCCCCCGTTACAATGGCGACCTTGTTGCGAAGTTCCATGTCCTACGCTCCTCGTTCTGCGGCGGGTGCTGACAGCACCTGCTGTTATTGTCGCTAATCCTGCCACTATCGCAAACGACACGCTACGAACGAGGCTCACCATGACCGAGAAATCCCGCCGGATCGCGGTTGTTGCCGACGCTCGCCATTACGTTGGCCCCGAACTGGCCAGGATGCTTGCTGCCCGAGACTGCGACCTCGCCCTCGGCGATCCGTCCCCCGAACTCGTAGCGGAACTTGAGGCAACCGGGGCAAAGGTGCTGGCGGTCAAGGGCGTGTCAAACATGTCGAAGCCTGAATCGGCCCCGTTGCTGATCGCCTCCGCTCTCGACAAGTTCGGCCATATCGATGCTGCGGTCGTGGCATCTGGGCAGATCATTCCGGGCAAGTTTGTCGATTCCACTCTCGAGCAACTCGACAAGATCGTGTACGGCTGTCTGCACGCGCCTTTCCATTTCCTGAAAGCAGTAGTTCCCCCGATGACCGAGCAACGATCCGGTCAAATCCTCGTCATCACGAGCGCGTCGGGCGCCAAACCACTTCCCGGTGGAGCCCTCTATTCATCAGTTCGCGCCGGCGCCACAATGCTGGCCCGCAACGTTGCCGGTGAAGTTGCGCGCAGCAACGTTCAAGTCAACGCAGTCGGCACCAACTTCATGGACTTTCCGGAGTTCCTCGCCGCCACTGGCGCCGACGATCCCGAGGTACGCAAGCTCGTCGAGAAACAGGTTCCATTGCGCCGTCTCGGTTCCATGAGCGAATTCGCATCGTTCTGCAGCGTCTTCCTCGATGGGTCCAGCACTTTCACCACCGGCCAGTACATCTCGTACGCCGGCGGTTGGGCCTGAATCTCAGGCAATGCCCCCGGCGGCATCGACCGCTTCGGCTTCCGCTTGAGTAAGCGCCACAACAGAGCGATCGCTCGAACACCACTGACAGGCGACAAGTTCCACCGACTCGACGAGAACTTCCTCGTCCTCGATCGAGAGTTCGCCCCCGACGCTGTAATGGTGGAACGCCCGAGTCTGCTTCGTTGAAGTCACGTCGAACCGGGTCAGGTTGCCACACGCTGTGCAGCGGTATCGGGGGGTAGTCACGGCGGCGATCTTACCGAGGCTTGTCTTCGTACGCATGTTCGGTCAGACTGTCGACATGCCCGTGGAGCCAAGTCAGCTCACTCTCGACGATCTGGGTACGCCGCTGAGCGATGTCACGTTCTGCGTGATCGATCTTGAGACAACTGGTGGGTCGGCCGCCACGTGCGGAATCACCGAGATCGGCGCAGTGAAGTTGCGGGGCGGCGAGTGCCTCGGAACGTTCCAGACGCTCGTCAACCCCGGCTGCGCAATTCCTCCCCAGATCACCGTCCTGACCGGCATCACCCAGTCAATGGTCCTGCCTGCGCCGCGCATCGAAGCCGTGCTTCCTTCGCTGCTCGAGTTCATTGGCGACGCCGTCATTGTTGGCCACAACGTGCGATTCGACATGTCGTTCGTCCAAGCCGCTCTCGAACGCGACGAGCGGCCGCGACTGCGCAATCAATCTCTCGACACCGTCGCACTCGCTCGCCGACTCGTGCGCGACGAAGTACCCAACTGCAAGTTGGGGACACTCGCGGAACGACTCCGGCTCGAACATCGACCATCGCACCGAGCCCTCGACGATGCGCTCACCACGGGTGATCTCCTGCATCTGCTGATCGAGCGCGCCGGTCGCCTCGGAGTCACCGGACTCGACGATCTCATTACTCTGCCCAAAATGGCCGGCCACGCACAGGCGTCCAAACTTCGACTCACCGAGAACCTCCCACGCTCGCCCGGTGTCTACCTTTTCCGAAATGCCCACGGCGATGTGCTCTATGTCGGCAAGGCCACCAACCTGCGATCACGCGTCCGTTCCTACTTCTCTGGCGACGAGCGCCGAAAGGTGGGCGCGTTGCTCCGCGAGACCGTTCGCATCGATCACATCGTCCAACCGCATCCTCTTGCCGCGGCGGTCCATGAGGTCCGGCTCATTCACAAGTACTCGCCCGGCTACAACCGCCAGTCCAAGGACTGGGCGAAATACGTCTACGTGAAACTCACGCTCGGCGAAACATTCCCGAGGCTCTCTGTCGTCAAAGAGACGAAAGACGATCAAGGTCTTTACATCGGTCCCCTGTCATCGAGGTCGATGGCACAACGGGTGATCGAGGCGATTCACACCGCCGTTCCCCTTCGTCGATGCGCCGGACGCGTCGGACGTAACCCATCGCGCTCCGCTCCGTGCGCGGCCGCCCAACTCGGCGTATCGATGTGCCCATGTGCCGGTGGTGTTGATCCCGAGGACTACCGCCGCGTCGTCGAGCGAACAGTGCGCGGCCTCACAACCGAGCCCGATCTCCTTCTCGCCCCGCTCGTCGCGCGAATTGCCGTGCTGGCCGACGAGGAGCGCTTCGAGGAGGCGGCCGACATGCGCGATCGCGCCGACGCACTCGCAAGCGCCCTGAGCAGACAACGTCGATTCGATCGCCTCCGTAATGCCGGTCGTTTGCGACTCGAGCTACCTGACCAGGGCGGTGCCGAACTTGAAGAGGGTCGACTCGTACGGGCATGGGGCCCCGGTGATGTCTTCGACGATGAAGGCGTGATCATCGGAAAGCTTTTCGCCGAACCGGCGACACTGCCCCCACTCGATCGAGAACTCGCCGATGAACTCAACTGTGTTGCGGCATGGCTCGACCGAAGCGCTCACCAGCTGTCACTCGATCATTGCGACGGAATCTTCGTTTCGGCGCTTCCCCAGCTTCCGTCATTCGCTCCCAAGGGAGGGTTAACCCAACTCGGTCGGGACAACGAACGCGCTAGGGCTTAAGCGTTGGAGACGATCTGCAATCTTGCGAGGACGTTTGCCGCCGCACCGGAATCGATCGAATTCCCGGCAAGTACGAATCCGGCGCTGAGATCGTCGGCAATCCCGGCAACAACAAGACCAGCGGCGGCGTTGAGACACACGATGTCGCGATAGGCCCCCGCTTCACCGGCGAACACGCTGTGGGCGATGCGCGCATTGGCTTGCGGATCGCCGCCGGCAATCGCCGAGGCATCCACGACGGCGATACCAATCTCACCTGGATCGAAGCTTCGTGTCGTCACGACTCCGTCGCGAAGTTCATGCACAGTCGACGCGCCCGTAATCGTGAACTCGTCCATTCCGTCGTCGCCGGCAACAACCATCGCCCGCGGCGCACCGCGGCGTTGCAGAGTGCCCATCACGATCGGAGCTGTCGTCCGATCGCTCACGCCGATCACCTGACGCTGCACGCCAGCGGGATGGGAGAGCGGACCGAGGAAGTTGAACACCGTCGGCACACCGAGTTGGGTGCGGACCGGGCCGGCATGGCGCATGGCGGGATGAAACGATCGGGCAAAGCAGAAGCCGATTCCCGTTTCGGCGACACAGCGCGCAACCCCTGGACCGTCGAGCTCGACGGCAATGCCTAGTGCCTCGAGAAGATCAGAGGATCCCGAGGTTGATGAAGCTTTTCGGTTGCCGTGCTTCACGACGCGCGCTCCGGCCCCGGCGGCAACAAAACTCGCCATGGTCGAAACATTGAGCGCATGGACGCGACGGCTCGGGGAACCACCCGTTCCGACGATGTCGATGGGATCAATTCCGGCTGGCAACGAAATCGGGGCTGCGGCCGCAAGCATCGTGTCGACCATCCCGGTGATTTCGTCGACGGTTTCGCCCTTCATGCGCAAGGCGATGAGGAAAGCCCCGATCTGTGCATCGGTTGCCTCGCCGGCGAGTATTTGGCCGAGCGCCAGCCCGGCTTGGTGCGATGAGAGCCCCGTTCCGGCCATCAGCGTCGATAAGACGACGGACCAGCCGTCAAAGCTGTCCGCGTCGGTGGCCCGACCAAACGAGTGGTCGGTCATGGTTTCAGGCCGTACGCCGACGCTGCCGGATCATTCGACGTCGTTCTCGTTCCGTGGCTCCGCCCCATACGCCATCCTTCTCCCTGACCGCGAGTGCAAATTCAAGACAAGGCTCGCGCACCGAGCACTCTGCGCACACCAGTTTTGCTGGTGCGGTGTCGAGATCATCCTCGGACGGAGGGTAGAAGATGTCGGGGTCGAGACCCGTGCAGGCGGCCTGAGAGTGCCAAGGCTGTTTCATCGGGAGTACTCGGCTCCTACGGACCGTCGGCGAATGGGAAGAGTTGAGTATCGCCGCGGGCCACGGGCCGACACAAAACGAGTTTCGGCAGCTTTCCTGCCTTTGTGCTGGTCAGGAACCATGCGGATTGCAAACGCTCTGCCGGTTCGGCACGGCACCTGAGGTGACCGGCGTCGCTTCCGATGGGTCCGGACCCGGGTCGTCGCCCTAGGCTCAGGCCTTATGATGCCCGGCACATTTGATCGCCAGTCGGCCCTTCAGAGGCTTGAAGAATCCCATTTCGACGTCATTGTTGTAGGCGGCGGAATTACTGGGGTCGGATGCGCACTTGATGCGGCATCGCGGGGTCTACGCACCGCCCTGGTTGAGCGACACGACTTCGCCTCGGGAACCTCATCCAAGTCCTCCAAACTCGTGCACGGTGGTCTTCGCTATCTGCAACAGGGCGATATCCGACTTGTCTACGAAGCACTCGCTGAGCGTCAGATCCTGCGCCGCAACGCCCCGCATCTCGTCAAGGTTCTGCCGTTCCTCATTCCGATCTTCTCGAAGAACGGCGTTGTGAGCCGCAAGCTCGCACGGGCAATGGGCACCGCCATGTGGATGTACGACTTCACCGGAGGCCTCCGCATCGGCAAAGTGCACAAGCGCCTCTCCAAAGACAAGGCCCTCGAGTACTTCCCGACGCTGCCTCCCGAGAATCTCGTTTCTTCCTATCTGTATTACGACGCCCGAGCCGATGACGCGCGACTGTGCGTTGCCGTCGCCCGCACTGCGGCACTTGAATTCGGGGCGGTCGTGGTCAACGACGCTGCCGTCACATCGGTGCGGAAGAACGACAGCGGCAAAGTTTGCGGTGTTGATGTCGTTGCCGATGGCCGCACCATCAGCGTCACTGCCGATTCGATCATCAATGCGGCCGGAGTCTGGGCTGACGATGTGCGCTCGTTCGACGAACCGGGCCGACCGCGCACCATCCGCCCCGCAAAAGGCATCCACATCACGCTGCCGTGGCACAAGATCCGTAACGAGATCGCGGCCGTTATCGCCGTTCCGGGTGACAAACGCTCGGTCTTCGTCGTTCCGTGGGGTGACTTCTCGTTCGTCGGAACCACCGACACCGATTACCAAGGCCCCGCCGATGATCCGCAGTGCACCGCTGAGGACATCGAGTATCTCCTTCGGGCGATCAACGGTTCCGTGACGACGGAGATCACCGAAGCCGACATCGTTGGCACTTGGGCCGGCCTGCGTCCGCTCGTCGCCGATCCCGAAGCATCGGGCCGCACCGCCGATCTTTCCCGCCGCCACAGCGTGAACCGTTCTGATGCCGGCGTTGTCACCGTCACCGGCGGAAAACTCACGACCTACCGGGAGATGGCCGCTGACGCCGTCGACGAGATCGTCGAACATGTCCTCGACCGCAAAGCGTTGTCGAATCTGCATCGTAAAAGTCGAACCAAGCGCCTCGAACTCCATGGTGCCGACGGCTATGACCAACTGGTCTCACAAGCGGCCACCCTCTCCCCCCTCGGCGCCGATGTCGTGAACCATCTCGCCGATCGATATGGCTCGGACACCGCAGCTGTTCTCGCTCTTGCCGAGAGTGATCCCGACCTCGCCGCCCCACTGGTACCCGGTCTTCCGTATCTGCGGGCCGAAGCGATCTTCGCCGTGCGCTACGAAATGGCCCTCACGATCGACGACATCCTTAGTCGACGTACCCGCGCCCGACTCCTCGCCCGTGATGATTCCGCGGCGGCAGCCCCCTCGGTCGCTGCCCTCATCGGCCCAGAACTCGGATGGGATGACGCGGAACAACGTCGCCGGGTCGATGAGTACGTCGCGCAGATCAGCGAAGAACGAACCGCCCCCGGCCTGCCTGAGGTTTTGCTCGACACGGCGATGGGTTCGTGACGACCATCGGCCCGGGACGACCGACGCCACCGATCGAACTCGGCGGCGATGGAGCTGCTTCGACAACAGCCCACTTTGTCTCTTCGACAATTGGGCTCAACGCCGAATTCATCCGTGACCTCGAGGCCACCGGAGCGCACGTCTCGGTAGATCCGGCAACGCTCTCCGAGTCGAGTCGTGACTGGTGGCCGTTGGCCATGACATGGGCAGCAGACAACCAAGTCGGTTCACTGGCCGCGGCCGTCGTGCAGCCCACAACAGTCGAACAGGTCTCCACGATCTTGCGACTCTGCAATGCGTCTGGAATTCCGGTCACACCGGCAGCTGGCCGCAGTGGTGTCGTCGGCGGCTCCGTACCGTTATTCGGCGGCGTGATTCTCGACATGTGCGCGCTCACTGGCATCCGCTCTGTGGATCAGGAATCGGGCATCGTCGACGTATGGGCTGGCACGTTCGGCGATCTCATGGAAGCCGAGCTTCGCTCTGCGCACGGACTCACCGTTGGTCACTGGCCACAGTCGGTAAGCCTCTCGACAATCGGCGGCTGGCTTGCGTGTCGAGGAGCCGGACAACTCTCGAATCGTTACGGAAAGATCGAGGACATCGTCGTCGGTCTTGACATCGTGCTTGCCGACGGAACGTTCGTGCAGACCGGCGGTCACGCCCGACAGGCGGCCGGTCCCGATCTCAACCAACTGTTCGTCGGATCCGAAGGAACCCTCGGCGTCATCACTGCAGCCCGACTTCGCGCCTGGAACATCCCCGAAGGCGAAGCCCGTTCAGCGTGGTCGTTCCCCAGTTTCGAAGAAGGCGCCGACGCGTGCCGGCGTATCGTGCAGCGCGGTCTCGCTCCTGCCGCCCTTCGCCTGTACGACGCCGCCGAAGCCAACCGCAGCTACGGAACTGGCGATGTTGCCGTGCTGCTCGTGTTCGACGAAGGCGATCCAGTAGTGGTTGACGCCGCAGCTCAAATCACCGAGCAGGAGTGCGCCGGCACAATCCGACTTGATGACGCTCTTGTCGAAAAATGGTTGGGCCATCGCAACGATGTGTCCGCCCTTGAGGCATTGATCTCGAAGGGCTTCGTCGTCGACACGATGGAGCTCACCGTTTCGTGGACAGATCTCCCAAATCTCTACGTCACCGTGCGCGACGCGATCGCTTCGGTTCCCGGCGTCCTCGCCGCCTCGGCGCATCTCTCGCATAGCTACTCCGATGGCGCCTGCCTCTACTTCACCTTCGCTGGCAAACCTTCCGAGAACAATGCGATCGCCACAGACGCGCTTTACACGGCGTGTTGGGATGCTGGCGCCCGCGCCGGACTCGAATGCGACGGTTCCCTCAGCCACCATCACGGCATCGGCATCAACCGGGCACGGTTCATGGCCGAGGCCCTTGGTGACGGAGGTACGCAGGCTCTCCATGCGATCAAGGCTGCGCTCGATCCAACCGGCGTACTGAACCCCGGGAAACTTGGATTGCCGAATCCATATGGCCCCGCACCGTTTCCGGTCACATCAGGAGCCGACCAATGAGCGACAAGGTCTTCGATCGCCGAGTCATCGTTTCAGGCGCGATGTCGGGACTCTTTTTTGCCCTTCCGGCCGCGATCCTTCAACAGACCGTCTTCGCAGACAGCGCATTGAAAGGAGTCATGCTCGGAATCGTCTTCTTCGCCGGCGCCCTTGCCGGTTATGCCGCCGCCCGCCCGATGCCATCGCATGCACTCATGCACGGCGCAGCGGCCGGTCTCATCACCTTCGTCGGCGCCCAACTCGTCTACTTGATCGGCACACTCGAAATTCCCAATCCGATCGGCATCGTCCTGTTCGGGCTGATGTTCTCCTCGCTCGGCACAATCGGCGCGTATGTTGCGCTCTGGCGCAGCGCCAACGACGCGGCCAAGTCGAGATGACCGGAGAAATTGCATGAGCATTCTTGTCATCGACATCGGCACATCCGGAGTTCGGGCTGCGGTTGTGCGCGACGATGCCATCATCGTCGTCGAGCATCATCTCGAAGTTCTGCCACTCTCGCCGGCTCCCGGTCTCGTCGAATTCGATGCAACGGCAATGGCCGATGCGGCGCTTGGTTTAGCCCGACGAGTGCTCGCCGAGCACGGACCAGTTGACGCTGTCGGCATTGCCAATCAACGCGCATCGGCCATCGTCTGGGATCGGGCGACCGGCGTACCCGTGGCCAACGGACTCGGCTGGCAGGACCTGCGAACCCTCGGCGAGTGTTTGGTGCTCCAGGCTGATGGCCTTCGGCTTGCGCCGAACCAGTCGGCAACCAAATTCACCGCACTTCTTGATGCCGCCGATCCGGACCGAAACCGCGATCTGTGTGTCGGAACCGTGGACTCGTGGATTGTCTGGAACCTCACTGAAGGCAACGCCCACGTCACCGACACGTCGAACGCCGCCGTAACCGGGTTGATGCACGCCGACGCCAGCGGTTGGGACACAACAATTCTCGACAAACTCCGCATCCCGGAATCGTCGCTGGCGCGCATCGTCGATTCGAGCGGACCCATCGCGGCGGCAACGGCACTACCGGGTGCCCCGATGATCTGCGGGATCGCTGGCGATCAGCAGGCGTCGCTCATCGGTCAGGGTTGTGTGGCACCAGGGCCGGCCAAGATCACCTTCGGAACCGGCGGCATGCTCGACCTCGTTGTCGGAACCCGTCGACCCTCATTTGCCACCCGCGGTCCATCAGGAACCTTCCCGGTGGTGGCGTGGCGTCGAGGCGATGAACTCGTGTGGGGTATCGAGGCGATCATGCTTTCGGCCGGCACGAACGTTGAGTGGTTGCGAGATGATCTCGGCATCATCGACACCGTTGCCGAGTCGCACGAAGTCGCTTCGGCCTGCGATGACTCCGAAGGGGTTGTGTACGTTCCAGCTCTGCTCGGATTAGGCACGCCGCATTGGGATTATGGGGCACGCGGCGCATTATTCGGAATCAGCCGTGGCTCGGGGCGTGCGCACATCGTGCGCGCAGTTCTCGAAGGCATCGCTCATCGCGGTGCTGATCTCGTCGCCGCCACCGAAGCGGACGCAGCGCTATCGATTCCCGAGTTGCGCGTCGATGGAGGAATGAGCGCCAACCCGACCTTCGTCCAGGCGCTCGCCAATGCCACCTCCCGTCCCGTCGAAGTTTCCCCGGTCCTTGAGGCGACAACGCTCGGGGCCGCATTCCTCGCTGGCCTCGCCATCGGAACATGGTCGGGCTGGGACGATGTTGCGAATGCTTGGCAGCCGAGTCGACGGATCGAGCCGAACGCTCCACTTGATCGGGATCGTTGGGCTCGGGCTGTCGATCGCGCTCGGGAGTGGTACCCGGAACTTTCCGGACTGGATTTCTGAACACGATGAATCGACCAGCTCTCACTCGCTCGCCCGCTCGGGCCTCCATGCGCCGCCGGTCACAACTCGGGCTCGGGGTCTTGGCGGTGTTGCTCTGCGTCACCTTTACTTCCTGCGGGGATAACCCCGATAGCCCTTCGTCTCAGTATCCGACCACCTCGATTACCGAACCGGCCCCCATCGCAGTGACCGTCTGGATCACCGACGGACAGTTCGATCCGCGTAGTGTCGAGGTCGCCGTGGGAGGCTCCGTAATGTGGATAAACGGGGACGTGAACCCCCATCTCCTCGTCTCCGCGACCCCGAATGTGATTCAGTCGCCCCTCATCGGCAAAGCTGCTACCTACACGCGTACGTTTAGCTCGCCCGGCGAGTACCCGTACTACTGCACCCTCCGCAACACCCTGAAGGGAACCGTCACTGTGCGCTGAGCACGTTGACAGCCTTCCACCGTTATCCGACAACACCCCCGAGGAAACAACATGTCGATGAGTTCTCAAGTTCCGGTTGACCAGACCGGCTCGCACGATGCCCCTGAGGCTGCGTCGTCCCGTCGTGGATTCATGCGCACCGTCGGGCTCGGCGCCGCTGCAGTCGGCGCCCTCGCCGTAACCGGCACGGCGCTCACCGGCGTCGTCAAAGCCGCCACTCCCGACGCCAACATCAGCGCGACCGATGCAGAACTGCTTACGTTCCTTGCGAGCCTCGAGTACGCCGCCGAGAAATCTCTCTACAGCGCGGCCGAAGTCGCCTTCGTCACCTCCCCGACGGCCCAGCGCCTGCGACTGTTCGCCCGCCTCCACCACGATCAGGGTGTTGCTCTCGCAGCGATCCTCCCCTCGGCCACGATCGTGCCGATCAATTCGACGCTCCAGGCACAAACTGACGGCAACATCGCTGCCGCTACGAGCGAAGCCGGCCTTCTCGGCGTAGTCCAAACGCTCGAAGAGAACCTTTCGTCCACCATGCTCTCAGCCCTCGGTCAGGCCCAGTCATGGCACGTCGCCGAGCAGATCGCGATTGTCTGCCCGGTGAACGGGCAGGAGGCCGCCGCTATCGGGTTCGATGCCGGCCAGCCCACGTCGCAATGGCTTCCCGCCTTCGCATCGACAACAGGCGCCCTCACCCAAGCCGCATTCCCGGTCCGCTGAGTCCGGGCCAGAAGAACGACGCAGAAAGAACGACGCAGAAAGAACGACAATGACAAACGATCGCAACGATTTCAGCTCCGATGAGATTCGCCGCCAACTGCGCGAGTCCGACACCGAGCACAACGACGCCATGCCCGCATGGAATGAAGCCCTCGAGATCATCCTCGATCCCGAGACCAATGCAACCGACGACGAAAAAGCGCACTTCCTCGGCCTTCCGGCACGACGTGCATTCCTCGTGGGCGGTTCGGTACTCGCCGGCAGTGCCTTCCTTGCTGCGTGCAAGAAGGCGAAGCAGCAGACAGCCGTCACCGGAAGCACGCTTCCCAAGCCGTCAGTTACGACCACGACTGCACCCGGTAGCGAAGCAACCAACCAAATCTTGCTGCGTACCGCGCAGTCGATCGAAGTTCTTGCCGTCAACGTTTACCAAAAGGCCATCGACTCAGGTCTCGTGAAGACCGCGTCGCTCGTCGACATGATGAAACTGTTCCAATCCCAGCACCGCGAGCACGGAGCTTCTCTTGATGCTCCGATCAAAGCCTCCGGTGGCACCGTCGTAACGACCGCCAACGAGTACCTGATGAAGAACACCGTCGACAAGGCACTCACCGAACTCACTGACGAAAAGAGCGTGCTCGTGCTTGCCCGTGAGGTCGAGACAATCGCAGCACAGACCTACACCAAGGCCAGCTTTGTGCTCACCTTTCCGTTGCTGCGTCAGGCGTCAATGTCGATCGGAGCCGTAGAGGCCCGTCACATCGCGATCCTCAACGCGGCCCTCGGGTACACGGTCGTTCCTCTGGCCACGATGCCTACTCGCCTTGCCATCGATCCCAAGGGCTACGTCACCGCCTAAGGCTCACGAGTCGTAGTGGCCGGGCATGGAGCGTTCATGCCGGACACATGCCACACTGAAAGAGCGATGGTGAGTCGGTCGGGTGACCGCGGGTCGGGATTGCTTCGGCATGAACCGGTCTGAGGAAGGTCGGGGCTCCACAGGACATGGTGCTGGCTAACAGCCAGTTGGGGCGACCCACAGGAAAGTGCCACAGAGAACAAACCGCCGATGGCCCGGTTCGCCGGGCACAGGTAAGGGTGAAACGGTGCGGTAAGAGCGCACCAGCATCCGGGGTGACCCGGATGGCTAGGCAAACCCCACCAGGAGCAAGGCCGCATGTCGGGTACGGGTGGTCCGCCCCGTCAGTCCCTCGGGACAGACAATCCGCTGGTAGGCCGCATAGATGGATGGTCACACAAGCGCCGGGAGGCGCCGGACAGAACCCCGCCTATAGACCGGCTCACCATCGCACCCAACGGACACATGGGATCACAGGCTTGAAGACTGCCCCCAGTCCTCAGTGAGTCGCGGCATTGGTTACTGAGGCTCCGCGACGCCGGGCGTAGAGAACAACAAGCAGCGCGGCGGCGAGATACGAGAAGAAACAGAAGACTCCGGCAAGGTGAAATGCATTGGCCTGTTGGCGATATGCCTCGAGATTTAAGGCGGTGTCACGGTCCATATCGTTGAAGATCACTGTTCCGGAGATGAGACCAGCAATAGCAATACCCAGATTCACCGTCGCGTTACGCAGTGACGAAGCTGAACCAACGCCGTCTTCAGGGGCCAGCTCCATGAAGGCCTGCGTGAGCGGCCCAACAGAAACAGAAATCGGAATTGCGGCAATCGTCAGGAAGATCACCGGCGCCCAAGCTGACGATTCCGCCCCAACCAGAAGAGCCCCCAACGAAAGCACTGCGGCACCGAAGAGGGCGAATGCCGCGACTCTCCAACTACCCAAACGAGCACTCAAGCGACCGCCGGCTACCGCTGCCGCTCCCGCAACCGCTTGCGGAAGGATCAGGATTACGGCCGTTTCAAACAACGTTTGGTGATAGCGGTACTGCAAGAGCAGATACGTGAAGAAGAAGAGATTCACTCCGTTGACGAGAAACAGCGCTCCAAGAATTGGGAACGAACCGCGGCTGCGCAGTGTGCGCAGATCGAGAGTAGGTCTCGCCTTTTTTCGCATGGCGAGTATCAACTTAATTACCGCAACGATCCCAATGCCAGCGCTGACCATTCCATATGGATAACGACTGGAGTTGTTCAGACCGATGCTGGCGAACGAGAACGCCAAGGCAATTCCCGAAAGCGCGATACCCGCCAATGTCGGAGTGAGTAGCTCAGTACGAAGAGAGTGCCCACTGTCGCTTGACAGCGTGCATCGAACAAGCAGCGATGTGCCAAGGCCAACCGCAACCCACACAACCGTGACGAGTCGCCAACTTGAGTGCGGAATGATCGCCGACGAAAGCAATGGGATGACGATTGACACCAAAGGCGCGATCACCGCGAAGAGACCAAACGCTCGAGCACGCTGCGCCCGATCCGGAAAGGTCTTGTTGAGAACAGAGAGGCCAACGATTGCCATGGTGACCGATCCGATGCCGCCGATCGAGAGGCCCACGATCAAGGTGAGCTGATGAGACGACAGACCGACGACGACTGCACCAACACAAAAGGCTGCGCTGGCCCACGAAAGCAATCGCCGATCACCCAGCCGATCGGCGAGGGCACCAGCAAGGAATACCACCAACAAACTTGCCCCAGCAGCGATCTGAGTAACCACGATCGTCGCTTCGGGAGACATCGAAAAGTTCTCCTGGATCTCCACCAGCATGTACTCAAGGCTCGAAAAACTGATCAAGCCGGCAGCAATCGCGAGAAATGCAGTCGTTGTTCGCAAACGAACTGATGAAGAATCGGAAGGACCAGAATTCTGATTGTCAGACACGGCATCACCCTAGAGGCCAGATGTTTGTATTTTGACTGGCAGTGTCGCAGTCGACACCCAACCGGGCAGCCCTATTCCCCGCCTACACACCGGTTCATCGTGCCCTAGCTGATGCGGCGGGTGCTTCGACCTCGAGCAGATTTCGGCTCGCTTAATTTTGGCCGGATAGAACACTGCGGGCTGAGATCGCAACCGCTTGCGACGCAGGGACCGCAAGGCGTGCTCCTCGTTCATCCTGAACGCCGATGATTCCGTAACTGTCCGTCGCGTAATCAACCCACGGGTAGAAGCCCATTCCTCCGTTGCCGCTGACCACGACAGTGCCGCCGAATGCGTCAACGACATCCGGCCATGCACCCAGCGCATAACGCGGAATCTTCGTAATGCCTACGGCGAAATCACCAGTCACGTCGTAGTCGCGAACCTGATTGCCGATCAGTTCCGCCACTGCCGCTTCCGAAAGAATCCGTTGACCCTCAAATACACCCCGGTGCAACACCATGTCGAGAAAGCGTCCGTAATCGTCGATACTCACACGCACACCGAAAGCGGGATTCGTCGCCATCGGAGCACCCGGCCATGTTGTGGCCGTCATCGCCAATGGGCCGGTGAGTCGCTGCTGAACAACCGTCGCAAAATCGGCGCCACCAGCTACCTCCACGACACGACCGATCACGAGGAAGTCAGAGTTTCCGTACGAGAACTTTGCGCCCGGAGAAAATTCTCTGGCCGACCCCGCAATGGACCGGACACACGAAGCCAGCGCCGTGCCGTTGCCCTGGCACGCATTGTCACGCACCCCAGAGGTGTGGGTAAGGAGTTGGCGAACCGTGATTGCGGGACCGGTGGCTGAGAATTCCGGAAGCCACTTCGCCACGGGATCATCAAGGCCAACGAGTCCATCGTCGACGAGCGACATGAGCGTGGCCGCCGTCAACCATTTCGTCGATGAGGCAACAGAGAGAACCGTGGATCCGCTCACCGAACCGACCTGTTGTTCGTGAACAACCTGACCGGATCGGACAACCCAAACGAACCCGCCGGATAGCCCGGCGACGGCGATTCGCGAGGTCATGAGCGCGTTGGTAGCCGCGAAAGACTCGGGCCCAAGAACCACTGTGATCGGAGGTTTCGTCGTCGTCGTCGTTGCTATGGCCACAGTCGGGGCCACATAGGTCGTCGGATCTTCTTCTGCTCCAGAGGACATCGCCGCGTCTCCCCCGCAGGACATCACCACGCAAACGATGAACAGCAGCCCTAGCCCAGCTCTAGAGCGTCGATGGCGACTGATTCTGTTGCTCACGCCCTAAACAATTCCACGATTTGACGGTCTATCTCGTTATTGAGGAACCTAGACCACGTGAGCACAGAGCCCCGTCACTCGATGAGTGCCCGTGAACTCACCCGGTTCCGCCTTGAGTTTCTCGGGCGCAGCCCTTCCGACGCGTCGATTGACGACGAGAAGCAACTTCAACAAAGTCGTGACGAGATTGAGTTCTTGGAACGCTCGGGGAACTTCCATCACCTCGTCTCATCGTGGATGGCATCAGACGAGTTCAAGTATCAGTGGACCCGAAATCCGTTTTTCAACACGGTCCTGGGTTTGGAAGATCTCAAGCAGACCGACAAAACCATTCGGCCGCTGATCCACATCCACATTCCGAAAACTGCCGGCACGACACTCAACCGAGCCATCTCAAGTCATCTGCCAACCCTCGCATCATTTTCACAGCGATCTCTTGCCGAATTACTTGCGCTTCCCCTTGCCCGACTCCTTTCGTTCCGCTTCATTGCCGGGCATTACGGATTCACCGCCGTCAATCTGCTCGCCTTCCGCAATCCGATCGTGTTCAGCATGGCCCGCGACCCGCTGGAGCTTTATCCATCCAAGTGGCGCTAC
>CAMCTY010000012.1 GCA_945878725.1 Bifidobacterium breve | reverse complement strand
GTGGTCCAGACCTTCTGGCCGTTGACCAACCAGCCACCGTCGACGCGGGTGGCCTTGGTCTTCACGCCGGCAGCGTCGGAACCAGCGTCGGGCTCGCTGAACAACTGGCACCAGATGAGATCCTGGTTGAGGGCGGGCTTGATCCAACGTTCGACCTGATCGTCATTGGCGTACTGGGTGAGCGTAAGGATGACCCAACCGGTGATTTGGTACGACGGACGCTTCACGCCGGCACGGTTGAACTCTTCTTCGATGACGAGCTGCTCGGTCGCACTCGCACCGCGACCCCATGGGGCGGGCCAATGCGGAACGGCGTACCCGGAGGCGACGAGCGCTTGCGTGCGCTCTTTGCCCTCAAGGTTTTTGACTGCGTCGATGGCGGCACGTGCTTCGTCACGGTAGGCCTCGGCCTCGGGCGGAAGCTCAACAGCGCGGGTGAGCTTCACGCCGTTGCGGAGATGATCGGTGACGTTCGTGGCGGCGTGCGACGGATCGATGATCGCCTCGATGGCGAGCGCACGACGCAGGTACATGTGCGCGTCGTGTTCCCACGTGAAGCCGATGCCGCCGTGCACCTGGATGTTCATCTGCGCATTGCGATCGGCGGCGTTGGTGGCGAGCGTCGCGGCCATTGCGGCGGCGTAGGAGAACTCGTCGCCACCGCCAGCGGCGGCGCGGGCTGCGTCCCACACGGCGGAGGTTGCGATCTCGGCTTCGACGACCATGTTGGCGCAGATGTGCTTGACGGCTTGGAACATGGCGATGGCCCGGCCGAACTGCTCGCGCTGGCGGGCGTAATCGGCGGCCTGGTTGGTGGTGGCGCGGGCGACGCCGGTTGCTTCAGCGGCGAGCAGAAGTCGAGTCATGTCGAGAAGCGTTTGATTTCCGCCAGCGACGATGACGGCGTCGGCGTTGTCGAACGTGACATGCGCACAGCGGCGGGTCGGGTCGATGTTCTTGGCAGTCGTAACGGTCACGCCGGTTGCGGTGCGATCGACGATGGCGATGTCGTTGCCGACTGAGACGACTAGAAGGTTGGCGAGTTCCGCGCCGAGCACGGTGTTCGCTGTGCCCGAAATGGTTGAGCCTGAAGCGGTGACGTCGCCGTCGACACCGATGCCGGCAACAACCGAACCGTCGGCGAGACCGGGAAGGAAGCGAGCGGCAATGTCATCGGCGGCTGTGGCACCGATGGTGGCGCTGGCGATCACGGTGGGCACGAACGGTCCGGATGCGAGACCCATGCCGAGTTGCTCGACAACGACAACAAGCTCGGACATCCCGAACCCGGAACCACCGAGTGATTCGTCGACATGAAGGCCAAGCCAGCCGAGTTCACGCAGTTGCTCCCAATACGCGGGAAGTGCGTCGGCGTCTGCTTCGAGCAGGTCGCGGGCCGCGCCCTTCGAATCGTGACGCTCGAGGAAATCAGCGGTGACTTCAGCGAGGATGCGATGGTCTTCGGTGATGGCGATCGACATGGTGGTTGAGCTCCGAAAGAGAGAATGGTTAACCGATTGAGCGTAGAACCCGCAGGCCCCGAGTGTGGACTTGAGGCGGGACGCGAAGCGGCCGGCCTCCCGCCCCTGTTGCCAGAGAGCAGAAGGCCGGCCGAATCAACTCAGGGCAGGTCGGGAATTCGTCCGGCCCAGCGTTGCGACCGATCAGCTAGACAAGTGCTTCTAGAGCGTCGGCGGGGCAGGCGGCGGCGGCGGTGGGGTGATCGCCGCAGGGCCCAGCGCTGCGAGAGCGGCGCGCGCTTCGGCGACATCGGCGAGTGCGTCACTGCGCAGATCGTCGATCGATGATCCCGTGGCGCGCGCCACGGCGAGTTCGATGAGAAAACGCATGTGCTCAACGTTGGCGGAATCGACGCCGACACCCGAGATCTTTTGACGATTCGACACGGCCATTGCTGTCCATCCCGGTTCGTAATGGGTGACACCGAGGAGTTTCGACCAGGTCCACTCGCGCGACTGCTTCTGTCCGGTGAAGATCCCGCGCTTGTCGGTGACGACGAACGTTCCCTCGTCGATGGGTGTCGGTGTTTCCTCGCCCTGCTGGAATGAACCCTTGCTGGCCCCGATCCGATAGCGCAGGCGGGTGCCGGGAATCGGCATCGAAACGCCTTGGCTGCGTCCCTGCCATTGGCCGGAACCCTTCTTCGGCTCGATGAGCACCGCTCCGGTGACGAGGCAATACAGCGCCTCGTCAGATTTCAGGATGACGCCCATGTCATCGGGAAGATCGGGACCGGTGAGACCGAAGAAGGTGTCGACCGCTTCGAGGCGGGTCTCGGCCACATCGAGTTCGTCTTGCGCGGGCTTGATGCGGCTGGCTCTATCGAGCTCGGCCTTCGCCGCCCGGGCCTGTTCGGCCTTCTGTTCACGCGCCGCCTTCGCCGCAGCCCGCTTCGCTCTGAATCCTTCGAACATCGGAAACCTTTCGCCGTCAATCGCCGGTTGCTGCTGCTCATGTGCAACTTCGCCGCTTCGAAACGTTACCTGCGGACGCGAAAGCGGGCCGCCCCCTCCGCCATTCGCCGGGGACGACCCACAACCGGGTCCCGCTGAACCTGCCCGCCGTTATGTGGCGAGAGCGAAGGCGCTGGCGTGAACGACAGCACCGTCGAGAGTGAGCGCCTGACCCACGATGCGCGATGTGCGCACGTGTGTCTCGCGCCCGAGACCGACACCAGCGGATTCGGTCGCCTTGGCTGTTGCCAAGCGCTGCAGGAAACGCAGTACCCGGCATGTGCGACAGGATGGGCGCATGTCGACGAGCCCTATCGAATCGCTGAGCGCGGTCACACTGATGACCGACAACATGAAGGCATCGGTTGCCTTCTACGACACCCTTGGGTTCGAACTCGCTTTCGGTGGTGCTGACGCGTCGTTCACGTCGATGAGGATCGGATCGAGCGCGTTCCTCAATCTCCAACTCGACGAGGGATGGATGCCGCCTGCCGTGAAGTGGGGCCGCTTCATCGTGTGGGTCGACGATGTCGATGCCGCGTACGACCGACTTGTCGACGCGGCCTACAAACCGACGTTGGCGCCGTCAGATGCGGTCTGGGGCGAGCGTTACTTCCATGTCACTGATCCGGCCGGACACGAGGTCAGCATCGCCCGTCGGCTCTAGAGAAGTTGGGCGGGCGAGTAGGACGACCACGACGGTCGACGAGAGAATCGTCTGCATGAAGGAGTTCACGAACACGGGAACTTCGCCGGCCCCGACGCCGTAGACGAACCACAGGAATGCCGAGATCGAGATGGTCACCCACGCGACGAGCGACACGCCCGGCCCTCGACCATGGCGAAGGCTGTACCGGATCTGAGGGACGGTCATCAGCAAACTCGCGGGGGCTCCGATCCAGCCCGGGATCGCCGGCCACACGTAACCGAGAGCGATGAAGAAAACCAGGGTCGCGCCAATGACGACGATTCCGGATACGGCCGCGCTGCGACTGCGGTTACGGAGCATGAGCCACGTCAGCGGAATGATCACGAACATCCACGAACCGTTCGCCACGATCTGCTGGGGTGAACGAATGCCGATGCCGTAGGCGAACCACGCCACGGTCGAAAGTGACATCAGAAGCCAGGTGCCGGTGGCCACCCCTTGGGCGCTGCGAACACGCGCGAAACGGGTGACATGACTTGAGGCACTCGTGATCGACATGACCGCTGCTGCGTAGCCGGCAGCTTCAGCCCAGAGCGGAATCATCGCGAAGTTCTAGTGGAACATCACGGGCGGTAGCGGCATCAGGTGTGCAGTCGAGAGGACATTCGGTCAGCCGGTGAACTCCGGAACTGATGGTTCGATCGCCGCGGTGGTGGTTGTTGCCGGTGCGGCTGGCGTGGCAACCGCAAAGGAGTACCAAGAGATGAAGGCGTCAGGATCGCTCAGCGCAATCGTCGGAGTGAAGACACCCGTCGTGAGATCCATAGTGCCGAGCTGATTGGAACCGCTATGCGAGTCGAGCGCAAACACGGTGTCGCCCGAGGTTGCGCAGTCGTAAGCCGGCGGTGGCGACTGGCCAGCATCGGGGACGACTGCGCCGGTTGACATGTCCACAGTTGACCAGGTCAGCATCAGCGATGCGGGTTGGTTCGGAAGAGCGGTGAGGTCGTTGAGGCCGGGGCCCATTGTCCGCATCGCTGACGCACATGAGGTCAACCCGACCAACATGACCGGGAACTGGTTCGCTGGGCCGACGAGCGTTGTGACGCCAGTGACGGGGTCGATAGTGAACAGACACACGGGGGGAATGGAGTCGGAAGGATAGAGCGATCCGGGAATATTGATGATGTTGTCGCACAGTGTTGCGTCTTGGATCTGGGCGTAGATCGTTCCGTCGGCGGTGATTGCGATGCCGCCTTGTCGAAGGCCGGTCAGAAAATTTCCGTCGTTCGTAAGAATGGTGATCGATGCGTAGCCATCATCGTCGTATTCGATGAGATGGGGACTGCCCTGGGAGTCGCGAGCTGGCTCGAGTGAAAGGGGTCCGTTGAAGTTGAAGTGATCGCCGTCGAGTCCATACACGGTTCCGTTGGGAGCAACGGCAAGGTCCGAAGAACACGCCGTCGGGGCCGAGGGGGCAGGAAGATCGGTCAGTTGACCGGTGGTGAGATCGATCGAGTTGAGATCGCAAGTGCCGTCGTTGTTGTCGATGACCGTGTAGCCGAGGACGGGAGTCGCTCCGGGGGTGGAGGACGAGGATGCCGTCGACGAGAGGGTGACAATAGAAATCGCAATCGCTGCGAGTCCGGTGGCGAGAATTCCAAGACGTTTCATGATGGGTAGCAGTCTGACCCATGAGCCGACCCCCGTGCTGATCCTCGTGCCGGGGCGACAGGAGCGTGGCAGTCTGTACCCATGACGAAGCCACAAATCTCTATTCAGTTGCGCACCTTCCAAGAGGATGATCCGGGCAGCTGGCAGTTCCTGATCGATCAGGCCCGTGCCGCCGATGCGGCTGGCATCGATCGTGTCGTTTTCTCCGATCACGTGGCCTTCGGTGAGGATCTCGAGGCGTATGGCGATCCCAAGAAGGGCGGCACGATGGGTGGCAAGCAGCCCACGAGCCCCGACGGGCATTGGCTCGAGCCTCTCACGGTCATCACCGCAATTGGCGCGCTCACCGAACGGATTCGTCTTGGCACGGCGATTCTGATCGCCGCGTTGCGCACACCGGTTGTTCTGGCCAAGACGGCAGCAACCATCGACGTGCTCACTAACGGCCGTCTCGAACTCGGTGTCGGTGTGGGATGGCAGCGTGACGAATACGTAGCGGCTGGTCTCGATTATGAAAACCGCGGACGTCTTCTCGATCACACCATCGAGGTATGTCAGTTGCTGTGGCGCGAACAGGTCGCGTCCTACACGTCACCGGAACTCACGTTTGACAGGATCCACCAAATGCCGAAACCGCGTCAGGCCGGCGGCGTTCCGATCTGGGTGAGCGGCACGATCAACAAGCGCGTCGTGCGCCGCCTCGCTGATTACGGGACCGGTTGGATTCCGTGGGGCCCCGATGGCGCCGATCTTGTTGGAGCGATCCCGAGGTTGCGCGCCGCCGTGGAAGCGGCTGGTGGCGATCCGTCGTTCCAAATCCAGGGACACGCCATTCCGGTTCGCGATGCCGATGGCAATCTCGATCTGACGGCGACCTTCGAAGCGTCGGCTCCGCTGATTGATGCGGGCGTCACCGATCTGCGCATCACCGTTCCTGCGGTCATGGGCTACGACGAGTCACTTGCGTTGTACAGCGACGTCGCAGCGAAGTTCCGTTCAGCACTGCACTAAACGCAACAGGTCAGGGCCAGAACAAACGCAGTGCAGTAGTCGCGAAGAATGCGTCGCGCTCGGAAACGGTGAGATTCCGCGTGGCCGTGCGGGCCAGAGCGACCTTCTCGGCGTAACTGTGGCGCTGGTCCTGCGGATGGTCTGATCCCCAGCAGAGCCGGTCGGTGCCGAATGCCTCGACGAGCGTCTCGATGTACGGCGCCGGGTCGTGATCATCGCGGTCGGCCATCTCGAGCACATACGACGTGACTTTCAGCGACACGTTCGGATAGCGCGCAAGCGTGAGTAACGAAGCATGACCCGACGCGCGACCGCCCTCGGCCATATCCGGGAATGCACAATGGTCGAGCGCGATGACGGCGTCGGGACGCGTATCGAGGGCGGCGCGGAACGCGTCGAGATGGCGAGCGAACAAAGTGGGAACCACGGTGATCCCATGTGCGGTCGCGGCGTCGATCACGTCCCCCAGGCGCTCGTCGCCTAACCATTCGGGATCATCACCGCCAACCGCGAAGAGCCTGATCCCAGCGATCCGGGTGCCATTGGAGTCAGCATCAGCCACGAGATCGGTGAGGGCAACAACAGGATTGGTAGCGGTCATGTCGATCGCACCCACGAATGTGAGTCGGTCAGGATGCTGGGCAACTGAGGCCAAAGCGCAACTGCAGTCGTATCCGTAAGCCCCGATTGCCTGGACGACGACGGCTTTGGTGACGTCGTTCGCTTCCAGATCGGAGATCAGGTCGCCGACAGATCCCCCGTCCTTCCACCAGTCACTCGCCACCCCGTTCGGATTCGTCGGGAATCGGGGATTGTTTCCGCATGCGACATGGGTGTGGGAGTCGATGAGCATCGGCCTGCCTTTAGAAAAGAACCTGAGCGTAGAGTCTCTCCTATCGATCACCTCCGAGTCGGCTGGTGTTCAGGGGGAGCAGAACAATGACCGTGAACGGCGAACGACTTAAGTCGTACGTGCCTGAACTGGCAGAGGTGGCCGCCGATTCGTCGGAGGCGATGTTCGCTCTGCTTGAAGCGCGCGGTTTGGGTGATGGATTACCGGTGGTGCCACCTACCGCCGGCCGGGTCGACGCGATGCTCGAGCATGCGGCGGGCGATCCGGACGAGGTCCTGTTCACCCTTCAGCCGCGATCAGGTGTCGTGACGCGTCGCGTCGTCGCCGTGAACGCCGTGATGGCGGGGTGTACCCCCGACGTCTTCCCTGTTGTTTTGACGGCGTTGCGGGCACTGGCTCGGCCCGAGGTCAACTTGCGCGGTGTCAATGCGACGACACATCTCGTTGCGCCGATGATCATCGTGCACGGCGAGATTGCGTTGACCGCCGACTTCAACGCCGGGGTGGGCTCGTTCGGGCCGGGGAACCGCGCCAACGCAACGGTTGGACGCGCAGTGCGCCTCGCTCTGTTGCACATCGCCGGAGCTAAGCCAGGTTTTGGTGACGCAGCCACCCATGGTCAACCCGCGAAATACACCTTCTGTGCCGCGGAGAATCTTGAAGCGACTCCATGGGAGAGCTACCCGTTGAGTCGAGGGATCGACGCTCCGAGTTCAGTGACCGTTCATTGCGGCGAGGGTCCGCACAACGTGCATGACGCCGAGGCCGCAGGTGATCCTGCGCTGATCCTGGACAAGATCGCATCGGCCATGACTTCGCTGGGGCAGAACAATGCACCGATCAGTCAGGCTGAGTACTTCATCATCCTCGGGCCCGAACACGCGGCGAGCATCGCCGGGCGGGCCATGACCCGATCTGATGTGTCCTCCTATCTGTTCAACAAAGCCCGTCTTCCCGCTTCACTCTTCCGCAAGCATTTTCAGGAACTCGCGTGGGCGAACTGGATGAAGGCGGTCGACGACAACGAACTCCTCCCGATGACCGGCGATGCCGACAACATCAAGGTGATGGTCGTTGGCGGTCCGGGCAAACATTCATTGGTGGTCCCCTCATGGGGCATGACGCGCAGTGTGACGCTGCCGCTCGAAGGGTGAACGCGATGACGAATTCCGATGCCGTGTTGGTGTACCTCCCGGATTCGATCCCCGGACCTCTCGACGCGAGCCTTGCTCCGAGTCCAGCGTCACTCGCCGGCCTGCGCATCGCCGTGCTCGACAACGGCAAACCGAATGCCGATGTGGTTATGACGCGCGCTGCCCACTCGCTGGCGGCCCGAACCGGGGCGACAGTGTCGGTCGTTACGAAGAAGGGCCCGATGGGACTTTCGGCCAACGCCGCGATCCCGCTCTCGCAAGATCGTCTCGAGTTGCTTATCGCTGAGGCCGATCTGGTGATCACCGGTGCGGCGGACTGCGGCAGTTGCACGGCCTACAGCGTGCATGACGCGATCGAACTCGAAAAGAGCGGCATTCCGACAGTGGTCGCCACCACCACAAGGTTCGAGCAGGTGGCGAAGACTCTTTCAGCGAGTTTCGGTGCGCCCGACACTCGCTTGCTGGTTCTGCCCCACCCAATCGGTGGAACCGATGGGCCGACTCTGGAATCGTGGGCCGATGCGGCCGCCGACCGTCTGATCGCTTTGTTCACGGGCCGCAGCTAACCCGATGTCGATCGAGATCGATCACGCTGGCAAGACGGCCCTAGTTACTGGTTCTGGAGCTGGCATAGGAGCGGAGATCGCGGTGTGGTTTGCGCGCGCGGGCGCGTTTGTCTGCGTCCATGATGTGCGCGCCGACAAGGTCGCTGCTGTCGTGCAGCGCATCGAGTCCGAAGGTGGTCGAGCGGTGGGTGTGGTTGCCGATGCTCGAGACGACGCGGCGCTCGACGCAATGATCGATGAATCCGTTGCCGTGCTCGGCGGTCGACTCGACATCGCGGTGAACAACATCGGGATGTACGGAGAATTTTCGCCAGGCCCTTTTTCGACACTCGATGGCGCCCATTGGCGGGGTCTTGTTGATCAGAACTTGGTGATCACGGCACTGTCGGCGGCGGCCGAGGCACGACACATGAGCGCAAGTGGCGGCGGCGTGATTCTCAATGTCACATCGGGTGAGACAACCCGACCAGCGCCGTTCATGGCGGCGTATGGCGCGGCGAAGGCGGCGATCAATCACCTCACGCAGACAATGGCGGTTGAGTTGGGTCCGTTGGGGATTCGCGTGGTGGCTATCGCACCGGGAACGACTCTGACAGAAACAGTTCGCGACGTGTTCGACGAGGAGCACATTGCGGCGCTGATCGCGGCGACACCGCTGCAGCGCATGACCGAACTCGACGAATTGGGACGTCTGGCCGTGTTCCTCACCAGCGATCTTGCCCGATGTATCACCGGGCAACTGATCCTTGCCGATGCCGGAGCGCATCTCTCCCGGAATCGACCACCGAATCCGAACGGAGAAGCAGGCCAATGATGGAACTGACGGTTGTGGACGCGGGACTCGTTCCTGTTCGCAGCATTCTCCAGAGCGATGGCGGCGACATCGAACTGGTGTCGGTAGACGGCGACACGGTTGTGCTGCGGCTCATCGTCGAAGATGCGAACTGTGCAGAGTGCGTTCTTCCCCGCGACATGCTGGAGATGGTTGCTCTCGATCTGATGAAGCCGTTGGTCCCCGGTCTTCAAGGTGTGCGGATCGAGGATCCACGCGAATCGGGGGAGTGATCGGCGGTTAACCGATCTTCAACTCAAATTCGGCTTTTGTCTCCGCGGCCGGTAACTCTTACGCGGCGACGTTGACGTCGATCACTCGACGGGGCGACGACGTCCATCCCGGCCCTCGCAGCACGTGGCCCAGGCGGTCACGCCAGTTCGTCGCGTCGGCCACATCGCCGATGATGTCTCGGTATTCGTGTGTTGCGATGCGAACAGGATTGAACGTGTCGATGTTTTTGGTTAGTCCGTAGACAACCCGTTCGTTCTCGGGGGTGAAGGTCCTGAACATGCGATCCCAGATAATGAGGATGCCGCCGTGATTCCGATCGAGGTACTGCGGATTCGTGCCGTGGTGCGCACGGTGATGTGAAGGAGTGTTGAGCACTTTTTCGAATGGGCCGAGTGTGTCGATGGCTTCGGTGTGAATCCAGAATTGGTAGATGAGATTCAGCGCACGAGATGTTTCGATCAGTGATGGGCGGATGCCAGCAAAGGCCATAAGCCCGTACGGGACGAACATGCCGAAGGATTCAGCGACGCCTTGGCGCAGAGCAGTCGAGAGGTTGTAGCGCTCGCTGGAATGGTGCACGACGTGGATGGCCCACAGCCATCGACTCTCGTGTTGAATCCGGTGGTTCCAGTAATAGAGGAAGTCCCAGGCCACGAGGGCGCCGGCGGTCGCGGCGATTCCCGTGCCGAGGTCGCGCTTCGAACCACTGGACTCCCAGATGCGCTTCGCCGATGACTTGGCCGCCCATGTCGTCGAACTGGCGAGGACACCTCCGGCGACTGCGGCAACGCTGGCCGACGGTCGGACTTTGCGGGCCCAGCGCGTGAGACGCGAGTCGTCGTCGCGTCGCGCCAGAACATCGGCAGCGGTCGTGACAGCAGCCGCCGCGAGCGTGACACCAACAAGACCCTTGCGGTACTTGCCTTTGCCTGGTTGCACAGGGGCCAGCAGTTTGGCGAACGCAAGAGGCGCGTAGAGACTCGCGGTACCCATGGCGAGGCTGGCGAGTGTGTCTTTGCGCTCGTAACCGAGGGCCGACGTGTCACCAGCTGCCGCGCGTTTTTTAAGAACCGAGTTCTCTACACCCATGGCCGCGAAGAACCCGGGAGTAGCGAGATCGATGAGGTTCATGACGCCGTCTCCACCCTGCTGATCGAGTGATCGGAGTGTTTCACGATGACGACGTCGGCATCATCTCGGGTGGGCAAGATGCATTCGGTCAGGTTGAGAAGGTTCACCGATTCCCAGACGCTGATCGCCATGGTATCGAAGCCGGGGCCGTCCAGATCGGCGAAGCCATCAAAGAACGAGGATCCCTCGGTCTTGGATCGATCCCGGAGGGTTCGCGCCCGATTGAGATACCAGTTGCGCATGTCGGATTCGGCGGCATCGAGGTAGACGCCGAAATCGAGCAGGTCTCGGTAACGAAGAGCGTTCACGCCTTCAAAGATCACGACGTCGGCGAGAGCGATGACGTCGCGGTCGAACGTGATGTCGTAAACGAGATGGTCGTAGACGGGGACTGAAACGGTCGACTCGACTCGAGCCTGAGCAAGAAAGGCCCTGATCGCAGCGTCGTCGTAGCTCTCGGGAAATCCCTTGCGGGCGAGGAGGCCTCGCTCAAGAAGGTCGTTATTGGAGAGCAGGAAGCCGTCGCTCGACACGATGGCTGTCTCCAGATCATGGGCCTCGAGCAGGTGATCGGCCAGGTTCCGTGCTGCGGTGCTCTTGCCGACGGCAACTCCGCCGCCCAAGCCGACTATCACTCGGCGGCCGGTCGATTGAAGAAGATGAGCGACGCGAGCGCCGGTTGACGCAAGGTCGCCAACGACCATCGATTCTCCGGTATCGGACGCAGCCATGCCCTCAACCTAAGACCCCGGGGGTCGTTCGGAGAAGCCCACCGTTTCGGAGTCCTACACTCGGCCGCTTACGGGTCCGCTTCGACCCGACCGTCCTGGGGGGACCAACACCATGGGAATGCCGACAGACATCGGAATCATCGATCTGGGAATGGGATTCCCGTTCACGAGTGTGGAGGCAAAGAAGTCGGCGTACAACTTCTTCAAGGCCAATCTCAAGGACAACGAGTCGCTGAAGGAAATGGAATTCCCGGCGCAGTACATGTTCAAGGATGTTCCTGACGTCGTCTCCCCTGACACTGATGTTGTGCAGTGGATCGTCGAGAAGATGGACGCCTTCAACATCGAACAGTGCATGACTGGCATCAATGAGGAATCGATTCGGGCGCAGGCCGAATACCCGGGCCGATTCCATCTCATGGCGCAGGCTGATCCGAACCGCGGCACACAGGCCCTGCGCGATCTCGAACGGCAGAAGGCCGATCACAACATTCGTGCTGCCATGACATTCCCGAGCGGCATGGTTCCGCAGGTCGCGATCAATGACAAGAAGATGTATCCGATCTACGCGAAATGCTCTGAACTCGACATTCCGATCTGCATCAACGGCGGAATCGTCGGACCTCGCATGCCGAGCTGGCCGCAACACGTCGAACATTTCGACGAAGTCCTTTACGACTTCCCCGAACTCACCATGGTGATGATGCACGGCGGTGAGCCGTGGACGGAACTCGCAGTCAAGCTCATGCTCAAGTGGCCGGGCCTGCACTACATGACGAGCGCTTTCGCACCAAAGCACTACCCGAAGCCGATCATTGCGTATGCGAACTCGCGTGGCGCCGACAAGATCATGTACTGCGGTTACTTCCCGGCGGGGCTGAGTCTTGAACGACAGTTCACGGACATGCCCAACGTTCCGTTCAACGACAACGTCTGGCCCAAGTTCCTGCGCGAAAACGCGATCCGTGTTTTCAAGCTTGATCAAGACAACTGATCCGAGCCGGGTCGCACCAAGAGCAAGGAACGTGAATGCAGATTTCACCGGGAATGGTTGCCGTCGTCACGGGGGCAGGAAGCGGGATCGGGCGCGCGCTGGCCGAGAAGGCAGCACAGTCGGGGATGCGAGTTGTGGCTGCCGACATCGAGCAACCGCGTCTCGATGACACGGTCGCATCGCTTGAGCAACTCGGTGCGCAGGCGATCGGGGTCCGCACCGATGTTTCGGTCGAAGACGATGTCATGCGTTTGGCCGATGCCGCGTATGCCGAATTCGGAGCAGTCAATCTGCTTTGCAACAACGCTGGTGTTTTCAGCGGCGGTCTGATGTGGGAACGCACCATGGCCGACTGGAAATGGGCAATGGGCGTGAACCTCGACGGACTCATCCACGCCGTCCGTGCGTTCGTGCCGCGCATGCTTGAGGCGGAAACACCCAGCCACATCGTGAACACGGCCTCAATGGGTGGACTCGTCACCGGCGCGTATTCCGGCCCGTACTTCACCTCGAAGTTCGCAGCGGTGGGACTTACCGAATGTCTTGCCCATGACTTGCGAACAACCGGGAAGAACGTTTCCGCTTCGGTGCTGGTCCCGAGTTTGATCAACACCAGCATCGGAACATCGGGACGTAATCGCCAGGAACGGTGGATCGACCGGGGGCGGGAAGCCACGCCGGATGCGGAATTCGTGGAAGCGATGCTTGTCGAATCAACTGCGGCTGGCATGGCCCCGGCGGCGGTTGCAGAACTGGTCTTCGATGCAGTGGCCGCGGGCAACTTTTGGATTCCGACGCAGCCGAGTTACCACGATCAGATTCGGGCGCGTCACGACGACATGCAGGAACTCCGACACCCGGCACCCGCACAACTCGACTGATCAGTGAGCGTGTGCGCTGCAGTTGGTGCTGCCGTGCCCTTCAGTTCCGACGAACGGTCCACACGGAGGGTCATAGGACCAAACGTGGATCATCGGCGGCACTGTTCGCGGTGCCGCACCGCTCGGGCAATTGTTATTGCTCGCAAATGAGACGAAATGCCAGATCTGCGTGATGCTGAAGCAGATAGTTGGGTGGGTGTGCCATGTCGTGAGTTCGCCCGCGATATCCGGAACGCTTGCCATCGTCTTCCCAGGCTCAAGGATGAACATGGCACCTTCAGTGCGGCCTGAAGTGATGTTGACCACAAACGATTCAATGCGATTGGGATCAACTTCGAGTCCGTCATGAGTGAACGCGTCATTTACCCAATGCTGTAAGCCGCTTGAATTGTCTCCCGCCGAGACGTACCCACCTGCGGCCAAAGCTGCGGCGTTTGGAAATGAAGCGATTGTCGAACGCGCTGCGACTAAGAGGGTGCTTGCTGCGTTCTGCTGGGCAGGGGAGAGGCGCGGATCATTGACCGAAACGATTGGACCCGTGGGCAGAACCGATGGATCAGATGGTTGATGTGCATGGGGGTCACTTCCCGTGACTTCAGAGGTACCCGTTGAGCCGTTGGAGTGTTGGTGACCAGATTCGGACGACGAACTAGTGGCGACCAATGTGTGATCATGCGCGGCGTCATCGGTGGGGGCAACGTGATCGTGCGGAACCGTCTCGAGATCTTGGATCGTGAGCGCGGGTGCCGACTCAATTGTGCCGGCCGCTGACTCGACTGCAGATGTCTGCGGAAGTGCCATGAAGATTGCAATCAACGCTGCCGTTGAGAGAAGTGCAGTGGGTCCAGCGAAACGTGAAAATTTCATAAAACCCTCCCTTGGTCGCTCCACATGAGTGTCTCACCAATGACGGCACTTTTGCATTAGGGCGCGAAACGGGACTCCGGGGAAGGTGAACTTCATTCAATCTTTGATGGAGTGAGCGAGTTCGTCGCTACAGCAGTGGGATCAAACCCACGAGGAATCGGGTGGTCCCCGACTACGGTCGCCTCATCCACTTTCGCTTCCAATCCGTTGATTGAGGTCTCTTCATGTCGGTCTCCGAACACACTGCGGCACATCAGCAAGCAGTGACAATGGATCTTCCATTCGATGACGAGCAGGATTTCGTCGATGCGCAGCGCGGCTTTCTTGCCGAACTCGACGATGTGCTCGTGCGCGACACGGATGGGCGCGTCGTCTGGGAACTCGGTTCGTACGGTGATGTTTCTGGCGAATCTCCCGACTCGGTGAACCCCAGTCTCTGGCGCCAGGCTCAACTCAATCTGATTCACGGATTATTCGAGGTCGTCCCTGGGATTTATCAGGTGCGAGGCCTCGACATCTCGAACATGACGATGGTCGAAGGCGATGAAGGCGTGATCGTCATTGATCCGCTTGTCTCGTGCGAGACGGCTGCGGCGGCTCTTGCCCTCTATCGCTCAGTGCGCGGCGATCGGCCTGTCACCGCAATGATCTACACGCACAGCCACATCGATCATTTCGGTGGCGCTCGGGGTATTTTCCCGAACGGTGATCCGGGTGACATTCCGATTGTTGCTCCTGAGCACTTCTTGACCCATGCCGTGAGCGAGAACCTTTACGCCGGTACCGCAATGGGCCGGCGCGCAACGTACATGTATGGCGCAATGCTTCCCAAAGGTCCGGATGGCGTGATGACCGTTGGTCTGGGACCAGGTACATCCGTCGGAACGCTTTCGTTGATCCCGCCGACGATCGACATCACAACGACAGGTCAGGAACTCGTTCTTGATGGTGTCCGCATCGTGTTTCAGATGACACCGGGGACTGAAGCGCCCGCCGAGATGAATTTCCACTTTCCCGATTTCCGGGCTCTGTGCATGGCGGAGAATGCCACGCACAACATGCATAACGTCGTCACTCTTCGAGGCGCGCTCGTGCGTGACACTCACGCGTGGGCGTCGTTCCTCGACCAATCGATCGAGATGTTCGCTTCTGAATCCGATGTGTCGTTCGCGTCGCACCACTGGCCGACATGGGGCTACGACAACATCGTTTCGTATCTATCGAAACAGCGCGATCTCTACGCCTACATGCATGATCAGACGCTTCGATTGATGAATCAGGGTTACACCGGCATTGAGATCGCCGAGATGGTCGAACTGCCGGCGACTCTCGCGCAGTCATGGCATTGCCGTGGCTATTACGGATCGCTGAATCACAACGTCAAGGCGGTTTATCAGCGCTACATGGGTTGGTTCGATGGCAATCCGGCACACCTCTGGGCGCATCCTCCTCAGGAGGCGGCCACTCGTTACGTGGACTTCATGGGCGGCGCGTCAGCCGTTCTTACTAAAGCGCAGCAGTCCTACGACGAAGGTGATTATCGCTGGGTTGCCGAAGTAGTGAACCATGTCGTGTTCGCTGATCCTTCGAATCAGGAAGCCCGCGATCTGTTGGCGCAGACGTATCTCCAACTTGGCTTCGGCTCGGAGAACGCAACGTGGCGCAACTTTTTCCTCACTGGAGCGCTCGAACTTCAAGGTGACGCAATCGATCCGGGCAACAGGCCGCGCGCGCTCGAGTTGCTCTCTCATCTCTCTGTGGCTCAGATCTTCGAGGCGATCGCCATTCGTCTCGATGGTCCGCGCGCCGCCGGGATCGATCTCGTTATCAACTGGACGATCACCGAATCCGGAGACCTGCACTTCATTCGTCTGGAGAATGCTGTGCTGTCGCACGTCGAGGGACGACTTCACGAATCGGCCGATCTGTCGGTCTCGATTCCCAAATCACAGTTGCTGTTTGTGATGTTCGGTTTCGTGGCGCTCGACGATCTCGTCTCGTCTGGGGCTGCGGTGACTACCGGAGAATCCGCAACGCTGGCACGACTTCAGGCCCTGCTCGACGCACCTGATCCGAATTTCGCGATTGTCACTCCCTAACGGGATCCGGCGACGCGGCAATCATTACCGCCGCCATCCGGACAGGTTCGCCACCGACTGCACTCCAACGATGCCGGGTACCGCGCTGAACGACAACGTCACCTGGCCCAAGTTCGGTTTCGATTCCGTCAGGTAGCTCGAGGCGCATCCGTCCACTGAGGATGACATCGATATCGACGGTGTTCGTCGCGTGCCAGCCTTCGTCGGCGAGCGGAACTTCCGAAACCAGTTCGATGAGTCGGAACGAAACGCCGCCGCCGACAGGTTCGAGATGCCAACCAGCCGAGCCATCTCCGCCCTGCGCAGGATCACGGACCGGACCGCCGGTAAGCCAAAGATCGGTGAGGGTCGACATGGCCCCATTGACACCGACGACTGCGCCGCCGTCGATCGTGGGAGTGCCGGTGACGACGCGTCGGGTGGGAAGATCGCCGCGCTTCGGGGCCAAGACGACTCCTTGATCGTCGGCAACGGGCAATGATCGATCAGGTCGAAGCATCGCAACGAAATAGGTCCAGCCGTGTTCGTCAGCGGCTCTCCATCGATGTGCGGTACCGCGTTGGATGACGCACTCACCGGCGTTGATCGTTCGCTGTCCGTCATTGAGGCCGAGGATCACAGAACCTTCGAGAACGATCATGAGATCGAGCGTGTCGGTTGCGTGCATGCCCGGCATGTCGGGATCGTCGCCGTCGACGCGGAGCCAGGTTTCGTCGGGATGGGTTCCGGGAGCAACGCCGGGCATGCGGATGATCCTGGCGCTGAGACCACCGGGCGGTGGTTCGAGCGGGAACCCTTTTGACGTTCGGTCGGGATCGTGGTCGAGTTCGAGCGGCCATTGGTCGGCCCAGAAAATCTCGTTGACGCTGACGGAATCGAACTCGATGCTGTTCGGCGCTGTCCCGTCGTGGGTGAACACGGCTCTGCCGGCCGGATCGAAACCGGTGACGATTCTTCGCGATGGCATGGACGGGATGGTAGGTCCAGGCCAGCATTTTTCTTCGGACTCTGCGAACATGGCGCTCGTCGGATTCGTACGGCATTGATTTCCTGGGGGAAGCGCAATGAAGAATCGTCACGTTCGCCGTTGGTCAGCTATTGCGCTGGTGGTGCTCGCGTCAGCAGGTTCACTGACGGCGTGCTCGTCCGATTCGTCCTCGAAGAGCAAGCTCACTCCCATCACGCCGCCGCGCGAAGACGCCGTTTCAAAGCCAGTGATTACCGGACCAGTGACAGGCGGCAACGGAAAGCCGGTCCTCGGACCGGGCGGATTTGATCTCGCGTCGGTCGGATATACCGAGGAGGAGTTCTTCCAATCGGGAACCGCGAACTCGTACACATCGGCCGCCCCGCTTGGATCCGACGGTGTGTGGGACATGACAACGGCCGCAACTGCGCCTTACACGACTCGCATCGTCGTGCGTCGACCGATCGATGCCTCGAAGTTCAACGGCACCGTTCTGGTTGAGTGGCTCAATGTCTCGGGTGGCCTCGATGCCGGCCCGGACTGGACCTACACGCACGTCGAACTGATCCGCAGCGGCTACGCCTGGGTTGGAGTCTCCGCCCAGTCGGTCGGAATCGTTGGCGGCGGCAACGCGTTGGGTGCCGCGCTCGCACTCAAGAACGCTGATGCTGTGCGGTACGCGTCGCTGGCCCACCCCGGTGATGACTTCTCGTATGACATGTACAGCCAGACCGGTGCAGCCGTGTGGTTCCAGAATGACGCGGTACTCGGTGGCCTGAAGCCGGAACGTGTTGTCGCAGTCGGCGAGTCCCAGTCAGCCTTCCGATTGACCTCCTATGTCAACGGCATCGCACCACTTGTCGATGTCTATGACGGCTACCTGCTCCACAGCCGCGGCGCAGTTGGTGCTCGCTTCCGTGAAGGTCTTGTTCCCGCTGATCCGACGTTCATCCGCAACGACCTGAATGTTCCGGTTCTGAACTTCTCGACCGAAACCGATCTTGTCGGACGGGGTCTGGGCTACGAGCGAGCGAGGCAGGACGATACAGATCTGTTCAGGGGCTGGGAGGTCGCGGGCACAGCCCATGCCGACGCCTACAACCTCGGTATCGGCGATGCGGACAACGGTGACGGTGACGCCGCGCTTTTCCAGGCGATGCTCACGCCTTCGGCCGCGGTGTACGGCGGGATCATCTCGTGCTCATCGCCGATCAACACCGGTCCGCATACCTACGTTCTGCGCAGCGCAGTTGTCGCGCTGAACGATTGGATCCGTACCGGAGTCGCGCCTTCGACTCGTCCGCGGATTGAGGTTGCTTCGCCGACGAGCCTCGCTCTGGCCTCGAACGGTCAAGTCCTCGGTGGCATCCGCACACCGCAGGTTGATGTGCCGGTGGCGGTGCTCTCCGGTCTTGGTCAAACAGGGAACAGCTTTTGCGGCCTGTTCGGAACGACGGCCCCCATGACGGTTGAGAAGTACATGCCTCAGGGCAAGACCGCGTTTACTGACGCGTGGCTTTCGTCATTGGACGAAGCAGTCACCTTCGGAGCGATTCTTCCTGCCGATGCCGAACAGCTTCGGTTAACGGTTCAGAACGCAAAATATGGTGCTTCTGGCGAACCAAAGGCCCCGATGTGACAACGCAGGTCCTGCGCGCAGGACTGCGGTTCGGTGAGGGGCCGCGCTGGCACGACGGCCGACTTTGGTATTCCGATTTCTACGATCACGCTGTTCACGCCATCGATCTCGATGGGAACGACGAGCGGATCGTCGAAGTCGAAACGCAACCATCCGGCCTCGGTTGGCTCGCTAATGGTGACCTGCTGATCTCGTCGATGCTTGATCGCAAAGTGCTCCGATGGGACGGCTCATCGCTTCATGCTTACGCCGACCTGTCGAGCCATTTCACTTGGCACGGGAACGACATGCTCGTCGATAGTGCTGATCGCGCGTATGTCGGCAACTTCGGTTTCGACTACGAGGAGTTCCTGCAGATCCACGGTATTGAGGGCCTTCTTGGTGAGCCCGGTCCGACGTCGACGGTGATCTGCATGATCGATGGCGATCAGTCGGTCACCGTGGTCGCTGACGACATGATCTTCCCCAACGGAATGGTTCTCACCCCGGATGGCAAGACACTCATCTGCGCCGAGACACTGGCTCTTCGCCTCACCGCATTTGATGTCGCGTCCGACGGAACTCTCTCCAACCGGCGCGTGTGGGCTGACCTCTCAGAACACTTCGGTGCACCCGATGGAATCGCGCTCGATGCAGAAGGGGCCGTCTGGATCGCGGCGGCGACAACGCCGCGCGCCATGCGAATCGCCGAGGGTGGCGAGGTACTCGAGGTCATCGAAACCTCGCAGAACTGTTACGCACTGATGCTCGGCGGACCGGAGGGCAGGCATCTGTTCATGATGACGGCGCCGTCATCGGAATCACACGAGGTTGCCGACAAGACCGACGGAAAGATCGAGATGGTCGAAGTGGCGATCCCGCACGCAGGAACTCCCTGATCGACTACTCGGTCAGCCGAGCGATGTCGCTCAGGTCGGGGGCATACACATCCAGCCGCGACGAACGAGTTCGTCGGCGAGCAACTCGTCGGGAAACGCCGCAACTGCTTCGGCCTGCTTGTTGGCCGTTCGTTTGGCAGTGCGCTCGGCGCTGATCCGAGTGGCTTCGACAGCCTCGGCGGCTTGTTCGGTATCGAGCTCACCCTCGCCGGCAAGCAAACGGGCAATGAGTTCGGTTGCCTCACCGGTCGTGAATTTTCCGCCAGCCTGGCGCTGGCTCAGCCCGTAGATATGGCGGGCTTCTTTGAACGATGAAAAGCCCGCGCGTTCAAGGAGCGAAGCAATTTCTTCGACCTGACGATGTGACGCCGGCGGGCCTGATTGTTGTCCGAATGCCATGTAATGAGCCTCCCATGTCATGTGTAGCGCGACTGGGCATTGGCGGAAAGGGGCGCAGGTACCACTACAGTGTTGTGGTCGTTCCATTTCGGGAGCGTCGCCGCTGAGCCGCCATCGACCCCTCGCAACCATCGAGTTGCAAGTTTCATTGGGTCGAAGCTTTCCCAGCGGACCTCAGTATGGAGAGTTACCCCATGGCGGCCAACCGCCCCTCAAATTCAAATTCCACGGCCGGCGCGCGCGCTCGGTCGTTGTCCGGCTCGTCTGCAGCACCCCGTGGTCCGCTGCCGAGCATCGATTCAACTAATGGCTTCGCGGCGCTCGGCGTGCCCGTCTCGCTGTGCGGGATGCTCGCACGCGACGGCATCAAGGAACCGTTCCCGATTCAGTCGGCGACACTTCCCGATTCGCTGCAGGGTCGCGATGTCCTTGGTCGCGGTCGCACCGGCTCGGGAAAGACCTTGGCCTTTGGCCTCGCCGTCCTCACCCGACTCTCGGACGAACGTCGCGATCGCAAGCCGGGCCGCCCCCGTGCATTGATCCTTGCGCCGACCCGCGAACTCGCACTTCAGATTGATGCGACGATCTCGCCCCTTGCCCGTGAACTCGGTCTGCGCACCACAACAATCTTCGGTGGTGTTGGTCAGAACCCGCAGGTGAATGCACTTCGTAACGGCGTCGACGTCGTCGTTGCTTGTCCTGGTCGTCTTGAGGACCTCATCACGCAAGGCCACGTGAAGCTCGACCGTGTCGAGATCACCGTGCTCGACGAGGCCGATCACATGGCCGATCTCGGGTTCCTCCCGGGCGTTAAGCGTTTGCTTGATCGCACGCCGGATGATGGTCAGCGACTCCTGTTCTCCGCCACGCTCGACAACGGCATTGATGTCATCGTCAAGCGTTACCTCACGAACCCAGTCACGCACAGCGTCGACTCGGTGGAATCGCCTGTCAGCACGATGACGCATCACGTGTTCCATGTGACTCAGAACGATCGTCTTCCGGTTCTTGCCGATCTCACCTCGGCCCCGGGTCGCACGATCGTGTTCACCCGTACGAAGCACCGGGCGAAGCAACTGACTCGTCAGCTCAATGCCCACGGCATCACGACGGTCGAGATGCACGGCAACCTCTCGCAGAATGTCCGCACCCGAAACCTCGCCGCCTTCTCCGAAGGTCGTGCGGCGGCAATGGTCGCCACCGACATCGCTGCACGCGGTATTCACGTCGATGACATCGCCCTGGTGATCCATGCGGATCCGCCCATCGAACACAAGGCGTATCTCCACCGTTCGGGCCGCACCGCCCGCGCCGGCAACGAGGGCACAGTTGTGACTCTCGTGACTGAGTCGCAGCGCAAAGAGGTCTCGCAACTGATGCAGAAGGCGAAGATCAAGCCGATCATCACCGTGGTTACGCCCGAGTCGGCGATCCTTGCCGAGATCAAGCCGGGTCAGCGGCTGCGTCGCAGTGCACTCGAAGTTGAGAAGGCACTCGCAATCGCAGAAGAGCCGCCTCGCGGTGGCCATCCCGGTCGCGGTTCGCGGTCGAAGCCCCGCTCGCTCGACGGTCGCGGCGACGATCGCACCGGCGACGGCCGCCCTGGTCGCAGCCGAAACAGCAGCGCACGCGGCCGCTCGGCCCCGGCCAAGTCGACCGCCAAGCCCGGCTCGCGTGCCGGTGCGGCATCCCGTTCGGGTTCCGGATCTGGCTCTGGAGCCGGTTCTGGTTCAGGAGCAGCAGGCAAGGGCCGGAGTGGTCCCAAAGCGGCCGGTTCCGGTCGCGGTTCCCAAGGCGGCACGGGTTCGGGTCGCGGCGGCGCCGGGGGATCAACCGCTCGGCGCGGCACGGGCACCAGAACTTCGCGATGATGTGACCTATGGATTTCTTTGAAGCCACTGCCCGCATCGGCGCTGCTGAGACACTTGATCTGGAAACGGCAGAACTGCTGATTCGGGTGGAGAACAGCGGTGACGTTCTTTACAACGAACTCGCTTCCCGTCTCGACAACGAGGAAGCAGCCGAACTCCTGCGTCGTAACGGACGCGAGGAGGTCGGTCACGCTCGTCGCGTGATGAAGATCCTTTCGCTCAAGTTGGGCACGGAGTACGTGCCTTCCGCTGAAGTGATGGAGAAATTCACCGTTGACCTTCCCGACTCGGTTGATGCATCGGCGCTGCCGATGATCGTCGAAGGGGAGATGCAGGGTGATGTCGGCTATCAAAAATGGGCCGCAGCCGAGACCGATCCCGAGGTCATCAAGTTGCTCCTGTTGAATGGTCGCGAAGAAACCAAGCACGCCGAACGCATCAAGCAGGCAATCGCGATTCTCGCGGGCACCCCGGCTTGATCCACCTGCCCCACAACGGGGCACATTTTCGTTTTTCACCTGAGGAGGAACCGCAATGGCAATGACAATGATGCGTTTCAACTGCATCCAGCCCGGTCTTGAACCGAGCGAGATGGCCGATCGCTACAACGCCATGCTCGACATGGCCCAAGCTCTTGATGAACTTGGTGGCGGCATGGTGACGCTCGAAGAGCATCACGGCGCCGAGAACGGTTGGAGTTCATCGCCGCTCACAATGGCTGCCGCAATTCTCAGCCGCACCAAGAACGTTTCGGTTTCGCTTTCGGCGTTGCTCATTCCTTTGCACGATCCGTTGCGCATTGCCGAGGACATCGCTGTCATCGACCTCATGTCGAAGGGACGCCTCACCGTTATCGGTGGTCTTGGTTACCGACCGAGTGAGTACGCGGCACACGGCAAGTCTTGGGCTGATCGCGGCAAGATCATGGACGAATGTGTCGACACCATGCTCAAGGCATGGACAGGCGAACCGTTCGAATACCGCGGCACCACCGTGCAGGTCACGCCGCGCCCGTTCACTCAGCCTCACCCGATGTTCCTTCTTGGTGGCACATCGAAGCCCGCAGCACGTCGTGCCGCTCGCTTTGGACTTCCCATCATGTGGGCGGCTCCGGTTCCCGAGATCGAAGCGGTTTATTACGAAAAGTGCGCCGAATACGGAACGCAGGGTTTCGCGATGTCGCCGCCCGAAGATTTTCACCACGTGTTTTTTGCTGAAGATGTTGACGCCGGATGGTCGGCCATGGGCAAGCACATTCTCCACGAAGCCACGACGTACTCCGGATGGCAGACGGCCGACATCAAGTCCTCGGCGCACTCACACGCCACGACTGTCAGCGAACTTCGTGAAGAGGGTCTCTACCAAGTCGTTTCGCCAGCCGAAGCAGTTGAAGAGGCCAAGGCCGCTGGCGATGCTGCCGTCTTCGCGATGCACCCGCTTTGCGGAGGCATGCCGATTTCGGAAGGTTGGAAGCAGATCGAACTGCTTCGCAACGAGATCATCCCCGCACTCGCCTAATCACTGAGTAGGGCAACGAAGTAGGTAACGCAGGGAGCAGCAATGCGCGCAGTACGCATCACCGAGGATGGGCCGTCGATCGTTGAGGTCGACGAACCTGTCGGTGATGGTGTGCTGATGCGTGTTGCTGCTTCAAGCATTTGCGGGACCGATGTTGGCCTTGCCGCCATGGGCCTCTCGGGCTTTACGTTGGGGCATGAATTCGCCGGCTTTGTCGATGGGGTTCCCTACGCGGTCGAGCCGACGATGTTCTGCGGGGTATGCGAGCAATGCGCGGCCGGTCAGACGCAACGCTGCGTCGGAGAGCACAAGAATCTCGGGATTCTTGTTGATGGGGGCCTGGCCGATCTGGCGCTCGTCCTTCCACAGCATCTTGTTCCTTTACCTCCGACGCTTGACGTTGCCGATGCGTGTTTGGTCGAGCCGGCATCGGTCGCATGGCACGGCGTGCGGATGGCGTCGATACTTCCGGGGGAGCGCATCGCTGTTGTCGGTGGCGGTTCCATCGGTCTTCTCGTCGTAGCGGCGCTCGTTCGCCAGGGCCACGATGCCGATCTCGAGGCGCGTCATGACCATCAACGCAACGCCGGCGAGCGACTTGGGGCAGGACCTGTCCCGGAAGCGGCTTCGGGCTCCTATGACGTCGTGATCGATGCTGCGGGTTCCGAATCGGGTCTGGCGCGGTGCGCGGAACTGGCCCGACCCGGCGGTCGGATCATCCTTCTCGGCGTGTACCACGGGCTGTTGCCAGCTCCGGGCACGATCACGGTTCTCAAGGAACTCTCGTGGATCGGATCGATGGCCTACGGAAGGCATGACGGTGTGCGCGAGGTGGATGAAGGCGCACTGATGCTCGCCGAGACGCCCGAGATCGCTGCGACGGTAATTACCCATCGCTTTCCGTTGGACGATGTCGCGGAGGCATTCCGCGTCGCCTCGGACCGGACTTCGGGTGCGATCAAGGTCGTTCTCGAACCCTGAGCAGAGTTCCGCAGGCACAGTTGCGCGGACGGCTGTACCTTTTCGTCATACACCTATCGACTCTGGGGAGATCACATCATGTCCACGAATAACTGGGGCCGTTGGGGCGCCGACGATGAGCGCGGTTCGCTCAATCTGCTCACCGATGACGTCATCAAGGCTGCGGCCGCGTCGATCACCTCGGGCAAGGTTTACGCCCTTGGTATCCCGATCCAGCGGGAGGGCGTTCCGTTGATGGATTACCGAGGGACTCCGATGCGGTTGACACTGCAGGACGGCACCGACGATCCGGCGTACGCAGCCTATGGAGCCAAGGATGGAACCGGTGCCCATGAGGACGTGCTGGTGATGGCGTCGCATACGACATCGCACATGGATGCACTTGTTCACGTCTACGAGGATCACAAGCATTACAACGGTGTCCCCTACACCGAGATGCGCGCGCTCAGCGGCGCCGCCAAGCTCGGCATCGAAAAGGTCGGCGCCTTCGCCGCCCGCGCCGTTCTGCTCGACATGGTCAAGTACTTCGGTGCGAAGGATTGGCTCGAGCCGGGCACGCTGATCACGGCCGCCGATCTGCAGGGTGCCGCCGCCGCTCAGGGAACTGAAGTGCGCGCCGGCGACGTTGTACTTATCCGTACGGGCCATGTCCAGATGTGGTGGGCGAACCATGCTGCTGGACAGCCGGAAGGTTTTGCTCAGGCTGGAATCGGCATCGATGCCGCCGAATGGCTGGCGTCCATTGACGTCGTTGCCGTCGGTTCGGACAATGCTGCGGTTGAGGTCATTCCGTTCGACGAGAACGATTTCCTGATCGTGCACAAGATCCTTCTCGTGCGCGCCGGCATCTACCTGCTCGAGCATCTTGATCTTGCTGGTCCGGCTGCCGATGGCTCCTATGAGGGAATCATCGCTGTTTCGCCGCTCAAGGTCACGGGAGCAACCGGTTCGCCGATCAATCCGGTCTTCATCGCCTAATCGAACAGCATTTTGAAGAAATTCGAAGGCCCCGGCGCATGAAACATGCGCCGGGGCCTTTCGCGTGCGAACGTATCGCCATGACAAATCGATCCCGTTCTCTTTCGATGGTTGTCGGGCTGATGCTCGCGGCCGCATTGACACTTTCGGCTTGCGGCGGCAGCTCATCCTCGTCGAGCTCAAACACAACGGTTCCTGAGGGATTCACCGATCCGTCGGCAGCAGGCGCATACGGCGTCGGATACCAAACGATCCAGATCGTCGACACCGTTCGCAATCGACCGCTCACTGTTGATGTCTGGTATCCCATCGCATCCGGGACCACTGGCACACCCGCTCGCTATTCGTTGTTGCCGACGGCATACATCGACTCGACCACGGCAATCGGTAATGCGCCGATCGCCACTGACGGCCCGTTCCCCCTTGTGATCTACTCGCACGGCAGCGGCGGACTCCGTTTCGTCTCGTCGTTCCTGACCGAGCGTCTCGCCAGCCAGGGTTTCGTCGTGGCTGCTGCTGATCACACCGGAAATACCGCTACTGATGGGATTCTGGGTACGTCGGTAACGCCGGATCAGAACGAGATCAACCGCACCGGTGACATTTCATTCGAGATCGACAGCCTGCTGGCCAAGTCCGCTGGCACCGGCGACTTTCTCTCGGGCGCGATCGACCCCGCCCGCATCGGGATCACCGGGCACAGCTATGGCGGGTTCACCTCGTTCGCGAGTGTCGGAGGAATGACCAACCCACTTGGGTCGTCGAAGCCCGATCCTCGTATCAAGGCTGTTGTGGCGTTGTCGCCGTACACGAGAGATATGTCCGATGCGGAACTCGCAGCCGACAAGGTCCCGACACTGATCCTCGTCGGAACGAAAGACACGACGACTCCTTCGGCAACCGATTCCGTACGACCGTTTTCGCTAGTCACTGGTCGCCCTCTTGAACTCGTTGAACTCATCAATGCCGGACATCAGTCGTTCACCGATGTGTGCGCGTATCAGAAACAGCTCGCGAAGCTTCCCGCTGTTCCCGCTCCGGTTGTCAACGCGATCAATGTCCAGGCTGTTGAGGCCTGCCCCGCGGAATTCATGCCGATCGACCGTGCGCACGAAGTCACCAACACGCTCGCAGTGGCGTTCTTCCAGACCTATGTAGCGGGCAAGCCCGGCTACAAGAACTGGCTCACGGTCGCATGGGCCGCAGACCAGCCCGATATCAAGGTGCAGGTCAAGACCAAGTAACCCACCTCGGGCCGGTAGCGTCGGAGGAAGTGAACCCCGTTGAGTTAGCCATCGCTGCGTTGCTGACAGCAACCGTCGGCGCGCTCGGTGGGTTGGGTGGCGCGATTCTTCTGGTACCGATTCTCGTTCTGTCCGGAGTCTCGGCTCGCACCGCGGCGCCCCTCGGACTGATCTCGGTTGCGGCCGGATCCCTGGCGGCGGCCCCGCGTCAATTGCGCGGTCGAGTCGTTAATCACCGTCTTGGAATCTCAACTGAAATCGCCAGTTCGATCGCCGCGCTCGCTGGCGCGCTGATCTCGGGGATTATCGGGCAGTCGGTTCTCGCAGTGATGCTCGGAATCGTTGCCCTCACCGCCGCGTTTGCGGAGGCCAGACGAAAAGGCATTCGCAATCTTCCTGATCCGGATCTCGGTCCGGATGATGTCGGTGAACACGTCGGTTCGCTCTCCGGCGTGTATCCGCTTTCCGACACGGAATTCGTTCCGTATCAAGCGACGCGAATTCCCGTCGGTTTGATCGGAATGGCTGCGGCCGGCCTCATCGCCGGGCTCTCCGGTGTCAGCGGTGGCTTCATCAAGACGCCCACGACTACTGAGGTCATGCACGTGCCGGTCAAGGTCGCAGCAGCGACCACCACCTTCTCCGTCGGGATCACGTCGGCAATCGCTCTGCTCGTGTTCCAGGCGCAAGGACGGATAGTCGTTTCCGACGCCGCCCTCGTCGCGGCGGCGGCATTAGTCGGCGGAACCCTCGGTGCCCGTTTGCAGATGCTGCTGCCACCGCCAAGGGTTCGACAGGCGCTTTCGGCTGTCCTTGTCGTGATCGGCATCCTGTTGTTGGTGAAGCGATGAACGATCTCCGGCGCCTTGCTTCTCTGATGCAGATTGCTTTGGTTGCTGCTTTTGCCATGGCCCTCGGTGGAGCGTTTATCCCGGGGCAAACGGGCACAATTTTCGGAGGGATCTGTATCGGCATCCTGATCGGGGCTCCGATCGTCAGAGTGGCTTGGCTCACGATCGACTGGGCGCGTATCGGTGACCGGCGCTTTGCCCTCCTTGGTATGGCACTCCTCATGGTGCTCGCCACCGGCGCTGTGATCTCGTTCGTGAAGTGATCTCGGCATCCCAGCCGAATCGTTGCGACCTCTGCAGGGTTCGCCAATGGATCGCTAGCCTCTGGCAATGTCCACGGCAAACACGAAGTCCCGAAAACCGCTCTCGGGCGTTTCGAATTCAAGCGACGGGTTGTCGGTGGCGATCGACTTCGGCGCGCGTTACGGAAACGGTCTCCATCTTGGTGTGTCCTTGGGGGGCGGCGGCCTTTTCTTTGTTGCGTGGCAGATCGCGTATCTCTCGAAACTCGCGAATCTAGGTATCGATCTCAGCGGAGCACAGCGCGTGGTCGGCACGTCGGCGGGGTCGGTGGTGGCCGCTGTAATCGAAGCTGGACATCTCGGACGATTCGAGCGTGAGATCTCTCTGTTGGGTCAGGTTCCGAAACTTATGGGTGCACTCGCTCCGGCCTCCAAGTTCTCAACCAGTCAGCAGCGCGCGCTCGACCTGTTTGTCGCTGCCAATCACGCCGATCCGGAACTAATCAAGTCGATCGGTCACGCTGCCCTAGCGGCCAACACCCCGAACCCCTCGGTGATGTCGCGAAATGTGGGTCTCCTACTCGCATCCGTGAAGTGGCCGTCGAGTGCTTTCCATGCAACATGCGTCGATGCCTATACCGGTGAGCGCTGCGTCGTCACTGCAGATTCCTCGGTACGTGTGACTCGAGCCGTTGCTGCAAGCAGCGCGGTTCCTGGGATCTTCAGCCCTCAACCGATCGGTGATCGTCGCTGTATGGACGGCGGTGTCAGTGGTTCCGGTGTCCACACGGATCTTCTGGCCGGATGTGAGCGCGTCGTCGTTCTGAGCCTTTCCGATGGTTCAGCGGCTCCGCTCGGCGGCATGACGATTGCCCCTGGTTCGATCGAACGCGAACTCGCGGCCTTGAAGGAATCGGGGAGCGAGGTCTTCTTCCGTGTTCCCGATTCGGTCGACCTGACCCGACTGATGGATCCGACGACGGTGCCCGATGCGCTCGCAATGGGGCGTCGACAGGCTGAAGACGATGCCGAAAGCCTGAGGGCCTTCATCAAGACTCGGCAAGACTGACCAAGTCGACGAGAGGATTCAGCATGCCGACAATTCCACTTTCCATTCTTGATCTTGCCATCGTCGGAGCCGACGAGACTCCCGCCGACGGGTTGAACGCGTGCGTCCTCACCGCCCAGCACGCGGAGAAGTGCGGTTACAACCGTGTTTGGTACGCCGAGCATCACAACATGTCGGCGATCGCATCGTCGGCGCCGGCAGTGTTGATTGCCCACGTTGCGGCGAACACCAGCCGTATCCGGCTGGGCTCCGGCGGGATCATGTTGCCGAACCATTCGCCACTCACGATTGCGGAGCAATTCGGAACGCTGGCAACGCTGCACCCAGGACGAATCGATCTTGGACTGGGTCGCGCGCCTGGCACTGATCAACGAACGATGCAGGCATTGCGCCGCGATCCCCGATCCGCTGAGTCCTTCCCACAAGACGTCTTGGAACTGCAGGGCTATTTGAGCGATGAGACCCGGATTCCTGGGGTGAATGCGAATCCCGGAAGCGGAACGCATGTACCGATCTACATTCTCGGCTCATCGCTCTTCGGAGCAGAACTGGCGGGCATCTTTGGACTTCCGTTCGGGTTCGCCTCGCACTTCGCCCCGCAGCAGTTGCAGGAAGCGGTCCGGCTCTACCGAGAGAAGTTCCGGCCGTCAGAACAACTCGCACAGCCGTGGGTTTTGGCGGGCGTGAATGTCATCGCAGCGGACACCGAAAACGATGCGCAGGAACAATTTCTCGTGACCCGCCGTGCGCGTCTGCGACGTTTCATGTTGCAACCCGGCACCGTTGTGTCTGATGCAGAGGTGGATCGCATCCTCGCGTCGCCCCAAGGTGCTCAGATCGACAACATGATGAAGCACACTGCGGTTGGCGCTCCTGACGAAGTTGGGCGGCAACTCCAGGAGTTCGCGACGTTCGCCGATGCTGATGAACTCATGGTCTGTCACCAGTCACCGACGATTGCGGGACGGTTGCGATCACTCGAACTGACGGCTGAAGCTAACTAACCGCGTGGCGGGGAACTGCACGCGAATAGCTCACTCCACATTCGCTTTTGCCGCTACGAGCACAGCGCAGTTGATGAAGTCGTACCAGAGCTCGTTGAGCGCAATGAGACTGCCCGCCCCAGTTCGAGTCGTGCCGGCCGTAGCAAGGGCAACAGCGGTTCCCCACTGCGCAGACCATGCCGGGTAACCCGGATCGATCCCGCTACCCGAAAGCGCGAGTGCGTAATCGTTGACGCTGGCCGCAGCGACGGCGACTGAGTTCGTCATCAGGATGGAATCGGCGACGCGAGTGGGATCAGCCCCGATGCCGAGGCCGGTGAGTCCGAAGGCCTGGGAACCGGCGACAAGTGCGGACCCCACGACGAAGTACGTAATTGCTTCTGCCGATTGCGCAATTTCGGTTTCAAGGTCCTGTTCGTCAGGGTCGATAGCCGAGTTCGTTGCTTTCAGAACAGAGCCGGCGAGAAACGCGTAATTGGGCAGTCCTTGTTCGCTCTCCGAAGTTCCGGCTCCTCGTTTCACGACAGTCTCGTAGTAGGCCAAGCTTGCGTCGCCGGCCTCCACCAGGAAGTTGGTGTAGCTCGAGAGAAACGAAACCGTCGCCTTACGGGTTGAAGGATTGCTGTTTTGGGTGGCTCGCACGATCTCTATTGCATCGGGATGGAAAACCTCGATTCCGGCCCGTTGTTCTTCAATCGTGGCGGCTGTGGTTGTGTAGGAAGCGGGCGAAACAGCGTTGCCGGGCTCGAACGACTTTTCGATTCCGGCAAGAACGGCGTCGCCATACGTGACCCATCCCATTGCGAACGGAATGGTCAACTGCGCGACAGGATCAAGGGAATCGGCTTTCGAATCGCGCGCGATCGTTGCGGCAGCGATTTTTCGCAACGCTGCTGTCTGGGCAAGAAGGTCATCGCGGACCGCATTGGCTCCTTGAGCGGCGAACAACGCATTCGCTCGCGCGAATCCGACAGCGCGGACAAGGCGCGTGTAACTGTCGTTGGCGAGACCGTAGGCCGTCGCAATATCGCCAGATTGCAATGCCGCTGTCGCTTTATCGGATTCGATAACGAGCTCATCTCTGAGCGACTGATTGATCGTGGCCGGCGCGGCGTTGATCGAATCACGAAGTCGTGTCACCAAACGCTCAGTCGTTGCCCGCGCGGCAGTTTCGACAGCGGGTGAACTGGTGTAGGTCCCGGTTGACGGGGGTGCGATCGGGCGTCCGACAAAAACGGCGTAGGCCTCGCCGACGTCGCGGACTCCTCGGACATCCAAGCCGAGTGTCTTTCCGAATTCGACCATATCGGTGATGGGGGAATCACCGGTGGCCTGAAGATTCCTGATCGGGAGGAGAACGGTTTTGTAGCCGGCGTCGGCGGCGCCGCGAAGTTTGGATGGGATCCCGGAAACCTGTCCGACAGATCCGTCCGGTGAGATCGTCCCGGTCATCGTGACGCCGGGCGCGAGCTGTTCGTTGCGGATGGCCGCGAGTGTGCCGACGGTGAGCATGGCTCCGCCGGAGGGACCGTCGATCGATCCGGTGATGGTGTACCGGATGTCGAGGTCGGCGGGGTCGGCGGCACTGAGGAGCGTCGCCACTGCCGCCGCCGAGGCTGACGCGGCAAGCCATTGAGGCCCGGCGGCTTTGGCCTTCACCGACGTGAGGTCAAGTCCGAATCCCGATTCACCGCTCTGCTCGACTCTGACGCCTGCGTCCTCGATCCCACCGATCGGTTTCCCGGAGCTATCCGTCCCCGCCCAGAGAACGGGGATTTTGAGACTGTTGGAGGAAGTCGAATCCGAATTCGAACACCCGACCAGCAGCGAGCAAACGAGGGCTACCGCCGCAATGACGGCCAAACCCGATCGGCCCGTCGATCGAACTGGGGTCATACGAATGCTCCTTACTAAATGATTTCGCGAATCGTACCGACTGACCGGTAGTGGCCAGGCCGGCGGTAGGAGCATCACGTTTTGCCCGATTGATACCTACGCCCGGTTAAGTCCACTATGTTGACATAATCAGCCGTAGGTAAGGTTGTCACTTATTCCACGGAAGAAAGCAGCCTGTGTCGGCAAGAACGGGAAATCTCGACCAACAGGATTTCATTCGGGCCGGTACGCAGTTCGTGGATGAACACGGATTGCAGGCTCTGACGATGAGGGCCCTTGGCGAGAAACTCGGTGTCGATGCCACGGCCTGCTATCGCCATTTCACGAGCAAGGACGAACTCCTGTCGGCAATGGTCGACGCCATGCTTGCTGCGGCCCTCGACTCAATCGAGTCACCCCCAGCCTCCCCTCGTGATGGACTCATCGAACATGTGCGGGCCGTTCGTCGGGCATTCCTGAAGCACCCCCACCTAGCGGCGACCTTGGTGACGAGCACTGGTGACCTCCCCTCAGTCCGTCGCTTGACGCTCAACGGCATCGAACTGCTGCGCTTAATGGTTCTTGAAGGTGACGAACTCGTCCGGTGCTACCAGATGATCGAGAGTTACACGATGGGCTCCTGCGTATTCGACATGTCCGGAACCCCGGACAATATGGAGATCAGGCGCCTGCGATATCGGTCACTCGGTGTCAAGGAGTTCACTGATGTGGCCCGGACGATGAAAGGGGTTTCATCCATGACGGAAGCCGCATTCGAGGCCGGTATCGATGCGATCATCGACTCGTTTTCCCCTCGCTAATCATTGAGAACTGACGATTCAGCTTTTTCTCCGTGATTGTGCAATCTCCGGCTCCTCCAAAGTCCGGTGACATGTGATCCCGAACGGGGAATGGATAAACCCACCCGCTAACCTTTGACCGTGTCTTCCCCAGCAAGAATTGTCGTCGCTTCCGATCTGAGTTCCCAAGAACTGGCTGGTCTGGGCCTCGAAGCGGGTGAAATTCTTCCGATCGGCGAATGGTTTGTGCGACCGGATGCTCTGAGGCCAGAAGCGGCGCGTTTGCGACGCGAGACCCCAGTCGTCGGTGCTTTCGAAACTCTCGTGGTGACGGACCCAACCCTCAACACGATCGTGGCCACCACGAGCATCCACTTCAACGACGTGCCTTCGATCATCGAATGTCGAACCTCCGCCGGCCGAGTGTTGGTGTGCGCGATCGCTCCTGAACGTTTGGCAACGGCACCCGAGCTCGGGCGCTATCTCGATCGTCTGGCAGTCGGCGGTTCGGCGACTACCCGCACCATCGGCGTCGGCATCGTCGGTTACGGACCGTTCGGTGGCATGGGATACACCCATGGTCTCGCCGCAACGGAAACCGATGGACTCGCATTCGTCGGCGTCTGCGATTCGAACGATGAACGTCGCCTGGCGGCAATGGTCGATTTCCCGACGGTGCAAGGTCACGTGGATCTGGCTTCATTGAGCAAGTCCGACGATGTCGATGTCGTCATCGTCGCAACCCCGCCGCTGTTTCACGCGCCAATTGCTCTCGAACTCCTGCGAGCCGGCAAGCATGTCGTCGTCGAGAAGCCGATGTGCCTCACCGTGGCCGATGCCGAGGAGCTTCTTGCCGTTTCTGCGGAAGTCGGTAGGACAATCACGGTTCATCAGAACCGGCGCTGGGACGGCGACTTCCTCGCACTCCGTCGTGCTATCGAAACGGGACTTCTCGGTGAGGTCTTCAACATGGAGACGTTTGTCGGTTCCTTCGAGCATCCCTGTCGCTGGTGGCATAGCGACGAGACGTTCTCCGGCGGCGCCGTTTACGACTGGGGCTCGCATCACATCGACTGGATTCTCCGGATATTCGGAAGCCGACCGCAACGAGTACGAGCGATTTCGCACAAGCGTGTTTGGCGCGACGTAACAAATGCCGATCAGATCGACGTGCACATGCGCTGGGACGACAGACGCGAAGCCCGATTCATCCAGAGCGATGTTGCCGGAATCCGCAAGCCGAAGTTCTACGTACAAGGCACGTCAGGCACCGCGGCGGCTGATTACGCGCCGGTGACAATCGATCAACTCGTTGATGGCCGCGGACACGTCGCCCACGAGTGGCACCATGCCGAGGTTGCAACCGATCTCCGGTTGAGTCGCTATGAGCCCGGATACGGAACCGTTGACATGGTGCTGCCGCCAGTTGCACGGGTGGGCTGGCCCTTCCATCGGGCACTGGCCGATCATCTTCTGCTCGGTGAAGCGGTTCCGGTTCCCCCGGAAGAATCTCGCGATGTCGTCGCCGTTCTTGAAGCCGCCCACGCATCAGGTGCCGACGGCGGCGTGGAACTCACCTGTGGGTGAACCACTGACCATCGGGATCCTCGGAGCCAACTCCTGGATCGCGAACGCAGCCGTCATTCCGGCGATCAACGAATGCCCGAACGCGGTTCTCGGCGCAAGCGGCGCTCGGTCGGGACCAATCGGCTATCCCGATGTGCTGTCCGATCCCGATGTCGATGCGGTGTACATAGCACTCGCCAATGGCGACCATCTCGAGTGGGTACAACGAGCGGCAGAGGCGGGCAAGCACGTGCTGTGCGAAAAGCCGCTCGCAATTTCATCGAGTGATGCTCGCCGCATGTTTGAGGCCTGCGATGCTGCCGGCGTTCTGCTTGCTGAGGCGTACATGACGCCGTTCCATCCACTCTCTATTGCGCTCGCGACGCTCATTGACAATGGGGATCTCGGAGAGATTCGCCACGTGGCATCGCAGTTCACCTTTCCGCTCGCTCTCCCCGAGGCTGGGACGGAGATCAACTATCGCTGGCTCACCGAGCAAGGTGGCGGAGCTCTTCTTGATGTCGGTATTTATTGCCTCGATCCGGTCCAACGGATTCTCGGTTCCGGCGAACTGGCTATTGAGGCACAGATCAATTCCGCCGATACGGGAATCGATCTCACCACCTCGGTATGGCTGCGCAATTCTGCAGGAATCACTGCCTCGGTGTTGACGTCATTCGAACTCCCCGAGAATCAGGCGCTCCAGATCGACGGAACCGCCGGATCGCTACGGGTTGATCGTCCGTTTACTCCGGGGACCGACGGTTCGATCTTCGGGATCACGCGTCCCGACGGAAGTTTCGATGAGTACCGGGTCGAAGGCGCGAACTGTTACGCGCTCATGATCGGCGCTTTTGTGGACGCTATTCGTGGCTCGACGCCGTGGCCGCGGCCCAGCACCGATGTGTTGTCGACTATTCGCTTGTGCGAGTCGATTGCTGCCGCCGGACGGGAGGCGAAATGACAACCGAAGAACTTCGGATAACGGTTGCACCAGATGTTGAACTACGGGCGCTGGCCAGCGGTCTTGATCAGACGGGAACTCCCTTCGTACTGGTTCATGGTCTGGCCTCGAATGCGCGCATGTGGGACGGAGTCGCGGCTGAACTGGCCGCGGCTGGTCATCCAGTCGTGTGGATCGATCAGCGCGGACATGGTCAATCGGGTAAACCCGACGACGGCTACGACTTCACAACCATCGTGAACGATCTCGTCGTGCTGATTAGTGAACTCGGATTTCGTCGACCGGTTGTCGTCGGTCAGTCGTGGGGCGGAAACGTGGTTCTTGAACTTGCGGCTACCCACCCGGACGTTCCGGGCGCAGTAGTCGCTGTCGACGGTGGGTTCATCGAACTGGCCAGTCGTTTCGAAGACTGGGCCGCGTGCAAGGCGATGCTGACGCCGCCGCATCTCGTCGGAACGCCGGCAACATCGATGGAACGCTGGATGCGCGACGGCAATGCCGATTGGCCCGAAACCGGGATCGTGGGTGCGATGGCGAATTTCGAGATTCGCTCGGATGGCACGATCGCTCCTTGGCTGACGCTTGATCGGCACCTCGCCATTCTTGAGGCGCTCTATGGCCATCAACCGTCGACGCGCTATGCGCTCATCACCGTCCCCACCCTGTTGGTTCCAGCCGACAGCGGCGACGTTGCCTGGACCGCCGACAAACGAGCCGCTGTGGACACAGCAATCGAACTTCTTCCAAACGGCCGGGCGCATTGGTTCGCGCCGGCCCATCACGATATTCATGCCCAGCATCCGGTTCGATTGGCCGAAGTGCTTGTGGAATTTGCCGAGGAGGCTGTGCCCGGATGACCCGTTTACTTTCGATCATGGGAAGCGGTGAGACATCGCCGACGATGGTGAAGCCTCATCGCGAGGTGTTTGAGCAACTCTCGGCATCATCGCCCATCGCTGGTGCGCCCGTTCCGTCCGTCTTTCTCGACACACCCTTCGGCTTCCAAGAGAACGCGGACGAACTCTCGGCAAAAACAGTTGAGTACTTCAAGGTGTCGCTCAACCGCGTTGTCGATGTTGCCGGCCTCTGTGACGTCGCCGCCGCAACAACATTCGAGCGCGAAGTGGCGTTCAACACGATTCGGCAGGCCCGTTTCGTTTTTGCAGGACCAGGTAGTCCCACCTACGCACTGCGGCAGTGGGCCGGGACCCCGCTCCCCGAACTCCTCGCGGAGAAATTGCAGACCGACGGTGCAGTGACATTCTCGAGTGCGGCCGCACTCACTCTCGGCATCAGCACGGTACCGGTTTACGAGATCTATAAGTCGGGAGCGGATCCGCACTGGCTGGAGGGTCTCGACCTGTTGACACCGATCGGTCTGCCGGTTGCGGTCATCCCGCATTACAACAACACCGAGGGCGGTCATCATGACACTCGGTTCTGTTATCTGGGAGAACGACGACTGCAGATGATGGAAGCACTTCTCCCCGAAGGCGCTTTTGTGCTCGGAGTCGACGAACACACTGGCGTAATCCTTGATCTTGATGCGGACACCGCGAAGATCGTGGGACTCGGTGTCGTCACAATTCGTCGCAACGGTGTTTCGATGGAGATTCCAACCGGTGAAACTGTGCCGATTGATGTGTTGCGAGAGGGCCCGACAGGCTCTCCGGCGCCATCAACCGGTCGAAGCAAATCGTCGACCGAGTCCGCCATTGCCGATAACTCGGTCGCCGATACTGCGTCGAAAAAGATCGAAGCCTCGCTAGCTACCGATGTGGATCGATGCAGTGCCGAGTTCGATCGTGCTATGGAACTACGCGATGCCGCCGGTGCGGTTGCAGCGACCCTTGATCTCGATGATGCAATTCGCGGCTGGTCTGCCGACACGCTCCAAAGCGATGAGATGGATAAGGCGCGGGCGCTCTTGCGGTCAATGATCGTTCGACTCGGTGAAGCTTCTCGGGGCGGACTCACCGATCCGCGCGATGTGCTGGGCCCATTCGTTGAGATTGCGCTCTCGGCTCGTTCGGAGGTTCGTCTTGCGAAGCTCTACGACCTGTCCGATCAGATTCGCGACGGACTCGCAGAAGCTGGAGTCGAGGTTCGCGACACAGCCGATGGCCAGATGTGGGAACTCATCAAGCCTGAGTGATCAGTGGATCATGCCGCCGGCGTTGCCGCGGCCGCGTGCACCAGTCACTGTGTAAACGACGATAAAGACGAATGCGGCGAGCAAGATGATCGACGCTCCCGACGAAATGTCGGCGTGGTAGCTGATGACCATGCCGACGGCACCGCAAGCAGCGCCGACGAGTGGAGCGATCACGAGCATGCGGGCGAAGGAGTTCGTCACCATGCGGGCGATTACGGCCGGGGTCACGAGCAGAGCGCTGATGAGCAGAACACCGACGATCTTCATCGTGAAGAGAATGGTCACGGCGAGCATGAGCATGAGCAGTGCTTCCATGCGGCCGACATTGACCCCGGTGACATCAGCAACTTCTGGATCGAACGTTGCGAAAAGAAGCTTCCGGTAAAAGGCACTAATGATGACGATCGCGAGCACTCCAACGCACGCGACGGCGATTACCTCAAGCGTCGTGACACCGAGGATGGATCCGAAGAGAACCGCCTCGATAGACCGCTTTGCCTGTCCGAAAACATTTGAGAGTGCGAGACCAAGCGCAAACGAAGCTGTGGTGATCACACCGATAGCGGCGTCGGCGCCGATTTTCCCGCGGCGGGCGACCCGTCCGATCATGAGTGCGGAGAGAAGTCCCCACATTCCGGCACCGAGATAGAAGTTCACGCCAAGAACCGCGCTGGCCGCCGCGCCGCCAAAGATGGAATGTGAGAGTCCGTGGCCGATGTAACTCATGCTGCGCAGGACGACGTAGACGCCTACGAGACCGCAGATAGCCCCGGCGAGAGTGGCAACCATGAATCCGTTGCGAAAGAACTCGAATTGAAATGGCTCGAACAGTGTCATTCGATTCCCATCGGGCTGTCAGTGACGAGGAGCATGCCGCCGTGCTCAAGGACTTCCATGGGTGCCCCGTAGGTTCGTTCGAGAACCGAGGAAGTGAGTACTTCGGCGGGAGTTCCGACGGCGATGAGTTCGCGGTTGACGCACGCGATCATCGGCAGATGGGCGGCAAGGCCGTTGATGTCATGAGTGGAGAGCACGACGGACGTGCCATTGCGATGAAGATCAGTGAGCAAGTGCACGACCTCGTGACGAGTGCGGACATCGACACCGGAGGTCGGTTCATCGAGAACGAGAAGTTCGGGATCGCGATGAAGAGCTCGAGCGAGGAATACCCGCTGCTGCTGGCCGCCAGAGAGTTCACGAATATGCCGGTGTTCGAAACCGCCGAGTCCGAGTTGCTCGAGAAGTTCAGCAACTCGTTTGCGTTCTGACTCGGTGGCGCGCGGTCGGTACCACTTGGCTGCCGCCGCCATCAGGACGACCTCGCTAACCGTGATGGGAAAGTTCCAGTTGACCGTTTCGACCTGGGGAACGTAGGCGATCCGCAGATTGTCCCGACGCCGCACCACACCTTCGGTGGGTCGGAGATTTCCGAGCACCAGGCGCAGCAGCGTGGTCTTTCCCGACCCAGATGGGCCAATGACCCCGAGGAACGAGCCCTCGTCGATCGTCAGATGGACATGCTCGAGCACGGTCGGGCCACCATACGAATGCGAGATCCCGTCAAGCTCAATCAGGCTTGTCACTGCGGGTATTTGGCGTTGTCGGGCGCGACGTCGGTGATGTCGAGATTACGGATTGCGATCGCGTCGCCGCCGAGGGCTTCGATCATTGTCACGTAGTCGAACTGCATGAGGCCGAGGAACGAATGATCGGCATCGCCTGGTTCGCCAAGAAGGTCATCGTCGCGAAGAACATCGACGTACGTAACGCCGGTCTCGCGGCCGATTTGTTGGAGTACCGCGCTCGGAAAGACTTCGGAGCCGAAGATCGCTTTGACCTTCGAATCCTTCACCTGAGTGATCAGGTCGCCGACTTCGCGCGCAGTCGGTTCGGCAAAATCGGAAGGTTGGATGGCACCCAGAATCTGCCATCCGTAGTCGGCGGCAAAGTAGGCGTAGGCGTCGTGATAGGTCAGGAGCCTGCGATCTTCGGCGGGCAAAGTTGCGCTCGCCGTTACTACGGCCGCATCAAGTTCATAGAGCTTGGCTGTGTAGGCGGTCGCGTTCGAGGTGTACGACGCAGCATTCGCCGGATCCATCTTCACGAGAACATCCCGGATGAGCGCCACGTACTTGATAGCGAGTTTCGGATCAGTCCAGAGATGGGGATTCGGCTTGCCGCCATCCTTCGGGAAAGAGAAGTCATAGATGTAGTCGCTAACAGGCAACACGGCCGTTCCGAGTTCACAAAGGGCGGCCGATTTGGGGAGGTTGCTGTCGGCAAGTTCCTTCGTCGGTTCCTCGAGAACAAGACCGTTCGCAAAGATCACATCGGTATCGGCAAGCGTTGCCGCCACACTTGGAGAGGGTTCGAACGTGTGGGAGTTAGTGCCCTCGGGGACGATGCCCGTGATCTGCGCAAGTCCGCCAGCCACATTTGCAACGATCGATGTGATGGGAGCAACGGTGGTGGAGATGTTGAGCGTTGATCCGGTTGGAATGGTCTGACCAGACAGGCATTCGGCCAGCGCCTTGCCTTGGATGTCGCCACGTTGGCCAGTCGCGTCGTTCCCGGATGTCGAGGAACACCCCCCGATGAGCGCGAAGGCCAAAATGGCGGCCGCGACACGAAAAGAGGTGTTTCGCAAAGAAGTCACCCGGAGATTGTACCGACGTGATCGCACATACCCGGGTCCACGTGTCGATAAACCGGAACATCTCGAGGGGTCCTGCTCTGTGCTGGCATTTGGCACGCACCATCGCCTCCGGGAGCGGACCGCCTAGGTCATCGGCGATGCTTACTCGAGTCCGTATTTAGGCATGGCTCCCGAGAACGCGTGCTCGTACAGTCCGTAGCCAACATGTCCGTCGTATTCAAAACGTGCGGCATGGTCGACCACTGCGTAGGCGCCGAGTTGGCGGATCTCCGGGACGTCGTAACGGATGCCCTGCACCACGAGATCGGGGCCCTGATACATGCCATGGCGCCAATCGGGTTCGAGGCCGTACCCGGTTCCGACGGCGAGGAAGTTGGCGAGAAGCGGCGTACAGCGGATCTCAATGTCCGCGTCGGGGAAGGAAATGGTCGAACCGGAGAGCAGCCGGATTCCCGGTTCGAATTCGTGCGAATGCTCCGTACGCCCGAGTTGTTCGATCCGGCCGTCAAGCCACACACGCTCGGCCTGTTCGAGACTGCGGGTTCCGTCGGCACCTTCCGAGCAGATATAGAAGATGCAGTGATCTTCGAATCGCATCGGGAAGTAACTCCACATGCCGCCAGGTTTAAAGGTGTCGCGGTAGATGCCCTCGGGCTCGCGTTCGCCGATCGGACGGACACCCCACGAGCGATCGCGTGATCCCCATGTGGTTTCCGGTTCGACCTTGAACTCGGTGCCGGCGACCGAAAGGGTTCCGCTCCAGGAGCCCATCTGCGCGAGTCGTTGGGTGTCGAAGGTGACCCGGGTGCCATTGCGGATGAACTGGTTCGGTTCGGGAATAGCAGGACCGAAACCTTCCCAGGTCAGATCAAGGGCGACGGAATGCTCGGTGGGTTCGACCACGAAACGGAGACGCTTGAGGGGCTCGATGATCTCGATCCGTAGTGGTCCGACCGAGATGTCAGCGCGATCGGTGAGAGGCCGCGACGCGCGCACGACGTGTTGTTCATCGCCGATTCGGACCGTTGCGAACGCGTCGGTAGTGCCGAGATTCGGGTATTGGCCCAGACCCATGACGACCATGAACCGACCGGCCGTGTCGAGCACGTTGAAGTAGTAGCGGTCGTAGAAGTTGCGGTCGCTGGTCGCAACGTGCGCGATCCAGTCGGCGGACTGATGAACGGGATAGTCGTCCCATGAGGTCACGGTCATTGTTGGCTCCTTCGGCGAGAGGCAACAGCATTGCGGAAATACCGGATCAATGCTTGGGATTTCAGGCCCGATATCAACGGTTCGAGTGGCTGCTCCTGTCGAAGTCATCGGCGGTCATCTGAGGACGATGGCGGTCATCTGAGGACGATGGCGGTCATCTGAGGACGATATTGATTGCCGTAAGTACAATCTTGTCGTCTCCCAACCACGGGAGATTGGGGGCGTTTGCGTTAGGGGAAACCCCGCAGGCGATGAGGGAGAAAAGTGGATCGACAACAGCAGTTGCGCGACGCGGTCGGGGCGTTCTTCGAAGGACCCCGCGACCTCGATCGGCTCACGTTGATGAGCGATGACGTCGAGTGGTGGAACGGACTCGGGAAGTTTCCGGCCGCGCCGGGCAAGACGGTGTTTGTCGGAAAAGATGAGATCGGCCGCCTTGTGTTGGGTCGGGCCCCGTCCCCCCGGCAGCCGAACGGTCGCCGGGTGGATCGTTACGACCTCGCAACCATGAAGTGCGAGGACGTGCGCGTGATCTCGGAAGGCGACTTTGTCTTCCGTCAGCACAACTACAGCGCAACCACAATGGGAGGCCGCGACTACGAGAATGTCTACGGTTTCCTATTCCGGTTCGATGCAGACGGCTTGATCGACCGCATCTGGGAACACTGGGGAACGTTGCAGGCCTGGGAAACCCTGTTTCAGGGGCCGCTTGCCGTGACCGACTTCGACCTCGTTCTCCAGACCACACCGTCGGTCCGTAAACGACTCGATCTCAAGCGCCCAGTCGAACGATCGGTGATCGAGGAATGCATGAACCTCGCAGTCCATGCGCCGAATGGTTCGAATCAACAGCCGTACCGGTTCCTGTTTGTAGATGACCACAAACGCAAGCAGGAGCTTGCCGATATCTATCGCGGAGCCATGTCCGACTTCATCGGCCGCGCCCGCACCGAAAGTCCCGAGGACAACATCGATCGTTCGGGTAGCCAAGCGCAGCGAATTGCGGAAAGCGTGGCGTACCTTGCTGATCACATGCAGGACGTTCCAGTTCTTTGCATCCCGATCGTGGCTGGACGAACTGATGGAAATGCACCCGGAGACCAGGCCGAGCGAACCTCAGTGTTCTGGCAGGCCGGGAGATGGGGTTCGGTGGTGCCCGCCCTGTGGTCTTTCATGTTGGCTCTGCGGTCTCGAGGACTCGGGACGGCGTGGACCACGCTCACGCTTATCCGCGAACAAGAAGTGGCAGAGGTTCTGGGGATCCCCTACGAGAAATTCATGCAGGTGGGGATGTTCCCGATCGCGCACACAATCGGCCTCGACTTTCAGATCACACCTCGCCGCCCAGCGACGGAATTCATACGCTGGAACGATTACCGCGGCGAAGAGATCTGAGTAGGGTCGGTTACTCGAACAAGGAGATCTTATGAAGTCAAAATTCGCCACACTGTCAGCGGCTGTTGTGATCGTTGCCCTTGCATTGACGTCTGTCGGATGCTCGTCATCAAATGATTCGTCCTCGGACACCCTGAAGTTCGGACTTGAGGCGCCCTTGACCGGCAGCCTTGCTGAACTCGGACAGGGCATGCTCAACGGAGCCAAGCAGGCTGCGGCGAAGGTAAACGCCGTAGGCGGCATCGGTGGCAAGAAGATTGAAATCGTCGCCATCGACGACAAGGGAGATGTCGACGCCGGTGTAGCCGCAGCGAAGGCGGCGGTGGCGAAAGGGCTCGACGCGATCGTCGGCCCGTATAACTCGGGGGTTGGTCTCAAGACCCTGCCGATCTACATCGAGGCCGGACTCGTTCCGCTCCGCCTTACATCGTCTGATGCAACCGCCGGTCTCGGGTTCACTCTGCAGCCGATGACATCGCAGATCGCCCCAGTCGCCACCAATGCTCTGGTCAAGTACTTGAAGGCGACATCGGTTGCGCTAATCGTTGACACGACGACGGATTACACCGCGTCCGCTGCGAAAGCCATGGCTACGTCACTCGCGGCTGCTGGTGTCACCATCACTGCAACGGAATCGATCACCCCTGGGGCTGCGTCCTATACAGACACAGTGACCAAGGTCCTGGCGACCAAGCCGTCAGCGGTTTACGTCATCACTTACTTCCCCGAAGCGGGACTGATCGCGCAGGCGATGCTTGCTGCGAACACCTCGGTCAAGTGTCTTGCCGACTACGGCGCCTATGACAACGGATACATCAGCGCTGCGGGCATCCCTGCGGCACAGAAGTGCCCTGTTGTTGGCGTGCCGGCTCCGGGCGATTTCCCCGGGTCAGCTTCGCTGGTGTCGGCGTACACGTCGGAGTTCAAGTCCGCACCCGGTTCGTGGTCGCCCTATACCTATGACTCGGTGCTTGTTCTCGCCGACGCGATCAACCGCGCTGGCGGAACATCCGTCGACAGTTTGCGAACCGCACTTGCCGCAACCATGGGCTGGACAGGTTGGACGGGATCAGTGGCGTTCGATCCGACGACCGGTAATCGACTCCCGGCGCCAGTCACCGTTGACATCGTGGACGCCGCCGGCACTTTCCATGTCGATCCGGCATGGGTGACGGCCACCGGATTCTCTTACTGAATTCAAGTGAACTGACTCGGGTCGAGTGGCCCGAGTCAGTAATGGCGTAGTTCCACCACGGTGCCATCAGGATCGCGAACGTAGAGCGAGTTTCCATCGCCGCGCGCGCCGAACCGGCGATTCGGCCCTCTGATCACATCGAATTCGCCGGAAGCAGCAACGGCGGCCAAGTCAGTTGGTTCGACAACGAGGCAGAAGTGGTCGAGACGACCATCAACCGGTTCGCCGGCGATGAGATCAATGATCGTGGACTCATTGACGCGTACCGATGGAAAGGGCACGTCGCCGCGCTTCCACTCGTCAACACGAAGAGGTTCGAGGCCGAGTCGGTCCCGATACCAGCCGAGAGTTTGTTCGACGTCGGTGCAGATCAGAACGATGTGGTCGAGTGCGGAAACTTTTAGTGGGTTGATCACAGCAACACTCTGCCACTCAGAAGAGTTGGTCGGTGTAGTCGTCGGTGCCGTGATTGGTGGGGATGAACGCGGCCTGCACCCCGAGGACGCCGACGCCACTTGCGAGAATTTGTGCTTCGGCATTCGCAAAATGTGAGTCCCAACTGCCTTGCGGATCTGATTCGAGAAAGTGCAACACCGTCACGACACCGTCAACACCGTCAAGTTCGCGGACATGAGCGAGTTTGTCGGGAGGTAGAGGGCGCGGAGCGAATCGGATCGCTACCGCCACCGACCCAGTAACGATGCCGGGCAGGTAGGTCTCGCTCAGCCATGTATTGAGACGGTCCCGATTTTCGTCGACTGCGTCGATGACCTGAACAATGAGACCGCGATATGGCTGCATCAACGTGTGCACGTCGCGCGGAACGAGATCGTCGCGGTATGTCGTACCCAGGTGATCACTGAAGGACGTGAAGACATGTCGTCGTTCCTCAAGTGGATCCTGGCCGGCACCGCGGTAACTCCCTCGTCCTTCGGCGTGGAGACGACGATTCGACCCGAGCGACCACTGTTCGTGGTCCTCGATGCGTCCTTCGTTGATCCAGTAAAGGCCGATGTACTTTCCGGCTTCAAGTGGTTCGGCAACACGCGAGCCGACTGGACCGCGAAGGTGCTGGATCGATTTTGGTGAAACCCACCGACGGCAGGAGAACATCCATGGCATAACCATGGCGCCGGTGATCATGTGATCGTCTTCGTACCAACGGTTGTATCCGACGACGTGTTCGGGTGTCGGTTCAACCCACGTAATGAGGGCGCCCCCGAGAAGCGGGGCAAAGGGCCCGACCGCCGGCAGGTCCCGGTACGCAGTATCGCCACCCGGTCGGTACGTCGGATCGTTTGTATCACCCATCGAAAACCCCTCGATCGTTTGGGTTGCTCATCATTGCCGGTTCGAGGGGGCCGTGCGGTCTGCATTGATGGCGATCGATTTGGGTTGTTTGACGGTCTGTGGTGGCTTATGCCACTATTCCAATCTGTTAAGTCAACAATAGGTTGCTGCTGCAGCCCTGAAAGGATTCCGATGTCCCGCTCCATCCGACGCCGTCGTGGCGTTTTCGCTGCAATTGCGGTGCTGATGATGGCATTTGCCCTGCTGGCGACGGGCTGCGGATCGAGCTCATCTTCGGTGGTCAAGAACCCCACCCTTGAGGAACTCCCGGCGACCGATGCGGTCTCGGTTCGCCTCGGGTACTTCCCGAACGTGACCCACGCCCCTGCGTTGGTGGGTCTTGATCAGGGTCTGTTCACCAAAGAACTGGGAGCGATCGGGGCCACGATGGACCCGACGTCGTTCAACGCAGGCCCGGAAGCAATCGAGGCCCTCTTCGCCGGAGCGATCGACATCACCTACATCGGTCCGAATCCTGCCGTGAATGCGTTCCAGAAGTCGAACGGCGAGGCTGTCCAAATCATTGCAGGGTCGACATCGGGTGGTGCCGCGTTTGTTGTGCAACCGTCGATCACGTCGGCGGCGGACCTCAAGGGCAAGACAGTTGCCTCTCCCCAGTTGGGAGGAACACAGGACGTAGCGCTTCGGAGTTGGCTCGCCGAAAAAGGATTGAAGACCGACACTTCCGGCGGTGGTGACGTGGCGATCAAGCCACAGGCAAACGCCGACACGCTCTCAACGTTCAAGTCAGGTGCGATTGCGGGGGCGTGGGTTCCTGCGCCATGGGACACGCGACTTGTCACCGAAGGCGGCGGCAAAGTTCTCGTTGATGAGGCCACGTTGTGGCCAAACGGAAAGTTCACGACGACGGTGGTTCTTGTGCGCACTGCGTTTCTGAATAAACACCCAGCGGCTGTTGCTGCAATCTTGCGAGGACACCTCGCCGCGCTTGATTCGATCACATCGAATCCATCTGCCGCCCAGGCGTCAACCAATAATGAGATTGAAGCCGTCACCGGCAAGCGCCTTGCCGAAAGCCTGATCGTGGCATCGTGGAAGAGCCTTCTGTTTACACCGGACCCTTTGGCCGAAACGATCAAGAAGTCAGCTGACGAAGCAGTCACTCTCGGTCTCAACAAGCCGATCAACATTGCACCGATCTTCAATTTGAGTCTGCTCAATGCACTACTCAATGCCAAGGCGCAACCTACGGTGGCCGGCCTGTGACTCTGTCTGAATCTGAACTGGCCGCACGCCCCACCGAGTCATCGCGACTCGGTGGGACAGTGCGCGTCAGAGATGTCTCGAAAGTCTTCGGGCAGCGGGGCGACACCACCGTTGCCCTCAACCGCATTTCACTCGATGTGCCGAGCGGCGCATTTGTTGCGCTCGTCGGAGCAAGCGGTTGTGGCAAGTCGACACTTTTGAATCTCATCGCCGGATTGGAAAAGCCGACGCTTGGCGACGTGACCCTCAATGGTCGGTGCGCATTGATATTTCAGGAAGCAGCTTTGTTCCCGTGGATGACCGTCGCGCAGAACGTTTCGCTTGCGTTGAAGCTGCGCGGAGTTCCGCGACGCGAACGGGCCGGAATCGTTGCGGAACTCCTAGAAACCGTGCATCTTCAGGACTTCGCCGGGCACCAACCGCATGAACTTTCGGGCGGGATGCGTCAACGAGTGGCGATTGCACGCGCATTCGCTCAGGAAGCGGAAGTCCTGTTGATGGACGAGCCGTTTGGCGCACTTGATGCGATGACTCGCGATCTTCTTCACGACGAACTCGAGCGCCTCTGGCTCGACCGAGGGTTCACGTGCGTGTTCGTTACCCACAACGTGCGTGAAGCCGTCCGACTCGCTGATCGGGTTGAGGTGCTTACAAGTCGTCCGGGAACGATCGCGGAAACGTTCGAGGTTCCCTTCGCTCGTCCTCGACGAATTGAAGATCCCGAAGTTGCCGCCCTCGCTGGTGTCATCACCACGCGGTTGCGTCAGGAGGTTCGCAGTCATGCCACTGAGTGACGATCAAGGGGTAGCTGTCAAAGTTCTCGATCAGGAACTGAGCGGACTGGATGCGCTGGCCGCGCAGGTTGGCAGTGCTCGATCAACGCCAGCACGGGTGTGGTCGGCGATCTGGCCCAAGGTGGCGGCGATCGTGCTCGGACTATCGATCTGGCAAGCCATCGTTTGGAGCGGATGGAAACCTGAGTACGCGCTGCCCCCTCCGGGCCCGGTCTTCAGAGCGCTTTGGCAGGGTCTCCTCGATGGCTCAATCCTTAACGGGGCATCGCTGACCCTTCGTCGAGCAGTCGTCGGGTACTCGATTGCCCTGGTTGTCGGCATCGTCATTGGTCTGGCTGTTGCGCGCGTCAAGGTCCTTCGGATTGCATTCGGCTCGTTGATCACCGGCATTCAGACGATGCCGTCGATTGCATGGTTTCCGTTGGCGATCTTGCTTTTCCAGTTGTCGGAATCAGCGATCCTGTTCGTCGTAGTGATCGGCGCGGCGCCGGCGATTGCAAACGGGATGATCGCAGGTGCCGACAATGTGCCGCCGCTGTTGCTGCGAGCAGGACGCATGTTGGACGCCAAAGGTTTCACGCTCTGGCGCTACGTCATCCTCCCCGCATCGTTGCCGACCTTTGTGAGCGGCATGAAACAGGGATGGGCCTTTGCCTGGCGCTCACTTCTCGCCGGCGAACTACTTGTAATCATCAAGGGAACTCCATCACTCGGGGTGCAACTACAGGTGGCACGCGATTTTGCCGATGCCCCGGCACTTCTGGCCGTAATGATCGTGATTCTGGTTGTTGGGATCTTGGCCGACGCGTTTGTGTTCGGTGCCCTTGAGCGCTCCGTGCGGCGTCGGTTTGGTCTGACCGACTCCGCCATCTGACAATCCGATGCGTCACACATTCAGTTGAGGCAGGATTGACGAATGGAACGAATTTCTCCAACTAGAGCGGTGACCCAGGACGAAGTCGCAACCTTTTGGCGTGACGGCGTTGTGTGTTTACGATCGATCCTTCCCGTCGAACTCCTCGAGTCCATGGCGGAACCGATTGAAGAGGCTCTTGTCAGTTCGGCGACGACCGATCTTTCAGAGATGGCGGACGCGCTTGAAAGCGGAGCCGGAGCGGCCCGCAACGTTGATGAGTTGGTAGTTGCGTCGGGAGGCCCTCGCGGGCACTTCAAGGCGGGAACAGACCACTGGCTTCTTCAGCAGGAATTCCGGGACTTTGCGCTGCGTTCACCGCTGCCTGAAATTGTCGCCTCGATATTGCGGAGTGACGAAGTCCGTCTGTACGAAGACAGCGTTCTGGTGAAAGAACCCGGAACGCAGGAGAAAACTGGATTCCACCAAGACATGGCGTATTTCCATCTGGATGGAGATCTGGTTTGCACGACATGGGTTCCGCTCGACATTGTCACCGCGGAAACTGGTGCTGTCCGCTTTGTTGTGGGATCGCATCTCGACAACACCAAGTACCGGCCGAACATGTTTGTCTCCGATTTAGCGATGCCTGATACGGAAGGTGCTGAGGTTCCTGATTACGACAAAGTTGTCGGTCAGGCGCGCATCATCAGTTTCGATACCTCTCCAGGTGATCTCACCGTTCACCATGCCCGCACGATTCACGCCGCAAGCGGAAACATGAGTCGAACTCAGCGACGACGCGCAATAAGCGTTCGCTATACCGGTGACGGAACCCGATTCAAGCTGACCACTGGTTCGCCGACGAAGGAACATCACAGCGCGTTGTCAGATGGGGACTTTCTCGACGACGCGTCATGTCCGCTGGCCTGGCCGTAATCTCATCGCACTGGGGTGAGTGACGACACTGCCATTCGCTGGGCAGGCTCTGAGATGGTGCGATACGGTTCGCTCCGTCGTGGTGGGGGAGCAAAAAGCGGCTAACGAGCGAAGGAGAACTTCATAATGAAACAGATCATGTTGCATGGCGAGAACGACTGGCGCCTCGACGATATTGATTCGCCAACGCCGGGTCCTCGTGACGCCCTCGTGCGCATTGTTGCGTGCGGCATCTGTGGTAGCGACGTTACCTATGTGCATATGGGTTTTGGCCCGGGGCATCCGATTCCGCTTGGTCACGAAATGGCCGGCATTGTCGATTGGGTCGGAAGTGAGGTTGCCGACATTGCAGTCGGTGATCGTGTTGTCGTCTGTCCATCAGACGTGGGAGAGGGACCGATGGGTTCGGGAGGAGCACAGGGTGGACTGACGCCATTGCTCTACGTGCCCGAGGCAGCAAACGGCAAGCGACTGTTTAAAATTCCGGATGGCATGGCGCTAACGACCGCAGCACTGGCCGAGCCGTTGGCCGTCGGAATGCAGGCGGTGAACCAATCGGAAGCAAAGCCGGGCGAGAAGGTCGCGATTTTCGGCTGTGGCCCGATCGGGCTCTTTGCGATGGCGACACTCGCCGATCGCGGTGTGACTGACGTAGTTGCCATTGACTTCAGCCCCGCACGGCTTGCGTTGGCGAAGGAGATGGGGGCATCCCACGTGCTCAACCCGTCCGAGGTTGATGTGTGGGCCGAACTGAAGCGCATCCACGGGGAATCGCCGTTCATGTTCGGACCCACACCAGCAACCGATGTGTTCATCGAAGCATCAGGCGCCGACAGTGTGATCGGTGAGGTGCTGCAGAAGGGCCGTGTTGATGGCCGCCTTGTCATTGTTGCGTTGCACTTCCGACCCGTCCCCACCAATTTCTTGGACCTTCTGATGAAGCAGTTCACCGTGCGCGGCTCTATGGAATATCCGGAACGATTCGAAGACGCTATTGAACTCCTCGGGCGTCGCGATTTGTCGGCTGTCATTAGCCACAAACTTTCACTTGAAGAATTCGGTGACGGACTTGCGATTCTTGAAGGATCGAAAGACTGCGGCAAGGTCATGATCACAATGGAAGGTGCTCAATGAACGGCGTTTCCTTCGATTTCACAGGGACAAGCGTTCTCGTCACTGGCGGAACCAGTGGTATTGGTTACGCCGCTTCGACGGCGTTTGCTGATGCGGGCGCTTCTGTGACTGTTACTGGCACTCGAGCGACTGCGGCCGACTACGACACCGAACTCTCACGCTTCAGTTACGTGCAGCTCGAAATGCGCGATGGTGAAGCAATCGATGCCCTTGCGGCGAGCCTTGGCTCGCTTGACATATTGATCAATAACGCCGGCGCAAGTTTTCCCGATGGACTCGATGAATGGAGCCCCGAAGGGTTTCATGCATCGATTGCTATGAACGTCGAAGGAGCACAACGACTTTCTGTTCGGAGTCGTGAGGCCCTGGCGAAAAGCTCAATGCCGGGCGGGGCAAGTGTGGTCAATGTCATTTCGATGATGACCTATAGAGCCACAACGATTGTCCCTGGTTATTCCTCGTCGAAGGCTGCGCTGCTCGCGCTCACTCGAAACCTTGCTCTCTATTGGGCCGAGGACGGCATCCGTGTGAATGCTGTCGCACCTGGCCTGATTGACACCCCGATGACGGCACCGATGAAGCCGTTTCCCGAGATGCTCGATGGCGAACTTTCGAATCAAATCATGCGTCGAATGGGGACACCTGAAGAAGTCGCATCAGCGATTCTCTTTCTCTGTTCAGCGGCATCGTCGTTCACTACCGGAACCGCCTTCGCCATCGACGGCGGATGGCTTGCTCTCTAAGTAGGGGTCGGAATGGCGAACGAAATTCGTATCGACGATCTCGGAAATCCTGTCCTCAACGACATGCAGCGCATGGGGCTCGAATTTGGGGAGACTCAAACCACCGAACTAACTGTTGATGCAGTTTGTGCCGCCGCGATCGGGCAGACAGGCCTGAGTGATTTCGGTCCCGAAGATTTCCGCGAGCGGCTCGAGATTCAGCTCGATGAAATGAACGCCGATCCCGAGCGCACCGGACTAGGCCGAATGATGATGTTTGGCGATTGCGTCCGGTATGCATCGAATCGACTGCGCATTCGTGAACTGCTGAAACAACATCCCGAGATTCTCGATATCCCGATCGAAAAGCCAGTCATTGTGATCGGACTTCCTCGCTCCGGCACCACGAATCTTGTGAACTTGCTTGCTGCCGACAGTCGATTCCGGTCAATGCCGTTGTGGGAATCGTACGAACCGGTTCCTGATCCCCGGGAAGAGACGCCTGCCGATGGCGTTGATCCCCGTTGGAATCGGTGCCAAGGCCAGTGGGAAGCGATGCAAGCGGGAGCACCGTTCATCGCCGCGATGCATCCGATGAACCCCGATCACGTCCATGAGGAACTTGAGCTCATGACACCGGATTTCACGAGCTACAACCTCGAGTGGGTGGCAAGAACTCCGAAGTGGCGTGACTACTTCCTCGCTCACGATCAGACGCCTCATTACGCGTACATGAAGACGGTGCTTCAGATCATGCAGTGGTATCGGCCGCGCGAGCGTTGGGTGTTGAAGTCGCCACAGCACCTTGAGCAAATCGGGCCGTTGATGACAACCTTTCCTGATGCCACGGTTGTTGTTACTCATCGAGATCCCGTTGCAGTCGTGCAGTCGACGATCACGATGCTGACCTACGGCGCGCGCACGTCTTATAAGACGTCGAATCCTGAGTGGTATCGCGACTATTGGATCGACCGTATTGGCCGTCTTCTTGATTCTTCCCTTCGTGATCGGCATCTGCTCCCACCGGACCGAACAGTCGACGTGTTTTTTCATGAATACATGGCCGATGAACTGGGGACCTTGCAGCGCATTTATGACATGGCCGGTATTGAATTCACCGACACAGCCAAAGCCGAAGTTGCTGCCCATCAAGCAGCACATCCCCGCGGCAAAGAGGGGCGCGTTGTTTATGACCTTCGCGGTGACTTTGACATCACCCCCGAAGAGGTTCGGACGCGCTTTAACGACTACATGAAGGCATTTCCCGTACAAATTGAGGTCAAATGAACATCCAAGAGCAGGTCGACCATCTCATCGACACTCGCCCGGGCAAAGAATTGCTCACCCCGGTTTATGACGATCCGGCGTATCCGATCGTCGACGGCCTCATCTATCGATCAGGGGGAACCACTGCCACGTACATGATCCTCACTGACAACGGTCGCATCATTGTCAACACGGGCATGGGCTATGAAGCTCCGCATCACAAGCGCGTGTTCGATGCGATCCGCCCCGGGCCTACCCATTACATCTTCACGACCCAGGGCCATGTTGATCACGTCGGCGGCGTCGATCTGTTTAAAGAACCGGGGACGAAGTACGTCGCGCAGGCCAACAACCCCGCGCACCAGCGTGATGACAAGCGCATTCAGGGGCTACGGATGCGAACTGCTGCGATCTGGTTCGACATGCTTGGCACTGATGCGATGCGCATTGCCAAAGAGAATCCCGGCGTCTCAATGGCACAGTCAGAGCCAATGCCCGACATTCTTTTCGAAGATCGACTCTCGCTCACTATTGATGGCCTTCGTATTGACCTGTTTGCGGCTACTGGTGAAACGACTGACTGTCTGATCGTTTGGCTCCCTGATCACAAGATTGCTCTCGTGAGTAACTTGTTCGGTCCGTTGTTCCCGCACTTCCCGAACGTCAACACGATCCGCGGCGACAAATACCGATTTGTTGAGCCACAACTCGCAACAAATCGATTTGTGCGGGAACTTCGCCCCGAGATGCTCGTAACTGGGCGCTTTGAGCCAATTGTCGGTGCTGAACTGATTGAGGCCTCGCTGGAGCGCCTTCATAACGCAGTTGTTTACGTGCATGGAGAAGCGCTCAAAGGGTTCAATGCTCAGATTGATATGTGGACGCTCATGGACTCGATCAAACTTCCGCCAGAACTGCGAGTCGGCGAGGGATACGGGAAGATCTCCTGGGCGGTGCGTACGTTCTGGGAGGAATACGTCGGTTGGTTCAAATTGAGATCAACGACGGAGTTCTATGCCGACAGTGCTCCGGCCGCGCTCGCGGAACTTCTTGCGCTCACCGGAACTGACGCAGGGCTTGATCGAGCGGAGGCGGCACTCGCGCGTGGCGATGCGCCGCTTGCTCTCAAGTTGGGTGAAGCGATCGCGCAGACCGAATCAGCGAATCCGCGCCTTCGTTCGTTAATGGCGAATGCACATCAGCACTTGCTCAACAATGGTGGCGATGTGAGCTTCTGGGAGAACGGTTGGCTTCGTACCGAACTCGCGCGTTGGAGCGAACCGGTCTCCTAAGCGAGCATCGCGTTACAGCGTGACGGAATTCGCCACGCCTTCGGCGCCCATATTGACTACCAAAATCTTGACCGGCTTATCGGTTTTGTTTTCACCGTTATGCGGTGTGCCAACGGCTTCAAGAATCGCGGAACCGGCGGAGTACTCCTTCACGATTCCACCGTCGTAGGTCACAGTGAGAGTGCCTTCAAGGATGTATGCGTACATGGGCGCATCGTGTTTGTGCAGGCCAGTCGAGACTCCGGGCGCAATGGTGAGGATTGCTGACGACACCTGTGCTTGGGAGCCAGTTGGGTACTGGAGCAACTGATCGAGCACGGTCTGTGCCTGTTTGTCGAGAATGCTAGAGACCTGTGGCTTGGTGCTGTTGACTGCAGTTGTCGTAGTGGAACTCGTTGTGACGTACATCGAGTCACTTCCGCTGGAACAGCCGACGGCGAGAAGGCCCAGAGAGAGGGCAAGGGCGAGGATGATTCGTCGACCGACATTTTGCTGCGCAGTGATCATGGTGCGACCTTAGGAGATGGTTCGGCGAGAAGAAGGTTTGGCCTCGACTTGATGGGAGAGCATCGGTACTCGAGCGATTATTCTTCGGAACGGACCGGGACGCGGGCGGGGCTATTTTCGGATGCTTCCCGACCGCGCCGGCACAACGATCGGGGTTGCTCAGGATGAAGTCGATAGTTGTGATCATGGCGATGCGTGCCGAGGCCGAACCGCTGGTGCAACGGCTAGGCGCCGTGTCGGTTCCGCTCGAGACGCCGTTGCCTCTTCAGGCATTCCAATGTGAGATCGACGGCTGCGTTGTCACCGTGATGGTAAACGGGCGTCACCCGCGCCTTGGTGTCGACCTGATCGGAACGGATGGAGCGACGATCAGCTCGATGTTTGCAATCACCACGTTTGATCCTGATCTGGTGATCACCGCTGGGACCGCCGGCGGTCGACGCTCGGAGACGATGAAGATCGGCGATGTGGTTCTGGCTCGTGAGCGATTCGTGTATCACGACAGGCGTATTCCTCTTCCGGGGTTCCAGGAACTGGGGGTCGGCTCGTTTCCTGCGCTGCCTGTCGGATCGATGGCTGCGGAGCTTGGATGGCAGACGGGAGTCATCTCCACCGGGAATTCATTCGGGGAGACAGCTGAAGAACTCGTGATGCTCGACCAAAGTGGCGCGATCGCAGTGGACATGGAATCGGCTGCCGTGGCTGCAGTGTGTGAGATGCACGGAGTGCCGGTCACGGGAATACGCGTGATCTCGAATTACATGGGCCAAGCAGATTCAGCGGCCGCCGAATTTGAACGAGAACTGCAGGATTCGGTCATGACGCTCGCTATGGCTATCGAGGCAGTCGTGCGCTTCAGTGCGCCGCGCGAGATCGCCCAACTCGGTCGCTCGGATCTCTGAGAGTTCAAGCCAACCGTTCCGGTTTTCTAACGATCATGTGACGACGGAATCTCGTCCTCGGTACGCAATCAGGGAGTATGGTTCGCCCACTGGTCCACCGCTTTCGGTCGATCGTTCATCATTCTTCAGGGGGTTGTCATGGGTCGTCTTACCGGCAAAGTCGCGTTCATCACCGGTGCAGCCCGGGGTCAGGGTCGCTCGCACGCAGTCCGCATGGCCGAGGAAGGTGCCGACGTCATCATCAGCGATATCTGCGGCCCCGTTGGCACCAGCGGCGTAGTGCCTGCGACACCTCAAGATCTCGCTGAAACCGTTCGTCTCGTTGAGGCAACTGGCCAGCGAGTCATCTGGGACCACGTCGACGTGCGTGAGCCCGGGCAGTTGAAGGCTCTTGCACAGCGGGGCATCAACGAACTCGGTTGCATCACCACCGTTGTCGCTAACGCCGGCATTCTCAACTGGGCCCGGACCCACGAACTCACGCAGGATCAGTGGCAGGACGTCATTGACGTCAACCTCACCGGTGCGTACAACACGGTGCAAGCGGTGCTTCCACATTTTCTTGAGCGTGGCGAAGGTGGTTGCTTCATCGTCATCAGTTCTGCCGCTGGACTCAAGGGGCAGCCATTTACGCTTTCCTACACCGCAGCAAAACACGGTCTCGTCGGACTCGTCAACGCACTGGCGATCGAATACGGCGAATACAACATTCGCTCCAACTCGATTCATCAAGCCGGCGTGACTACGCCGATGGGCGACGTCCCCGGGCTCGCTGCACTCATCGAGGAACGCGCCTTCACGGTTGGACCAGTGTTCATGAACACCATGCCGGTTGAGATGATTGAGTCAGTAGACGTGTCGAACGCGGTTGTCTATCTCGCCAGCGACGAGGCCCGTTACGTGACTGGCATGCAAATGAAGATTGATGCAGGTCTCGTAGGTCGCTAATACAGCCGGAACCGTCTTCGTTTGTTGACATTCAGTGTGTGGTGACGGAATCAGGCCATTTGGCCTATTTGGACTGTCACAGCCCATCCCTAAACTCGAACGTATGTTCGAAAATGCCACCGAAGCCGTGCCGTCATCTACAGACGTGCGGCTTCATGAAGAACAGAGCGAGGGTCTCGTACGCCTGAATCGGGTGCGGCGTCGCTGTCGACGGGCATTTCTCGAGGCGGCTATCTCGGGGTCGGCCAGTGGCGTTGGCACGAGTTCGGAATCGAGTTGTGCGGATGAGGTGCCGTTTGGGTTTGGTCCGTGTCTGGCGTCGCTGCAGCGAACGGTTGAAGGGTTCGCTCGCTCGGGCGTACCGGCCGATGGTGTGGCGCTGGTCTCGTTACGTTCGCAAATCGACCGGTTGAGTGCGCTGGTGGCCGAGGCTGAGGTCCGCTTCGACGCTGGCGAAGTGTGGCGTAACGATGGGGCTAGTTCGTTGCGAGGCTGGTTCGCTGATCGCGCTGGATTAGGGCGCAAGGCCGCAACTGTTGAAGCGCGGCGGGTGGAACGTCTGGAGTCGTGGCCCGAGGTGGGTGTGGCGTGGTCGTCGGGTGTGCTGAGTGGCGCACAGGTAGATGTGCTTGTGGCTGCGGTGCCGCGGCGGTTTGTGTCGTTGTTTGCTGATCACGCGCCTGGGGTTGTGCGCGCAATTGCTCCGCTCGATGTCGAGCAAACCGCTGTTGCCATGCGCCAGTGGGTGCGAGCGGCCGAATCCGCCGACGGTGCTGAAGATTTTCGTGAGCGACCGTCAGGCGTGTATCTGGATCAAGGCTTTGACGGCAGCTTTGTGCTGCAGGGGCAATTAAACGCAACAGAGGCCGCCATCGTGGATGCTGCGATCCGTGTCTTCGATATTCCTGATGAGCTCGACGAAAACGGTGAAGTGGTTGGCGAACGACGCACAACAGGCAAGCGTCAGGCCGACGCGCTTGTGGCGGTGTGTTCGTTTGCGCTCGCACATCGCGATGGCGATGGTGAGTCCGGGCGTTTTCAGCCCCATGTGTCGTTGGTTTTTGACGTACAGGAACTTCGTGCCGCTGGTCTTCGCGGCGCAGGCGTGTCCACAGTGGCTGATGTCGATTCGTTGGCCGCACGTAATGGTTGGTCAGCGGCCGAGAAAGCATGGTTCACCGAAGCGATGGGCCATCACGGCGATGGCGTGACGGCCGAGGGGATGCTGGTCGATGCACCGGCGATGTCGACATTGTCATGCGACTCGGTCGTGCAAGCAGTGCTTACGAATGGTTCGCAACTGTTGCGGCTCGGCCGGACGGTTCGAACAGCGAAATCCTGGCAACGACGGGCGATCATTGCTCGAGATCGGCATTGTCGGGCGCCTGGTTGTCGAACGAAACCCAGATTCTGCGACGTGCACCATGTCGACCATTGGATCGACGGCGGCAAAACCGATGTCAACCGAATGGTGTTGTTATGCGGTACCCATCATCGTGAGTTTCATAAATCGGGCTACCAAATGGAGCTCGCGGTAGATGGTGAATTCACCGTGCACTCACCTAAGGGGTGGACCAGGTCGTCGATGCCCGAACACCTCGAGGCGCCCGTTTTTCGGAGAGAGGTCTCCGACATCGAGTTCGTTATGGTCGTGTGATGCAACGAGCCCTATGAAGATCGATGCAGGTCTCGTAGGGCGCTGTCTTCCCACAAATCCGCACTTCACAAGACGAAGGCATTTACAGCTCTACTTGACGGGACGCACCGGTGCCGGTCACGACAAGGACCGGCCCTCGGCCGGCCCTTGTCGTCAAGATCAGGTGGGGTCAGCCAGTGAAGACTGGGACCACGGGACTGGACCCCGCCGCCGTAGTAGTAGTTGAGTCGGGAACGACCGGCTGCACCTCGAAGGCGCCGACGTCAAGAAAACCATCGGAAATCCTGGCATACCCTGCACCACGCTGGTCGAACTCGCTGCCATTGAATGGGGGCATGTCGGATCCGTCGCCACCGGCGTCAATTGCGATGCTGCCAGCACCCAGAGCGTGAGTGGGTGTGGGCCCGCCGTTATCGGCGAGCGCCCCCAACAGAAGAGCGGCCGGATCGACTCCGATCTGGGTTCCGGTTCCAGCGGTGAAGTCGAGTGTTTCGCCCAAGCTGCCAATCAATGATCGGGTCGCAACAACTGCCGGTGTCCCCTGGTCCGTATTCATAATGTCAAGACCGCTGTTGCCGGCGATGATTGATCCGAAGATTGCTACCTGACCGGGTGTCTCCACAGCGGTGCCGATCGACAGCGGCCCGATCGCCGAGCCCCCGAGAAGCACACCCCCAGCATCTTGGCTGCCGCCTCCCGTGTTCGCTGCGATCGTTGAGTCAGTGATGGAGATACCGCCCCCTGCGTTAAAGATCGCTCCACCGCTGAGGCCTGCATTATTGCCTGTAATTGTCGAATTGGCGATTGAATTTTCCCAAGCGTCCATACTGTAGAGACCGCCGCCGGCGCCGCTCGAGTCGTTGTTCGAGATCGTTGAACTGTTCAGCGTGAACGAACTTGGATTTCCTGCACTCAAGAAGACCCCGCCGCCACCGGAGCCCGAGGTGTTCTCCATGACGTCAGACTCCGACATAACCGCCGAAATCACGGTCTCGACATCTCCCGTACCTCCGTCGAAAAATAGACCGCCACCCTCGTACTGGGACGAGTTGATGCTAAAGGATGAGCCTCCGATAACGATCAGCTTTTCTGTGTAGAACGAGTTAAATCCATTTACATAGACGCCACCACCACGCGATGCGGTGTTGTCGCTGAACTCGCTACCCGTGATTGAAATCGTCCCGGCTTGGCCAATAAAAGCGCCCCCGCCGTCAGACCCAGATGTATTTCCGCTGACGGAAGAATTGACAATTGAGATTGTGTCGGCCCCGTAAAGATAGAGGGCCCCGCCATTCCCGGTGCTCGTACTGCCCGTGAGCGTCACGTCGGTCAAGGAGATTTCAGCGATCCTTTCGACCCATTGATCTGAGTCGACGCGAATGGCGCCTCCGTATCCATTCTGGCCGTCGACGATAGTGATGCCCGAGATGTGCACTTCAGTGCGGTCCTGCATGTCATTGAAGTCGAAGACGCTGTAGGCACCATTTCCGTCGATTGTGATGCCCTCGCCGACAATAGTGGCGCCGTAAAGATCGAACTGCGGCAGATCCGACAACAATGCGATGGTGCCAGAAACTGAAAACACGATTGTGTCTTGATCGGCATCGGCGTTGGCGAGGCCGATCGCTTCTCGAAGCGAACCGGTGCCGCTGTCATTAAGGGTGGTAACGGTGAGGATGTCGTCGGCGGCAGCAGGACTGGTGGCAAGCAACGGAGCTCCTCCTGCGATCACAGCCGAGCCGGCAGTGAGAAGGGTTCCGGTGCGGCGGAGGCCGAGTCGTGGGCGGTTTGTGGAGGGATTGTTTTGACTCATGAGAGTATGTTAGCTCAGGGAGAAAAAGTTCGCAGCCTCTCGAACTACATGGCGGGTAACTGCTAGTTGCGAGTCGAAAAATCAAGTGATTCCTGACATCGAAGCGTCATGCTTGTGCAGTCCGGTCGAGACGCCCGGTGCGATCGTGAGCACCGATGTCGATACCTGCGCCTGCTCGTCAAGGATGCTGGAAACCTCCGGCTTTCCGCTGCCGGCCATGGTTGTGATGGTGGAACTTGCCGCCGAGTCTGTCGCAGCACCTCCATACGAACAGCCGACGAGGAGATGTCTGGCGGTCAAGGCGAGAGCAAGGGCGAAGACGCTCACGTTTACAAGCACGACACTCAGCGGTTCTCCGGAGTATCAGGTGTGGATGGCCGCGCTGATTCCCGTTCCTGAGCCGACGACGACGACAACATCGACGCCAACGCCAAGCACTACAACAACGTCAACAGCACCGTCAGACCCGGTGATCCCGGTATTTGCCGGCTGATCGGATTCGGATCTAGCTCTCGGTGTCTTGACCGTGAGCAAGCGACTTTCGGCGGCGTGCGGCGAATGCAGCCATTGCCGCGCCGAGCAGGCCTATGCCGACGCCGGAGTTCACAAGTCCAGTGGAACGAGTGCCCGTGGCAGGTAACGCCGGGGGTTCTGTTGCTGGGGTCGGCTCGTTGTAGCTGACCTCTCCGGGTTCGGTGGTCGTCGAACCCGGCGGGACAATCGTTGTTGAACCGGGCGCAGTCGTGGTTGTCGAACCGGGGGTGGTGGTGGTTGTCGAACCGGGCGCAGTGGTGGTTGTCGAACCGGGAGTGGTGGTGGTGGTTGTCGTTGTTGTCGTCGTAGCCGGAGTCAACGGTGGCACGACGAAGTTGACCACATTCGCACGCTGGGAATCGGTGAGCTGATCCCATTGTGAAGCATTCAACCCGGCAACGAGATCATCGGTTGCGGCGCTCACCACATCGTTCTTTCCGCCGATGACCACGAAGTTCACGATGCTCCTCGTTTCACCGGGGGCGACGGTTATGGAATAACCCCAATGCGTCATTCCGTCACCATCGAGATAGGCAATGTCTGAGAGCCCGACTCCCTCTGGACCGCCGAACACGGTTCCGACGCGAGCGCTCCCCAGTGGTGAACCAGATCCACCCCAGGAAACCAGGCTGTAATCGTTCCCATCTGCAGTGCTATCACCGGAGGACGTGGTGAAGATCGTGGTGTTCGAGCCTGAAGTCAACTGATTTGCAGACCCCACTCGGAACGTCACAGACGTCGTACCCGAATTTGTGAAGTCGCTAGTCCACCGGATGAATGACGCGTTGGTAGGAACGAATGCTGAGCGCCGCATCGTGATCGTCTCACCATTGACGATGGTGGACATGTCACCGAATGAGTAGTTGTTGGTTCCCAACAGCGTGGGGGCAGAACTGTCGCCTACGTAAATCTCGGAGTTTGAGATTCCACAGCGATTGCTTATTCGCGCAACGTCGATGCACATTGCGCCAAACCCATTTACGAATGGGTTGACCAGCGCAGCGTTTGTTGTGGACGGCGATGTCTGAGACACGCTTCCGCCATCAACAGAGAACACTGCACCTGCTCCAGCGCTAGCGGTTGTCGCGGTAGTAGTCGTCCATGTCGAGCTTGTGTAATTTTGATTCGTATTGGTGTTCTGATTCTGGTGTGTCTGAGGAAATGACGTGGTTGAGGTCGTCGTCGTCGTCGACATAGCGGGGTTGACGTTCTGATTGGTGGAGGTCGTGGTCGTCGTAGAGGTGGTGGTGGCCGGGAAAGAAGTGCATGTGGTGATGGGGTTGAACGTCGTAGCGCCGTTCGTTGTTGTGCTCGGTACCGTAGTTGTCCAGCAAGAGCTCGTCATGAAGGTGGAGGTGTTGAAGTTCTGATTGGTGTAAGTCGTCGTCGTCGTCGTTGTGTTGAAATTCTGATTCTGATTCTGGTGTGTCTGGGGCGAGAGGGTGGTTGTGGTCGTCGTCGTCGTGGTCGTCGATGTCGTCGTGGTCATAGCAGAGCTGGTTCCGATCTTTTTGAGATCGTTGACGCCGACTCCGCCGACCAACTTGTACTTGATGCCTGCACTGTCGGTCATGGTGATGTTGTTCGCGCCGATCGCCGCGATTCCATATCCGTCGCCCTGGATATCAGTGACGTTGCCGAGAGCGTTTCGGCGCGGTTTCTTGCGGTTTGAAGAGTCGCCCTGTACCGATTTCACGGCGACGCCATTGGAATAGCGACTGCCAGGGTTTGATCCACCAGTTGCGGCCGGTCGCGACGAACGAGTCTTTTGTTTCGACTCAGTCCGGTCAGTTGCGACCGCAAGAGCCTTCCGAGGATTCATCGCTACATCGACCGCGACACGACCACCGACAACAACAACGCCCATGCCAAGCGCGATTGCGGGGAGGGCGACCCGGCGGGTCAGACGTGAACTCCACTTCTCCGCGGGGGTGACTGTCGCGATGCGCTCATCAAAGGCGCACGCCTCAGGCAGCTCGGTCGGATCAATTTGTTTAGACATGGAATGATCTCCGGGGGGTTAGTATCATCACTAGCCGAAGCCGTAAATGTAGTCGTATTTATGGCCGAACAAGTAACAAGCGGAGAAGTCAGTTCTCGCCCGGGATTTCCAAGCGCAGAGAGAATCGGTACAGATGTGACCGGGTCAGTTCCAGAAACCGAAATGCCGCCCGATCCCGAGCTAAGTCCCGATTCAGCTCCCGAAACCGAACCGGAGGCCGGTGCCTCTGATCTAGCGCTCACTGCATCGCCGGGCTTCGCCGACTGGCTTGCCAGCCAGAACGCCAGCCTCACCTTTGCGACTCCGCCTGCCAAGGTGTTTTTCGTTGGCATTCGGCCCGATGGCGACCTCGGGGTTTTTGAGCGCACCTTCGACAAGGCCATGGGCGTTTCGGCACAAGGGTCGGAACATGTCTGGCTCGGAACCCGCTCGCATCTGTGGCGGTTGGACTCGATGCCCCTTTCCGAAAAGGCGCTTGAGGACGGCTTCGACCGTTGCTATGTCCCCAAGCGGGCCATCACCACGGGGTACCTCAACACGCACGACGTAAGTGCAACAGCCGACGGCGACGTCATCTTCGTTGCTACTCGCTTCTGCGTCCTCGCCAAACCCAGCGAGACACGAAGCTTCGATCCCTATTGGCAACCGCCGTGGCTCGACCGCTTTGAACAGGGCGATCGCTGTCATCTGAATGGATTCACTCGTGACGAAACTGGAGCGGCCTACGTCACGAGTGTGAGTGCCACCAATGGCGCCGAATCGTGGCGGGACTATCGCAATGGTGGTGGGGTGATCGCCGAAGTTCCCTCAGGCGAAATCGTCGCGCGAGGGTTCTCTATGCCGCACTCACCGCGCATGCGTAACGGTGAGTTGTGGTGCTGTAACTCTGGTTCGGGCCATCTGTGTCGAATCGATCCGAAGACTGGCGACGTCGAACGGGTTGCGTGGGCTCCGGGTTTCCTGCGCGGCCTCGGCTTCATCGGCGATTACGCGGTTGTCGGCTCGTCACGGCCGCGAGAAGGCGATCTGTATTCCGGACTCGAACTCGATGGCGCACTCGCTGCTGCCGGAGAGAAACCAAAATTGGGGTTGTTTGTCATTGACCTTCGTTCTGGTGAAGTCGTCGAGTGGTTGTTCATCGATGGACCGATGCGAGAACTTTTCGATGTGACCGTTCTGCCCGGTGTCCGGCGTCCCATGGCACTCGGTCTCATTGCGCCGGAAATCAAGCAGCGCATCTACTTCGACTCAAACCGAATTCAGCGTGACCCCGACGGTTCATGGACACCCGGTCAGGTAATCGCATGACGATCAAACTCGATCAACTCACCAATTTCGAACCGCTTCCGTCCCCTGGCTTCACGGAGTGGCTGGCAGAGATGGATGTCAGCATCGGATTCGGCCGGCGCGACTCGATCGTTCTCGTGGGGCGCAGTCGTAACGACGAATTACGAGTCGACTCTGTGGATTTCGGCAACATCGGCGGTATGGCGGTCGATGAGAACTCGATGTGGTTGTCCACTGGTTTCCAGATGTGGCGATTCGAAAACGCGTTACTCGATGGCGCAGAGAATGACGATGGCGTCGATCAGTTCTTCATTCCTCAGTTCGGCGCAACAACGGGAAATCTCATGATCGAAGACGTGGCGATTGATGAGGACAAGCAACCAGTCTTCACGTCGTTCCGCTTCGCGTGCATCGCGCAGCTCTCGGAGGAACTCAGCTTCACCCCACTCTGGATGCCCGCATGGGTCAGCCGTCTCGCGCCTGATTTTCGTTCGCCCATCACGGGCCTCGCGATGCGCGATAGCAAACCGGCATTCGCAACGGCACTTGGCAACACGGACAAATCGAATGCATGGAAGAAGAAGAGGGCATCGAGTGGGCTCATCGTTGATGTCAGCGAAGATCGCGTGATTGCCGATTCACTTTCGATGCCTTACACCCCACGCTGGTTTCGTGATCGTTTGTGGTTCACCGAAGCCGGTCAAGGTCGGCTCAATACCGTTGACCTAGCCACAGGCGAGGTTGAGACGGTCATCGAACTGCCTACCTTCCTTCGAGGGCTCACCTTCATCGATCGGTACGCAGTGGTCGCAGGTTCCGGCTCACGGTCCGACGAGATACTCGACGGCCTTCCCGTCGGCGAACGCCTTGACGCGGCCGGACAACGATCCGAACTTGGCATCTGGGTGATCGACACCGACTCGGGCGAGGTTGTGCATCGTCTCGGTATCGAGGGCACTGGACGCGAATGCTTGTCGGTCGTCGCATTCGAAGGAGCGCGCCGAGTGGGCATCATCAATCCGAGCAGCCCGCGAGTGCAGAACTTCGTGACTTACGACCGAGATTGGAATCCGACCTAGTCACTTTCGGCTGCGAATGGTCGGGCCCTTCACTTTGTACCGAGATAGTGCTTCAGCGGCCTGATGTGAAATACTGAGTGGTGCCATTGCCGCGCATCTGACGAATCTGGAGAGAACCATGAGTACGCATTTCGCAACGAAGACTGGCCGGGTTGCTGCCGGTGGTTCTCTGTTCGTTGGTGGTGTGGCCGGCGCATTGGTTCTTGCACCCCAGGCTGGGGCAGCGACGACTTACACCGTCACCAACACTGCTGATAGTGGTGCGGGTTCTCTTCGCCAGGCGCTCGACGATGCGAACAACAACGCCGGTGCCGACATCATCGTGTTCGACGCGGGTGCAAGTGGAACGATCACGCTGACAACAGGTCAACTCGACATTTTCGACGACGTCACCATCACCGGACTCGGTGCGGCGGACTCGATCATCTCGGGCAACAACAACTCGCGAATTTTTTACATTTACAACTACGAGACTTCGTTGACTGTTTCGATCTCAGGTCTCACCATGACCGACGGTGCTTCAACGAACTACGGCGGAGCGATTGCCAACTGGGGCAACGACCTCACATTGTCGAGTGTCGTCCTGACCGGAAATGAAGCAATCGGCGCAGGCGGAGCCATTCATAGCGCGCCCTCGATTTCCCCAAATACCGACACAAATGCCCCATTAACAATCATCGATTCGGAAATCTCGGACAACACTGCGGGCGGTACTGGCGGTGGGCTCAACTTTTATCGGGTGGGCAACGTGACCATCACGAACACAGTGATCAGTGGCAACGCAACCGTCCGAAGTGGCGGCGGTATCTATGCAAGGTATGCGGGCAACGTCTCGATTGACTCGTCAACCTTCGATCAAAACACAGCTGGCGCCGTCGGTGGGGGTTTGTACGCAACGTATACCGACAGTTTTACGATGACGAATTCAACTGTAAGTGGAAATCAAGGCACAAACGGTGCTGGACTTCTACTTGGCAAAAACGGCGATGTTCTGATTGCGAATTCGACTGTCGCCAACAATGTCGGCAGTCCAAATGGAAGTGGCGGAGGCGCCCTTAACTTGTGGGAGTCCTCCGGTGACACAAGCATCATCTTCTGCACTATCTCGGGAAATGCATCCTCCATCAGCACGGTGCGGTTGGCGTCTGATTCGCCCTACGAAATCGAAATAACTGGGACGATCATGTCCGACAACGCGACAAATGGAGGTAGCGGTACCCAGGCAGTTGAACTCCTTCTGACTGAGGTTTTTGAGTCCACAGCTGCGCCTTCTGAGTTGACACTCTCGAGTTCGCTGATTATGGGAACAACCGACGGTGATCCGTTGATCGATGGTGGCGGGAACGTCAATGGTGTGAGCGCGCAGCTCGGCGCGTTAGCCGATAACGGTGGCGCGACGTTCACGATGGAGCCGGCAACTGGTTCGCCTGTCATCGATGCTGGGCCGCTCACCTGGACAGCGTTTGCAGGCGATGGATCCGATCAGCGCGGCGGACTGTTCCTTCGTGTTTCTAATGGTCAGTCAGACATGGGTGCTCTCGAAGTGCAGCCCGATCCAGCGCCGCCGACCTCGAGCACCTCGAGCACCTCAACGTCGTCGACGTCCTCGACGACCACAACACTTGCTCCGAACGACACGACCACAACACTTGTTCCGGAAGACACGACCACCACGGTGGGCACCGACCCGATGGTTCCGACCTTCACGGGTTGATCAGCTGATCGGTCGAGCCGAGTCGGAGGCCTAAACCTCCAGCGCCTGCGGGTCCGGGAGTAGCCTCGCCCGATGTTGAGATACCTCGTTATCGCCGTAATTTTTGGTGTGATTTTCGCTCTCTACAACCTCTTACGCGGTCGTATCGATCCAAAATTCAAGGGGGCTGTCCTGGACCCCATTTACTGGTCCACCTGATTTGAGACTAGTACTGGGTTTTCGTTTCGCCAGTCGTTAGCGAACTCGACTGGAGTTTTATAGGCCAAGGCGCTGTGGGGTCGGTAGTGGTTGTAATTTTGGCGGTGTTCTTCGAGCATGAATTTGATCTCC
>CAMCTY010000011.1 GCA_945878725.1 Bifidobacterium breve | reverse complement strand
CCACACGACGGACAGGCGATGAGGTCGAGCCCGCGTCGTTCACGCAGACCCAAGCTCTCGAGTAACCAACGGCCGGCCCGGACCTCTTCGACCGGATCGGCGGTGAGCGAGTAGCGGATGGTGTCGCCGATTCCCTCCGCCAGCAACGTGGCCATGCCCGCCGTCGCCTTGACGAGACCAGCCGGAGGCGGGCCTGCCTCAGTGACACCAAGATGGAGAGGATAGTCAACGGTGTCAGCCAGAAGGCGGTAGGCATCGATCATTAACGCCACGTTCGAAGCCTTCACTGAAATCTTGACGTCGTCGAAGCCGACTTCTTCGAAGTAGGCCAGTTCACGCTTGGCCGATTCGACCATCGCCTCGGCGGTGACGCGCCCGCCGTACTTTTCGTAGAGCTCGGGATCAAGCGAGCCACCGTTGACGCCGATCCGGATCGGGATGCCGCGATCTTTGGCTTCGAGAGCAACAGCTTTGATGTGCTCGGGTCGGCGGATGTTGCCCGGGTTCAGACGCAGACCCTGGACCCCGGCTTCCATCGCTTCGAGTGCGCGACGGTACTGATGATGGATGTCAGCGATAATCGGAATCGGCGAACGCGGCACGATTCGGGCCAGACCTTCGGCTGCTTCGAGTTCGTTACACGTGCACCGAACGATGTCGCAGCCGGCGCCGGCCAGCGCGTAGATCTGTTGAAGCGTTCCCTCGACATCGGCAGTCTTGGTGGTGGTCATCGACTGAACCGAAATCGGTGCTCCACCGCCAACGACAACGTCACCCACCGTCAGTTGACGTGTGGATCGTCGGGCGTATCGGGTCTGCGGTGCGAGTTCGCTCACGGTGACGAGGTTAGGTCTACGGAGTGAGATTCACCGGATCGACGGCATCGAGATACAGAGTCGATGCGAACAACCCGACCATCAGCAACACGACGATGTAGGTCATCGGCATGAGTTTCGCCATGTTGACCCGATAGGGCCTACGACTGATCCGGCTTCGGATCTCCTCGTAGCAGGACACTGCGATGTGACCGCCATCGAAGGGCAGCAACGGAACGAGATTGATCAGGCCAAGGAAGATGTTGACGGTTGCGAGCAGAGCAAGAACGCCAACCCAGCCGCTCTGTTCACCGATTTGAGCACCGACATTGAAGATACCGAGCAGCGACATCGGCCTGTCCTGGGCCGCAGCATTCGATCCCGAGTTCCCCGTCGAACTCGACACGGTGACGCCGGATTTGTTGACTGGCGTGACCGATGAGCTGTCTTCGCTAGTTCCACCGTTGCTTACCTGCGACGCAAGTCGCCCGATTCCGGCCGGCGAGAACAGCTTGCCCATTCCCTGCAGGGAGCCGACAACCGTGTCACCGAATGCCGAAGCGGCTTGACCGGTCGCGTCGACAACGTTCGAGTGGACGATGACCGATTTCGGACCGACGCCAAGAAATCCCCGAAAGCCTTCGACCGGCATCTGGATCGGCCCCTTGACCGTTGTAACGAAAGTCGTACTGCCTCGCACAAACGTGAGCTCGACCGGACCATTGATCTGACCGAGGGCACCCACGAGATCGGCGTAATAGGTAATCGGCGTACCGCTCACTGCCATGACGCGATCGCCCGGAAGTAACGACGGCAACGCCTGTGCTCCCGAATCGTCAAGCGTCCAGCCAATGGTGGTCGGAACGATGATCTGGCGACCATCGCGTTCCACTGTGAGATCGACAGTGGTTCCGGCATGAGCCCGAACGACAGAGGTGAAGTTGTCGAAGCCTGAAATGGGAAGACCGTCGAAAGCCACGATGCGATCGCCAGCGGTGATTCCTGCTTGGGCGGCCGCCGAATCGACCACAACCGAATTCACTGACCAAGTATCCGGCGATGGATGACCAAAACCGGCGAACACCACGACAAGCAGGAGGAAGCCGAGGACAATGTTGACAACAGGACCGGCGAGTACAACCGGCATCCGCTTGCGGAACGGCTTGGCCCGGTAGGTCTGAGCCTCTTCGGTGTCGCCGATTTCTTCAAGGCTGTGCATGCCGATGATCCGTACGTACGCACCAGCCGGAACCAACTTGAGTCCGTACTCGGTCTCGCCACGCGTGAACGACCAGATGCGCGGACCGAACCCGAGGAAGAACTCGGTGACCTTCATTCCGTTTCGCTTGGCCATGAGGAAGTGCCCGAGTTCGTGCAGGAAGACCGACAGCACGATGGCCACGATGAGCACGAACATCCAGATTCGCGTGACCGCGACGTACGCAAGTCCCGCCAGCAGGAGGCCGAGCAAGACACCTCTATTACTGAACACGCGGGTGAGCCGTGACTCGGGTTGTTCAATCGTTTCCGTCATGCGTTTGCTCCCGTCGCAGCGACGACCAGTTGGAGTTGGAGGGCAGCGATTCTGCGCGCTTCGGAATCGGCAGCGATAACCGCATCGGCATCAGATGCCGGGGCACCATCATGCTGATCGAGCGTGGCCGAGATGACTCGTGCAATGTCACCCCAAGCGATTCGGCCGGCAAGGAAGGCTTCAACTGCAACCTCATTGGCAGCGTTCAACCATGCCGGCGCTGTGCCCCCGGCCCGGCCGGCTTGATACGCAAGCGAGAGACACACGAACGTCTCGAGATCCGGAGGTTCGAAATCAAGTCGTCCGAGCGTCGACCAATCGATGCGCCCGAAGGGTGTTGCGATGCGATCGGGCCATGCGAGCGCGTAGCCGATCGGAAGGCGCATATCCGGCGACGAGAGTTGAGCGATCGTGGATGCGTCAGTGAACTCGACCATGGAATGCACGATCGACTGCGGGTGGACCACAACATCGATCTCGTCGAAACCGATGCCGTAACCGGCCTCACCTGCGGGCGTGCCGAAAAGTTCGTGAGCTTCGATTACTTCAAGACCCTTGTTCATCAGCGTCGAGGAATCGATAGTGATCTTTGGCCCCATGCTCCACGTGGGATGAGCCAGTGCTTCAGCAACAGTTACCGACGCGAGATCGGTAGCCGAACGGCCCCGGAACGGCCCGCCGCTTGCGGTGAGCAGTAGACGCTCGACGCGCGACCGGTTGTCGGTGGCGCGCAGACATTGGTGAATCGCCCCATGTTCACTGTCGACAGGAACGAGCTCGGCGCCTGGCGTACGGCGGGCGAGTTGCACGACAGGACCCGCGGCGATGAGTGACTCTTTGTTGGCGAGCGCCAATCGGCGCCCCGCATTGAGGGTGGCGAGGGTGACCGACAATCCGGCGAAACCCACGACACCGTTGACGACTACGTCGGCCTCGGCAGCGAGGCTTGCGAGCGCATCAGCACCAGCCCGCACTTCACATTCGGGAAGCGCTGCGGTTATCTGCGCCGCTGCTGTCGTATCGGATACGGCAACGATCTTGGGACGATGACGTCGGGCCTGTTCAATAAGAATCTTGGGCTGCCGGCCAGTTGCACCGATGGCGGCGAGCTCGAACCGATCCGCCTCGGCGCTGATGACGTCAAGCGACTGTGTGCCGATCGAGCCGGTCGAACCAGCGAGCGCAACTCGGATCACGGACATGGAGAGAGCCTACCGACCCCCTCTGATGGTTGACCCGCGGGGCTAGGCGAAACCCAGGATCCTTGTGACGTAATACGCCGCCGGGATCACGAAAAGCACGGCATCGAAACGATCGAGAAGGCCGCCATGCTGTGGAATCAGCGATCCCATGTCCTTGATCCCGAGATCGCGTTTGAACAGCGATTCGGCGAGATCGCCAAGTGGGGCCACGATCGCAGCGACAACACCGAACAGCAAAGCCTGACCAACGTTGAACGGTCCGACCCCGATGATCACGGCAAAGATGAAAACGGCGAGGAGCGTGGTGAGCATCCCGCCCACAAGACCTTCAATGGTCTTATTCGGCGATGACGCTGAGAGCGGACTGCGCCCCATCGCCCGACCGACGAAGAACGCTCCGACATCGTGACCGACCGTCGCCACCACCGCGAGCAGGAGGATGCTCACTCCCTCGACGGGGATATCGAGGATGAGTGCTGCGAACGCCCCGAATGCACCGATCCAAATCACACCGGTGAGAGTGACGCCGAGGTTGGCGGTAGGACGACCGCTGCCGGAAAGGCCGCGGAGATACCAGACGATGCCAAAGACGAACACGAGGAAGAGGATCATCGGGAACGCTGCCTCGCCCTTCCAATACGCAGCGAGAGGGAAAGCGGCGACAGCGACGAGGCCGAGAAGAGTGGCGGGCCGGAAGCCTCCACGCTGAACTGCAGCGAAGTACTCGAACCCCGAGGCGACGATGATGACTTCGACGAGGAGAAGAGTGGGAACCGGGCCAGCCTTAAAGGCCAACAGCGCGACCACCAACATCGCGATCGCAACCGCGGCGGCTTGTCCAATGTTTCGCTGTCCCGAAGACGGAGGTTCGGTCGGCGGTGTGTCGTCCTGGCGGCGTCGCCGGGGAGCGTTCGGAGCGGCGGGATCGTCATCAACGTCATTTGGGTGTTCAGATGCTGCTGCTGGCGCAGGCGCGGTCACCGGCGTGACCGGGGCAGAGCCGACAAGATCGGCGGGGAGAATCGCAGCAAGCGGATCGGCGTTGACCCGATCGGAACGAGACCGACGCGAACCTCGACGGGTTCGGCGACGCGGATCAAGTTCGACATCGTCGAAGTTCAGGAATGCTTCGTCCGAGAGTCGAGCGTCGGTATCAAGTGCACCCAGTCGCTCCGAGACCGGCTCGTCTGGTTCGGTCAGCGCGAGTTCGGCCATGAGATCGCCATGTTCAGTTGTGTCGTGTTCGTCGCGCCAGCGCAATGAATCAGCCGCGGCTACGCGCTGAGCCTCATCGGATTCGCTCGTGGCGTCGCCGATGACGACCTTCGGAACCTGCCCAGTGGCGGGTGCCGTCCAGTGCGGAAGGACATGCTCACCGGTTGGCGGACCGAGATTCATGATGGGCGGTTCAAACAACTCGTCGGCCGTCACGATGCGCACGCCATCAGGCGAAGCGGTACTCGACAGTGTTTCCGTTTCGTCGGGAGTCGGGCCAGACGGTGTTTGATCCGGAGCCATCAGTCCTCCAACAACTCTTTTTCCTTGACGGCGAATGCGTCGCCGATCTCGGCCTCGTAGACGTGGATCGCCTTGTCGAGTTCCTTCTCGGCCCGTTCGAGTTCGTCTTTCGACAGATCCCCAGCCTTCTCAAGCGCTTCGAGTTCCTGACGTGCAGCACGGCGCTGGTTACGCAGGGCGATCTTGCCTTCCTCAGCCATGTTCTTCACGACCTTGACGAGTTCCTTACGGCGTTCTTGTGTGAGCGGCGGGAACGTCAGGCGGATCGAGATTCCGTCGTTGCTCGGATTCAATCCAAGATCGGACAACTGCAGCGCGCGCTCGATGGCCCCGATCGCACCCTTGTCGTAGGGCGTGATCAACAGTTGACGCGCTTCGGGAACGGTGAAGCCAGCGAGTTGTTGCAGCGCCGTTTCTGAGCCGTAGTAGTCGACCGGAATTTTCTCGACGAGAGCAGGAGCAGCGCGTCCCGTTCGGATCGACGAGAAATCGGCCCGAGTGTGGACCACGACCTTGTGCATTTTCTCGCCGATTTCAGCAAGAAGGAGATCGGCCATTTCGCTCGTCATCGTTTTTCTCCTGAATTCAGATTCGGGTATCGGTGACGCGACCGCTGAACAATGTGCTCAACGGACGAGAGTACCGACCGTGCCACCCTCAAGGAGGGAGCGCACATTTCCTTCGCCCATCAGATCGAACATCACGATGGGGAGTTGGTTGTCCATACACAGCGTGATCGCCGTTGAATCCATAGCCCGCAGGCCCTGGTTAAGCACATCGAGGTACGTAACCTCGTCAAGTTTCGTGGCCGCCGGGTTGGTACGCGGATCGTCGGTATAGATGCCGTCCGTGCTTCCGTGCGTGCCCTTGAGCAACACCTCGGCCTCGATCTCTACGGCTCGCAGCGCGGCAGTGGTGTCGGTAGTGAAGAACGGATTTCCGGTGCCGCCGGCGAAAATCACGACCCGACCCTTTTCGAGATGACGGGTAGCGCGGCGACGAATGTACGGCTCAGCGACCTGTGCCATCTGGATCGCGGACTGCACACGAGTCGGTTGACCGAGCTGCTCAAGCGTGTCCTGCAGGGCAAGAGCGTTGATCACTGTGGCGAGCATGCCCATGTAGTCAGCCTGAGCGCGGTCCATGCCGGCGCCAGCACCAGACATGCCGCGCCAGATATTTCCCCCGCCCACGACGATCGCCATTTGGATTTCAAGATCGGTGCAGACCTCAAAGATTTCCCGGGCGATGCGTTGCACAATGGCGCCATCAATGCCGTAACCGGCATCGCCGGCGAAAGCCTCACCGGACACCTTGAGCAGAACCCGCGACCAGCGGGCGGGGGTGGCAGCCATCAGCCGCCGATGAATACCTGGGCGAAGCGCACGAGCGTGGCATCACCGAGGAGTTGAGCGATTGAACGCTTCTCATCACGTACGAAGCTCTGTTCAAGGAGAACCTGCTCCTTGAACCAGCCGTTGAGTCGTCCTTCGACGATCTTTGGCCATGCCGCTTCGGGCTTGCCTTCTGCCTTGGTGATGTCGAGCAGCGCCTGCTTCTCAATCTCAATGGCGTCGGCCGGGACTTCGTCACGCGAAAGGTACGGCGGCTTGGCGAACGCGATGTGCACAGCAAGATCGTGTGCCATCTCGCGATTGCCGTTGGCAAGCTCGACAAGAACTGCATTGACACCACGGCCGTCCTGCAGATGCAGGTACGAGTCGAGGATGTTGCCCTCCGGAGCGTCGAAGCGGACGACTGTTCCGACCTCGATGTTCTCCTTCTTGGCGATCTTGAGTGCGTCGATCTCGTCGGCCATTTCGCCGAGTCCGTCGACACCCTTGGCCACAACGGTGTCGGCCATGGCCTGCACCAGTGAAGTGAAGTCGTCGGCCTTGGCCGAGAAATCGGTTTCGCTCTTGAGTTGCACGATGGCACCGACCTGACCGTCAACAACAACGGTCACCGAGCCTTGGGCATTCTCGCGGTCGCCAAGCTTGGCGACCTTGGCAAGGCCCTTCTCACGAAGCCACTGCTTGGCTGCTTCGAAATCGCCGTCGTTCTCCTGGAGAGCCTTCTTGGCATCCATCATTCCGGCGCCGGTGATCTGGCGCAGGTTCTGGACATCCTTGGCGGTAAATTCCGACATCGGGCTCAGTCCTCCGTAGGTGCGTCGGTCGATTCGATCGACTCGTCCGAAGTCACGATCGTTGCTTCTGAAGCATCAGCGGCGGCGGCAAGCTCGGCCGCAATGCGGGCGTAGCGGGCGGCAGCAGCCTCGGTGGCCTGACGGCGTGCGTCAGCCTGCGCCGCTTCGTGTGCTTCTTCTTCTTCAGCGGTGCGCTCGACCACGACGGGCGGGCCTTCAGGCGCTGCGGCACCGCGACGACGCGATGCGATGAAGCGACCTTCCTGAACAGCGTCGCAGATGATGCGGGCCATGAGATTGGCCGAGCGGATCGCGTCGTCGTTGCCCGGGATCACGTACTGAATGATGTCGGGATCACAGTTGGTGTCGACAACAGCGACGATCGGCAAGCCGAGCTTGTTTGCTTCGGTGACGGCGATGTCTTCCTTGTTGGTGTCGAGCACGAAGATCGCGTTAGGGACGCGCTCCATGTTGCGGATGCCGCCAAGGTTGCGCTCGAGCTTCTCGAGTTCGCGGCTGATCATGAGGGCTTCCTTCTTCGGCATGGCCTCGAAATCGCCCGAGTCGCGCATGCGCTGGTATTCCTTCATCTTCGCGACGCGCTTGGAGATCGTCTGGAAGTTGGTGAGCATGCCGCCGAGCCAACGCTCGTTGACGTAGGGCATGCCGCAACGCTCGGCGTAGCTCTGCACCGGATCCTGGGCTTGCTTCTTGGTGCCCACGAACAGGATCGAACCACCATCAGCCACGAGGTCGCGCACAAAGGCGTACGACGTGTCGATGCGGGCCAGCGTCTGCTGGAGATCAATGAGATAAATGCCGTTTCGTTCGCCGTGGATGAATCGCTTCATCTTCGGGTTCCAACGGCGGGTCTGATGACCGAAATGCACGCCGGCCTCAAGTAGCTGGCGCATGGTGACAACTGGTGCCATGGATAGTCCTTCCCATCGGTTACGCGGAGAATCGGACTCGTGCAGGCGTTCCCGATGGCGGGAACGACCGTGGGGCGCACGGACCGAAGGTGTGAGAGCAGGTCGACCTGACCAGCGGAAGGGGTCCTACGTACGTTGGACCGGGCCTTGAGTGTATGGGAGACCTGCCGGTGGCGGCCAGCCCGCTATCCCCCGGAACGGATCGCAGCGCCGGCCTGAAGTGCAGGGGACAGCGCCGTTCCCACCCCGACTGCGGATATCGCCGACTCGGCCACCCGAACCGACTCCGCCGTCAGAAAGGAGCGGGCCGCCTCGCTGAGACTCTGACAACCAAGTGGCATTCCGGCTACTGCGAGACCGATTTCCCTTGTGGTGCGGGGATCGGACGCCAAATCGCCGTGGGCCTGCGCCCCGATTGACGACGGCAGGATCCGATGACTCTCGGCAGCCGAATCGGCCGTCACCGTCCCCGGCACCACAAGATCCCCCGCGGCGCCAAGGGAAACGAACCTCACCTGATCCGGCACCGGACGATCACGAATCTCAGCGATGATCGCCGAGGTTTCGCTCAGCTGGCTGATCGCTGGGTGCCGATCGTCAAGTTCCTCCGCCGCTCCAGTCGACCGGATGATCGAGAGGGGGGCATCCCCACCGGGAACCGTGCGCAAAGTCTCGATCCCCGTCGCAAGTGGCGCTCCCCCATGCGGGGTCCCGATGGTCACGAGATTCTCGACTCCCTCGGGCAGGCGACCGACCGCCTCTGATCGCCCGATTGCGAGTCGGGCCACAATCCCACCCTGCGAATGGGCCAGCACATCGATAGGCGTTCCCGGTCGTGCGGCCGCCACCGACTCGAGTAGGTCCGAAAACCGAGCGGCCGAATCGTCGATTGGCTGCTGACTATCAATCGCATCGAACGCGGTGACCAACGTGGTGGAAAGCGCCGCTCGAGTCGGATTTTCGTCGTCCGGCGCTCGACCCCCTGCGTACGAGAAGCGAACAACATCGGCGCTGTCGTAACCGAGTGTGTCTGTATCGATCTCCCAGGCCGAGTTGGAACCGCTCCCCGTTCCGAGCCCGCTTACAAGGACAGCGACACGACGTTCGGAGCGGATCGGCACGGATGCCGAAGATGGGGTGCAATTCCCCCGCTGGTTGCGCCATTGCTCGAAAGCCCCGGCCGCCCGCGCAAGGTGCGTCGCCGGATCGAACTCCATCGCGTAATGAGCAACGAGTTTCTGCCACGACGAACCCGTCTCCCGAGCGAACTCCAGCGCGGCCGCGCCATTGTCCGCAAGCGTGCTCCACAGACTCCGACGCTCGCTTTCGCCGAGACCGTCGAGCCCTTGATCGATCCCCGGCACGAGGACCACGCGCGGATGCAGTCTTCCGTCCAACAGCGCGACGGGATCGAGATACGTGCCATCGGGTGCGCGCACGCCGAAATGAAATGCTCCGCCGGCAGTTCCGACGACATCACCGACTCCGACCTTCTCTCCACGCCGCACACTGATCTCCTCAAGAAAGGAATACGTCGTGCGGAGCCCGTCACTGTGTTCGATAGTGACGTGAAGTGCGCCACCCACCGGGCCGGCGAACACGACTTGACCAGCAGCAGCTGCCATCACGTCGTCGCCGGCCGCGGTCCCGAAGTCGATCCCGCGGTTACCTGCCTGCCAGACCTCGTCGGGCGGACGGAAGCCATCGATGATCGGGGCATCTACCGGTGGGACGTAGTCAATGCGCGTCGCCGATGATTCCGCAGCACTGACATGAGGAATCGCAGTAGCAAGAAAACAGACAACCACGAATGCGGCAGCCAGAGAGCGGAACACGCGTTCTCCCCTGAATCAATGTCCGAGATTCTCGGAATGGTCCGGGGAAGGTTGTGATTCGCAGCGTCATGGACGCCGATGAACCGCTCTACGCGCGCGGATGTGTCGCATCAACCACGTTGCGCAATCGTTCTTTGCTCACGTGGGTGTAGTGCTGCGTTGTCGAAAGATCAGAATGACCGAGAAGTTCCTGCACCGCGCGGAGATCGGCACCGCCATCCAAGAGATGCGTAGCGAATGTGTGTCTGAGCGCGTGAGGATGGGTTGGTGAAGGCGAGCGTCGATCAAGGAGACGTCGCACGTCGCGGGTTCCCATGCGTCCACCCTTTCGATTCAAGAAAACGGCATCGGCCGGCGAATCCGCTGTTGCCAGTACCCGGCGACCGTGACCCAACCACTGCTCGAGCGCATCGCAGGACGGCGGACTCAGCGGAACCACCCGTTGCTTTGAGCCCTTGCCCCAAACGACAACCCGGCGACGCTGAAGGTCGAGATCCTCGGGCTTGAGGCCGCAAAGTTCCGAAACACGGAGCCCGCTGCCGTAAAGCAGTTCAAGCACAGCATCGTCTCGGCTGCGAACCGCGGGCGGATCATCGGCGACCGTGCCGGGAGGATTGTCGAGAACGATCGTGAGTTCGTCGTCGCGCAATACCCGGGGCAATCGACCAGTACTACCTGGCGCACTAAGACCAGCAGATGGGTCAACGGTCAATCGGCCGGTGCGCGTCAGCCACGCAAAGTACCGGCGAATGGACGATGCCTTGCGTGCGATCGTCCGCCGAGCGAGTCCTCGCGTGGCGAGGTGCGCGATGTAACGGCGCAAGATCAGCCGGGTGATCGATTCGGGACTTTCGATCTCAAGTCGGTTGGTCCAGTCGACGAACGATTCGAGATCAGAGCGGTACGCGCGCAGCGTTGCAGGAGCGACGGACGTAAGCGACGCTTCGAAATCCGCGAGTGACCAGTGGTCAGCCTCCGGGGGCACATCTGTGACTGTAGTGGTGGCAGTCCTCCGAGCCGTTGGATGAGCAGCCGGCATGGTCAGCATCACGATGACCCCGAGGCGCGTCCGAGGCGCTCGACCCAACCGGCGCGCTGCGTGATCCAACCATCGGCCTCAAGGGCCTCGAGGGCTAACGCAACGGTTCCCAACGACAGCGACGTCGAGACAACGACATGCTCGACAGATACCGCATGCCACGGAAGTTGTTCGAGGACGGACGCAGCATCACCCGTCGGCAGGACTCGATGTTCAGACGCGCGGCGGCGTGCTGCCGGTTCACGGCCCAGTGCCAGCAGGACGTCGGTCGCGTCGCGGGCGGGGCTGCATCCGTCGTAGAGGAGTTGGTTCGTCCCCGCTGAACTTGGCGCGGTAACCGGACCGGGAACGGCAAGCACCGGACGCGAGCGACGCGCCGCTTCGACGGCAGTGCCGAGCGCGCCGCCTGTGCATTGCGACTCCACCACAACGAGTACATCGCAGAGTGCGGCAATCAGTCGATTGCGCGCCGGGAACTGCCAAGCCGCGGCCGGAGCACCCAGTGGGTACTCAGAGATCACGACACCGACCTCGGCCACCCGGCGCCAAAGAGCGCGGTGCTCGCGCGGGTACACACGATCGAGACCACAACCCACTACGGCAATCGGGGGAGCACCGCCGGCCATGACCGAGCCCGAGTGCGCAGCACCATCGATCCCGAGGGCAAGACCGGATACAACCGCGATGCCGGCCTCCGACAGATCCCGAGCCATCGAGTTGGCCACATCGGTTCCGTAACGAGTGGCCTTGCGCGTTCCGACGATTCCTACGCGGGTTCCGGCCACATGGTCGATGTCGCCCTTCCAGAAAAGGACCGCAGGCGGATCATCATCCTCGGCGAGTACTGACGGAAACGTTTCCGACCCATGAACCGCAATACCGATGTCGGCATCGATATGAGCGCGCCAGTACGCAAACGGGTCGAGCGTCTCGGCCGCCCGCTTCCATGCGGCGATGATCGTGTCTGGGCCGGCCCGCCCCGGGTTCACAACGACGACGGGATCGACGGAACCGCGTCGCACGTGGGACCAAGCTTCCTCCGGTTCATACCGACCGAGCAGCGAACGAAGTCGCGATGGACCGACCTTCGGAAGTCGCGCCATGGCAACCACAAACGCTTCGTCGGGGAATCGCGGAGTGACCGTACCCACGCGTCAGCCTGCTCTCGGCGCAGCAAGGAAACCCGGATCCGAACGCAGATGAAATGCACTGGCGACATGACCGGCAGTCAATGCACCGGTGTCTCCTGCGAGATCCGCGATTGTCAACGCCACTCGCCAGACCCGACGCAACCCGCGCGCCGAAAGACGGCCCGCATTCAATGCACGCTCAACCAACTCGGCCGCAGGAACTGACATCGGAGCGCAGCGCTCGAGCTGTCTCCCGGTGAGTTCCGCGTTCGTGCGAACTCCTCGGTCGAGCGAGCGCTGACGCACAAGCGCAACTCGACGGGCAACGTCCGCAGTCGTTTCTGCGGGATCGCCATGCAAGAGCTCACGGGGATCCGGCCGATGAACGTCGAGACGAAGATCAAATCGGTCAAGCAGCGGACCCGATACTCGGCGCCGGTATCGCTCAAGAGAACGATCGGTACAGCGGCAAGCTGCTGGCACCACTCCCTCACCACACGGACACGGGTTCATCGCTGCCACTAAGAGGAACCTCGCCGGGACTTCGACTCTGGTCTCGGCGCGGGCAATACGGATGGCGCCCTCTTCAAGGGGTTGTCGAAGTGAATCGAGTACCACCGCGCTGAACTCCCCCAGTTCATCCAGGAAGAGCACGCCGGTATGCGCCAGAGAAATTTCACCCGGTCGAATGCGGATGCTTCCGCCACCGACCATTGCCACCGCACTGATGCCGTGATGAGGCGCACGCAACGGGGGCCGGCGTATGAGGCCACCGGGAAGCCCAAGTCCGGCCGCGGAGTGAATGCGCGTTGCCTCAAGCGCGCATGCGTCATCCAGATCGGGCAACAACCCGGGAAGCCGCTGGGCCAACATCGTTTTGCCCGCTCCTGGTGGCCCAATCATCAAAAGGTGATGACCTCCTGCCGCCGCAACCTCGAGGGCCGTACGCGCCAACGGGTGACCACGGACCTCGGACAGTTCGGGAGGATCAATCGGCGGCGGAATCGGTGGTTCATCCGGCAACCGCGGCCACGGGGCTTCGGCGGTCAGTGCATCGACCAGCGACCGCATGTCCGGCGCGCACCGGACTCGATCGCCGGCAACAAGTTGCGCTTCGAAAACCGACGGCGGCGGCACCACGATCTGCCCACACTGAACCGCATCAACGAGCGAAAGCATTCCGGGAACATGCCTGAGAGTTCCGTCAAGCCCAAGCTCCCCCACAAAGCCGCGCCCGTCGATCGCTTCGACCGGTACCTGCTCGCTAGCAACAAGCACGGCAATGGCTATTGCCACATCCAGAGACGAGCCGATCTTTCGGATCGAGGTAGGCGCAAGATTGACCGTCGTGCGCGAGTCGGGCCAGTCGAAACCCGAGGTAAGTAACGCAGCACGGACGCGGTCACGCGCTTCGCGGCAGGACGTGTCAGGCAGACCGACCACCGTGAAACCGGGGAGACCCTTAGCGACATGGACCTCCACTGTCACTGGTGCACCGTCGACCCCGAACAGGGTTGCTGATGGAATCGTGGCAAGCATGTGCCCTCCGCGAACGTCGGCCGTAGCCGTGGTGGCGGGCGATCTGCATCACCGAGTAGTCAAAGTCTGAGTTGAGAGATTACGAACCGGTGGCGAGTCGAACAACAGCCATCCGGACCAATGCGAAGCCCTACTGCTCGGCTCCCAGCACCTCTCGCGTGTAACGGGTTACGGCCGTGATCTGTTCGCCGGTGAGCTTCGAAGCGAACGATGGCATGGAGCCTTTGCCGTTCACGAGGATTGCTTCCTGATCGGCGATGTTCGGATACTTCGTCGCCACGACACCGGCGAGCTTCTTCCCGTATCCCCCTCCGCCGCTCGAACCATGACAACTCGCGCAGTTTTGGTTGTAGATCGACTGACCTTCAGCCAGCACCGGGTCGGAAGGAGTAGCGATCGGAGTCGACCCGGACGAGCAGGCCGCAAAGGCCGTCGCCCCAAGAACAAGGACGACTCCAGCTAAAAGAACGCGGGGGGAACGCATGGGTGTTGACGATACCAGCAGACATTCCCAGACCCCCGACCCAGAACCGGTGTCGACCTAGGGCCCGGAGCGGCGATACTTGTCACATGGGATTCAATCCGCATCGCCAACAACACCGATCGCCCTTCGACTACGTCATGGTGGCCGCGGCATTCGCTGTCGTGATCGCTCTCGTCGTCTGGGCCTTCATCGGCTAACCCCATGACGACGGGAAGCGACGCGGAGTTCGACCAACTCGGCATGGAGGTCGAGGTTCGACGAATCCAGCCGTACGAGGCCAACAAGATTTATCTGTGCCCCGGGTGCAACCAGGACATTCCCCGCGGTACCGGCCACATCGTTGCCGTCCCGATCGAAGCGGCCGACCTGCGCCGTCACTGGCACCGTGGTTGTTGGACAAATCGCGCCCGCCGTCGTCCTGGCCGGGGCTGAGAAGGAAGACTGAAGCTATGGAACTGATTTTCATCCGACATGGACAACCGCAGTGGGACATTGACGGGCGCGGGGTCGACAACCCAGTCCTGACCGAACTGGGCCATCGTCAGGCCGAACTTCTTGGTGAGGCGTTCGCCGGACAGACCATTGATCGCATACTCGTGTCGCCACTCATCCGCGCGCAACAGACGGCCGCGCCAATCATCGAGGCCCTCGGCGTCGAACCGGAGACACACGATTGGCTCGCGGAAATCACCGCACCCGTGTGGCAGGACACCCCGACCGAGGTTGTTGAACGCGTCTTCGCCGAGAGTCGCATTCGGCCGCTTGAGGAGCAATGGCTCGGCATTCCGGGCGGCGAGTCATTCCGCGATTTCCATGACCGCGTGACATTCGGCCTCATTGATTTTCTCAGCAGCATCGACTGCGTCCGGTTCAACGGATTCCCGCCGCTTTGGCAGCTCACCGAGCCCGGGCCGCGCATCGTGATCGTCGCTCATTCCGGAACAAACGCAGTGAGCCTCGGCCACCTGCTCGGCATCGATCCTGTCCCCTGGGAATGGGAACGATTTGTCGCCTTCCACGCATCCGTAAGTGTCGTGAAGCCGATGAACATCGCCCAGAAGCACTCGTTCAGTTTGTTCCGCTTTTCTGACTTGAGTCATCTGCCCGCCGAACTTCACACGCGCTAGACGATTCTCGTCATCGTTTCCGTGTGCGGATCGACTGCCCGTCGGTGCCGTGCAGGCTGCGATGGCGATGTACTGCCATCGCAGCACCGATGATGCCCGCCTGATTGAGCAGCGTGGCTGCGACCGTTGGGGTGCGGCATGTGAGCCTCGGAATGAATTTGTCGGCCTTCTTCGAGACTCCCCCGCCGATGATGAACAAGTCCGGCCAGAAGAGCCGCTCGACCAAACACAGATAGTCATCGACCCGCGCTGCCCATTCGTCCCAATCGAGTTCAAGCCGTTCGCGCACAGACGCAGCCGACCATGCCTCAGCATCCCCACCCCGGAACGGGATGTGACCAAGTTCGGTATTCGGAACAAGCGTTCCGTCGATCATCAGTGCCGATCCGATTCCGGTTCCCAACGTGATCATCATGATCACACCGCCCTGGCCCCGGGCCGCACCAAAACACGTCTCCGCTTCGCCAGCCGCGTCGGCGTCGTTCACAATCGTGACCGCGCACCCCGTCGCTGAACTGATCACTAATGCCGCGTCCATCCCGAGCCATGAGCTGTCGACGTTTGCTGCGGTATGCACAATCCCATCCCTGACGACTCCGGGAAAGGTGCAACCGATCGGGCCGGTCCAGTCAAAATGCCGAACGATCGATGCCACGGTGTCGACGACTGCTGCCGGAGTCGCCGGATCGGGTGTGGGGACCTTGATCCGATCAGTTAGTAACCGACCCTTCTTCGTGTCAACCACGGCACCTTTCACGCTTGTGCCGCCGATGTCGATTCCGAGAGCTTTCATGTGCGGCGCAGAGCCCGGAAACGGCGGATGAGTGCGTTTGTGGAGGAATCATGTGACAACGTCGGCTCGGATTCCGCGGTCAGTTCAGGAACGATCGTTTGCGCAAGTTTCTTGCCCAGTTCCACGCCCCATTGATCGAAGCTGTTGATCCCCCAGACTGCTCCTTGCACAAAAGTCTTGTGCTCGTAGAGCGCAACGAGTTGACCGAGCGCCGACGGAGCCAGATCGGGCAGCAGTATCGAGGTGCTCGGATGATTCCCAGCAAACGTTCGCGCCGCTACCTGAGTTTCAGGAACACCGTCTGCCCGCACCTGATCGGCCGTGCGACCGAACGCGAGTGCCTCGGGTTGAGCGAAGAAGTTCGCCATGAAGATGTCTTGATGCGGGCCCACGTCGTGGGTGGGTCGAGCGATACCGATGAAGTCGGCTGGGATCAGTTTCGTGCCCTGATGAATGAGTTGATAAAACGCGTGTTGCCCGTTGGTGCCCGGCTGGCCCCACACCACCTCTCCCGTTTGCGTCCCGACGACGCGCCCCCATCGATCGACGGACTTTCCGTTGCTTTCCATCGCAAGTTGCTGCAGGTACGGAGTGAGAGAAGCGAGATAATGGCTGTACGGAAGCACGGCCAGCGTCTCTGCTCCGAAGAAGTTTCCGTTCCAGACCCCGATCAGGCCAAGAATTGCCGGCAGGTTTAGTTCGAGCGGCGCGCTGCGAAAATGCTCGTCCATCAAACGGAAGCCGGAGAGCATGTCGCGGAAGTTCTCAGGACCGATCGCGAGCATGAGCGAGAGACCGATCGCTGAGTCGTAGCTATAGCGACCACCGACCCAATCCCAGAAGCCGAACATGTTGTCGGTATCGATACCGAACTTCGTGACTTCGGCCTCGTTGGTAGAAACCGCAACAAAGTGTTTAGCGACAGCAGACTCATCGCCGAGCACATTCATCGCCCACTCCCGCGCACTGCGCGCGTTCGTCATTGTTTCGAGTGTCGTGAATGTCTTCGACGCCACGATGAACAAGGTTTCGGCCGGATCCAGATCACGCGTCAACTCGAAGAACTCGTTGCCGTCGACGTTCGAGACGAATCGAACGACAAGATTCGGATCGGCGTATGGGAGCAGCGCCTCGTACGCCATGCGCGGCCCCAAGTCGCTCCCGCCAATACCGATGTTGATGATGTTGCGGATCCGTCTGCCGGTGTGTCCAGTCCATTTGCCGGTCCTGACACGCTCTGCGAAATCCGTCATGCGGTCGAGTACCTCATGAACGTCGGGAACCACGTTCCGCCCGTCGGTCGAAATCTCGGCATCGCGAGGAGCACGGAGAGCTACGTGCAACACCGCCCGATCCTCAGTGAGATTGATGTGATCTCCGGCAAACATCGCGTCGCGCAGTTCCTCGACCTTCGCTTTGCGCGCCAGTGCGAACAACAACGACATCGTCTTGTCAGTCACTCGTTGCTTCGCGTAGTCCACGTACAGATCGCCGACTGCCAGGTTGAGACGCTCGCCGCGTGTCGGATCCTGCGCGAACAGTTCCCGAAGATGGACATCCGCAATTTCGGATTGATGCGCAGCCAGTTCCCACCATTGGGAGGTGCGTTCGATTGATTCAGGCACTTCGGACATCGGGGCTCCTGCTCATGTGAGCGAAATAGCGAATCGTGCGGTGTAGGACTTTCCGGGCTCGACCATGTCGGTCTCGCCTGAAACCAGCGCGTTGGTGGATGCGGTCATTGGCTCAAGCGCAACGTACTGCTTGCCTTCGGGCGCATAGACCTGCGCGAACGGATAGCCGCGGTCGAGCACGATGGTCAGTCTCCGACGGCCGCCGAAGAGGAGCAGTTGCCGATCCCGCCCGAGGCGATATCCGTCGTCGTACGTTCGTCCCGCGAGTTTCAGAATCTCGGCGGGCTCGGCCACTTCCTCGCCGGTGGGAAGATTGCGTTCGTCGAGCACTAATCGCCGGCGGGCGGGAATGCCGATCCGCACTTTGTCCCGGTCGATCTCCGGAAGCCTGAAGTACGGATGCCAACCGAAACTCACCGGAACGGCGCGCTTTCCCGTCGCCGTCAGAGTCGTAGCCACCGTGAGCCGACCGGGCGAGACAGTGAACGCAACGGTCATGGTGTGCTTGAAGGGGAAGGCCTCCATGATTCGCTCATCGTCAGCGGCATCAAAACGGGCGACGGCACTTGCTGATCCGACTTGGCCCCGGAGCGACAGCAACTCCCAGATGCCCCGCCCGATCATCAGGCCGTGGATCGGCAATCCATTTGCGTCGCGGTGCACTGTCTTCGAGTCGAGGAGATTCACCTTTTTGGCCGCCACGCGAAACGAATCGGAACCAAGGCGATTCGCCCACGGCGACAGCAGCGGTAAACCGGTGGTGTGTCCGGCGCGGGCGGCAGCCGGTCCGCCATGAAAATCGAGATAGTCGCGTTCCTTGTGACGCAGCGATGCTCCCAAAAGACCGAGCTCAGGAAAGAGCGTGAACTCGGTCGGCCCCGCCCTGAGAGTCAGCGCGGCTTCGCCATCGACGATGGCGATCCTCGCAGTGCCGTCGGTCTGCCCGTCCGCCGCCGTCATGTTCAGGCGCCGCCGGCCGGCTTCTCGTCGTGCCCACCGAACTGTTTGCGCATCGCCGACAGAAGCTTGTCTGCGTAATCGGCCTCACCACGCGATGAGAACCGCTCGAAAAGTGCAGTCGTCAGAACCGGCGTGGGTACGCCCGCATCAATGGCCGCAAGACTTGTCCATCGACCTTCACCCGAGTCGCTCACGCGCCCGCCGAACGATGAGAGGTCTGGATCGTCAACGAGCGCCGCAGCAGTCAGATCGAGAAGCCATGAGGCGACAACGCTTCCCCGCCTCCACACCTCTGTCACTGCGCGCGTGTCGATTTCGTACTGGTAGTACTTCGGATCACGCAGCGGCGTCGTCTCGGCGTCGGATTCATGCGAGCGCTTTCCGACATCGGCGTGCTTGAGAATGTTGAGACCTTCTGCGTACGAAGCCATGAGTCCGTATTCGATGCCGTTGTGGACCATCTTCACGAAGTGGCCTGCACCTGCCGGGCCGCAATGGAGATACCCGAGTTCTTCGGTAGCGAGATCGCCATTGCGACCGGGGGTTCGCTCGGCATCACCCGCGCCGGGAGCGATCGTCCGGAAGATCGGTTCGAGGCGAGCAACGACATCATCCTCACCTCCAATCATGAGGCAGAACCCGCGCTCAAGGCCGAACACGCCGCCGCTTGTTCCGACGTCGACGTAATGAATCCCCTTCGGACCGAGGGCTTCGGCCCGATCGACATCATCGCGGTAGTAGGTATTGCCGCCATCAATCAGAATGTCGCCGGGCTCCATCAGACCGGCGAGGTCGTCCACCGTTGCGCCAGCAAAGGCGGCCGGCACCATGATCCAAGCAGCACGAGGAACGTCAAGCTTCGCCACGAAATCGGCGAGATCGGTTGATCCCGTGATCGAGTCGCTCTCGTTGGCGAGCCGGGAAACGGCATCACCATCAACATCGAATACGACACACGTGTGCCCGTCGCGAACCAAGCGCCGGACGAGATTGGCTCCCATTCGGCCAAGTCCGACCATTCCGAGCTGCATGAGGGGGTTCCTTTCGGCGAGACCACAGACATGGCTTCGGGCTCCATCGTGTCAAAGTCGGGCAGGCCGCGTGTGCCGACCTGCCAGAATCTGACCAGTCCCAACCATGGAGCGCGTCAACGTGTCATCCGATCAGCCCCTCCTTCCGACGTCCCGCTTGGCATCGCGCCGTCGACAGCGCCCGATTCTTTCCGCATTGTCGGCCGTTGTGTTCAGCCTGATCTTCACCACCAGCATCTTGTCTATCTGGGCGAACAATTCGATCTTCGACCGCAACGACTTTGCCAACAGGGCCGTTCATCTTCTCGATTCCGAGACGGTCCGAGCCTCGCTTGCGAACCGTGCCACTGACGCACTCATCGAGAACGGCCCATCAGAGTTGGCGTCATTTCGCTCAATCATTGAGCCGACGTTCTTCGAGATGATGAAACTGAGGACTTTCCGCGACATCTTTCGGGATGGCGTGCTGAAAACCCACGATGCGATCTTCACGCAGGACGGCAATACCAGCGCAGTCAACCTGAGTCAGACGCTTTCCATACTCACCAACAGCCTAATGATCACGAATCCCGCTGTTGCAAACAATCTCCCGGCAAATCTCGACACCCTCCTTGTCGATTTCGGAAACGAGATTCGGAGCCTTCAAGCTTGGAAGTGGGCGGAGAATCTCAGCGACGCAAGCGGCCAACTCCTTCTTCTCGCCCTGGGACTACTCGCCCTAACCATCTATCTCGCTCCGAATCTCCAGGATGCCCTGCGCAAAATTGGCATCGCCATCTGCGGATCGGGTCTTGTCGTTATCGCAGTCGCGTATTCGATTCCGCGGATAGCTGCCAGTTATGCGAGTACGCCCGACGATGCCCGATTCGCGCAGGCCGCTGTCGGTCGGTTCTTCGGAGACCTCACCGTCATCGGATTCTGGGTTGTCGGCTATGGCATTGCTGCGATCGCTTTCGCGCTCGCCACCGCCCCACAGAAGCCCGCCCTCACTCCCCTCGATCTCTGGGAAAAGGTGCGCAATCGCGTTGGCCGATGGCAACCGAGGACCGTCTCTGGCCTGGCCTTCCGTGCGTCGGTCGTGATTGTCGGCGGGCTCTTCCTCCTTCTCCAACCCACTGCCGTGGTCGACATCCTCGTGTCACTCGCGGGCGTCTACATCGTCTACCTAGGCTGCTTTCAATTGCTCCTCGCCGTCGCCCCAGCGCAGAGAGATCCAGCTGCATCGCCAGGCTCGAAACGGCTCTTCCGCTCGCCTCATCTGGTGCGAACCGCCAGCGCAACATTCACCATCGTCGCCGTCATCTCGATCGTCGGCTTCGCATTCACCGGGAATACCCGTGCCCGCGCCACCGTCCTGGAAACTCGCCGGTGCAATGGCCACGCCGAACTCTGCGATCGCACGATCGACGAGGTGGCCTTCGCCGGGTCGCACAACTCGATGTCGGCGAGCATGGATCCTGGTTGGATCTTCGCCGAGAACACCTTTGGCATTCCGGCCCAACTTGAGTACGGCATCCGCGCGCTTCTGATCAAGACCCACTACGGGGTGCGCACGAACATCGGTATCGCCGGTGACGGCTTGGTCGTCACCGACCGCGCTCTCGAAGCGAAGGTGAATCCTGCAGCCGTTGAGAGTCAATTGCCCGCCGGTGCTGATCCCTCCATCCTCAGGAGTCTGAATGCAGCACCGATTGATCCTGCCCTACGGGACATCTACCTGTGTCATGTCTATTGCGAATACGGAGCTACCCGCTTCTCCGCGTCTCTCGGTGCGATCAGACAGTTCCTGACGCGTAATCCTGACGAGGTGATCATCATCGTGATCGGCAACTACGTCTCGACGGAGGACACCTTCAAGGCGTTCAAAGAGGCTCGCCTAGTCGATCAACTCTACGAATGGGACTCGTCGGCCCCGCCTCCCACGCTCGGCAACCTCATTGATCAGGGTAGGAACATCGTGATGATGTCGGAATACGGCGGACCTCCCCCTGGGTGGAACAACCCGGCGTACGGACTCATGCAGGACACCCCGTTTACCTTCCGCACCGAAGCTGCCCTGCTCACCCCCGGTGCGCCGGGTTACACGGGTACCGAACCCGTCAATGATCTGGCCAGCTGCGCTCCCAACCGGGGCACCCCCGAATCGCCCCTCTTCCAGATAAACCACTGGACCACGCCATCCGGGAGTGCTTCGACGATCGCTCAGGCACGAATCGTCAATAGCTACGACGTCTTGATGTCCCGAGTCCGGAACTGCACCACCCAGCGCGGAAAATTCGCCACGATCGTCGGGGTGAACTTCTACAACGTGGGCGATCTTCTGAAGGTCGTCAACGACCTGAATCGGGTCGGATAGCGCCGATCTGTCGCAACGGGCATCCGGCGGGTACATTTCCCCTGTTGATTCGGCTGGCCACATGAGCCCCGGACGGCACAGATTCCGGGCGCAGGCCCGCATCCAAAGGGGAAGCCATGTACACGTACGACAAGTTCTTCATCGGTGGCGAATGGGTCACTCCCGCCGGCAACGAGACTCTCAAGGTTCTCTCGCCGACCACCGAAGAGGTCATCGGCTCCGTGCCGGTTGCCACCAATGCCGATATGGATCGCGCCGTTGCCGCCGCCAAGGCTGCATTCGAAGGTGAATGGTCCACATGGACGCCGCAGCAGCGGGCCGAACTCCTCACCCGCGTCTCCGACGGCATCAAGGCCCGTCAGGACGAGTTCACCAACCTCATCACCAACGAGGTCGGCGCTCCGTATTACTTCTCAATGTTCGGACAGGTCCTCTCGAGCACCATGGTGCTTGACTCCTTCGCCCGTCACACGCTTGAGTTCCCATTCGAAGAGCGCCGCGACGGTGCCCTCGGCGGACAGATCATCGTTCGACGCGAGCCGGTTGGCGTCTGCGCCGGCATCATCCCCTGGAACGTCCCGCTCTTCATCACGACCCTCAAGGTGGGCCCCGTGCTCGCATCGGGTTCGACGATCGTGCTCAAGCCTGCTCCCGAGACCCCGCTCGACGCGAACCTCTTCGCCGAGGTTCTCATCGAAGCCGGCGTTCCGGCGGGTGTCATCAACATCGTTCCCGCCGACCGTGAAGTTGGCGAGCATCTCGTCCGTCACCCCGACATCGACAAGGTGAGCTTCACCGGTTCAACCGCAGCCGGTCGCAAGATCGGTGCGATCTGTGGCGAACAGCTCAAGCGTTGCACCCTCGAACTGGGCGGCAAGTCCGCAGCCATCATCTGTGACGATGCGAACCTCGACGAGACCATCCCGATGATCATCGGTGGCGGCCTCATGAACAACGGCCAGGCCTGTGTCGCACTCACCCGCGTCCTTGCGCCGAAGAGCCGCTACGCCGAGATCCGCGACGCACTCGCCGCCGCGGTCGCCGCACAGATCACTGGCGATCCGACCAACCCCGACAACCTCTGCGGACCGCTCATCGCTGAGCGTCAGCGCGAGCGCGTCGAGGGCTACATCGCCAAGGGCATCGCCGAAGGCGCAACCGTCGTCGTCGGTGGCGGTCGTCCCGACGAGGCCACAGGTCACTTCGTGTCGCCCACACTTTTCGCTGATGTCACCAACGACATGACCATCGCCCGCGAAGAGATCTTCGGCCCGGTGTTGTCACTCATCCAGTACGACACCCTCGAAGACGCCATCGCCATTGCCAACGACAACGATTACGGCCTTGCCGGTGCGTGCTACACGTCCGACATCGAAAAGGGCATCGGGGTTGCCCGCCGTGTTCGCACCGGAACCTTTGCGGTCAACACCACGCAGGGCATGGACTTCAACGGCCCGTTCGGTGGCTTCAAGAACTCCGGCGTCGGCCGCGAGCTTGGCCCGGAAGGCATCCACGCATTCTGCGAGGACAAGACCATCTCGCTTCCCGGTGGCATTGATCTTCCCATCGGCGGCTGATCAAACCACGAACTAACAACGAACATCCGAACGGGGTCGGCCGAAAGGTCGGCCCCGTTTCTCGTCCCAGATCTAGTTGGCCATGCCACCGAGGTCGATGACGCCCTGCTCTGCATCCGGCATCCAGGCATCAACGGTTCCGGCGATGTCGATGAGATCTGCCGTTGCGCCGAAGTCCACGGGGGCGGCAAGCACGGAGACGCTGTCAACCCTCACCGCGCCGACCAAGCCAGCCCGATGATCTGACGACTGTTCCCATGCAGCGTCGGCGCCCCAGACCTCGAGCACGACGGCAACGTCGAGAACGGCAGCAAGGTCAAGAAGTTCGTCGGTGCACGAATCAGTCGGTGCCGTTGCGATCGCGAGTGCTGTGCGATCGTCAAGGCCTGCCACCAGCGCGGCTGCGACAGCAAAACCCTTCACGGGAAGTCCGGGGATAGTGATCTGACCCGCGGGTGCCGCCACGAGGCCGCGCGCCATCCAGAGCGCCGCCGGGCCCGGATCGACGGCGATGACAGCGTCGGGGCCGAGCACTTCGATGACATCCATGAGAGCTCTGACCGGATGCAACGGAACCGAAACGTCAGTGCGTCCCTTGCCAACCACGCTGGCGAGTGCCCCAACAAGTGCCGATCCGATGATCTGATACTGCCCAGGATTGGTTTCGGGCTCGGGCCAATGATGCGCCATCAAGCCGAGATGCCAAGGTTCGACCTCGAGCACCTGAGCGTCGGGCGGGATAACCGAACCGATCTCGGCGGAGTCGATACCGGCGATGATCACCAGTTCGGCAGCCGAGACTCCCGAGAGTTCCGCGTCGTCAGTCTGTAGGCCGACGACGCCGCGCCAGAGCGGATGGTCGATCGGCATCACCCCAAAGGCGCCGGGTGTGCAGACAACACCGGCGCCGATTCGTTCCGCGGCTTCGAGGACGCCCGCTGCCTGCCCGTCGCGCACAACACCTGGACCCACGACAAGAAACGTATTGAACGCGGCGAGGCTCGGTGAAAGCCGCATCAGTTGGTCGCCCGGATTGAACGTGATCGGTTCCAGATCGGCGCGCACCGGTGCATCGAAATCGAGAAGTAGTTCGATTTCCACCGACGCGTGCACCTGACCAAAACTCCAGCCGGAAATGGCCGCAGGAAGTGCATCAATCTCGTCGAGTTCCCAGGGATCGCAGATCTCACCCGGCTGAGATCCGAGGCGGATTCGCGGGCCGGGCAGCAGGGCCAACCCCGGACGAGCATTCGGGGCCCGAGAAAGGCGCCCGTCGGCATCGGCAAGAAGCACGGCAAGTTCCGCCGACGCGACATCGATAATTCGGATGCCGTCCGGACGAGGCAGACCGTGACCCGGGGCAGCAAAGGCGCGCACCACGCCGGCGGCACGAAGACAGCGCGAGTAGAGACCGGCAACAGTCGTCATGTCTGTCATCGACAGTTGTCAGCCCTGATCAAGCAACAGGTGAGCGACGCGACGACGATGCCACGCTGCGTCACCCCACGCGGCTGCAAGCGCCCATGAGCGCTTGAGCCAGAAGTGAAGGTCATGCTCGGTCGTGTAACCAATTGCTCCGTGGCACTGGAGTGCTTTGCGGCTCGCAACTTCGGCTGCATCGGAAGCAAAACATTTCGCCATCGAAACATCGCGATCGACGTCGGGAACGTTGTGAGCGATCGAATACGCCGCATTCCAGACACTGGGGCGGGAGAACGAAACCTTGAGTTCGGCATCGGCAAGATGATGTTTGACAGCCTGGAAGCTGCCGATCGGCACACCAAACTGCTTGCGTTCGCTGACGTAGGCGACCGTCGTGGCGATCATCTGCTCAGAAAGCCCGATCAGTACAGCCGCTGTTGCGGCTGCGCCGCGGTTGAAGGCACGATCCGCGCAGCGGAGGCCTTCGTCGCCGGAGGCGATCAGTTCAGCATCGGCTTCGTCCCATTCCGCAACGAACAAGCGCCGTGCACCATCGACTGATGTCTGCGGCGTGAGCCGCAGGTTCTCGGCTGGCACCGCAAAGATTCGATCGTCGCGCTGAGCAAGCAGAACATCGGCGATGTGAGCGTCGGTCACGAAGGGTTGACCGGTGAGTGCGACCGTAGCGATGACGGAACCATCGGCGATTCCCGGCAACCAGCGTTCGGCGATCGCTGCAGGTGCTGATTCAGCGAGCATCGGAGCTGCCACCGCAATGGTTTCGACGATCGGGCCGGGGAACGCGTAGCGACCCGCTTCGGTAAGAATTGGGAGGAGGTCGACCTCGTTCATTCCCATGCCACCGTGGGCCTCAGGAACGGTGAGACCGGTCACGCCCATCTCGGCAAGAGCGGCCCAGAGTTCCGGATTGCGACCGGTGACGTCGTTCCAGCTCCAGCGCACCGCTTCGGGTGCACATTCCTTGGCGAACAATTCACCAACCGTGTCGCGGAACAACAGTTGGTCGTCGGTAAAAGCGAAACGCATTTCGCAGGCCTACTTCCGGGGGAGTCCGAGCACGCGCTCGGCGACGACGTTGCGTTGGATCTCGTTGGTACCCGCATAAATGGGACCGGAGAGGGAGAACTCGAATGCCTTCATCCAGGCGCCGTCATCGATCGCATCGGGCGAACCTTCGATGAGTTCGCCGGCCGGACCAAGAAGACGAACCGCCGTCTCGTTGAGGTTTACGTCGAGTTCCGACCAGAAGATTTTGGTGAGACTCGAACGAGCCCCCGATGACTTTCCCTCGACCAAGCCACTCACATCGGCGAGGGTGGCGAGGCGGTACGCCTCGGCCTCCATCCATGACTGGGCGACCGCATCACGCAGCGATGGATCGGCAGTGCCGATCTTCGACTGACGCTTCCAGAGATCAACGAGCCGATCGGCGGCAGCACAGTAACGACCCGGCGATCGCAAGGTGAGGCCACGCTCGGAGGAGGTCGTCGCCATGGCAACACCCCAGCCTTCGTTCACTCCACCAAGAACAAGATCGTCGGAAACAAAGACATCGTCGAGGAACACCTCAGCGAACCCTTCGTCACCATCGAGACGCTCGACCCCGCGCACCGTGACTCCCGGTGCATCAAGCGGAACCATCATGTACGTCATGCCCGAGTGGCGAGCGGCATCGGGATCAGTGCGGAAGAGACCGAACACCCAATTGCAAAATGCGCCACGGGTGGTCCAAGTCTTCTGTCCGTTAAGGATCCAGCCGCCAGCAGCATCGTCGCGCGTCGCTCGGCTCTTGATGCCGGCGAGATCGGAACCAGCATCAGGTTCGGACCAACCCTGACACCAGAGATCGTCGGCCGCTGCCATGCGCGGGAGGAAGGTGGCCTTCTGCTCGTCGGTGCCGAACTCGAAGATCGTTGGGGCGAGCAGGAAGATGCCGTTCTGGGTGACTCGCTGAGGGCCACCGGCGCGGTAGTACTCCTCTTCGAAGATCAGCCATTCCCAGAGAGAAGAGCCGCGACCACCGAACTCGGTCGGCCATGAGACGGCCGACCAGCGGGCGTCGTAGAGCTTCTTTTCCCAGAGCACGTGGAGATCGAAACCTTCACGGGTATCGCCCGAGGGCAGATTATGCGGGACGTTGGCCTCGAGCCAGGCTCGGGCCTCGGCCCGGAAGGACTCTTCGGTTGCAGTGAAATTGAGATCCATGGACGACTCCGAGGGGGCGTGTTCGGTCCGGAAGGGCGATCGTAGGCGACGGTCTGACGATTCGTCAGGTCCAGCCCGACGACCGCGAGGCCTCGTCGCCCCCGGCCGCGACGCTCGTCCGGAAGAATCCTCGGCCCAACCTGACGGGTCGTCAGGTTTTCCAATAGAGTTCGATTCACGCCGGGGAGAACCTTCGGCACCGTCACCGTCCGGCACTGCCGAACGGCTCCACCGAGGAGATCTCAACCATGACGCTCACCGCACCCGCACCCGGCACTACCGAAACAAAGCGGTACATCCCTAAGTTCGTCAGTGTCGACGATCACATCATCGAACCGCCGAACGTTTGGCAGGACCGTCTTCCCGCCAAGTACCGCGACATCGGCCCACGCGTCGAGCGCCTTCGCGTCGACAACCTCCAGTTCAACGGCATGAACTACACGTTCGACATCGTCGACAAGAACTCAACTGCAGGCAAGTTCGCCGACTTCTGGCTCTACGAGGATCTTCAGATTCCACTGCGCCGAATCATCGCCGCCGTCGGCTTCCCGATCGAAGAGCGCACGCTCATGCCCGTCACCTATGACGAGATGCGTAAGGGATGCTGGGATCAGACAGCGCGCCTTGAGGACATGGACGCCAACCACACCGAGATGTCCCTCTGCTTCCCGACCTTCCCCCGCTTCTGTGGCCAGACCTTCACCGAGGCGAAGGACAAAGAACTCGCCCTCCTCTGCGTGAAGGCGTACAACGACTGGATGGTCGAAGAATGGTGTGGCGGCGCCGGCGCCGGACGCCTCATTCCGCTCATCATCATTCCGCTCTGGGACGCCGATCTTGCCGCCGCCGAAGTGCGTCGCAACGCTGCTCGCGGCGTGCGCGCCGTGTGCTTCTCGGAAATTCCTCCGTTCCTTGACCTTCCGTCGATCCACACCGGTTACTGGGAGCCCTTCTTCCAGGCCTGCGCCGACACGGACACCGTCATCAATATGCACATCGGTTCGTCGTCACGCATGCCCGCCACCTCGCCCGATGCACCCGCCGGCGTTCAGGCCACGCTCAGCTTCAACAATGCGATGGGTTCACTGGCCGACTGGATCTTCTCCGGCGTCCTCGTGCGTCATCCCACGCTGAAGCTTGCCTACTCCGAAGGTCAGATGGGATGGATTCCCTACGCCCTCGAGCGTGCCCACAGCGTGTGGAAGGATTTCCGCGGCTGGGCGTTCGACACCACCGCCGTTCCCGAACCTCCCGAGTTCTACTTCCGTCGTCAGATTTTCGCCTGCTTCTTCCGCGACAACTTTGGCATCAAGAATCTCGAGTCGATCGGTGTCGACAATGTCACCTTCGAGACGGACTACCCACACTCGGATTCGACATGGCCCAACACCGAGCAGATCTTCCGTGACATGGTCGTCGACCTCAGCGATGAGGACGTCTACAAGATCGCTCGCGGCAACGCACTGCGCATGCTCAGTCTTCCGCTCGACTGATCACCATGCTCTTCGTGCGGGTACTGGCCGGAGCAATTGCGTCGGCTGCAGGTGTACTCGCCGTGGTGATTCTGTTTGCACTTACGGGAACACCCCGCACCCCCATTGGTTGGGTGTGGGGTGTTCTCCTTTTTGTCATCGCCATCGCGATTGCGTGGGTTTCACTCACGCTCGGGCTGAAGATGAGTCGATCATTCGATGAGGGAGCGTCGCAGGCCGACGCGCGCCGCGGCGACCAGATGGAAGCAACCGGCCGCACCGCCGGTGCCGTAGTTGGCAAAGGTCTCGGAAAGGTCGCCCGGATCGGTTCCGGAAAAGCACCCCTGCCGAACACAGACACTCCAGCGTCCTCCACTCCCAAAGTCACGGTCGACAACGCGGCCCGTTCGATCGGATCGATGGTCGGTCGCCGTATCGCCGAGCGGAAAGCCCACAAGGGAACCTGAAGCAACACTGCTCGGAACTGCTGTCGGTTGATCAGACCATCGAAGCAGCGTGAGTGAACGCCGCAGTGATCTGACGTCCGATTCCCTGGCCTCGCTGATCGGCGGCCACGACGACGGAAACGAGTTTCGAATCCTCGGTCGTCGCATATCCACGCGCAACACCGACGACGACACCGTTGCGACGGGCTGTCACGATCACCGATTGCGCGTACGACGGGTGATCGGTGATTTCCGGGACATCACCGATTGCCGCCATCTCGACCGATTCGAATGCGAGAGCCTCGGGGTCGATCAGTTGGGTGACAGAAAGTTCGAGCTCGACTCCACCGCGCCCCACGATCACTCTCGGCGTGAACGGAAAGTCTGCGATCGGAACCCACCGACGGTGCGCATCCCCGTGTCGTTGTTCTTCAAGCAAGTGCACCCGCTCAAAGGTGCACGTTGCGGTGAATCCCGCAAGCGCCATAATTGATGCGGCGATCCTCGGCTCGGACATGTCATCAGAAATCGTGACGTGAGGAACAAACTCGTTGGAGAGCGACCTTTCAAGCGGCGAGACAAACACCGCATCGCGAAGTCGTCCGAGCGAACCTTGCGAGCCCTCAGGTTCATGGACTCCGAGATGCAGCGTCGGCGTGGTCGGCAGAAACGTCTCAGGCGGACCCAATCTCACGGTGAACGGCTTGGTTGCCTCTGCCGCCGTCCGCAGAACCCGGAGTGCATCACCTAGATCGTCGACCCGCACATTCACGGGTGGGGCCAGCGTGATGTGCGGCACCATGCGAGCAAGAGCACCGTCGTCGCACGCGAGGCGGAGTGCATCAACGCCCGTCGCCAGTGGCTCCGGCAGAAGTAGCGCAACACCAAGTCTCATCCGTGGCACGAGCCGAAGTTACTCGCATCCACCCATGAACCCTTCTGCGGCAATGATGGGTAGATGGCAACTCTGGAGATCAACCCCGACCAGTTCCGGGTCCGACCCGGTTCTGACGTGAGCCTCAACGATTGGTCAACCAATTCGACCGGTGGTTTTGAGGGTGACAAGCAGACCGCTCCGGAAGTCCTTAGCGGCCTGAATGATCGTCTCGCTGATTTACAGCAGATGCTTTATGCGGAATCAGCGCACAGTTTCCTCATCGTGATTCAGGGCATGGACACCTCAGGCAAGGATGGAACTATCAAGCACGTGTTCCGAACCATCAACCCGGTCGGCGTGAAGGTCGCCAACTTCAAACGTCCTAACGACGTTGAACTGGCACATGACTATCTGTGGCGGGTGCACGAGCAGACTCCCCGCAAGGGACATATGGCCATCTTCAACCGCAGCCATTACGAAGATGTTCTTGTTGTGCGCGTGAATGAACTCGTGCCACAGCAAATCTGGGAGCGCCGGTTTGAGCACATCCGCAACTTCGAACAGATGCTCGTCGACGAGGGCACCACAATCGTGAAGTTGTTCCTACACATTTCGAAGGACGAGCAGCGCGCTCGGCTTCAGGAACGCATCGACAACCCGTCGAAACACTGGAAGTTCGAGCACGGAGACATCGCTGAGCGCTCCCATTGGGACTCGTACACCGCCGCGTATGAACAAGCCATAAGCGAAACATCGACGAAGCATGCTCCCTGGTACGTGGTTCCAGCCGACAAGAAATGGTACCGAAACCTCGTCGTCTCCCAACTGCTCATCGACAAGCTCGACGCCCTTGAAATGCGCTATCCGGAACCCGAGATCGGTATCGAGAACATCGTCATTAGCGGTTGAGCGTCCAGAGACCTTTCACCACCAGATAGCCGGCGATCACGGCGAAGAGCGTCACCAGAACTTCCTGCCAATGGCCCTGGAGCCACTTTTGCCACGTCGAAAGTCGACTCCGGGATTTCGACGGCTGAGTAGCGACGATCAGAATCGGCGTGAACACACCGACTGAGCCGATCACGGCGAACACCAACACTGCAATCCATTCGACGGGAGTAGCAAGTTGCTGTCGGGCAATCTCGCTTCCGGCGGCAAACGCGATCACCGTCGGTGGCAGGAAGAGCCCAAGCCCGAACGAGAACACGATCGACATCGAGCCAACCTTGTCGAGCCATTTCGGAATCGACGCGTCAGGGTTCCGTTTGAACTTTCGCCATTCGCGCAAAGCAAAGAATCCGACGAGGAGACCGAACGCTATGTCGGCCAGACCGAGGATCTTCGGGTTCGGATGACCGTTGGACTTCGGCGTCGAGTCGCCGAGGATCATCACTGCTCCACACGAAACGCCGATAGAGATGAACCAGCCTGAAGCGAGCGCGAAGGCACCACGGACTTTCTGTGACGACGCCATCATCAGCACCGCTACAAGAATCGGTAGCGGCGACGCCGCAACCGCCAAGCCCAGCACGACAAGATTGATACTCAACGTTGATCTCCCGAAGTGCGGTAGCCGATCCGACACCAGCCAATCGGGTCTCAATCCCCGGTGACCCTACAAGCAACAACGCGAGCGAGGCGCCCGAAGGCGCCTCGACAATCAAACTGGTTTATCCGTCGATTTAGGAAAGCTGACCGACCGCGGCGATTCGTGCGGTGGCCCGAGCCAGCGCACCTTCGGCTTCGGCATCGTCGCCCCGCTGAATCGCTGCTCGCGCCTTTTCTTCGGCTCGGCGGGCACGTTCGATGTCGATCGTCGATGCGAGCTCCGCAAGATCGGAGAGGATCTTGACGTGATCGTTGCTTACCTCGATGAAGCCACCATGGATTGCGGCAACTTCGGAGCCGCCGCCTTCAAGCGTGAACTCGACGGTCCAGGTTGCGAGCGCACCGACGAATGGTGTGTGACCGGGAAGAAACGCGATGTCGCCACCGCCGACGGTACGTGCACGCACGATCGTCGCATCGCCCGAGAAGAGCGTCCGTTCCGGCGAGACAAGCTCGACAGCCAGGGGCATCAGGAATTGGCCTCGAGCTCGCGGGCCTTGGCCCGAGCTGCGTCGGCGTCGCCGACGTTGAGGAATGCCTGCTCGGGAAGATCGTCGAGGTCGCCGTTGACGAGTTGTTCGAACGACTCGACGGTGTCCTCGACCGGAACGAAGATGCCCGGCATGCCGGTGAAGACCTCAGCCACGAAGAACGGCTGCGAAAGGAAACGCTGCACCTTGCGGGCACGGTTCACGGTCACTCGATCTTCTTCGGAGAGTTCGTCAAGGCCGAGAATGGCGATGATGTCCTGTAGTTCCTTGTAGCGCTGCAGCACTTCCTGCACGCGACGGGCGACGTCGTAATGACGCTGACCGACAACCTCGGGAGCGAGAATCGACGAGGTCGAGGTGAGCGGATCCACGGCCGGGTAGATGCCAAGCGAGGCGATCTGGCGGGAAAGCTCGGTGGTCGCATCGAGATGGGTGAAGGTGGTGAACGGCGCCGGGTCGGTGTAATCGTCGGCGGGCACATACACGGCCTGCAGCGAAGTAATCGAGCGGCCACGGGTCGAGGTGATCCGCTCCTGGAGCTCGCCCATTTCGTCGGCAAGGGTGGGCTGGTAACCCACGGCCGACGGCATTCGGCCAAGCAGCGTGGAAACCTCGGAACCGGCCTGCACGAAGCGGAAGATGTTGTCAACGAACAACAACACGTCCTGGTTCTGCACATCGCGGAAGTACTCGGCCATGGTGAGGGCCGAAAGGGCGACGCGGAGACGAACGCCCGGCGGCTCATCCATCTGGCCATAAACAAGGGCGGTCTTGTCGATAACGCCGGATTCCTGCATTTCGATCCAGAGATCGGTTCCCTCACGGGTGCGCTCGCCGACACCGGCGAACACGGACACGCCACCGTGCTGCGATGCCACACGGTTGATCATTTCCTGGATGAGAACGGTCTTGCCTACACCGGCACCGCCGAACAGGCCGATCTTGCCGCCTGCAACGTACGGGGTAAGAAGGTCGATGACCTTGATGCCGGTCGGGAACACGTTGGCCTTGGGCTCAAGCGTGTCGAAGGCCGGGGGTTCGCGATGGATTTCCCAGCGCTCGACGTTGGTCTCGGTGAGCGGCGAATCGAGGGGCTCGCCGATGACGTTGAAGACGTGACCAAGCACGGCCTCGCCGACAGGCACGGTGATGCCACGGCCGGTGTTACGCACTGGCGTGCCGCGCTTCAGGCCATCCGTCGGCTTCATGGTGACGACGCGCACGCGGCTGTCACCAATCTGCTGTGCGACTTCGGACACCACGATGATCTCGGTGCCCTCGACCGTGATGGTCATCTCGAGTGCCGTGTTGATCTCCGGAAGGGATCCGCGCGGGAACTCGATGTCGACCACGGGGCCGGCGATCGCAACGACGCGGCCGTCCTTGAGGTTGGTGGAATTTTCGGTGACGGTCATCGGTGGATGGGTCTCCTGTGAGAGGCGATCGGGAAAAGGATCAGTGGATCGAAGCCGAATGGTCAGTTCGGTCGAGATGGTCGGGGAAGAGATGTTCGGCTGAGAGGTGCGACGGAAGCAGATCGTGCTTGCCGCCCTTGCTCGAACCGAGTGCTTCGGCGCCGCCAACGATCTCCATGATTTCTGTGGTGATCGCGTCCTGACGGGCACGGTTCATGATTCGACTAAGCGAGGTCTTGAGATCCTCGGCGTTCTCCGTCGCAGCCTTCATGGCTCGCTGGCGCGACGCATGCTCGGAAGCGGATGCGTCAAGCAGTGCGGAGAAGAGACGCGACTCGAGATAGCGGGGAAGAATCTCGTTGAGGATTCCGGTCGGCGACGGCTCGTATTCGAGATCGGCGGTGGGACCGGCGTCGGGATCGACTTCCGGAACCTCGAGAGGAAGGAAGCGTCGGACAACAGCCTGCTGCGTACCGGCCGAGAAGAACCGCGTGTAAGCGAGTTCGACGGAAGCGAGCTCGCCGGTTTCGTAGCGACTACGCACCGCTGCCGCGATCTCACGGGCGTTGTCGTAGATCGGCTGATCGGTCATGCCTTCGAAAGCAGCATCGACAGCGAGACCCTGGAACCTGAAATGCTTCTGCGCCTTCTTGCCCACAACGATGAGCGAGAAGTCGAGGCCCTTGGCCCGGGCAGCAGCGATCGAACGCTCGGCAGCGCGGATGACGTTGGTGTTGTAGCCACCGCACATGCCTCGATCGGAAGTGATCACCACAAAGGCCGCGGTGCGGGCTTCGGGATTGTCACGAAGGAGAGGATGTTCCTTGGCGGCACCAGCGCGGATCAGATCAACAATCACTGCGGTGATCTCGTCGCTGTACGGGCGTGCAGAAGCGGCACGCTCCTGGGCCTTCACCACGCGTGTTGCCGCGATGAGTTCCATGGCGCGCGTGATCTTCTTTGTTGACTCGACGCTTTTGATGCGTCGACGAAGGATCCGCTCCTGGCCACCTGCCATGACTAGGCCTCGTCGGTCCCGTCGTTGGCCGATGCAATCTCGGTGGGGACGAATTCCTGCTTGAACGCAGCAACTGCTCCATCGACGGCGCCGGGAAGATCGCCCGAGGAACGAATCTCGTCGAGCAACGAGCCGTAACGGCCTCGCATGAAGTCGAGAAGATCAGCTTCGAAGCGCTTCACGTCGGAGACGGGGATGTCATCGAGATAGCCATTGGTTCCGGCGAAGATCACGACGACCTGCTCCTCAACCGGCATCGGCGAGTTCAGGTTTTGCTTGAGCAATTCGGTGAGGCGATAGCCACGCTCGAGCTGAGCAGCCGAGATCTTGTCGAGTTCGGAACCGAAGGTTGCGAATGCCTCGAGCTCGCGGAACTGAGCGAGATCGAGCTTCAGGGTTCCGGAGACCTTCTTCATGGCCTTGATCTGTGCGGCGCTGCCTACGCGAGACACCGAGATGCCTACGTCGACGGCCGGACGAACGCCGGACTTGAAGAGATCGTCCTGCAGGTAGACCTGACCGTCGGTGATCGAGATCACGTTGGTCGGGATGTAGGCGGACACGTCGCCGGCCTTGGTCTCGATGACCGGAAGAGCGGTGAGTGAACCAGCGCCGAGGGCGTCGGACAACTTGGCCGAACGCTCGAGGAGACGGCTATGGAGATAGAACACGTCGCCCGGGTATGCCTCACGGCCCGGCGGGCGGCGAAGGAGAAGCGCCATCTGGCGATAGGCCTCGGCCTGCTTGGAAAGGTCGTCGTACACGATGAGGCTGTGTTCGCCGTTGTCCATCCAATGCTGACCAACTGCACAACCGGCATACGGAGCGAGGTACTTGAACGGTGCCGGATCAGAAGCGGGAGCGACGACGACAACCGTGTAGTCCATGGCGCCGTACTCGGTGAGGGTGTTCACCGTCTGCGCAACCGTCGATGCCTTCTGGCCGATAGCGACATAGATGCACTTCACGCCAAGACCCTTTTGGTTCAGGATCGTGTCGACGCACACCGTGGTCTTGCCGGTCTTGCGGTCACCGATGACGAGCTCGCGCTGTCCACGACCGATGGGGGTCATAGCATCAATCGACTTGATGCCGGTCTGCAGCGGTTCGTGAACGGGCTTACGGCCAGTGATGCCGGGAGCCTGGATCTCCATGCGGCGCATCGTGGCGCCGACGATGGGGCCCTTTCCGTCGATCGGAAGACCGAGAGCGTTGACGACGCGACCGAGAAGGGCGTCACCGACAGGCATCGAAAGGATGCGTCCGGTCGCCCGCACGGGAGTGCCTTCTTCGACACCGGCGGCCGACTCGGCGTCACCGAGGATGACGGCGCCGATCGAGTCCTCGTCGAGGTTGAGGGCGAGACCAACGGTGCCGCCTTCGAACTCGAGGAGTTCGTTGACGCCGACATCGGGAAGGCCCGAGACGCGAGCGATACCGTCGCCCACCTCGAGGACCCGTCCGACCTGCGTCGACTCGAGTGACGGGGTGTAACCCGCCAGGTTCTTTTGGAGTGCGGCGGTGATGTCGCCGGTATTGATTGTGAGTTCAGCCATAACGTGGTCCTCTGGTCTCAGAACGACTCGCGGAGTTGGGACAGACGCTGGCGCACAGTTCCGTCAATGACGGTGTCGCCGATCTGGGTGACGATGCCGCCGAGCACCGCGGGATCAACGATCACCACGATGTCGACCTGCTTGCCAGTGCTCTTGGAAAGGGCATCGGAAAGTCGGCGCTTCTGTTCGTCGGACAGTGCAACTGCTGACCGAACCTGAGCGACAACCTTTTCGCCGTGGGCCGCCTTTATTTCGAGAAGACGGTCAACGATGTCGGGAAGTTCACGCAGACGTTCGTTGCCGACAACCGTGGCAATGATCGTGTTGGTCAGCGGAAACGCTTTGCCGGCGAGAATGTCGTCAACGATTTGCTGACGCTTCTCGGCGGGAATGTGCTGGTCGGAAAGGGCCTGACGAAGCTCGTCGGCACCTTCGACGACGCGGGAGAAACGGAACAGCTCGTCGATGATCTCGTTGCCGTTCCCTTCTGCCTTGATGAGCGTCATGAACGCATCGGCGTACAGGTTGCTGCGCTCGCTCATGATCCTGCCCCCACCCGAGTGATGTAGGTCTCGATCAGTTCGGCCTGAGTGGCGGCGTCAAGGTTGTTGGCGACGACGGCCTCGGCGGCGCCCACAGCGAGCAGGCCGATCTCGGACTGAAGGTCGCTCGTAGCCTGCGACTTGGCGGCCTCGACGTCCGATGCGCCACGGGTTCGCAGATCGGCAGCATCGCTGCCGGCCTTCGTAATGATCTGCTGCTTCAGCGACGCTGCGGTTTCGTGAGCCTCGGTAAGGATGCGCTGACGCTCGGCGCCGGCGTTGGCGATGTTGGATTCCACTGTCGCCAGTTCGGCTTCGGCGGCGGCGCGAGTGCCGGCCGCCGACTCGAGCTCATTGCGGAGACGATCGATGCGACCGTTCCACATCCCCTTGATGGCTGGGCCACCCTTCCAGATGAGAAGGCCGACGACGATCAGGAAGGAAAGGCTTCCCCAAATAACTTCGTTGGTGTCGCCCGGGACGATGATTCCGTTTTCGGCCTCACTGGCCAGGATCAAGATGTTCATGTGGTTCTCCTGTACGTTCCCGGACCGGTCAGTTCTGCGAACCGGCTCGGTTGACGTAGTCCTCTACAAGCTGGACCTGCGCCGAACGATCAATGGGCTTCTGCACGACTGCTTCGGCAGCGCCGACGGCAATGTCGGCAATGCTGCTGGCGAGTTCGGAACGAGCCCGAACCTTGGCGTCGGCGATCTCGGTGGCAGCGGAGGCCCGAAGCGAGGCGACATCGGCCTCGGCGGCGGCGATCTGCGTGCGACGCTCAGCGTCACCCTCCGAGCGGGCCTGCTCGAGAAGTGACACCGCTTCGGAGCGGGCACCGGCGAGACCGGCTTCATACTGTTCGATCTTGGCGACCCGTTCGGTGGCGGCGGCCTCGGCGGCAGCCTGATCGTCGCGAACCTTCTGAGCGCGTGCATCCATCGTCTTGACGATGGGCGGAAGGAGGACGAACTTCATCATGGCCCAGAGCGCCATGAAGAACACCCCCGACCAGAACATCTCGCTCACGACCGGAAGAATGGGGTTCTTGGTTTCTTCGACCACGGGGGTCAATTCGTTGGCGACCGCTGTGGCACTTGCCACGATCACCGAAAGCGTTGCTAGCACTCGTGGCTCCTTGAAGCGTGAGGCGTGGGGATGGATCCACCTGGCACCTGATCGACGCAAGAGCGACGACCGAGTGGGGCGAGTCCTTCAGGACAGATGGCGGGTGGGTGCGGCGCCCATCCCCGTTGTGCGGGGATGGGCGGCGACGACACCCGACAGGGAAATCAGACGAACTTGAGAAGAATGAAAACGACGAAGCCGATGAGGGCAAGGGCTTCGGTGAAGGCGATGCCGAGGAACATGGTGGTACGCACCATGCCGGCGGCCTCGGGCTGACGAGCCATGGCTTGAACCGACTGACCTACGAGGTAGCCGATGCCGATGCCTGGGCCGAGTGTGGCAAGGCCGTAGGCGATGCCAGCTTGACCGGCAGCAGCGATGGCCTGTGATTCGGCCTTCGAAGTTGCTTCGTACGTGACCTGCGCAAGGATGCTCATTGCTTGTTGCTCTCCTGTTTGGGTGTTGCGGCACCGGCGACCACCGGGGACGACATTGGTTGCTCGAAGCGGATGCTCCGATGGGCGAATCTGTTGATCAGTGTTCTGCGTGCATCGAGCTGCCGATGTAAACCGCAGCAAGAATTGTGAAGATGTAAGCCTGCAGGAACGCCACCATGATCTCGAAGCCAGTAAGGCCGACGAGCATGGCGAACGAGAACGGCAGCACAAGTGCAAGCAGTGTTGCCGAGAACAAGGTGATGCAGAGCACGCTGAAGGTCACGAGAAGGATGTGACCAGCGAGCATGTTGGCGAAAAGTCGAACGGCCAACGAGAACGGCCGGACGATGAACGTCGAAAGCAGTTCGATCGGGATGACGAGGGGCAGAAGCGCCTTCGGCACACCGGGAGGCGCCACCGAGTTCCAGAAGTACTTGAGTCCCTGGTGTTTCAGGCCGACGGCGATGAAATAAATCCAGGTGAGCAAGGCAAGAACGGCCGGACCGGCCATGCGGGCGTTGGCCGGCATGTGGAAGAACGGGATGACCTCGAAGATGTTGCCAATGAGGATGAAGAAGAACAGGCTCGTGAGAAACGGCAGGTAGCGCAGGCCATCAGCGCCGACCGTCTCCATGATGATGCCTTCACGGATGAAACTCACTGCCGACTCGATGAGATTGCGAGGACCACGAGGAACAAGAGTTCCGTCGACGAGGGTCTTGCGGCGGGCGGCGAGGATGAACACCAGCGAGGTGGCGACGAGGGCCACCATGTTGATGAGGGCGATCTTGTTGAAGCCGTACCAAACGCCTTCATCACCAAAGGCATTTGGCCACTCGACCAATTGTTCGATTGCTGGGAACTCGAGTCCGAAGATCACTTGGCGGACGACTCCTTGGAGACAGAGGTGGGCTTGAGTGCCGGGTAGGCGAGGGAGAGGGAGATGTGTTTCATCTCCCAGAGAAGAAGACCGAGGTGGGTCACGATGATCGTGATCCCGAGCGGAAGCAACTCAACCCACGAGGCTTCCCGGACCAACCAGATGGCCAAGAAGATGAGGGTGAGGCGGATGAGGTAGCCGAACAAGGCGGCGAACATCATCAGCCCGGCAGAGATGCGACCGGCATAAGAAAGCATCGCGGCGGCGAGCACGAAGTTCGCCACAACGATCGCTAAACCATAGGCGGTGGAGAGGGCTCCGTTGGCACCCCAGATCAGACCGAACACAAGAATGAGCAAAGGCCCTGCAATTGCTGCCTTTTTGACCATGTCGCGAACGATCATTGTCTCGGGCGCGGGACCGTCGAAGGTTCCCGTGGACATCGTCACCTCGCCCATGGACCGCTCGCTTCGTGCTGTTCCATGTCTGAACGGTAGGTGAAATAGATCTTGACGACCGCCCCGATGAAACCCAGGAGTCCGAGAGAAATGGTGAAGACGGGCACCGTTCCGAAAAGTCGGTCGATGCCGTAGCCAAGAAGCGCGAGCAACATGGGCGAGAAGGCGAGCTCGTAGCCGCCGGTCGAACGGCCAATCTGACGAGTGAATTCACGTTTTTCGGAACGCGATTTCGGACGTTTCGTGTCAGATCGCGCCGGATCGGAAATCGTGTCGTTGACCACCGTGTTGTTCACAGCCTTGTTTTTCACGAAGAAACCTGACCGGTGGGGCTCCGAGAACCTCGGGAGCGGAGAGCATGCAGTTCACTCGAACAACACCTCAGAGCGAACTTCTGCTATTTGTGCAAGCTTTCACAAGCTAGGCGCGGGGCCATACCCTCGCAACTCTTCTTGGGAAGATTCTGCCCACCCGGTCATCCTCCGGGTGTGTCCCCACTGGATTCCACAGGGAGGTGTCCGACCGGCCCGATCGCGGGTCCGTCCGAAGAATCGGTCCAGTCGGAGTTTGAACGATTCCGCCGGGTGACGCGAACACCTGGATGGAGGATCGTGAACAACGACAGCAAAATCGCGGCAATCCCAAACGGAACCAAACCGTCGCCGGAGCCACTGTAGATGGGATAGAGCACGAAACCCGAGAGCAGTGCCGTCCATGTCCACAGGATCAACACGCTCCGGCGATGGCCGTGACCGAGACGCATGAGGCGATGGTGCAGATGACCCTTGTCCGCGGTTGAGATGCCCGTTCGACTGCGCGCTCGACGGATGATGGCGAACAACGTGTCGACGATCGGAACGCCCAGAATCACGAGCGGGATGAAGATGGGGGCGAAGAAGAAGAACGAACTTCCCGAGAAACTGCGATCGGTTCGTCCGCCCACGACCATCGTCGACGCCGCCATGAGTAGACCCAGTAGCAGCGCTCCCCCGTCGCCCATGAAGATCTTGGCGGGATGGAAGTTGTGGGGAAGGAACCCGATGCAGGCGCCAAGAACGACAATCGCGATGAGCGGCCCGATGTTTCCGATCGCAAGCAAACCCTCACCGCCCAGTTCGTGGGCGTAGAGAAAGAAGGCTCCTGCGGCGATCGCAACGATTCCAGCGGCGAGTCCGTCGAGTCCGTCAATCAGATTGATTGCGTTTGCCATGCCCACAACCCAGAGCACCGACAGCAGATAGGACCAGTCGGTCGAGAGTACGAAGACCCCGGCGAACGGCACGCGGAAAACAAGGATTGAGATCCCCGAGATCACGAGAACGCTCGCGGCGAGCACGATTCCGGCCATCTTCGCCGGCGCCGAAACATCGCGCAGATCGTCGATGATTCCGACAATCGCGATCACGATTGCGGCAAGGACGAGTCCGAGCGGTTCAGTGCTGCCGTTGAAGATCGCATCGAAGGAACCCATCCCCCATGCAACGGCCATGCCCATCAGCACCCCGACGAGCATCGCAACGCCACCGAGCGTCGGTGTCGGACGGGTGTGAACGCGCCTATCGTCGGGACGCACCACCGCACCAACTCTGACTGCGAGACGCCGAACCGCGAACAGTGTCGCGAACGTGGTGACGGCCACCACGGCCAACACCACTAGGTAGGCGCGGATGCTCGGCACGTGCTCCGGTTACTCCCGGGTCAACCGTACGGCGTGAACTGAGCGCACAAAGTCGCCACGTCCGAACGCACCGCGGCCAGTTCGGACTCGTCCGTGCGACTGCGCAGCGCACGGGCGATGAGCGAAGCGATTTGTGTCATCTCCGGTTCCGTCATGCCTTGAGTTGTAACAGCCGGCGTGCCGATTCGAACGCCACTCGTCACGAAAGGCGAACGAGGATCGTTAGGAATCGTGTTCTTGTTGAGCGTGATTCCGGCGACATCGAGAACGGCCTGTGCTTCCTTACCGGTGAGTTCCGCGTCGAAACTGCGGAGGTCGAGGAGCAGGAGATGATTGTCGGTTCCGCCGGATACGAGGCGGAATCCCTCGTTAGCCAGCGCTGCGGCCATCGCCGCGGCGTTGCGCACGATCTGGGCGGCATAGTTCTTGAAGGAGGGATCGGCGGCTTCACGGAACGCAACGGCCTTTGCTGCGACAGCATTTTCGAGCGGGCCACCCTGAAGCCCTGGGAAGATCGCCTTGTCGATCGCGGCGGCGTGCTCGGCGCGGGAAAGGATGCAACCGCCACGCGGTCCGCGCAACGTCTTGTGCGTGGTGAAGGTGACGACATCAGCGAACGGCACTGGATTGGGATGGGCACCGCCCGCGATCAGCCCTGCGATGTGGGCTGCGTCGAACATGAACAGCGCTCCCACTTCGTCGGCGATCGCGCGGATTGGTTCGGGATCGATCATTCGCGGGTACGCAGTCGCGCCGGCGATGATCATCTTGGGCCGCTCGCGCAATGCCGTCTCGCGCATTTCGTCTAGATCGATCCGCTCGTCTGAGGCGGCGACGCCGTAAGCGACGAAGTTATAGAAACGCCCGGAGATGTTGACCGGTGAACCATGTGTGAGATGACCGCCGTGGTCAAGGCTCAGACCCATCACGGTGTCACCTTGCTCGAGGAGCGCCAGATAGACACCAAGGTTCGCGTTGGCCCCCGAGTGCGGCTGTACGTTCGCGTGCTCCGCCCCGAAGAGTTCCTTCACTCGGTCGCGAGCGATGTCCTCAACGACGTCGACGATCTCATTGCCGCCGTAGTAGCGCTTGCCGGGATAGCCCTCTGAGTACTTGTTCGTGAGAACAGAACCAGTAGCCCGCATCACTGCCGGCGAGGTGAAGTTCTCCGATGCGATCAGCTGCAGCGTCGTGTTCTGACGGTTCTGTTCAGCATCGATAAGTGTGAACAGCTCGCTGTCGTTGTCGGCGGGCCAAGGCATGGCGTTGATCTCCTCGTGCGGTGTGGCTTGGATCGTAGTGCCGCTCACCGCTCCGGTTCCGCCTGGCGCCCTAGTAATCGGAGCCCGACATCCGATCGGTCACGCTTCCCACGCAACAATCTCGGCAAAGCGCTAACTGACGTCGTGGAACTAACGTCAAGCGGAAATGGGGTCACTACGAAGTTTTTCCCGTGCACACATTCACGGCATCGACGGCCTGCGGGCGATCGCGGCATTCGCGGTAGTTGCCCATCACGTCGGGTTCGATACAGGGACCACGACCCATTCCCGTTTCGGCGTGATTCTCGAACAACTCGATATTGGTGTTGCCGTGTTTTTCGTGCTTTCGGGGTTCCTGTTGGGGGCGCCATTCGTGCAGCGGATACTTGACGATCGACCGATCGACGGGATCGGTCGCTTCTGGTTGCGACGTGCTGCCCGTATCTATCCCGCGTATTGGCTCGTCCTGACCGTCATGGTCGTCTTCCTCGGCACTTCCATAGATTCGCTCTACCAGTTCGTTGCCTACTACGGCCTCGTACAGATCTATGACGCCGATCTTTTCTTCGGAGGCATGGTGCAGGCATGGACCCTGTGCACCGAACTCGCCTTCTACGCAGTACTCCCGCTGATCGCCATCACCGCAAAGTTCATGGTGAGGAGACTGAAGCGCATAAGCGCCGACAACGCCTTGCTAGCTGGCTGTGTTCTTCTTTATCTGGCCAGCACGGCATGGCGGTTGGCCATGTACGGATTCCATCCGTCATTCGGGCGTATCGCTCTTCTGTGGCTGCCCGGCCAACTCGACCTCTTCGCTCTCGGTCTCGGTCTCGCCGTCGTGCGGGCCCGAGCAAATCGAGACGAGCGGTTTAACCAGCGTGTCCAAGCGTTCGTCCGAATACCAGCGTTGTGGTGGGCCGCGGCGGTAGCCGTCTTCGCGTTCACCTGCGTCGCTGGCCTCCTCCGTCCTATTGTTCCGGTCGGCACCCCGTTCACATTCGGTGACGGCACAGAATTCTCTCGTCAGATTGCGTTCGGGTTGTTCTCGTTGCTGCTCATTGCCCCAATCGCGCTTCGCCGTAGTCCCGATCGCATCACGTCGATGACCCTCGGATCACGACCAATGGTGTTTCTGGGTGTCGTGTCCTACGGCGTCTACCTCTGGCACAAAAGTCTCATTGCAAAGGTCCAGGAATGGTTCGGCTGGGGATTCTTCGAAGGCAACTTCCTCGTCGTCTTCCTTGTGGTCTCGATGCTCAGCACTGCCCTCGCTTGGCTTACCCATCGGTGGGTCGAATCTCCAAGCTTGCGTCTCACCGACAGGGGCGAGAATCGATCTGCGGTTACCGACAACTCGAAGGACTAGAGCCCCATTGGCCAGGTCCGTTCGTCAGGGTGCAGAGAGTGCGCAGTTTTCTGGCGCTTGATCAAGGAACGCGTCATCGGAACGCCATTGCCCGGCGAGGAATGAACTTCCGACCGTCGTCCCAAGATCACCAGCTATGGCAGTTGCCAGCGAAAGCCCCAGTATCCCGGCGCCTTTCGCACACATATGGACGCCGTCATATTTACGAAGAGCGAGACCCGATATCGGGTCGACGAGTCGTGCGGTACCACCATCAGTAGCGAACACCGGATCCGGTTCGAGATACCGACCAGTGGGATAGAACTGAACCACATCGCGAGCAATTGCGTTGTTGGAACGGATGCGCTCGGAGGCAACCGGGGACCCAACCGGAAGCATGCCGAACCAGTACACATTGGCCTCGCGCTCGGTGAGGATGTTCATTGCATCGACGATCTGATCTCGATACCAGTCTTGCCACTCGGCACTTCCCGGATCGGGAGATCCTTCGATGTCGCGATGCGCATAGGTGTCGTGCACGCCGAACAGGGCAACGACAGCATCAGGGTCGTAGCCGCCGATTAATTGCGACCACTTCGTGCGCCAGTCGTACCAATTGGGTTTACTCACGGCGAATCCCCAAAAGGCCTGATCATTTACTTCGAATGGTCCGAGTGATTCGGCGGCGGCTCGAATCCCGGGATCGGCGTCAGTCATGACCCCGTCGCCGACCAACATCACTTTGTAGGGGAGGCCGAGGACGCGAGCTGGCGAGTCTGCGATCGATTCGCGACTCGATGTCTCCGTGTTCGTCCCACAACCCGTAATCGCGACCATGAGTCCAATCGCGATTATCAGGCAACAACCAAGAACTCCACCGCGGATACGTCGGTCGGACCAATTCCTTGCGTCAGAAACGTCATCGTCCAACGACGCAGCCGCCCTTTGGATCGTCGTACCGCGCGTCGGTGGTCCAAGTCCCGATCTCCCAACCGAACGTCGCCCTGTTCGACCAGCCGATACTTGCGGTTTCTGCGTTGATTTCGTTGGCAACCCGAGCGGCACCCACCGGACACAAGTGCCACGAGTCAGGCTTGCGCAGCAAAATGGTCTGGCCGGACGGATCCACATAGGACCGCGGGTAATCGCCGAACTCACCGTCAGGCCGACGGAGCGATGACTCAATGTCGACATAGGCGACGTCGTCGCCAAAATATTGCGGTATCGACTCGGTCACTCGATCAACGTCGCGGGTCGGGGTTGTCCCACCCGGAAGCATGCTGATCCAGAGCACCTTGGCTCCCGTGGACGTGAACAGCGTTGTCGCTTCCTTCACGATCTCCAGGTACGCAGCATCGCCATTTTCTTTCTGGAAACCGAGGTCCCATGCACCGAGCATGATGATGACCAGCGTCGGACGATGCTCGGTGGTCAGAGCTTTCCAGTTCGAACGCCAATCGATCTTGGGATTTGTCAGTCCGAATCCGGGGAATGCGCCACTGACGAAACTGCGTGTTCCACTCGCAGCGTACGCAGCTGCAACGGCTGGGGTCGCGTCGTAGGCCCCGGAATCGCCGAGCCATAGAACAGAATCCGCCGTCGCTCCTGCGACGGTGGGCGCAATCGTCCCTGTCGAGTTTTGCTTTCCAACCACCTCGGATTGCTGACTCCCGACCTCGAAGTTGGCGTAGGGAATCGCGCTGGCGGGCGGGTTACGTGTGACAACAAACGCCAGCGAGGCGACCACAACTGCCCCGGCCAGTGCAGCAATCAATGCCGACTTGCCTGTCTTGAGCATCGTGCCGCGTCGGATTGGATCTTCGATCAGGAAGTAAGACGCCAGCGCTATCGCGATCGTGACCGCCATGCGCAGCGCGAACAGAAGCAACTGATTGTCGATACCAGTGCGCTCAGAATCGAGAACGAGAAAGATCGGCCAGTGAAAGAGGTACAGGCCGTACGAAATCAATCCGGCCCAGCGTAAAACGGGTATCGAGAGGAACGTCGTGACAAGCCCGCGTCGGGTGGCGGCAAAGATGATCGCCGTGGTCGCACACGCGTAGAGCGGAAAACCGCCGCGAGCCAAACCCATAGAGCTTTCGGGAACTGCGAACCACGCCCAAAACATGCCCACAATGGCGAGGCCGCCGAGAGCATCGATCCAGAGCGCTGGCTGCTCGCCATCCACTCTCCCGTGTCTGCCCACCGGAGAACGTTGTCGTCCCGACCACCACACTGCGAGCAGGCAACCAAGAAGCAATTCCGCCGCACGGGTGTCGGTTCCGTAATACACGCGGTCGACACTGTTTCGCAGAACAAACTCAAGGATCACGGAGAAGGCAGTCGCCATCACTAGAAGTGTCGTGAGTAGACGTCGGCCACCGAGCTTCATCACGACGATGACGAACACCGGAAAGATCACGTAGAACTGCTCTTCAATCGCCAACGACCAGAAATGCTGCAACGGACTCGGCGAAAGGAAGAGGTCGGCGTAGCTCTGACCCCCGGTCAGGAAGCGCCAGTTGGCGACGTAGCCCAAGGACGCAAGCATGTCGGCGCGAAGGTTGTTCAGTTGCTCGGCTGTTCCGATCCTCCACCACACAAGGCCCACTAGTGCGATAGCGATGAGCGCCGCGGGAAGAAGTCGACGAAACCTTCGTGTCCAGAAATTGCCGAGGTCGATTCCCTCCGACCGGTCCCACTCGCGCACAAGCAGGTTGGTGATGAGAAAACCGGAGAGGGTGAAGAACGTGGAGACGCCGAGGAAGCCGCCCTTCGCCCAGGTAAAGCCTCCGTGAAAGAGCAGCACTCCGATAACTGCGAGTCCGCGGAGTCCGTCAAGGCCCGGCAGATGGGGCATTGCATTCGACGGACGCGACGACACATCCGCTGCACGTTCTTCCCGACCAAGTGCTGTGTCAGTCAATGCCGTATCCAGAGGTAGTGGGTGTAGAGAAGAAATCTGCTCACTTCCCGGAAAAAGGAACGTAGCAGGGGTTTCGGAGTGATCATGATCAGCCTGTCGAACAAGCATTCTCCCGCCAACGCGTATCGCACTGGCGCTCGCAAGTCGGGAAGTACGATGATCGCGTGAGCATGTCGAAGGAACCACACGTGAATCCCGAGATCTCGGTAGTCGTCGCTGCCTATAACGAAGAAGACACCATCGGCATGGTCCTTGACGCCCTCGGCGAGCTTGACCTCGACATGGAAGTCATTGTCGTTGACGATGGCTCCACTGATCGAACCGCCAGAATCGTCGAATCCCGCACCGGCCCGCGTCTCCAACTCATCTCCAAGCCAAATGGGGGCAAGGGAACGGCGTTGTGCGCCGGATTTGCGGCTGCGACTGGCTCAATCATCGTGATCCAAGATGCAGATGTCGAACTCTCCCCAGCTCGCATCCCCGATCTCATCGCCCCGATCCTCGCCGATAAGGCCGATGTCGTCTTTGGTTCCCGATTCCTCGAACCCGTACCCGGACTCGGATGGGAGCGTCGTCTTGCCAACTGGTTCCTGACGATGCTTTCGAATATCTCGTTCCACACGAAATTGACCGACATGGAAACCGCCCACAAGGCGATCCGGGGAACGTACGTGCAGCAGTTCACGCTCGAGGCGACGCGCTTCGATGTTGAGGTGGAACTGACTGCGAAGCTCTCGCGCCTCGGCGCCCGGATCATCGAAATCCCCAGCCCCTACATCCCACGCACTGTGGCAGAGGGCAAGAAGATCGGTTTCGGCGACGGCATTCACGCAGTGCAGGCGATCCTTCGCTGGCGGCGCTGGCGCCCACAGGCCTGATCGTTCAACCGGCCGCTTGGTTTAGAGACGCTCGATCTGGTCGTTCGTCGGCACGCCACCAGCATTAACGGCGTCGAAGATCTGCGCACCGCTCTCGATCCATTTGCCGAGTGGCCATGCGAGATGCTTGACCAGAACGAGCACGACGTCGTAATCGGTCGGATCGATTGCATCAGGATTGATCGACTGACGTTCGCGTCCCGAGATGGTGATTGAAGGAACCATCGGATCCGCGTAATCGACGATCGCTCCTTCTGCCTCAAGAAGTTTGATGACCTGCACCGCACGAGAGTTCCGCGTGTCAGACACGCCCTCCTTGAACGCGACTCCTAGCGCGAGAACCTTTGCGCCGTTCATGTTGTGTCCACGTCGATTCAAAAAGCGCGAGACCCGAAGACAGACATAGTCGGCCATTCCGAGATTCGTATCGGCGGCCAACTCGATGAACTTCGTTTGGAAGTCGTAAGCCCGAGCCTTCCACGAGAGGTAGTAAGGATCGACAGGAATGCAGTGGCCGCCTGGACCGATGCCGGGCCAGAACGCTTGGAAGCCAAATGGTTTCGTCGACGCCGCAGCAATGACCTCCCAGAGATCGATTCCCATCTTTTCCGAAAGCACCGCAAGTTCGTTCACTAGGGCAATGTTGACGGCGCGATACGTGTTCTCAAGCAACTTCGTCATTTCGGCCGCGTCCGGAGAACTGACGCACGTGACGAGACCTGGTTCATCCATGACGGCCTCAAGCAACGCACGCGCACACTCGGTGCTTTGTTCATTGACGCCGCCGACGACCTTCGGGGTGTTGCGAACGGTGAAGCGCACGTTGCCCGGATCGACCCGCTCAGGTGAGAAGGCAAGCATGAAATCGACACCCGCCCGAAGACCCGTCTCTTCGAGAATCGGCTGCATGATCTGCGTTGTAGTACCCGGCGAAGTCGTTGACTGGAGAATGATGAGCATTCCCTGCCGAAGCACAGATGCCACCGATGCGGACGCAGACCGGATGAACGAAAGATCTGGAGTCTTCTGATCGTCGTGCGGCGTCGGAACGCAAACGAAGATGACATCGACCGTCGATAGATCGGCAAGGTCTGAGGTCGCAAGCATCTTTCCTGCGTTGACAACAGCAGCTATTCGCGAGGACTCGATGTCCTCGATGTGGCTGTGCCCAGAGCTAAGTCGTTTGATGCGAGCCTCATCGAGATCGAAACCCACCGCTCGAAAGCCTGTTTCCGCGTAACCAACCGCCAACGGGAGTCCCACGTAGCCGAGACCCACCACGCCGACCGACAGGGTCCGTGCCGAAACAGCCGCTTCGAACTCGGAAATCGTGGTCATCGCGTCGCCGCCAGTTGATCGTTGTTGTCACGCCACCAATTGACCGTGATCGGAAGTCCATCGTCGAGCGATACCTGGGGAGTCCATCCGAGTTTCTCGGCGGCCTTGGTCACGTCGGGCACCCGTCGCTTGGGATCCTCGAATCCAGGCCCGTAGGCCTCGTCGTACGAGATATGCGAGATCTCGCTCGACGAACCAGCGGCCCGACAAATCCGCGCCGCAAGTTCGTTGATGGAGATCTCGGTCGACGCACCAATATTGAAAGCTTGCCCAAGAGCCCCGTCGAGTGTCCCCGCAAGGTACGTGCCTCGGATGGTGTCACCCACAAATCCGAAGCACCGAGTTTGATTGCCGTCGCCGTGGATGACGATCGGGGCGTTAGCAAGTGCCTGCGACGTCATGCTGGCAACGACCGAGCCGTATCCGTTTGCGTGGAGTCGTGGCCCGTAGGTATTGAAATAGCGCACGATCGACATCCGTAGACCCCGCTCCGCGGCGTAGGCGAACGCGAGATGTTCATCGAGCGCTTTCGACGTGCTGTACGACCAACGGGAGATGTGGGTTGGTCCGATGACGCGGTCATCGTCCTCACTCATCGGAAATTTCGCCGCTTTGCCGTAGATCTCCGAGGTCGACGCAAGAAGGACCCGAGTGTCGTGACGGACGCAGGCCTCGAGAACGCTTTCGGTGCCATCAACATTCGTTCGAATCGATTTGAGTGGCGCTTCCACGATGTTCCGCACACCGACCGCCGCGGCGAGATGGAACACCAGATCGGTGCCCTCGACAATCTGCGACACCAGATCGGTATCAAGAATCGAGCCTTCATGAAACTCGATCGATCCGTCGAGATGGGCGAGGTTCGAGCGACGACCCGTCGAGAGATCGTCGATGACCTTTACCTCATGGCCTTCAGTAAGCAGAAGGTCAACCAGGTTCGAGCCGATAAAGCCGGCTCCGCCGGTCACGAGGATTCGCACGAAGTCAACAGTAGTCAAGGTTCCGGCTTTCAGACTCGCAGTAGGCTCGCCGACGATGCCAGCGCCATCCCGACCCACTCGAAGGTTCCTGACGGTTCTCGCGCTGATCTGTTTTCTCGGCGCAACGATCCGAGTGTCATACGTTGCCTTTTTCAAACCCGACGTATCACCGTGCGCGGCATCGTGGCTTGAGAAAGGTTCGCTTGCGGAGGAAGGCTCTCCCTCGGAGGCAAGTTCCCTCGAGGAGGTAACCGGGAGGACGACATACTTCATCGGTCGAACTCCCGACAACATCTGTGGCGATGCTCTCGTGTACCACGACGGAGCGAACCTCCTCGCTGACGGCGAGGGGTTCATCTCCCCGATTCGCTTCATCTACACCGATGGAGTCAGGTTCGACTCCGCTGATCATCCTCCGCTTTACATGATCTACCTCGCCGGGTTCTCCGTCGTTGGACTCAATGGCGTCCTTGCCCATCAATTGGCGAGTTGTTTCCTCGGAGTCGCCTCAATCGCCATCATCGGTCTTCTTGGTCGACGCCTCGCCAACGAAAGAGCCGGCCTCATCGCCGCCTTCCTTGCGAGCATCTACGTCTATATCTGGATCAATGATGCGCTCGTGATGTCAGAAACGAGCGCCATAACCGCCACGGCAACGCTTCTCCTTCTGACCTATCGCTATCTTTCCGACCCCTCTCGCCGAAACCTCGTTTTCCTCGGGATAGCCACCGGAGCAACGGTGCTCACCCGCGCCGAACTGCTGCTCTACATCCCCCTCGTCATCCCGTTCGTCGCATGGCGCGTTTCGCGCGAGTGGCGTCCGTTTCTGTTGCGAACTATCGCTATCGGTGCACTCGCCGGAGCGGTGATGGCCCCATGGGTCATCAGGAATCTCACGACATTCGAGAAGCCCGTGACGCTGTCGACTGGGGTGGGGATCACCCTTACCTACGCGAACTGTGATCAGACCTATTACGGCAACCTTCTCGGCTACTGGTACTTCCCGTGCCTGGCTCCTGCCCCGGACGAACCCGACCAGTCGCTTGACGAGGTCCTCTTGCGTAAGCGTGGTCTCGACTACATCTCTACCCACAAGAGTCGGGTTCCAGTTGTTGTGATGGCGCGAGTTGGCCGGCAGTGGGGTCTCTATCGGCCTCTGCAACACGTCGATTTGGATACGTTTGATGACCGACCGCCCGCTCTCAGCCGAATCGGTCTCGCTCAGTACTACGCATTCCTGACACTGGCGATCGGTGGTGCGGTTGTTCTATTCCGTCGCAAGGTCTGGCCCTGGCCGCTTCTCTCGATGTTCGTGATCGTGACGATTACTGCGGCTACGTCCTACGGCACCACTCGATTCCGGACGCCGGCGGAAGTCGCCATTGTCGTTCTCGCCGGCATCGCCATCGATGCCATCGTGAATCGATGGCGAAAGCGATCATCAGACGACACCGCCGCTGAAACTGAAACTGCTCCAACTCAGGTTGTGGAATCAGCTTCGGAGAGCTCTACTTCTCCCTCGCTATGAGCGAGCGTCTCGATCCACGACTCCCGATCATCGTCGGAACCGGACAACTGACAATCCGGGAGGTTTCCGCCGACCCACGTGAACCGGTTGAGCTCATGGCTGAAGCACTGCGTCTGGCCGAAGCCGACGCTGGCGTCACCGGACTCCTTGCGGCAGCGGACTCGATCCGAACCGTGAACCAACTCAGCTGGCGCTATGCGAACGCTCCGCTCGAGGTCGCCCGTCGCATTGGTTCCTCGCCGACCCACATGGCCACATCAGTCATGGGCGGCAACCTTGCCGGAGTCATGGTGGCGAGAGCGGCCGCCGAGATCCAGAGCGGGTCACTCGATGTGGTGCTCATTTGCGGTGGTGAGGCCACGCGAACGGTCTCACGTCTCAAAGCCGACGGACTCCGGCCCGACTGGACCGTGCAACCCGCCGACACTCCCCCGGCCGAGACCATCGGCGATGAACGCCCCCTCGCCAGTGAAGTGGAATCTGCCCGCGGTGTGGTGATGCCCGTTCACGTCTACCCACTGTTCGAGACAGCACTACGCGCTCGGCTCGGACTGTCCGTCGACGAACACCGCTCGCGACTCGGAATCCTCTGGTCGGCGTTTGCTGCTGTCGCTGTCGAGAATCCTTACGCGGCAATCCAAAGCGGATTCACCCCGGAGCAGATCTCCGACGTCACACCGGACAACCGGATGATTTCGTCTCCCTACACAAAGCGACTCTGTTCTAACAATCAGGTCAACCAAGGATCAGGGCTCATCCTCACCTCGGTCGCTGCCGCTGAACGACTCGGAATCTCCCGAGACCGTTGGGTCTTCCTTCATGCTGGCGCCGAAGCCGTCGACCACTGGAACGTGTCCAACCGGGCCGATCTGTGTTCATCGCCAGCATTGCGACTGGCCGGACGCGATGCATTCGCGTCGGCAGGGATTACTGCCGACGATGTTGACCACGCGGATCTGTATTCGTGTTTCCCTGCCGCGGTACAGATTGGGGCCATCGAACTCGGCTTGATCGAACCGAACGCCGTTGCTGGCCGCGGATGGGGTGGCATCGGGGCTCGACTGCCTCTCACCGTCACCGGCGGGATGAGTTTCGCCGGAGGACCATGGAACGACTATGCGAGCCACGGAATCGCCACGATGGTCAACGTGCTGCGAGCCGACCGCGGATCAATCGGCATGTGCACCGCTAACGGCGGCTACACCACCGAGCATGCTGTTCTCGTCATGTCGACCAATGCTCCTGTTTCGGGTGGTTACACCCACAGCGAACCCCAAGCCGAGGTCGATGCACTGCCCTTCGTCGAACTGAACGATGACTGGATCGGGGCCGTGACCATCGAAGCCGCAACGGTCGTACACGATCGCAACGGCCCCACCCATGCTCTCGTCGCCGCCCGCACTCCGGCCGGCGATCGCACCTGGGGCGCATCGACAGATCCGGTGTTCATGCACACGATCGAAAACGCCGAGGTTGTCGGGATGTCGGCGCTGCGCTCGTCGACCGGAGTCATCGAACCAGCCTGAACCGGCCCAGCCGGCCGATGTTCAGTCGGCTTGGTTTGCCTTCAACCGATCGGCCAACAACGCGTGGATCCGCTCCTCAGCCTTCGGCATCTCGCTGAGCAATTGTCTGAACGCCTTGGTGTCGAACGCAAGCAATCGTGCGGGTGTTTCGGTGACGACCGTGGCCGTCCTCGGACGGTGATCCAACAGTGCCATCTCTCCAACCATCGACCCCGGGCCGAGCGTCACGACATGCTCCTCGGCGACAAAAACACCCGCCTGGCCGCTTTCGATGATGTAGCACTCCTGCCCGACCCGTCCCTGTTCCATCAAGACGGCTCCGGATTCGGCTTCGACCGATTCAGCCAGTTCGGCGATCCGATCGAGATCGGCATCGGTGAATCCCTCGAAAAATGCCAGTCCACGAAGGCGTTTCGCCCCATTTTCCGCTTTTGTACGCTTCCCGAACATTGGTCCCCCGGGATCATTTGTTGAACGGAATCGCCCGTCCGCTTCGACGGTTGTCTCCGTCCGCGAGGATGGTATGCCCAAAGCATTGCGCAATGACTGGAGAAATGATGATTTCCGAACTCTTCGATGCCGCTTCTTGGCGAGACGTCCCCGGTTTTTCCGACCTCACCGACATCACCTACCACCGTGCCGTCGATCAGGGGACGGTTCGGATCGCCTTCAACCGGCCCGAGATCCGGAATGCCTTCCGACCTCAGACAGTCGACGAGTTGTTCCGCGTTCTCGACCATGCCCGCCAATCAAGCGACGTCGGTTGCGTGCTGCTCACCGGTAACGGGCCCTCGCCGAAAGACGGCGGCTGGGCATTTTGTTCAGGCGGAGATCAGCGTATCCGGGGGCGTGACGGTTACCGCTATGCCGAAGGCGAGACCGCTGCCTCAATCGATCCGGGCCGCACGGGTCGCCTCCACATACTCGAGGTGCAACGCCTCATCCGCTTCATGCCCAAGATCGTGATTGCGGTTGTTCCCGGCTGGGCGGCCGGCGGTGGGCACAGCCTCCACGTCGTCGCCGATCTCACCATCGCCAGCGAGGAACACGCCCGCTTCAAGCAGACCGATGCCGACGTTGCGAGTTTCGACGGTGGATTCGGATCCGCCTATCTCGCACGACAGGTTGGTCAGAAGTTCGCGCGCGAGATCTTTTTCCTTGGTCGCGAGTACAGCGCCGAACAGGCCTACCGGATGGGCATGGTCAACGAAGTCGTGCCGCATGCCGATCTCGAAAAGGTCGCGCTCGAATGGGGTGCGATGATCAACGCAAAGAGCCCGACCGCCCAGCGGATGTTGAAGTTCTCGTTCAATCTCATCGATGACGGCCTAGTCGGCCAACAGGTTTTTGCCGGCGAAGCGACGCGCCTTGCCTACATGACCGACGAAGCCGCAGAGGGTCGTGATTCCTTCCTCGAAAAACGCGATCCAGATTGGTCCGACTATCCCTGGCACTACTGAATCTCGGGAATCCTCAAGTTCGTCAGCCGAGCAAGTTCGTCAGCCAAGCACGACTGCGGCAACACCGATCATGGCGAGAGTCACGCCAATCATCTGCTCGCGGTTCAATCGTTCCTGATTAATTCGTCGGGCCATCAACAAGGTGACCACCGGATAGAGCGATACGAGCACAGCGGTGATTGCCATTTCCGATCCGTGTACGGCGAACCCGTAGAGCGCGTTGGCGGCAAGATCAGCCGCGCCAATGAATGCGATGGAAGGAAGCACCGCCCGACCGGGGACCCGGGTGAGGCCGAGAATCAACACCATCGGCAGCAGTAATCCCACATCCGTGATTCTCATAACCAACAGGGTTGAGAGCGCGCTCTCCTGACTTCCGTTCGCCATGGCAATGAGAAAGATTCCGATGAGGATGGCCGCGGCCCCTGCGAACAGGAGAGGGCGATGACCGCCTGACCGGAATTCGCGGACCGATGGTCCCCCGGCGAGGACGATTCCACCTATGGCCATCGCGATCCCAAAACCGCGGACCGCTCCAATCGATTCGCCAGTGACTACCCCGACGATGACGGGGAGAACCACTGAGGTACTTGCGATCGGGGCCACAACGCCCATGACTCCCGTAGCGAGGCCCTGATACAGCGCACAGATCCCAAGCGAGCCGGAGATCCCGGCGGCGATTCCCCAACCGATCGTTGTGGGAGTCAGTTGCAGATCGCCGATGACGAGCGTGACGATCAAGAGTCCCGGCAACACCAGCAGGTTCGCCCACAGCAGGGTGGTGACGGCGGGCAGTTTTTTGGTCACCGTGCCGCCGAGGAAATCCGATGTTCCCCAGATAAGTGAGGCGAGGAGAGCGAGGAACACAGGCATGTTCAGTCGCCGTTTCGATGAACTCGACGGGCGACGACACCCCGGTTACGACCGGTTAGATCAGAACGAATCTCGACATCGACAAAGCCGGCGCTTCTCGCCAAGTCGGCAACAGCATCGACCTGCATTGGTGCCATTTCCAATACCAACGAGCCCCGCGGATGCAACCACGCGGATGCCTCAGCAACAATGACGCGTAGATCGTCGAGTCCGTCGACGCCAGCAAAAAGCGCGCTTCCCGGTTCCCAGTCCCGCACGACGGAGGGCAGTTCGTCGTCATCAGCAACATAGGGCGGGTTGCTAACGATCACATCGACGGTTCCGGCCAGTTCCGCGGGAAGCGCTTCGAACCACGAGCCGACCCCAATCCGAACGGAGGTTCCGGCCCCGCCTATGCCAGTCAGATTTGCTTGGGCCACCGCAAGAGCCTCTGGCGACTCATCGGTCAACCACACGTCGACACGCGCGCACTCCGTAGCGATCGCTAACCCGATTGCACCCGACCCGGTGCCGAGATCGACAGCTAGGAGTCGGCGCTCGTTCGTAACCGCGTGGGGACGGAGAAATTCCAGTTCCGAAATCGCCCAGCCGGCAACGGACTCCGTTTCTGGTCGGGGGATGAGCACGCGCTTATCGACAAGCAGGTCGAGCGTGCGGAATCCCCAACGGCCGACGACATATTGCAACGGCTCGCCGGTCAACCGGCGCCCGAGCATGACATCGAAATAGTGGACACCGCGCTCGGTAGCTGCCTCGTCGAGACCGAGCACATAATCGGCACCCTCGAACCCGGAAGCGCGCTCGATGATCCTTCGAGCATCCATTTCGCATTCGGCAGGATCGCCCAATGAATCATGAGTGAGTCGACGAACCGCCTCGGCGTGCAATTGCCGCCAGGTGATGGTGCCGTCGGCGTTGCTCATGCCTCGCGGTCGCGGAGTTGGGTCGCCCGTTCATCGGCCACCAACGCGTCAACCACCTCGTCGAGGTCCCCACCGAGAATTTTGTCGAGCTTGTAAAGCGTCAGTCCGATGCGGTGATCGGAGAGACGGTTCTCCTTGAAGTTGTAAGTGCGGATCTTTTCCGAGCGGCCGCCGCCACCGGTCTGCGCCTTTCGCGCTCCTGAAGCTTCTGCCGCTTGCCTGTCCTGCTCAGCCTGAAGAAGACGACTGCGTAGGACCCGCATCGCCTTCTCGCGGTTCTGGATCTGACTCTTCTCGTCCTGCATGGCCACGACAACACCGGTGGGGATGTGGGTAATTCGAACAGCCGAGTCGGTCGTGTTGACCGACTGACCACCGGGACCCGACGAGCGATAGACGTCGACGCGCAGATCGTTCGGGTCGAGATGAACATCGACCTCTTCCGCTTCGGGCAATACCGTGACCGTGGCCGACGAGGTATGTACCCGGCCCTGACTCTCTGTGATCGGCACCCGTTGCACACGATGAACGCCACCTTCGTGCTTCATGCGACTCCACACGCCGTCACCAGCGAGTCGGAACGTGACATCGCTGTAACCCCCGAGATCTGAAGCTTGCGCATCCATGATCTCGAATTTCCATCCGATTCGAGAAGCGAACGACCGATACATCTCGAAGAGGTCGCGGGCGAACAGGTTGGCTTCCTCGCCACCTTCCGCACCACGGATCTCGACGATGACATTTCGATCGTTATTCGGATCCTTGGGAAGAAGCAGAACCTTGATCTCTTCATCAAGGCGTTCCATCGCTGCTTCGGAAGATGCGATCTCGCCGCGAAGCATCTCGCGATCCTCGGCATCGGCATCGGTGTACATCTCACGGGCAGCGGCAAGATCCGCCGTTGCCTCGCGTAGATCGCGCAGTCGGGTAACAAGTTCGCCAAGATCGCGATAACGACGACTCAAGTCGGCGTACTTCTTCTGGTCAGCGATCACCACAGGATCGGCGAGTGAACCTTCGACCTCAGAAAATTCGCGTTCCAGATCGTCAAGTCGATCAAGCATGCTCATTGCGTCACATCCTCAGGAAAGACGCGCCAGTCACCGGAAACGCTAATGATCTCGGCCGGGTGAACAAGTGACGCAGCCAGTTTCCGAGTCACCGGATGGTTATCGCGTTCGGGCAGGACGATGACGAGTCGTGCCTCGGGATCCAAGGCCAAGCGAGCATCGGCAGCCGACGGAACAACATCAAGGTCGATACCGACTGAGCAAGCGACCATGACCGGACGACCGTCGGAATCAGCGCCAAAAGCCATAGCCGCAAGAGTGTCCTTCACGCTCTCGCGGCGGATGGGAGGTTCGACCGGCCGCAATTCGGCCGCTCCCACGAACGAAGGTTCGGCGATCATCCGCGACCGAAGCCATGCCTCGGGAGCCAACTGACGCAACGGGTGCGCCTCGGCATCGAAACGTCGGTGCACCGCCACGCTCTGCACCACCGATGCGAGTGCGTCCGGAGTCGGGAGGTTTCCGTGGACCATCGTGAATGCTTCGCGATCATGACGGCCGACGCCGACTTCGATCCGTGCGACACCGTCATCCACAACAATGCGTGCAACTTCAAGACCGCGTAGTTCGCCGCGAATCTCTCCGTGTTCGACAGTGACTTCGACACCGGCGTCCACAAGCATGCCGATCAGTTGGCGCGCCACGAATGGCGGTTCAACCGGTGCCGCTATCTCTGCGGGAACCGCTTCAACCAATTTTCGGCCAACGGCCTGCCAGATGCGTGGCGGATCACTGAACGCCGTTGCCCTACGGGCCATGATTCCGGCCACTGATTCGGAATCCGCAATGACATCAAGTGATTCGAGTTCTTCGCGTTGGGACCACGCGAGCGCTGCACCGAAGCCGCGCTCAGCGCCGGCATCGAGAAGAACCCAACCACGGGTGCCGGCGCGGACGGTTGCACCGCCAGGAAACGAGCCGACAATCAATTCAGAATCGGGAGCAGACAAGTCACCGAGATGATCGGCGACAAGCGTGCGCGCCTTGGCAATGATCAGGCGCGAGCGTTGCTCGGGGTCGAGAGGAACGGTTGGTCCCTTGTGTTCGAATCGCTCGGCGGTGCCGCTATTTGCGGCGGGTGCCGTAGCGCTTCTCGAACTTCTCGATACGACCACCGGTGTCAACGAGCTTCTGCTTGCCCGTATAGAACGGGTGGCACTCGTTGCAGAGTTCCGAGGTGAGCTCGGACTGGGTCGATCGAGTCGTGAACGTGTTCCCACAGGAACACTTCACGGATGCTTCGACGTAATTGGGATGGATATCGGCCTTCATGGCTGTGCTCCAGAGAGATTTCGGAATTGGTAAGTTTGCCGGTCAGCGGCGAGAACCGCAATATGGGGGTATCGACGCAGGTCGGAAGGGTTCAGCCCTTGGCGATTTCCGCAAGGAATTCGTCATTGGTGCGGAAGGTGCCCAGGCGATCGATCAGCATTTCGAGTCCCGGAGCGCCACTTCCGCCTTCGGCGGCCAGGCCCGAGAGCACCCGACGCAGCTTGAAGACCTGCTGGAGCTGGGTGCGATCGAAAAGCAGTTCCTCGTGACGAGTCGACGAGGCGTCCACATCGATGGCCGGGTAGATCCGACGCTCGGCCATGCGGCGATCGAGCCGCAGTTCCATGTTCCCGGTTCCCTTGAACTCCTCGAAGATGACCTCGTCCATGCGAGAGCCAGTCTCGACGAGTGCGCTGGCCAGGATCGTCAGCGAGCCCCCCTCCTCGACATTGCGCGCTGCGCCGAAGAACTTCTTGGGGGGGTACAGCGCTCCGGTGTCGATTCCGCCAGACATAACACGTCCGGTCGCCGGTGCTGCGAGGTTGTAAGCGCGAGCAAGACGGGTGATGCCGTCGAGAATGACCACAACGTCCTTGCCCTCTTCCACCATTCGCTTGGCGCGTTCGATGACGAGTTCGGCGACCGCAGTGTGCTCTTCGGCAGGACGATCGAATGTCGAAGCGACAACCTCTCCGCCAACCGAGCGACGCATATCGGTGACTTCCTCGGGGCGCTCATCCACGAGCAGCACGATCAAGTGAACTTCGGGGTTGTTCTCCTCGATCGACTTCGCGATCTGCTTCATGATCGTCGTCTTGCCTGCTTTTGGCGGCGACACGATGAGCCCGCGCTGCCCCTTGCCGATCGGGGCGATGAGATCGATGATGCGCGACGTCATGTTGTACGGCTCATCGCGACTTGAAAGGTGGAGCTTCTCGTCGGGGAAGAGCGGCGTGAGATCGTCGAAGCGACGGCGATCACGAGCCAGATCAGGATCGAGACCATTCACCGAGTCGATAGTCAGCAGTGCCGGGTTCTTTTCATTACGCGCTGCGGGTCGACTTGTTCCTGCCACCAGATCGCCGCGACGGAGCGAGAACTGGCGAGCCTGCTTCACCGAGACGTAAACGTCTTCCCGGCTCGAGAGGTAACTGTTAACTCGCACGAATCCGTAACCCTCGTCGCGGAGGTCAAGTACGCCGGAAACCGGAATCGGTTCACCGAAGAATGACTCCTCGGAGCGCCCCGGGCGATCTCCGCCGCGATCGTTGTCGCGATCGCGTCCACGCCGCCGACGTCGACGACCGTCTCCATCTCCGTCGCCGTCGGAGTCGGCGTCACCTTCGGCGCGGGGTTCGCGTGGTTCCCGTGGCTCACGGGCAGTACTGGTCGGCGCAGACGCGTCGTCGGATTCGGGAGCATCGACTGCCGATTCGGCGTCGTTGTCTGACTCGGCATTTCCGGCGTCGGAAGGAACGGCCGTTTCAATATCAGGTGACGATTCGGCTGCTGCGTTGCGGGGGCGACGTGGACGTCGGGCCGGCGTCGGTTCGGCATCAAGGGGCTCGGCACTGGATTCGGGGGCGGCAGAGGTAACCCCAGTCAATTCGAGGATCAGGTCGATGATCGTCGACTTCTTCGCGCGTGCAGCGGGCTTTCCGCCCAGAGCGACAGCGATCGTGACTAGTTCGTCGCGCTCTTTCGACTCGAGTGCGGAACGTTCAAGTTGGTTTGCCATGGTGATTTTGTCTCTCAGATCGGGGAGCCCAACCGGATGGGCGATGAACGCCAAGAACAGTCGGGGGGTTAGGAGGAAGTATGTGCAAGCGATTGGGGAGTATCGGCGACGCAGACTGCGTAACCGGTCCGCCGGACGGCGGGGAGATGACGAAGCGCGGATCGTCTTAATCGGCGTCGTACAACGTTTCAGAGCGTAGTTGTGACTCCATGGCCGGGCAACCCACCGCACTGGCTCAGCGTCGAGAAACCAACTGCCCCATGAGTTCGTGACCGGCAACTACAGGGAGATCGGCAACTCCCGCCTCCGTGTAGACGCCACCCGGACCATCGATCTGCGAGTCAAAGAGGAGATACGGCACGGGATCGGACGTGTGCGTCCTGGTGGCCAGCGGAGTGGCGTGATCAGGGAGCATAAGCATCCGCCACGGGCCGGCGGCGTCGAGATGCTCAACCAGGCCGGCGAGGATTCGCGAATCCCAGTTCTCTAGGGCCTTCACCTTCTCCTCGATGTTTCCGGCATGACCAGCCTCGTCGGTGGCCTCGACATGGATGATGAACAGATCGGTGCCGGCATCAAGAGCGGCGAGCGCGCAATTGCGCTTTCCTTCGTAATCGGTGTCGTACCAACCGGTGGCCGATTCGAGATTCACCACGTTGATTCCAGTCAACACACCCAGCCCGCGCACGAGATCGACCGCCGTGACGAGCGCAGCATCGACTCCGTAGGCGGTTTCGAATGACGGCATCTCGGGCTGGAAACCCTGGCCCCAAAGCCAGATCTGATTCGCGCCACTATCGAATCGGGCAAGTACCTCGCGCGACGCGTCCATGAGCCGCAGAAGTTCGGGAGCGGCAGAACCTGTCGGCGGCACCGATGGCTTGCCGGTGAGATCGTGCGGCGGCGTGCAGTCCGCTACGGCCCACGATGCGGGGGCAACGAGAATGTGTCGATACTGAACTCCGGGATGGAACTCGACACCATCGCCACCGAGTGCTTCCTGCAGCGCCGCGATAATCAGTGCCGCGTCCTCGGTCGACGGATGTCCGCCCGCGAAATCAACCATGGTTCCGTCGGCATCGACCGTCACGAGATTGCAGCGGTATGCGACCTGGTCGGGACGCAACCGAAGTCCGAGAGCTGCCGCTTCGATCGGCGCGCGACCGGTATGAAACTTGACGGGGTCGTAACCGAAGATCGACATGTTCCCGACGTCGGAGCCCGGCGGAAGGCCCTCGGGTATGACCGCAGCGCGACCGAGCGTTGAGCGCGCAGCGATCCGGTCGAGGTTTGGCATGTTGGCTGCCTGCATCGGAGTCAGCCCGCCGAGTTCGGCGAGCGGTTCATCGGCACAACCATCGGGGACACAGACCACGTACTTCATGTCCCAATTGTGGCGCATTTTGCGCGCCGATGGCTTAGCGGGCGCCGTCGAGGGTGTTCTCGATGAGCGACCTGACCATCGGGTAGTCGTTCGCAATGACCTCGAAGTGCTCGGTGCGCTCAAAGAGATCGGCCAAATGGGCCGGAAGCGGGGGGCGGATGCCCGAGGCTGACTCGACCGCATCGGGGAACTTGGCCGGATGGGCCGTTCCCAGCACGACCATGGGCACATCGACATCGGCCCGCTCATTGATCGCCGCGGCCAGTCCAACTGCGGTATGCGGATCGAGGAGCATCCCAGTGCGTTCGTGGACGGAGGCAATAGTCGCGGCGGTTTCTGCGTCATCGACCCGCCCGGCTGACCAGTGCTCGGCCAGCAGATCAAGACGTCCGGCATCGACCGAGACCGAACCGTCGGCCCGGAAGCGAGCCATAAGTTCGGCGATCTCAGAACCGTCTCGGCCGTAGACCTCGAAAAGCAGGCGTTCAAGGTTTGAGGAGACCTGGATGTCCATGCTCGGGCTCAGCGTCGGTTCTACAGCGCCGATAGTCATGGTTCCGGTGGTGAGGAATCTGGTCAAGATGTCGTTTCGGTTCGAGGCGACGATGAACTGCGAGATGGGCGTTCCCATCCGTTGCGCTCCGTATCCCGCGAATACATTGCCGAAGTTGCCCGTGGGCACAGAGAAAGCAACCGGTCGGCCCGGTCCCCCGCCCAGACGGGCGGCACTCGTGACGTAGTAAACGGTCTGGGCCATGACCCGCGCCCAGTTGATGGAGTTCACGGCCGAAAGATTTCGTTGGTCGCGGAACGTGTCGTCGGCGAACAAGGCCTTCACGATGTCCTGACAGTCGTCGAACGTTCCTTCGACGGCGATGTTGTGCACATTGGGAGCAGTCACTGTCGTCATCTGGCGACGCTGCACATCGGAAACTCTGCCCGCCGGATGGAGGATGAATACTTCGGCCGAGGCACGATCACGCAATGCCTCGATCGCGGCGGATCCGGTGTCGCCTGAGGTTGCACCGACGATCGTCACCCGCTCGCCACGACGAGTCAACTCATGATCAAAAAGTCGGCCGACCAACTGAAGCGCAATGTCCTTGAACGCCAGCGTCGGGCCATGGAACAACTCGGCCAACCACATGTTGTCGCCAAGTTCGACAAGCGGCACCACATCGGGCGTTGCAAATGTGGCATAGGAATCCGCAACCAATTGAGCGAACATGTCGTGTTCGATCGCGCCCTCAACGAAGGGCCACATGACTTCGGTGGCCACATCGGCATAGCTGGCTGTTGCGAATCGCTCGAACGCTCCGACGGTGATCGACGGCCACCGCTCGGGTACGTAAAGCCCGCCATCGCGAGCAAGGCCGGCAAGGAGCGTGTCGGCGAATCCCAGTTCGGGAGCCGAACCGCGGGTACTCACGTAGGACATCGGGGTCATGACGAAATCTCCTCAGCAGAGAGAACCCGGATCAGACTTCCGACATGCCGAACCGCATCGAGGGACTTCAACGTTGCGATCGTGGACTCAAGGTCCACTCCCCGGGCCTGATGAGTGATGAAGTCGATGCGCGCCTGACCTTCGCTTTGGTCGCCACCGACCATGAACGTTCCACCCTGTTCCATCGATTCGATCGAAACACCGTTCTCACCGAAGACATTGGCGATCAAGGCCAGAACACCCGGCCTGTCGGCAACCTGAACGCTTACGTAATACGCGCTGGTCAGTTCGAGCGCAGGACGCATCGGGAACGGCGCAAGCGAACCGATCGACGCGTACGAACCGCTGCGAAGATTTACTGCGGCGTCGACAAGATCGCCAAGGACTGCACTGGCGGTGGGATTGCCACCGGCACCACGTCCGTAGAACATAAGGTCGCCGACTGCCTCGCCTTGAACAAACACGGCGTTGAAACTGTCACGTACCGCCGCAAGGGGATGGGTTACGGGAACGAGACAAGGATGGACGCGCGCTGAGAGCTCGTCGCCGTTCGGACCCGAGAACTTTTCGGCCACAGCGAGGAGCTTGACGACGAATCCGTGTCGACCGGCGAAGGCGATGTCATCCGCAGTCAGATTGGAGATTCCCTCGCAGGAAACATCGTCGGCGGTGAGTTGAGCGCCGAACGCGATCGAGGCGACGATCGCGATCTTCGCTGCAGCATCATGACCGTCGACGTCTGCAGTGGGATCCGCTTCTGCGTAACCGAGCGCCTGGGCCTCAGCCAAAGCATCGGAATAGTCGGCACCGGCCTCGGTCATGCGCGTGAGGATGTAGTTGGTCGTGCCGTTGACGATCCCCAACACACGTTGGACTGGTTCGGCCAGAAGCGATTCGCGCAATGGGCGTACAAAGGGAATGCCGCCAGCGACAGCGGCCTCGAAGAGCAGGTCGACACCACCAGCCTCGGCCGCCGCGAAAAGTTCGGCGCCGAAGGCGGCGACTAGTGCCTTGTTCGCGGTGATGACCGGTTTGCCTGCGGCTAGTGCGGCAAGCACGAGTGTGCGGGCCGGCTCAATGCCGCCCATCACTTCAACAATCACATCGATTTCCGGATCGGAAACGATTGCAGCGGCGTCGATCGTGAACGCCGAACTCGGTAGATCGACCGATCGGGCTCGATCGGGATTGCGGATGGCAACCCTGACAATGTCGAGTTCCAGTCCGGTGCGCGATTTGATTGTGGAGCGCTGACGCTGAGCCAACGCGATCAATGAGGCACCGACCGTGCCACAACCAAGGACGCCAACTCGCACAACAGAACCGTTCACGTCAACGAGGCTACCGGCCGCGGACCCATCTACCCGACGGGTTTCGGGTTCCCTTTTCTTGGTCGGACTTACCTTCGTCGGATCGCACCTTCCCGCATACAGTCGTCGCATGACCGATCACCTCGAGGCTTATCTCAACACCCGGGACAGAATCTGCACCGTCGTCCGCGATCTCCCTGCCAACTCCCTTGATGCCGTCGTTCCCGCTTGCCCCGAATGGTCGGTGAAAGACCTGATCGGCCATGTCGTTGGACTGCCGGCCGCGATCGGGTCTGGGAATCTCCCCGACGGAGATCTGGACGGATGGCTCAGAGGCATCGTCGACGAGCGCCGTTCCCAACCGATCGATGATCTCCTTCGCGAATGGGAAGGACTCGACACCGCCATAGCGGCAACCCTTTCGATGTCCGACGCCCTCTATGGCGATCTCGTCGTACACGAGCATGATCTGCGAGCTGCGGTTCAACTGCCGGACAGTTCGTCATTCGATGTGGACATCGTCCTACCGATGACGATGTCGGCCGCGTCGTATTGGCTACGTGACACTGGACTCGGCGCGATCGAAGTCCGCGATGTCGATCGGGTCTGGACCAGTGGCGACGGACCTATCGGTTGGTCGATCGAAGTTTCAGCGTGGGAGGCGGTACGCGCTCTCAACAGTCGAAGAACTGCCGACGAACTGCGTTCTCTTCCCGGAGCAGGAAGCGCCGAGCTGTTCATCGCAGTCCTCGATGGCCATCTTCCGCTGCCCCAAGCAAGCCTTGGCGAGGTCGACACCCTTCCCCGGTGAGTCTGCGTCCCGAACCGGATCAACCGCGAAATGCTGAGAGCGTTGCGAGGACTGCCGTGGCAAAGAGGAGCCACGTGACGATGTTGCGGAAATGATCGGGGCGAATCCGCTGGCGGAACCGGGCCGCGAGTAGGTAGCCGATGGCGAGCGTCGGAAGAGAGATCACGAGTGCCAGGCCAATGTCGGCCGAGTACTTTCCGGCCCCGGCGAATAACAGGACCGTCAGCAGACCCGACCCAGCAAAGACTGCCGCAAGCGTTCCCCGGAACTGTTGGGGCGGAAGGTGGCGGGCATGCAACGCCATGACGAGAGGAGGGCCGTTCGTTGACAGTGACGTGTTGAGAACCCCACTGATCGCACCCGCCCCGAGATCGACGGTACGTCCCCCCTGCTTCAACGTGAGGCCTCGGAGGTTGAGGATCAGAAAAACGATGATGACCCCGGCGAGGATGAATCGAAGTTGGCTCGGTGATGCCACAACAAAGACGAGCAATCCGAACGGAGATCCGATCGCCGCGCCGATAAGCATCCTGATGATCGTTGGCCGATCGCCGTGATGACGTTCCGACCACGCCTGGACCGCACTTGCCAATAGTCCCAGACTCGCCGAGATGACCACGGCCTGTTCGGGTTCTATGAACAGGGACATGAGCGGAACCGAAAGCAGCGCGAAGCCGAATCCGGTGGTCCCCTGAACGCCAGCAGCCACGAGGACCGACAGACCAATCGCAACGTAGGCGGCAGTGTCCACGATTCCGAACCGCCGACAGTCAGTCGATGTCGCGAGCGAGAAGGTCGTCGAATGTTTCTCGCCGAACGACGAGTCGTGCCTTTCCATCGGCGACAAAAACAACGGCCGGGCGGGTCACCAAGTTGTAGTTGGATCCCATCGAATGCCCGTAGGCGCCGGTGACCGGCGTCGCCAAAATGTCACCCACCTGTAGGTCCGAAGGAACCTGACCGTCGCGCACAAGGATGTCGCCCGATTCGCAATGCTTGCCGACGATAGTCACGCACCGCGATCGATCAGCAGCAACTTCGCGCGCAAGAAAAGCTTCGTAGCCGCTCCCGTACAGGACGGGTCGGGGGTTGTCACTCATTCCACCGTCCACCGCGACATACGTGCGGATCGCAGGGAGATCTTTGATCGTTCCGACCGTGTAGAGCGTCACTGCGGCCTGCGCCACAAGCGACCGTCCGGGCTCCGCCGTGACTTGTGCTCTGATTCCGGCTGCATCGCAGGCGTTACGGACAGCCGCACCCCACTCAGTGATTGTCGGAGCAAATTCATCAGCCACGTAGGCGACACCTAGCCCGCCGCCTACCGAGAGTTCGGGGAGTTGATGACGTTCGATGAATGGCGCAAGAACCTCAATCGCCATCTCAAAGAATTTGGCCTCGAATACCTGCGACCCAATGTGCGCGTGCACGCCGACCAGGTTCATCGATGGCGATGACTTGGCCCGCTCGACGGCCATATCGGCGTGGCCACTGGCCAAGCCGAAACCAAACTTCGAATCGTCTTGGCCGGTGCGCACGAATTCGTGAGTGTGCGCCTCGACACCGGGAGTCACCCTGATGACGACATTCGGAACCGGCGACCCTTCGGCCACGAGCGATTCAATCCGATCAAGTTCGTCGAACGAGTCAACAATGATCCGACCGATCTCTTCGCCCATGGCAACCGCGAGTTCGGTACTGCTCTTGTTGTTCCCATGTAACACGAGCCGATCGGCAGGTACACCTGCGGCCCGAGCCACGTGGTACTCCCCGCCAGTCGAGACGTCGAGATTGCATCCTTCGTCGAACGCCAACTTGGCCATTGCCTTGCAGAGGAATGCCTTGGTTGCGTAGTTCACACCAAGCCCGAAAGCCGCAACGGCTTCACGACAGCGATTGCGAAGATGCTGTTCGTCGTACACGAACAGTGGCGTACCGAACTCGGCAGCAAGTTCGAGAGTGTCGCAACCGCCGATGATCAGCTGGCCGTTCGGGCCGATCTCCGCAGTGTCAGGAAGAAGTCGAAGAGGAATCGGTTCCATGTTCATCTCACATTTGCTCGGGTGCACTGACACCGAGAAGGTCGAGACCGATAAGGAGACCAACCGAGGCCGCTGATGCCAGTTGCAACCGCGCCTGGGTGAGTTCGGGCGACACGCCATCACCCATTACATAACAGTCGTGGTAAAAGCCGTGCACTGCTCCGGCAAGTTCGCGAATCCATGTGGCGATGCGATGCGGTGCCCTGTCCGCCGACGCGGTGACGACGGTGTCCGGAAGTTCTGACAGCGTTCTCAGGATTTCGAGTTCGCGCTCATGTGTGAGCAGCGAGAGATCGACCTGATCAAGCGGAGCACTAGCGACGGCACGTTCTTGCGCCACACGGAAGATCGAACGAATCCGGGCATACGCCATCTGGACGTAGAAGACGGGGTTGTCCATTGCCCGGCTCTTCACCACGTCGTAATCGAAAGTCTGCGTCGAGTCGATGGACTGGAGCAG
>CAMCTY010000010.1 GCA_945878725.1 Bifidobacterium breve | reverse complement strand
CGATGAGTGTCACGGCATGACGAGCATGATCCCGTGGGACGGCCAGATGGTCGAGATGTATCACTACGTCATCAACAACGAATACCCGTATTCCGTCGGTTGTCTCCGTGGAACTCCGGGCACCATGTCGCACGACATGATGACTCACTAACTTCCACCCAAAGAAGTGCGAAGGCCCGGCGCAATGCCGGGCCTTCGTCGCGTCTGGGAGAAAGTTGGAACGATTACAGGCGTTCAATGATGGTGACGTTGGCCTGACCGCCACCTTCACACATCGTCTGCAGGCCGTAACGACCGCCAGTGCGCTCGAGCTCAAACAGAAGTGTCGTCATGAGGCGGGCACCGGTTGCTCCCAAGGGATGACCGAGGGCGATAGCGCCGCCGTTCACGTTGACCTTGGCCAGATCGGCACCGGTCTCCTTCTGCCACGCAAGCACGACACTGGCGAACGCTTCATTGATCTCGATGAGATCCATGTCGTCAATGGTCATGCCGGCCTTCTTGAGCGCGTGCGCTGTAGCCGGAATGGGAGCCGTGAGCATCCACACCGGATCGTCGGCGAGCACCGACAGGTGATGGATGCGGGCTCTTGGGGTGAGGTTGTGATCCTTGAGCGCTTGCTCGCTGGCGATCAGCAACGATGCTGATGCGTCAGAGATCTGTGACGCGCACGCTGCAGTGGATCGACCGCCCTCGGTGAGCGTGGGGAGCGAGCGGAGCTTCTCCCAGTTGGGCTCACGCGGGCATTCGTCGATTGAAAGTCCGTTGGTGGGAACGATCTGAGTTTCGAAACGACCTTCGGCTCGGGCACGAATCGCACGCTCATGACTTTCGACGGCGTACGCCTCCATGTCGTCGCGTGTGCAGTTCCACTTCTCGGCGATCATCTCGGCGGCGCGGAACTGACTGACTTCCTGATCGCCAAATCGGGCGGCCCAACCGGGTGATCCGGTGAAGGGAGTTTCATGGCCGAATTCTTGGCCAACGATCATTGCCGACGAGATCGGAATCATGGACATGTTCTGCACGCCACCGGCGACAACGAGATCCTGCGTTCCACTCATGACGCCCTGCGCGGCGAAATGGACGGCCTGCTGGCTCGATCCGCACTGGCGATCGATGGTCGTGCCGGGAACGTGCAACGGCAGTCCGGCCACGAGCCATGCGGTGCGGGCGATGTCGCCGGCTTGCGGGCCGATGGTGTCAACGCAACCGAACACGACGTCGTCGATGGCGCCTGGGTCGACACCCGTGCGTTCCATCAGCGCCTTGATGCTGGCGGCGCCGAGATCGGCGGAATGCATGTCGGCGAGGCCGCCACCGCGACGACCGACAGGAGTGCGAACTGCATCGACGATGTAAGCCTCGGCCATGGGGGAGCTCCTCAAGAAGTGACTACGAAAAAAAACTACTTGGACAGAATGGTGCAGGAACCGTGACCAAAGAGGCCTTGGTTGATGGCGAGGCCGACCTTCGCGCCTTCGACCTGATGGCCCGTGCTCTTGCCCTGAAGCTGCCACGTGAGTTCGCAGACTTGAGCGATCGCCTGGGCGGGGATGGCTTCGCCGAAGCTCGACAGGCCACCCGATGCGTTGACGGGAAGTCGGCCACCGAGAGCAGTCGCCCCCGATCGCACGAGTGACGCGCCTTCACCTTCGGGGCAGAAGCCGAGGTTCTCGTACCAGTCGAGCTCGAGTGCGGTGGAGAGGTCATAGACCTCGGCGCAGCTGATGTCTTCCGGCCCGAGACCAGCCTGCTCGTAAGCATTGTGGGCGATTGAATCCTTAAACCCAAGTGCCGGTGCCGAGACGACTGCGTTGGAGTCGGTGGCGATGTCGGGCAACTCAAGACGAACCTGCGGGTACGTCGGGGTCGAGTTAGCGACGGCGCGGATGCGCACGGTGCCCTCGAGGGTGCCGAGCTTGCGCATGGCGTACTCGGGCGTGCAGATGATGACTGCGGCCGCACCATCAGACGTTGCGCAGATGTCGAGCAGACGCAGCGGATCGGAAACGATCGGCGAACCGGCGAAATCGTCGAGCGTGAACTCTTTGCGGAATCGGGCGTACTCGTTGCCGACACCGGCCTTCGAGTTCTTGACCTTCACCATGGCGAAGTCTTCGACAGTGTCACCAAAGACATCGATGCGGCGTCGGGCATTGAGCGCGAAGAACGCAGGGTTCGTGGCACCGAGCAGATGAAAGCGCTGCCAATCGGGATCTTCCTTGCGCTCGCCACCGACAGGAGCGAAGAAACCCTTGGGGGTGGTGTCGGCACCGATGACCATGGCGACGTCGGCGAAGCCGGCAAGGATCTGGGCCCGAGCCGATTGCAGGGCCTGTGCGCCAGATGCACATGCGGCATACGACGAGGAAATCTGAGCGCCTGTCCAGCCCATGGCCTGCGAGAACGTGGAACCGGACACGAAGCCCGGGTAACCGTTACGGATGGTGTCGGCGCCGGCCACGAACTCGATGTCGCGCCATGCGACGTCGGCTTCAGCAAGAGCGGCTTTGGCGGCAACAAGTCCGTATTCGACGAAGTTGCGGCCCCACTTGCCCCATGGGTGCATTCCGGCACCGAGAACTACAAGATCGCGATCAGAACCCATCATGCGCTCGCTTCCGGAGCGCAGGGCGCCCATGTCCAGATCCAGTGGTCGACGCCGTCGGCATCGCGGTACAGAACTTCGAGATCGACTTCGACGTCCATGCCGATTTCGAGATCCACGCCCATGACGCCTTTAGCGACCTGTCCGAGAATGACGAGGCCTTCTTCGGCGAGTTCGACCGCCGCAAGTGCGTAGGGCTCGAACGGATCAGCAGCCACATAGGGCGGAGGCGGTGCGTAATGGTTCTCCGTGTATGACCAGACCTTGCCCTTGCGAGAGAGGGGGGTAGGTGCGAGTTCCATTGAATCGCAGTCCGGGTTGGGGCAGGCGCCAGAGCGAGGCGGGAACACGTAGGTTCCGCAGTCCGTGCACTTGGCGCCAATCAGGCAATAGGGCTCGGAGGTGGTGAACCACCCTTCGACGGCAGGAATTCGTTCGGTGTTCGTCACAGTCAGCAATGTAGTGGTGCCGGGCCCGGGGGTTCGAAAGGGCCTGAAACACCCATCCAGATTCCCCCGTAACAGCGGTTCAGCGATCTGGAGACTCGGCGTTTCGGATGTCGGAGCTCTCGTTTGTTAGTGAATGAGTGAGAGCGGTTGTAAACGGTTTCGCCACTGGGGTTTCGAATGAATGCCCCGGGTTGGCTGCTCAGCCAGTGAATGCCGGCGCAACGGGTTCTGGGGTCGGCGCCGGCGGGACGGGGCCGGTAAGCGACACCGTCAAAGTCTGATCCTGACCGTTTGTCGCGGAGTACCCGACGGCCATGCACGAATAACTGGCGGCGCAAGAAACGCCGGAAAGCATGTCGTCCTCAGTGCCGACATCCGCAACGCTTAGCTGCGTCCACATCGTCCCGTTCCAGGTCAGCACGAGTGGCGATCCCACATTCGTGTTATCAACGCCCACGCCAACAACAACACACTCAGTGCTCGACACGCACGAAACCGACTCCAAATAGTTCTCAGCAGCTGGGTTAGGGCTGAGGAGGATTGTCCAAGCCGTTCCGTCCCATGTCATTGCCAATGTTTCGGAGGCTGTTGAGCCGACCGCAAAGCAGGATATTGGAGACACGCAAGAAACCGAGACAAGACGGCTTTGATTGTTGTTCGGTGTGGGAACGATCGTCCATGCCGTTCCGTCCCAAATCATTGCCAATGTGGTGACCACCGATAAGCCATCGACATAGTCACCAACCGCGGCGCACGACGTTGCCGACGTGCAGCTCACTGATGTGAGGAGGTTGGAGTCGGACCCTTCGTTGGGGCTCACGGCAATCGCCCACGCACTGCCATTCCATGTTGCGACGAGAGTCTGATACTTCGTGCCATCAAAGGCGGCCCCGACGGCAACGCAGAAGGTCTCTGAAACGCATGAAACGGACTCAAGGAAATTGTCATCAGCGCCAACACTCGGCACGGCTGCAGTCGTCCACGCACTTCCATCCCATGACATCGCAAACGATTGGTCGGTGCCGGCATCATCCTGCTTGCCGACAGCAACGCACGAAGTGGGTGAAGCGCAAGACACCGATATGAGCAAGTCATCCGAAGATCCTTCGGATGGAGTGGTCAGAATTGTCCAAGTAGTTCCATCCCAGGCCATCGCCAAGGAGTCGAGATTGGTGTTGTCTGCTGAGGCACCAACAGCGACGCATGAGGTGGTCGAGATACAAGAAACCGAGTAGAGGTTACTGGCATCGCTGACGTTCGGGCTTGGTACGACTGCCGCCGACTCGACGTAGGCCGAGGCGCGGTCAGCGACGGCGATCAACCCGATTGAAAGCGCAGCAACAGCGAACAATCCGATGAATTTTCTCACGAGAAGCCTTTTTTGTGTGAGCCCATTTAGGCATGATTTGTGTTTGGAAACATAGCAATAACCAATTTAGCCAGCAAGGAAATTCACTCTCGACACCAGATGGTTGGGGTTTGAGTCGCACCTTCTCCGGGTCTCGGCCTCGTAACGACTTTCCTCGGTACTCAGATTGAAAGTTGGCTTCGACAACCGTTCTCAGCGGCGAGTTCGTGCCTACCTTCACGGGCTGACCGAATTGGCGGTCGAGGCGCTGACCGCTTCTTTTGGAATGGATTTGGCCTCCGGCCGAAGTGATTGTCGAGCATCGTCCTACGATTGACCCATGCCCAAGGCATCGCCCGACAATCCCCGTCCTCTCGGTGCAGTGCATCGGAAACGTGTCGTGAAGAAGGATCAACACGTTTATTCCGAGCGGCTTTGGAATGTTGTTGCCATTGTGCTCGGTGTCTTTTTCACCGTTGCGGGTGTCATACACTTTGCCAATCCTGATTTTTTCGACGCCATCGTTCCGCCGTGGCTTTGGCCGTCAGAACGTTTCTGGACCTACGCCAGTGGTGTGGCCGAACTCATAGTCGGCCCACTGGTGATCATCCGTCGCACCCGTCGAGTCGGAGCCCTTGCCGCTGTCGTAGTGCTGATCGCCGTGTACCCGGCCAACCTCTACATGGTTTGGGATTGGCGTGATCGTTCGCTGTCGGAGCAATTCGTGTCGTGGATGCGTCTGCCATTCCAGTTCGTGTTCATCTGGCTGGCCTGGACTGTGGCCAGGAATCAGCCGAATCCAGCTTGAGGAAATGACGCTGAGATCGGTGCGAACCGTCACCGATACCGATTCGGGCGTGTGGGGTGACGCGACCGCGACGTTTTCGCTCGATCGGATCCATCGGTATTCGTTGACTCGTGTGTGGGATTCCCGATTGCCACTCGTGAACTTCCTGATGTTGAACCCATCGACTGCTGATGCATTCACGCTTGATCCAACGAACCGTCGTTGCGTGGGGTTTGCCCGCAGCTGGGGATTCGGTGGTCTCGTGACCACGAATATCTTTGCGCTCCGGTCCACTGATCCCAAGGGTCTGCGCGCCGCGGCCGATCCTGTGGGAACGGAGAACGATCAAGCGATTCTCGATGCAGCGCGTTCCGCGGGACTGGTCGTTGTGGCGTGGGGAACACACGGCCAACTGTTTGGGCGGGGAGAGCAGGTGGCAACAATGCTTGTTGAATCGGGTGTCGAGATGCACGCGTTACGCCTGACGAAGGACGGACATCCGGGGCATCCGCTCTACGTGTCGGCAGATTCAGAGCCTGTCGGCTGGCCTTAAGTGAATGCGCATGACCTCGACCATCATCCATACCGCGACAGCACCCTTGGCCGTCCATAGCCACGCCCGGATGAGATTCACAACCATTAGATCGTCATAGGTCTGCTGGTCCCAGTGATCCAGAAGCACACCATGCGCGGGTGCGGAGAACGCGGCGGTGTCGATCAAGATGAAGAGCATCAGGAACGCACTGATGATCGCCGCAATGCGCAACCGTTTCGGATGGGCGAGTAGCAGTGCGAGCACGCACAACCCCTCGATCAGCCAAGGACCGAACAGCACCTTGCCGATGCGGTCGACGTGTGCGTGTTCGTAGCTGTCCCACGCGTCCGCTCCGACGAGTGGGAAGAGGTCGTAGTGAACGACGTGCACTGTCCAAATCATGCCGACCATCAAGACCGTGACGACCAACTGAACGAGAACTACCCAGTGCAGTCGCAGGCGGTTGATGCCGGGCACGTCGGGAGACCAATCGCCGTTGGCGGAGGGCGTGAAGGTGGGCAGTCGCATGGGCGGGACGGTAGCGAGGGGAGTGTCCGAGTGGCGGATCGGGCGGGAAGTCGAAGTACTAGGAAGATAAGGTCCGGCGATGAAGGCATGGCAGGTTTCTCGACATGGTTCACCCCGTGAGGCGCTGATTCAGACCGACCTCGAGGTGCCGACGCCTGGCCCTGGCGAAGTTCGCCTCAAGGTTTTGGTGGCTGCGGTTGGCATGCCGGATCTCTTTATGTGTCAGTCCACGTATCCGCTTACGCCTGGGCTTCCGTTTGTTCCGGGTCAGGAAGTCTGCGGCGTGATTGATGCCGTTGGCGACGGCGTTGATCTCAGAATCGGTGAGCGTGTGATGGCGGTGACGAACTTCTTCGACGGGCGCGGAGGATTCGCCACCATGACGATCGCTCGGGCTGACACGACCTTTCGTGTTCCCGACGACATGTCCGATGCCGATGCGGCTTCTTTCCGCATCGGCTACTCGACTGCCTGGTTCGGACTAGTTCGTCGCGGTGAGTTGAAGGCGGGCGAAACGCTCCTTGTACTCGGCGCAGCGGGAGGCTCCGGGGTCACTGCCATACAACTCGGTCATGCCCTTGGCGCACGCGTGATAGCCGTTGCTGCCGGCGCCGAAAAACTGAAGTTCTGCACCGACGCCGGCGCCGACGTCGTTATCGACCGGCTCGCCGGGTCAGTCGTCGATGCGATCCGCACAGAAACGAATGGTCGCGGCGTCGATGTTGTCTACGACCCTGTTGGAGGCGAAGCGGCCGAGGCCGTGCTCGATGTCATTGCACAAGGCGGCCGCATGCTGGCCATCGGGTTCGCCAGTGGTCGTTGGGTCGAGGTCGATACGCACCACGCAGTTCGGCGCAACTACTCCCTCGTCGGGGTCTATGCGGGAACCAAAGACCGGGTCACAGCCGAGGAGGACCACGAGCGGTTGCTCGAACTCGCGGCCGACGGACGGCTGACGTCGTTTACGCGGACGGTCGAATTCGATGAACTTCCTGAGGTTCTCGAAGCGATCGGCTCAGGGGCGATGATCGGCAAGGTGGGATTGAGGGTTGCCGATAGTGATCGTTGACGATCAGCCGGTGAAGGCGGGAAGAACAAGGTTCTCCTGGACTTCGTAGGCACCGATAACAAGGTTCTCCTGGACTTCGTAGGCACCGATGTCGATGATGTCGACCATGCGGGGGAGTCCGCGTTGGTCGGTCTCGGGTGGCGGCGTGAAGTCAGGATCTCCGGCGTTCCATGCCGCGCTTCCCCACAGGATGGGTCGCACGCCGACGGTGAAGGAGATGTTCTCGAGGGGCTGCAGTTCGGGGTCGTAACCAATGAGGTTGTTGTCGGATCCAGTGATGGCGACCGACGGGGATTTCTGCAGGAGTGACCACCGCACAGTTGCGGGGGTGGCGAGATCCTGACCGGCGTTGCCGGCGAGCAGCGAGTGGCCGATGGTGACGTTCGGCAGTTGTGGAATCGGACTGTTCACGAAAGCGTCGGTGTGGTTCATGCGCAGCGAACTCAGGCCAACGCCAGTGTTGTCGGCGATCGTCGTGTGATCGATGGTTACATTCGGCGGACGAATCGGTTCATTGCTCGCGATGTTCAGGCGATTGTTTCGAAGTAGCGAACGCAATGACTCTGTTGCGGAGGGCGCACTGCTTGCGTCAAGAGCACCAGGTTCATTGTTTTGTCCGTCGTAAAAACCACTCACGTCGACCCCGACTCCTGAGTTTCCGGAGATGGTGGATGAGGTGAGCGAGGCGTCAGCCATGATCGCGAGTCCGCCGACGGTACCGAGTCGTCCAAAATTTTCGCCGGGTTGCCCATCCAAAGGCCCGCCAACATTGTCAGTGATGGTCAGGCGGTCAAGGGTCGCCGTGAATGTGGAATCGGAGTTTCCGTTGTAAATACTGGATCCGTCCGCCACACTCAGGCCGCCCACGCCGGGGGAACTGTTGCCAGAGACACGTGTATTGGAAATGGTGGCATTCGAGAATGCCAATACATCAAACCCTCCCGAACCAGATATCTCCGTGGAATTCTGTACGTGGTTATCGGTGATCACGGAATCCCTGACGGTCACATCATTCGCATAGACAATTCCTCCGCCGCAACCAGATTCGGTGGTGTTTCCGGAAATGACCGAACTCGAAATCTCGACCGATCCACCGAAAAAGTATTCGCCTGGGAGATTGCTACCAACGACCAACAGCGCGCCGCCGTTGATCTGAGAATTCCCAGTGATCGCAGAGTTCACAAGTGAGAAGCTTCCGCCAAAGTTGAGAACGACGCCGTTGGCGCCTGCGCCAGTTGATGTGTTGTCGCGAACCTGGGAGTCGGTGATGGCGAGATCGCCAGCACCGAAATGGATGATGGCAGAAGCACTCAACCCTGTTCCATCTTCCGAATCGATATCGGAGAAGTTGTCTCGTACGACGACGTTCGAGAGTGTGAGCGACGAGTTGATTGCCGTGATTGCTCCGGCCGTCGAACTTCCTGGCCCACCAAAGATCGAAATGGGAATCTCTATTGCTTTTGAATCGGTAACCGTGAGCCCAGAGATCGTCACGGTTCCCGGATCTGTCTCGTCGGTGAAGTACGTGATGAAGCCGGGGAGGGTTCCTCCGCCGGAGACCGTGAGTAGATCTGAACCCGGGCCGACAATGTTCAGATCGTCATAGATGACCAGAGGATCCGAGGTCAGCGTGATTGTCCCGGTAAGGCCGGTGGCGAATTCGATGGTGTCGGCGCCGGCGGCAGCATTGGCGTCGCCGATGGCCTGGCGGAGACTGCCAAGGCCCGAATCGTTCAGGTTCGTGACGCTAAACGTCGCCGCACCCGCTGCTGGAGCGAGGGCGATGGTTGTTCCGACCCCGGCCACCAACAGAGTGCCGCTAGCAGCAACACTGCCGAACGTCCGGACGGGGTTGCGACGGGGGGACTTGCGTGCAGCGTTCGACATGAGACTTCCGATCTGACTTGAGGATTAGAGCGAGAGCCTATTAGGAAAATTGGCCGCTGGTTTCAGCCGATATCTGCCGAATGATCAGCTCGAAGTTGTTGATTAGCGGATGCGGGGTTCGACGCGTACGCCGCTGGCGAAGAAGGCCTGGCCCTCGGCGAGAGCCTCGGGACGGTTGCCGATCTCGACAAGATGATTCGCCGTAGCGATGGCCTGGTTGCGCGGCATGTTGCGACGGGCCCAAAGCGAGCGCAGGGTTCCCTGCACGGCGATCTGCGGCAGCGAGGCGAGCTTGGCGGCGATGTCAACCGTGTGCTCAAGGAGCTTGTCGCCCGGGACAACTTCGGAGACCATGCCCCAACCGAGAGCGGTCTGTGCACTGATGCGCTCGTAATTGCCCATGAGGGACATTCGGCAAAGCTCGCCCCAAGGCATCTGCCCGAACATGAACATCGGTTCGAAGCAAGCGGCCATGCCGTAGGTGGTGTGCGGATCGAAGAACGTGGCGTGTTCGGCGGCGATGATGAATTCCGCTTCGCCGAGTGCGTAGAACGCGCCACCGCCGGCCATGCCGTTAACGGCGGCGATGACGGGCTTCCAGAGATCGGCCTGCTTCGGCCCGAGCTTGAGCATCGGATCGTCCATCATGAATGGTGATTCGGGTTGGCGGTTGTTCATCGCGAAATCACGATCGATACCGGTGCAGAACGCTTTCTCGCCGGCGCCCGTCAGAACGACGACCTTCACGGAATCGTCGTAGCGGAGTTCCTTGTACAGGGCCTCGAGTTCGGTGACGAGAGTCTCGTCAGCCGAGTTGTACTTCTCGGGGCGGTTAAGGGTGATGATGCCAACACCGTCGCTGACATCAAACAGAAGGGTTTCGAACGTGGCCATCTCCGAAACCTACCAATCAATCTGACGGTCCGTCAGATGGATCACTAGTCTCGTCGCCATGCGTGCAGATGAAACATGGGTGACCATTCCCCGACTCGTGATGGCTTCGGCGGACCGTTTCCCGGGGGTGGATGCGCTGGTTGACGGCGATATCCGGATGACCTTTCCGCAACTGCGCGATGCCATCGTCGCGGCGGCCAAGGGCCATATCGCCGCCGGCCTCGAACCGGGCGACCGGGTGGCCATCTGGGCCCCGAACTGTGCCGAGTGGGTGATCGCCGGATTGGGGGCTTTGTGCGCCGGTGGCGTGATCGTGCCGCTCAACACCCGATACAAGGGCCGGGAGGCCGCCGACATCATCCGCCGCAGTCACGCAACCGTGCTGCTGTGTGTCAACGGATTCCTCGGCAACGACTACGTCGGCATGCTCGCCGGTGAGGATTTGCCCGAACTGAAGCACACGGTCGTCATCAAGGGGACCGTCGTCGACGGGACTATTTCACTTGACGATTACATCGCGGCGGGTGGCGATGTCGATGACGCCGAAGTTGATCGTCGTGTTGCCGCCGGAGATCCAAACGATCTCTCAGATCTCGTCTTCACGTCGGGTACTACCGGGTTGCCGAAGGGCGTGATGGTCTCGCATGCGCAAACCTTGCGCGTGTTTGAGGTGTGGGCCGACGTCGTCGGGCTTGTCGAGGGTGATCGTTACCTGATCGTCAATCCGTTCTTCCACACGTTCGGGTACAAGTCGGGCATCATCGCTTGCTTCATCAAGGGCGCGACGATCATCCCAGAGCCAGTGTTCGATGTTCCCCGTGTCCTGACGCAGATCGCCGCCGAAAAAGTCACGATGCTGCCAGGGCCACCCACGCTTTTTCTGTCGATTCTCAATGATCCGACCCGCGACTCCTACGACCTTTCGAGCCTTCGCACGGCCGTCACCGGAGCGGCTGCCGTTCCGGTCGAGATGATCCTGCGCATGCGATCGGAACTCACGTTCAAAACGATCATCACCGCGTACGGGCTGACCGAAGCAACGGGAACCGTCACGATGTGTCGTCCCGAGGATGATCCCGAAACGATTTCGCAGACATCTGGTCGGGCCATTCCCGATACCGAGGTGCGCATCGTCGACGAGGAGAACAACGAACTCCCTGTGGGCGAAGCAGGCGAAATTGTTTGCCGTGGATACAACGTGATGCTCGGTTATCTCGACAATCCCGAAGCGACGGCTGAGACGGTCGACGCCGACGGTTGGCTGCATACTGGCGATGTCGGCGTGATGGATGAGCGCGGGTATGTGCGCATCACCGATCGGACGAAGGACATGTTCATCGTCGGCGGGTTCAATGCCTATCCGGCCGAGATCGAGAACTCCCTCATGCGTTTCGAGGGTATTGCTCAGGTTGCGGTTGTCGGTGTGCCAGATGAGCGCATGGGCGAAGTCGGCATGGCGTTCGTCGTCGCCCGTGAAGGTGTCGACATCAATCTCGACGACCTTTCGACTTGGGCCCGGGAACAGATGGCGAACTTCAAGGTGCCGCGTCACTTCCGTCTTGTCGACGCTCTGCCTACCAATGCGAGTGGCAAGGTCGTCAAGGTCGAATTGCGCGAGCGCGGCCGGATCGAACTCGCCGGTAACTGAGAGTTTTCGATGCCGCTGCCCGATGCCCCGATTTCTGGCGATTTCGCCGGAGTGGTCGATCTTTTCGACGCGGTCGTCGAGCAGGCTGGTGACGTTGAAGCCTTCGTCGATGGCGAACGACGCATCACCTTCGCTGAATGGGGCCGCGCCGCCGATGGTGTGGCGAGTCGGTTGTCCTCGCTGGGAATAGGCAAAGGTGACATCGTCGGCATCTCGCTGCCGTCGTCAATCGATTACGCCATCGCCTACCAGGCAATTCTTCGACTTGGCGCGATCACCAGTGGGATGAACCCTCGTCTGGGTGTCGCCGAAACCACGCATATTCTCGAACGCAGTCAACCGAAACTCATCATCACGAATGCCGACGCATCACTCATGGGGACGGTGCCGCTGATGAGCACGTCAGAGATGGCAGTCGCCGCCCAGGATGCGGTGTTCACCGATCGTCCCAAGGTCATCGATACCGATCCGATCGCCATCGTCTGGACAAGCGGAACTACGGGCAAGCCCAAAGGTGCCGTCTTTGATCACGCATGCCTTCGGGCAATGGCGGACGCCGCTGGTCCGTTATCGAAGGTCGGCGATCGCCGCCTTTCACCCCTCCCGTTTGCGCACATCGGCTACATGACTCGCGTGTGGGACGAGCTGATGCATGTCATCACGACGATTGTGTGTCCGACTCCATGGACTGCTGCCGGCGCGCTCGCATTGATCGGTAATGAGCGAGTGACGGTCGGGCAGGGTGTGCCGGCCCAGTGGCAGATGGTGTTGTCGCATCCTGATCTCGCCAACACTGATGTTTCGAGCCTGCGCATCGTGAGCACCGGAGCGGCCCGAGTTCCCCCGGAGATGGTCGACGCGATGCGCGACACGTTCGGTTGCCCCGTCGTCGTCCGCTACACGAGTACCGAGGCTTGCGTGTCCACCGGCACGGCTCTTGATGATCCCGACGACGTGATCTGCAACACCGTCGGAAAGCCGGGGGCCGGCGTCGAACTCGAACTGCGCGCCGACGAAGGCCGTGGGCCCGTCGTTGCGATCGGCGAAGTCGGAACGGTTTGTTTGCGGAGTCGTGCCCTCATGCGCGGTTACTGGCAGGAACCGGAACTGACGGCGGCATCGATCGACGATGCCGGTTGGTTGCTCACAGGCGACCTTGGCTTTCTTGATGAGCGTGGCGATCTGCACCTCGCCGGCCGCAGCACCGAGATGTACATACGCGGTGGTTACAACGTGTATCCCATCGAGGTCGAAAACTGCATTGGCCTGCACCCGGGTGTCGATCGCGTTGCCGTCCTCGGAGCCGAGGCTCCGGTTCTCGGCGAAATCGGCGTGGCGTTCGTGGTTCCTGCGGACTCATCTGTGCCACCGAGTCTCGACACTCTGCGCGAGTGGTGCAACCAGACTCTCGCCACTTACAAAGCACCCGATGCGCTCGTCATCGTCGACGAACTGCCACTCACGGCGATGTCCAAGATCGATAAGCGGGCGCTGGCGCCCGCCGCCGCCGAAGCCGAGAAGGCATGGGAACGCTGATGCTGCGCCGCATTCCGAATCAATCATCAACTGAATCACCCAAGGAGAAGCTGTAATGGGAATTTGTGACGGACGAGTAGTCATCATCACCGGAGCCGGTCGCGGTCTGGGTCGCGAGCACGCTCTCGCGTTTGCGGCCGAGGGTGCCAAGGTCGTCGTGAACGACGTTGGTGCCTCGCTCACCGGTGAAGGCGAAGATGTCAGCCCGGCGCAGGAAGTCGTCAACGCCATTGTCGCTGCGGGCGGCGAAGCAATCACGAATGGTGACGACATCAGCGACTGGGACGGTGCCGGCAATCTCGTGCGCGCCGCCATCGACACCTTCGGTGGTCTCGACACAGTCGTGACAAACGCCGGCATCGTGCGCGATCGCATGTTCGTCAACATGACCGTCGACGATTGGGACGCCGTCATGCGCGTGCATCTCCGCGGCACCTTTTGTCCCGTGAAGCACGCTGTCGAGTACTGGCGTGCGGAGGCGAAGGCCGGCAATCAGCGTGAAGCGCGGATCATCACGACATCGTCGGGCGCCGGACTCATGGGCAGCCTCGCCCAGACCAACTACGCCGCCGCAAAGGCCGGCATCGCCACGATGACGATCAACATCGCGGCCGAACTCGGACGGATCGGCGTCATGGCCAACTCAATCGCACCGTCGGCCCGCAGTCGCATGACCGAAGATGCCTTCCCCGAGATGATGGCCAAGCCCGAATCGGGTTTCGATGCCATGGACCCAGCGAATATCAGCCCGCTGGTTGTTTGGCTGGGCAGCGGAGCGTGTGATGTCTCCGGCCGCGTGTTCGAATGCGCCGGTGGCGAGATCAGCGTGGCGGACGGATGGCAGCACGGTGTGCCGTTCGACAAGGGCGCCAAGTGGGAGCCGGCCGAAATCGGTGCAGTTGTCGCCGATCTCATCGGAGCCGCCCCCAAGCCGGCCACGGTGTACGGAGTCCAGTAGTTGCTCGTGATCGAGGACGCGGCGGGCGATGACGCAATCGATGACGTGACCGCGACCGATGGTCGCGTCATCGGTCGTCGCGCCATTCAGACGCGTCGCCGCATCCTCGATACAACCGCCGCGCTTCTCAAAGAGCAAGGTGCGTTGGATCTCAAGGTGACTGATGTTGCCCGAGAAGTCGGCACCTCGCCGGCCACCTTCTACCAATACTTCGCTGACGTCGAGGATGCGATCCTTGCGCTCGCCACTGATCTCGTCGTCGAGGTCGCCCCGATCAGCGCGCAACTCGACGATGACTGGACCGGCATTGACGGCCCGGATCGAGCCCGACGTTTCGTGGCTGATTACACGACATTCTGGGACGAACACGCCGCGGTGCTTCGCATCATGTTGCTACGTGCCGATGAACAAGATGAACGATTCCGTGAGATCCGTCGCGGGTACAACGCTCCGTTCATGACCTCGATGGTCGCGAAGGTCCGATCGGCGCAGAGCGTCGGGCGACTGATAGCGGCACTCGACGCTGAGGCGACGGCCGGTGCGATGCTCGCAGCCCTCGACCGTCTGCCGAACTATCGGGAAATGTTCGAAAAGCGCGGTACGACTCGTGACGCCATGATCGAGACGATGGCACGACTTCTGCTTTCCTCACTGACCGGAGAACCACTGTCAGGACCGTGATCGAGAGCGGACGCGTGCGTCGCATACGGCTCTGTGTTCACTGGCTGAGGATCACCAACCGCGGTATTGCACCTCGCGTCGTTCCTTGAAGGCAGCAACGCCTTCTTGGAAGTCCTGCGTGTAGGAGGCCATTTCCTGGGCCCAGGCTTCGTCCTCAAAGGCGCCATGGCGCTCTGAGTCGAGACTGCGATTGAGGAGCCACTTCGAAAGCATGAGCGCCTTGGTCGGCGACTCAGCAAGGCGGCCAGCCCACTCGGCGGCGGCGGCGTGAAGTTCGGCGCCCGGAACGACCTTGTTCACGAGTCCGAGGCGAAGCGCTTCATCGGCACGAACATCGTCACCGAAGAAGATGAGTTCCTTAGCCTTCTGCAGTCCAACGATGCGGGGAAGCATGTAGGCGCCGCCACCGTCGGGAGTGATGCCGCGGCGGACGAACACTTCGATGAACTTCGCGTTGTCGGCGGCGATCACGAGGTCGGAGGCGAAGGCGATGTGTGCCCCGATGCCGGCGGCGGTGCCGTTGACGGCACAGATCACAGGCTTCTCGCAATCCATGATCGACGAGATGAGACGCTGCGCGCCCCGCTTGATGTTTCGGCCGACATCGCCGAGCACCTTGGCGGGTGCGTCGTCGGGGCCAGGGTTCACGGGAATGGTGCTGACCCGCAGATCAGCGCCGGTGCAGAAGTGACGCTCACCGGCGGCGGTGATGACGACGACACGGACGTTCAGATCGCTGCTGGCAGCCTGCATCAACTCAATGGTGCAGTTGCGCTGGTCCGGGGTGATGGCGTTGGCGGCATCGGGGCGGTTGAGTGTGAGCCAGGCCACGCCGTTCTCGTCGATGTTCCAGAGAAGGTCGGTCCCGATGATGTCGGCGGCGTCAGTCATGGCGACAGTTCTACCAGAACGGGTCAACCTTGCTCATGGAACGCACGGTAGGTTGGCCGCCTATGGACCCGCAGAAACTTTCCGCCCTCTTCGACCTCTCCGGTCGCACCGCCATTGTCACCGGAGGCACCCGGGGTATCGGTCGAGCGATCGCCGAGGGATTCATCTCTGCTGGCGCGAACGTCGTCGTGGCCAGTCGCAAGGCCGATGCCTGCGCCGAAACGGAAACGCATCTGAATGCTCTGGCGGTTTCCGCCGTCGACCGCGGGAACCGTGCGCTGGGTGTGGCGACGCACATGGGAGAGATCGAGGCGCTGAACGCGCTCGTCGCTGCCACCGTGGCTCGGTTCGGCGGAGTCGACATCGTCGTGAACAACGCGGCCACGGGGCTAACGATGCCGATAGGTGAGTTCACCCCCGAAGCGTGGGACAAGCAGTTCGAGGTAAATCTGCGTGGACCGATTTTTCTGATCCAAGCCGCATTGCCGTACCTCGAGAAGAGCGAGCACGCGTCGGTAGTCAACGTCATTAGTGCCGGTGCATTTCTCGGATCACCGAATGTCGCGATGTACGGCGCAGCAAAGGCGGCGCTCATGTCGTTCACTCGCTCGATGGGATCGGGCCTGGCCTCGAAGAAGATTCGAGTGAATGCACTCGCTCCTGGCACCGTCGACACCGACATGGTGCGGGCCAACACTCCCGAGGCTCAGGCCTCGATGGCGGCGGCTTCGCCGATGAAGCGTGCTGCTCATCCCGATGAGATGGTCGGCCCAGCGCTGTTGCTGGCGAGCGATGCCGGAAGCTTCATGACCGGACAGGTGATCCTCGCCGACGGCGGCATGGTTCCTCACTAGCCCGTTAGGATTTGGTCATGCCGCTCTACGAGTTCCGCTGTCCCGAGTGCGAAACCACGTTCGAAGCTCGTCGGCCGATGGCGGAAGCATCCGATCCGATTGATTGTCCGCAAGGGCACGTCGGCTCGCGTCGACTTCTCTCGGTGTTCGCTTCCACGGGCAGCGCGTCGTCATCGACCAGCGCTAGCGCTCCTGCACAGATGCCCACGGGTGGCGGTCACGGTTGCGGCGGCGGGATGTGCGGCTGTTAGTTCAGCCGCTAACAGTCCGGCTGAACCAACTACACGTCGCGTTCGTAACGCCAGTCGCCTTCACCCATGAAGAGTCGGTTACGTGGACCGGGAACTGATGCATCGGCGGTCTCATAACCGGCATCGTCGGAGTAGAGCGCAATGTTGTAGCCGTCGGCCCGCGTGAACTTCGTGACGAAATACTCCGGCGGGTTGTTGCGATAGTGATCGAGAGCTTCGGCGGCGGTTGCGAACGGCGCAAGCAACGCAAGCGTGATGAACGTCGGTGGAATGAGTTCGATCTCGCCGGCATTGCGTCTGCTCATCGCATCAGCGGGTCGCATCCATGCGAGTTCGTGGATCTCGTCTCCGTCAGCGGTGAGTGTCTCGGTGGGGGCGGGGCCCATAAAGAAGTAGGTGGAGAAACGCTTCGGTGCTTCAAGCGGGGGAGTCCAGTGCGACATGAATACGAGTTCATCGGCATTGATGAAGGCATCGGCTTCTTCGGCGGCTTCTCGCACACAAGCCCGGCGGGCCACGCCGAGGAAGTCATCGTGCGCTTCGTCGAAGTGGTCACCGCTGAATTCGGCGCCGTGATCCTCGGCATCAATGCGGCCGCCGGGGAAAACCCACGCGCCACCAGCGAAGTAGATCTTTGAATTTCTACGAGCAAGGAGAACTTCGATCCCATCGGTCGCGTCACGAACAAGAACAACCGTGGCGGCGGCAAAGGCAACCTGCTCAACCTCTGGCTTGACCCATTCCTCTGGTCGATTGCTCTTTGCGTCATCCATCAGTCGCCCCCCATGCCTATTCGCTGCAGCATCGCAATGGGAACGCCTTGGTCGTCACGCGACAGCCGGAGAGCCCGCTCGACGTTGATGACATCGAGATCTCGGTCGGCCCAATCATCCCACGGTCCGGCGGGAATGCGGCGGGCATCGCCCTCGGCATCGGCGACGGCGTAGAGATAGGCCTGCAACAGACCGAGATGGCGAGGTGCTCCGACTGCTCCGATCCCGGGAACGACGACGTTGGCCTGTTCGGCTAGTTCGCCAAGTGTGTCGGCCCAAACTTCCGGAAATCCGTCCCACGCGTTGGGCGTGATTCCGATTGTGGCGAATGCGCCGGTGAAGATCACACCGGCAGATGGCACGAGCACGACGATGTTCTCGTGCTGCTGGCCGCTCACGGGAATAGCGCACACAAGCGGAGTCAGCCACGCCGCCGCATCGACGACATGCGAGACCGGGCGCGTCGCGAACGATTCGTCGTATTCGGCGGCGTACGCGGGTACAAGGCGGCGGTAGGCCTCGATCGGGACGGGTTGTTCGAGAAGCGTGCTGGCTTGCGAGCGACCGTAACGGGCTGCCATCCAGAACACCGCGGAACCGCCGACCGATTCGACATGACTTGAGGTGTACACAACCCGGCGAACAGGAACACCGAATCGCTTGAGCTCGTTGTTGAGAGCTCGGGCCGGTGATGGGGCCGCCAATGCGTCGATGAGGGTGATTCCGTCGTCCTCGACGATCACGCCGACGTTCGGTCCCGGCCGGCCGGCGCCGTCGGTCCCGATCCAGACCCACACGCCAGGGGCGATCGGTTCCAGCTTTCCCGCATTAGGCGCGGCGGGGCCGATGTCGGGCGTGTCGGGCATCGGCCCAAGTTCGAACATGGTCCGATTCTGCCATTCGACCCGGGGTTGGGCGCTAGCGTCTCGGCGTGGCAAACCACAAGAAGACCAAAAAGCCCCGCAAGCCCCAGAACCACCTTCCCAAGGTGGGAACGCCGGCGAACGACAAGTACCGACTCAAGCGCAGCCGGGAAGACGTTCTCGATTTCGGCTTGATGCATCCGGGACGGAACACGCTCACATGGATCCTTGGCGCACTCGCCGTGGTGTTCATCGGGGCGATGCTGATCTCATTTATTGCCGTGACCTGAGGTTGCTGGTCTAGAGCAGCAGACCGCCGTCGACAGGAATCACGGTGCCGGTGATGTAGGCGCCTGCTTTCGAAGACAGGAAGATCGCGGTGCCGGCCATGTCGGATGGTTCGCCGATCCGGTGAAGCGGCACAGAGGCCCTGATCGAGTCGCCGAAGTTCTCGAGCGTGGACGCCATCATCTTCGACTCGAACGGACCGGGTGCGATTGCGTTGACTGTGATGTGTTCTCCGGCGAGACGTTTGGCGAGCACCTTGGTCAGCTGGTGCACAGCGGCCTTTGAGGCGGCGTACGAATAGGTCTCGAGCAGCGGCACCTGAATGCCATCCACCGAACCGATGTTGATGACACGGGCCGGATCAGCTGCCGATGCGGCAGCGGCGAGTTCGGCGTGCAGGAAACGGGTCAGATGGAAGACGCCCTTGACGTTGAGGTCGAGCACTTTGTCCCACGCCGAGTCATCGAAATCGTCGAATGTGGCACCCCAAGTGGCCCCGGCGTTGTTGACAAGAATGTCGAGCGAACCGCCGCTCCACTCGCCGACGGAACGGGCAAGTCGCAGACACTCGGACTCGGTGGAAAGGTCGGCTGGGAACGAGACGCATTCACCTATCTCGGAGAGTTCGGCCGCGACCTCATCGCATACGGACGCTTTGCGCGAGGAGATTGCGACGCGGGCGCCAGCCTCAATGAAGCCGCGCGCAATCATCAGCCCGATACCGCGACTCCCGCCGGTTACCAGAGCGGTCTTGCCCGAAATGTCGAACAGGCTGCCCGGATCGGTCATTGCTGATGAAACTCTGCGGGGAGATGCTGAGTGAGATCGCCGTAAAGCGTGGGGCGCATCCGCCGCTCGGTGAAGTGCCATTCGCCATCAGTGCGGGCGAACGAGTCGGCGTAGCGGCCAGCGATGATGGGCTGGAGAGGCAGTGACTCGGTCTGCTGAAAAACGGTGAAACGTGACTGGCATGTGGCAGTCAGTTCGTCGTCAGCGATCTCGATCAGAAGATTCGTTGTGACGTGATGCGTGCGCGGCGTGCCGTCGTCATGCTTAAACGTCGTGTAGTTGTACATGCCGGTAATCGCTTCAGCGCCGGTAACGAGGGCGTTCCCGTCAGCGTCGGCGAGTGATGCTCTTGCAAAGAGAGCGCCGATGGCGTCGTAATCGCCATCATCAATCGCATTGGCGTAGCTGTAGAGGAGATTTTCGATGGCACCGCGATGATCGGACATGACCCGGACGCTAGTTCCGTGTGGCCGCTCAGGCGCCGAGAATCCTGATCGTGTCGCCGTGGAGCATCTCTTTGTGGGTGCCGATGACCTCGCGGGATTTCGGTGCGATCGTCGCCGCCCAGGCGATGGCGGATGCGAGGACCTCAGACTCCGGGCAGATCTCGTCGGCAATCCCGGCGGTGAGGGCGTCGGGGCCGGTGAAGCGGCGCCCGGTGTTGAGCGCCTCGGCGACGGTGCGGCGGGGGAGTCGAGCCAGGAGTAGCGCCGCCATCTTCTCGCTGACAGGAAGGGCGAGGTCGACCTCGGGCATGCACCAATATCCCCGGTCCTCGCGCATCACGATGCGATCGTGCGCGCTTGAGAGGAGGGCGCCGGCCCCGAAGCAATGACCGTTCACGGCGGCAACGGTGATGCAGTCGAGCCCGAGGATGCGGCCCCAGAGGCGATGGATCTCGTGAAGGAACTCACGGGCGCTGTCGGGGTTGGCGAGCAGCCAATCAAGGGCAAGGCCGTTGCTATAGAAGCGGTCTGTGCCAGTGGTAACTAGCGCCGTCGGTCCTTCGTGGGCGGCTACCTCGTCAATCATCACGTGCCACTGGGCGACGACGTCGAGATCGAAGCGGTTCTCCCCGTCGTTCATCGTGATGACCGCGACGCTTGCATCCGGTCCCTGCCAAGAAAGTTCAACCATTCCCTGAGCTTGGCACGGCCCGTCGCGTCCGTGCATCGTCGGTCTAGCCTCTCCCCGTGGCTGACTACAGACCCCCCCTGCGCGATATCCGTTTTGTTCTCGATCATCTGACGGATCTTGAGGCCTTGTGCGCTCTGCCCGCCTTCGACGAGCTTGACCCCGCCACGATGATTGGCGTGCTCGAGGAGAACGCCAGGTTCGTAGCCGAAGTGATTGCCCCGCTTAATCGCATTGGCGACATTGAAGGCTCGCAACACGATCCGGCGACGAACACTGTTCGCACCCCAACCGGATTCATCGCCGCCTACGAAAAATATGTGGCCGCAGGTTGGCCTGGTGTTCCATTCCCTCAGGATTATGACGGCGGCGGATTCCCCTGGCTCGTCGGCATCGTCATGCAGGAGTTCATCTCGTCGGCCAACATGGCGTTTTCGATGGCTCCGCTGCTGACGCAGGGAGCGATCGACCTGCTCATGCATCACGGCAGCGAGGAACAAAAGGAACTGTTCCTGAAGCGCATGGTCACCGGCGAGTGGACCGGAACCATGAATCTCACCGAACCCCAAGCCGGCTCGGATGTGGGTGCGGTGGCGACAAAGGCCGAACCAGCGGGAGACGGTACGTACCGAATCACCGGTACCAAGATCTACATCTCTTTCGGTGAACACGACATGGTCGACAACATCGTCCACCTCGTTCTTGCCCGTACCCCCGATGCACCGGCGGGAACGAAGGGCATCTCGTGTTTCATCGTCCCCAAGTTCCTCGTGAACGATGACGGTTCTCTCGGCGCTCGTAACGATGTGACCTGTGTTTCGATCGAGCACAAGATGGGGATCAAGGCCAGTCCTACCTGTGTCATGAGTTATGGCGAGAACGACGGCGCTATCGGCTATCTGATTGGTGAAGAGAACCGCGGCATGCGGTACATGTTCACGATGATGAACAACGCTCGCCTGTCCGTCGGACTTGAAGGACTCGCCCTCGCTGAGCGTTCCTATCAGGATGCACTTCAGTACAGCCAAGAACGCCGTCAGGGCCGCGCCCCCGGTGAGACCGGCTCGGAGATGTCGCTGATTGTGGATCTTCCCGATGTTCGTCGCATGCTCCTCACGATGAAGGCATTGATCGACGCGCTGCGCTCAATCGTTTATGTGAATGCGCAGGCGCTCGACATGGCGGCTCACCATCCCGATGCTGATGTGCGCGAGCGCAATCAGGAACTTGCCGAATTGCTTATCCCGGTATCGAAGGGGTTTGGCACCGACATGGGAATCGAATGCACCTCGATCGCCATCCAAGTCTTTGGCGGCATGGGCTACATCGAGGAGTCCGGGGTGCCGCAGCATTTCCGCGACGCGCGGATCACTTCCATTTATGAAGGAACCAACGGCATCCAAGCGATGGATCTTGTCGGTCGCAAACTTCCGATGCGCGGCGGCGGAGTCATGAGTGACTTTCTCGATGGCATTGCTGCTCTCGACGGTGATCTCGCTAATGCCGGACCAAAGTTCGCGGTCATCCGAACGCAACTGAACGCTGCGCTCGGAGTTGTCCACGACACAGTTGGTTGGCTCACCGAGCATGGCGTTGCCGATGTCCGCAATGCACTCGCTGGTGCGACGCCGTTCCTGCGGATGTTTGGCCTGCTCGTCGGTGCTCGCTACTTGGCCGAAGGTGCTCTCTCAGCGCAGGCCGCGCTGGCGACGTCGACCGATGATGCCGACTATCTCGAAGCGCGCATCGTTGTGGCCCGTTTCTATTGCGAGAACTTGCTGCCCGCCGTGGCCGGTCTTGCGCCGGCCGTCACGGCTGGCTTCGACGATCTCTACGCCATCGATCCTGAAACAATGGCCGGATGAACCTCGCCTCCATCCCGAGTCCCGGTTCGAACACCATCGGGCCCTTCCACATGTACGGACTGATGATCGCCCTCGGTGTCATCGCGGCCGTGGAATTGGGACGCCGACGGTGGGCGACGCGTGGCGGCAATCCCGATGATCTCTATGCGATCGCGTTCTGGTCGGTGCCTGCCGGCCTCATCGGCGCCCGTCTCTATCACCTCGCTACCGATTGGCGTCAGTACCAAGACCGCTGGCTCGATGCCTTCAAGATCTGGAACGGCGGACTCGGGATTCCCGGAGGCATCGCCCTCGGCGTGATCGTCGGGCTGTGGGTGGCTCATCGCCGTGGGGCTCGACTGTCGGTCATCCTCGACGCGGTCGTTCCGGCCCTGCCGCTCGCCCAAGCAATCGGGCGTCTCGGCAACTGGTGGAACCAGGAATTGTTCGGCCGACCGTCGTCGTTGCCCTGGGCGATCCGGATTGATCCGATTCACCGTCCGATCGACTACATCGGTTACAGCACATTCCAGCCCACGTTTCTCTACGAAATGCTCTGGAACCTCGCATTGTGCGGTCTGTTGATTCTCATTGATCGCAAGCGTTCACTCCGACCCGGAAACATTCTGCCGATCTATGTCGGTCTGTATTTCGTCGGTCGTCTCTGGATCGAATCGCTTCGCATCGATGCAGCCAGCACCATCGGTCCGTTCCGCATCAACATTTGGATGTCGATTATCGGCATCGGCGGCGCAGTTATTGTGCTGCTCGTGCGCGGTCTTCGTCGTACTATCGACGACATCGACGAGCCGTATCTCGACGGCCACATCTGGACTCCACCAACCGATACAGCGAAAGAAGAGAAAACCAATGAATCTGTCTGACCTCACCGCACTCGACGGCACTGCCCTTCCCGCCATCGACGGACAAGCCGTGCTTGTCGTCAACGTCGCATCCAAGTGCGGACTCACACCGCAGTACGAAGGTCTCGAGCGCCTTCAGAAGCGTTACGCCGATCGCGGCTTCACTGTCCTTGGTGTTCCCTGCAATCAGTTCATGGGACAGGAACCAGGTACCCCTGAGGAGATCCAGAGCTTCTGCTCAAGCACCTACGGCGTCACGTTCCCGCTTACCGAGAAGATCGATGTCAACGGCGACGATCGTCATGCGCTCTATACCGAACTCACGGCGATCGCCGACGGAGCTGGCGAAGCCGGCGACATTCAATGGAATTTCGAGAAGTTCCTTGTCGCTCCCGGTGGCGAGATCGTCGGTCGGTTCCGGCCCACAGTCGACCCAGAAGCCGACGAACTCGTCGCGGCCATCGAATCGGTCCTCGCTTGACGATGAACTCGCGTCGAGTTCTGCTGCTTGTTCCAGTACTCGCGCTGACGCTGCTCGCCGCTGCTTGTGGATCTTCCACGTCGACGTCGGCGAAAACTCAGCCAGCGGTCGTTGCGTCGATCGCGTCGGGTACGGGGAGCGCTTCGTCATACGGCATCTCGCAACAGAACGGAACGGCCCTTGCTGTGGCCGAACTGGGCAACGGGCTTATCAACCTGAGCACGTTTGACGATCGCTCCGATGCGGCCGGCGGTACTGAAGCAATGCGTGCGGCAATCAGTGCTGGCGCCTCCGTGGTACTCGGTCCGACACTTTCACCCGTGGCAGCTTCGGCCGATCCGATTGCACAGGCCGCCGGTATTCCGGTGCTTGGAGTTACGAACGCAACTCTCGACATTGGCGCGATCGGTGACTTGATCTGGCGGGTGTCGTTGTCTGAAAACGCAATGGTGTCGGCGTCTGTCACCTATGTCGCTCAAAACAAGTTGACGAGTTCGAAGAATGCGGTGCTGATCTGGGAGCCGGCCGACGGTTATTCCACAGGTTCGGCGGAATCATTCCGTGCCGCGGCGCGAGTTAACGGAATCACGATCACTAGCTAACAGAACTACGTAGATGGATCGACCACAGTTGGTTCGGTTGCATCGGCCGCCTTGGCGTCGTCGCCGGATGTGGTGTTCATGGCACTGCGCTCGACGATCGCCGGCGACTTCCTGAAGGCGACGGCCTCCACGAGCGCAGCTCGAGTCGGTGGCAACGGTTTCAACTCGGCTTCCGTCCTCGGCTCGGCTGGGGCGTCGGCTTCCGGCCTCATCGTCTCGGGTTCATGGAACATCAATTCCTCGAATTCGCAGTCGAAGGGATTCGTCGAGTCGTACACAAAGGCGCATGGTGTTGCTCCTGATGCCTTCGCCGCTCAGGGCTATGCCGCCATCCAGGTGTTGTTGGCAGCCATGAAACTGTCGAAATCGACTGAGCCCGTTGCGATCCAAGCGGCGTTGGCTCGAATCGGTTCCGTGGACACGGTGCTGGGTCGGTTCGGATTCGATGCCGAACATGAGCCCACCTATTCCGCTGCCGTTCAGACGGTCATCGGGGGAGAATTCACCCTCGTCAGGTAGCATGAGGGTCGTTAGGGACGGCCGTCGGTCGTCCAGCGGCACCTGAGGGTGTCGCACTTCCCCTCAGGAAAGCCTCCGATGACAACCTTTGCCGACTTGGGCATCTCGCCCGATTTCACTGCCGTACTCGATGAGCGCGGTATCACTAGCCCGTTCCCGGTCCAGGAACTCACCATCGCTGATGCCCTCGCCGGGCGCGATGTTTGTGGCAAGGCCAAGACAGGTTCGGGCAAGACGCTCGCCTTCGGTCTGCCGGTACTCGAGAAGGTCAAGACCGCCGAACCCCGTCGACCGCGTGCACTCATTCTTGTTCCCACTCGTGAACTCGCGACGCAGGTTCGTGATGAACTCGCCCCGATCGGGGCAGTCCGAAATGTCACCGTCACCGCGATCTACGGCGGGGCGAAGATGGAGACTCAGGTTGCGGAACTCGAGAAGGGCGTCGAAGTTGTCGTCGCTACACCGGGTCGCATGATCGACATGATCGAGCGTAAGGAAATCTCGCTCGGCGACATCATGCAGGTCGTCATCGACGAAGCCGATCGCATGGCCGACATGGGATTCCTTCCGCAGGTCGAGTGGATTCTGCGTCACATCCCCGGTCAGCACCAGACGCTGCTGTTCTCGGCAACGCTTGATGGTGTGGTCGACACGCTCATCAAGCGCTATCAGACCGACCCTGCCATGCACGAGGTCATCTCGGAACAGGTGACGGTCGACAAGATGCAGCACCGCTTCCTTGCCGTGCACGACATGGACAAGATCAAGGTTGCTGCGGCCATCTCTCGGGCATCAACGCGCACGATCGTGTTCGTGCGCACCAAGCGTGCCGCCGATCGGGTTGCTGCCGATCTCGTGCGCGAGGACGTCGATGCCGCATCAATTCACGGTGATCTTCGTCAGAGTCATCGCGAGAAGGCGCTCAAAGATTTCAGCGACGGAAAGCTCAAGGTTCTCGTCGCCACCGATGTTGCCGCTCGCGGTATCCATGTCGATGATGTCGACGTCGTCATCCACTACGACCCGCCGGAAGATCACAAGGCCTACCTTCACCGTTCGGGTCGCACCGCACGCGCTGGTGAGTCTGGTGTTGTCGTCACCCTCGTTCTCTGGAACGAGGAACTCGAGGTCAAGCGTCTCCTCAAGCGCCTGAAGCTTGAGGATTATCCGATCGTCGAAGTGTTCTCCAACGATAAGCGTCTTGCCGATCTCACCGCGTGGGATCCCCGCAACGACACTGCGTCCAAGTAACTCGCGGCGCACTCCTTGAATCCGGAAGACGAGATCCGTCGAACGCTCAGTACTGCGGCGCGTGCGCTCGCCGCCGATCATGGTCTCGACGTCTACGCGCTCGCAGGCCTGCTCCCGCTCCTCGGCCACGGCGATTCGCAAGATCGGCCCGAGGGTGCTGGCGCAATGACGCTGAGCGGTCTCGGGGAACTCCATCAGTCGCTTCTCGCCGACGGACATCGCCGGCAGCGCGGCGTTCACTACACGCCGGATGCTGTGGCGGAGACGCTTGTCGAGAGAGCCCTCGAAGGAGTGGACGTCGAACTTCCTCTGATCTGCGATCCGAGTTGTGGTGGCGGCGTGTTCTTGTTGGCCGCGGCTCGACTGCTGCGCGGCAACGGTATCGACCCGATTGAGATTGTCAGCGTTCTGGCCGGAATCGACATTGACCCGATCGCAGTCGACGTCACCAGAACGGTTCTCACCCTCTGGGCGGCGACTGAGGGGATCAAGGGAGACGATCTCGAGAGAGTCGCAGCGATGCTCACCGAGTCGATTGTTGTCGGCGATGCCCTGCTCGAGACATGGCCCCGAGACACCAACCTCGATGTCGTGATCGGTAATCCACCATTCGGCGGACAACTTGCCAGCAATACCGTCCGTGACGCCGCAAGCAAGGATGCGGCGCGCGCCGTGATGGGTAAGCCTGGCGGATACACCGATACTGCAGGTCTCTTTGTCATTCGGGCACTCGACGCCGTGAAGCCCGGAGGACTCGTGGTTCTCGTGCAACCTGCATCGTTGCTCGGTGCGCGCGATGCCGGAACCGTGCGTGAGCGGGTGATTGAGCGCGGTGATCTGGAAGAACTCTGGCTGGCGGGCGAACAGTTCTTCGGTGCCGCGGTTCATGTCTGTGCCCCAGTAATCCGGCGCAAGAGCATCGCCCCCGCTGAGCCCGATCTGGTCGAGACACCGACGATGGTCAGTATCGGTATCGATCGAACAATCGTGGCCGTGATCGACTCGAAACGGTTCGACGCAATCGGTTCGTGGGGTTCGGCGGCCGCAGCTTCAGTCGGCGTGCCGCTTCTTGATCTGGGCGGCTGTGAGCGCCTGTCGAAGTGGGCGCACACAACCGCAGGCTTTCGCGACGAGTTCTATTCACTCGTTCCCTTTCTTTCTGAATGCGATCCGGCCGAGCCACCCACGGTCGGGCATCCACGCGTGATCACCTCTGGATTGATTGAAGCCGCCCGTCACTCATGGGGACTCAAATCGACTCGCATTGCCGGCACGCAATTCAATGCTCCGGTTCTGGACGTCGAAGGGCTACGGACTTGGTGTGCGGTGGCTGGCAACAAGTCGAGGATCGGGCCATTGATCGATCTGCGCTCTAGCCCCAAGCTGCTGGTGGCAACGCAGTCCCGCATCGTTGAGGTCGTTGTCGACAATGACGGAACGCATTGGCCAGCGGTGCCGGTCCTGTCTGTGCATCTGCACGATGAATTCGATGACGACGATCATCGCTGGTTGGTGGCTGCGGCACTCATGGCACCGCCCGCGTGCGCATGGGCAGCGGAACGAACCGGCGGCACCGCGCTGACACCAACTGCGCTCAAGCTCTCGGCGCGCCAGTTGGCCGATCTGCCTATGCCCACAAGGATCGACGAGTGGTCGGTTGGTGCGCAACATCTCCGCAAGGTGGCCACTGCGGCGAACGCCGAAGAGGCGCGGGTGCAGTTGTTTGCTGCCGGCCAGGCGCTCACAGCCGCGCACGATCTTGAACCGGCCGATGCCGATGCCGATGCCGTTATGCGCTGGTGGGCGGCGCGGGCGAAATGCGCCGATCTGCTCGACTAGCGGTCGACGCGAGTGGTGGGGATCAGACGGCTGTCGGCCAGTGCGACCTCACGGTCGACCATCGCAACCTGATACGCGTCGCTTGAGATCATGTCGAGGAACGCCGCACGTGACGGGTACTGGACAAGGACGACGTCGTGCCACTGCTCGTCGGCCGGGCCGATCAGGGTGGCGTGGGCCGAGGCGATGACCTCGAAGGATCCGCCCCGCTCGATCACCATGGGCATAACGACCGCTCCGTAGGCCCCATAGGCCTCCCGTCCGGTGCGGCCGCTGCCATCGCTGGCCTGGTCGAGATAGCGGAGCAGGTTGACCATGACGATGGGTCCGTCATCGGTTCCTTTTGCGAAGGCACCGAGTTGCTCACCGGTCGGGTTGAGGGTCACATTGGTAGGCACGGGAGTCGTCACGGCGACAACATAGGCCCTCCCGGCCCGGGGAAGAAGGGCTTTCCCCGGTTGGGAGCATCGAAATCCGCAGCGGCGGCGAGTAGCGGTGTTTGACTCGTTAGGCCCGCTGCGGGCAGCATTGACCCACACATCACGAGTGGCCCGGTTATCCGGGCTCGGCAACCTGGGGCGAACACCCAAGGTGCCAACCCGCCGAAAGGCGGGGATGCGGCTTCCACCATCCGGTGACGGCAACAACCTGTTCGAGGAGTATCGATGTCCCAACCGACCCGTCGGGCGCCACTGAGCGCCGACCTGCTGCCCGCCTCTGGCGCATGGCGGCCGGGCGAACCCGCGGGCGGTCGGAAGTTCATCGCGCTTGGAGCGGATCGGGCGTTTGTGCTCGAAGGTGGCGGAACGCTTCGCGGGATCACGGTCGCGTTCGAAACATGGGGCGAGTTGAACGACTCGGCGACCAATGCCGTCCTTGTCTGTCACGCGCTCACGGGTGACAGTCATGCTGCCGGGCCCAGTGGTCCCGGACACCCGACCGAGGGATGGTGGAACGTTCTGATCGGTCCCGGCCGGGCACTCGACACGAACAGGCTGTTTGTCGTTTGTGTGAATGTCCTAGGCGGTTGTCAGGGGACCACTGGTCCATCGTCGACCAATCCCGCCACGGGAACGCCCTACGGTTCGTCGTTCCCGGTTGTCACGATCCGTGACATTGTGCGCACACAGGCCGCGGTCGCTGATCACCTGCGCATCGATCGGTGGTTAGCGGTAGTCGGCGGTTCGATGGGTGGGATGCAAGCACTTGAGTGGGGTGTGATGTATCCCAATCGCGTTGGCGGTGTCGTGGCGATTGCTTCCACCTTGGCGGCGAGCGCGTGGCAGATCGCGTTCTCAAGCGTGCAACGCAGCGCAATCGCGCTCGATCCGAAATGGCGGGGCGGCGACTACTACGACGCTGCGCCGGGTGACGGCCCCCATCAGGGGCTGGCGATCGCGCGCGAGACGGCGCAAGTTACCTATCGAACCGACTCGGTATTTACGACGCGATTCGGTCGAAACGAACTCGATCCCCTCGATGCCGGCTTCACGCCATGGCAGCGCTTCCAAGTCGAGGGCTATCTCGACTACCACGGAGCGAAACTCGCCCGCCGCTTCGATGCGAATTCCTATCTCGTAATCAACCGGGCAATGGATCTCCACGATCTCGGTCGGGGTCGAGGTGGACTCGAACGGGCCGTTGCTCGCATCTCTGCCCCAGTACTCACGATGTCCATTGATTCCGACGTGCTGTACCCACCTCATCAGCAGGAGTCGATCCGTGATCTCGTAAACGGATCCGGCGGCGACGCGCGTCTCGTCGAGATCCACAGTCCCGACGGCCACGACGCGTTCCTGATCGCTATCGATCAGGTGGCAGATGCACTTGTTCCCTTTCTTTCCGAAATCGAGAAGGCAACGTCATGACAGAGCACGAACTTCATCCCGAGACCAAAGCCATCCGCGCTGGCCGACGCGACAACGACACTGCCCTCGCCCCGATTCTGTGGGCGACAACCACGTTTGTGACGCCGACTGTCGCTGAAGGTCGAGCTATGGCCACCGGTACTGGTTCAGCGCGCTTCTACAGCCGCTACGGCAATCCGACGGTGGCCGGTTTCGAGGACGCCATCGCCCAACTCGAAGGGGCGGAAACCGCTCGGGCGTTTGCCTCTGGTATGGGCGCCATTAGTGCAGTGATCCTCGGGCTGTGTTCGACCGGCGACCACATCGTCGCCCAACGACAGCTCTATGCCGGGACTCAACTGTTGTTGCAAACCGCGTGTCCGCGTTTTGGCATCGATGTCACCTTCGTCGACGCAACCGAGCCGGGAGCGTTTGCTGCCGCTGTTATTCCCGGCCGTACGACACTTGTCTTTGCTGAGACTCCGGCAAATCCTCGCCTCGACCTCGTCGATCTCGATGAACTCGGCGCTATCGCAGGACCGATGACGGTGGTTGACTCAACATTCGCAACGCCGCTCATCCAACGCCCGCTCGATCACGGAGTCGATCTGGTTATTCACTCGGCCACGAAAGCGATCGCCGGTCACAACGATGCGACACTCGGAGTTGTGGCTGGCGCGGCCGAACTCGTCGACTGGCTGTACTCATTCGCAGTGCTGCAGGGTGCCAACGCCTCGCCATTCGATGCGCTCAATGGATTGCGCGGTTTGCGGACCCTTGGCGTGCGTCTCGAACGTCAGAGCGCAACGGCAGGGGTTCTCGCCCGATTCCTTGAATCGCATTCGGCGACAGCCGAGGTGCGATGGCCAGGTCTGGAATCTCACCCGCAGTACGAACTCGCACAACGTCAGATGCGTCTTCCTGGCGGCTTGCTCACCTTCGATCTTGTTGGTGGCATTGAGGCAGGCGTGGCATTCGTCGAGGGTCTCGAGATCGCGCAGTTGGCGACATCACTCGGCGGGCCTGAGACACTCGTGACCCACCCGGCTTCGACGACACACGTGAACCTCACGCCCGAGGAACTCGCGGCGAACGGAATTAGTCCCGGCACGGTCCGCGTCTCGACGGGTCTCGAACACGCCGATGATCTGGTTGCCGATTTCACACAGGCTCTCGAACGATCCGCAGGCTGATCCATGCCGGAGATGCTCGAGGTCGAGGTCTATAGGCGAGCGGCACATGCTGCGCTCGGCCGCCGGATCGTCGACGTCTCGGCCCCGGATGCGTGGTTTCTTAAAGGCGGAATCAACTCGGCGGCAGTGAGCGATGCATTGATTGGTCGGGAGTTTGTGGCTGATCGTCGACGCGGGAAATTGCTGTTGCTCGACACGAGTGATGACGGGCCGACGCTCGGACTCAGGTTCGGGATGACCGGCATTCTCGAACTTGATGGCGTCGACGCGATCGACGTCCTTCAGTATTCGACGCATCGGCGTAACCCGGAGTGGGAAAGATTCGTCGTGCACTTCGAAGGAGGTGGGGGACTAAGGCTTCGAGATCCCCGCCGCCTGGGCGGCGTTGAGCTGGACCCGGATGAGGACCGGCTCGGACCGGATGCCGCCACGGTCGGCGCCGCGCAACTGCGCTCGATCCTTGCGGAGAGCACCTCGCCGCTCAAGGCCCGCCTAATGGATCAGGCAAAGTTGGCTGGTCTCGGAAATCTGCTGACCGACGAGATCCTGTGGCGGGCGGGACTGGACCCCAACCGGCCGTCGCGTTCTCTCACGGCCGACGACGTCACCGCGCTGCATCGCGAAATGAAGCGGACACTCAAAGATCTGGGCAAACGGGGAGGTTCCCATCTCGGTGATCTCCAGCAAGCCCGCCAACGAGGAGGAATCTGTCCTCGGGATGGCGCGGCGCTTGACCGGCGGACCATCGGAGGCCGGACTACGTATTCGTGTCCGGTTCATCAGGTCTGACCGCCTCAGACCGACGGGGAGGCGCAGTTAGAGTGTCGATCGTGAACAGCCGAGCACTCAAAGCAACCCTTGGTGCCGGTGTGATTTCGCTCCTCGTCGGCGGCCTCGGCCTCTCGGCACTTTCAGCCTCAGCGCAGCCGACGACCACTGACCCTTCGACGACGACAACGTCGAGTTCGTCAACCTCGACCACTGAGGCGCCGTCGACCACCACCACCACGACGTCGGCGTCGACGACATCGACAACGCAAGCGAGCACTACGACGACGCAGCAGGGTTCGACGACGACGCAGCGTTCGGGAACGTCAACTGCCCCTCGTAATTCGTCGACCACCTCATCGACTGCATCCACAACGACCACCGCCGCCCCGGCACCGGTCACTCCCTCGGGTTACAGCGGCCCGTCGTCGGGCGGTGGAGGTTGGTTCACGAGCGGCTGGAAGATTGCGTCGATCATCGCCGGGTTGATTGCCGCAGCAGGGGGCCTTGCGTTCACGACGGTGCTGTACTGGCGTCAGACCCAGCCTGGGCAGACCGGAACAAGCAACTCCGGTGGATCTACTGGGCCGTCCGGCCTTGTCGGTCCAGTTGAACCCTCGCTAGCTGCGGCCTTGCGTCCGGACACGACGACCGGTCCGATCACAATTGCGGAACCATCACCGGGATTTGTCACCCGCGACGATCTCGGGCTCAGTCCTTCCTGAATCTCGGTTGACGCGTCTACCGTGTCGGTATGGCCGAAGCGCTTGATCTTGATGCAATGCTCCAGCGGTTTCGCGATCGCGCCAACGCAGTGAAGAATCGGCCATTGCCGCCGATCGGGGGAGATGAGCGAACGCGATTCATCGAACAGGCGCAGAACGACTTCCAAGACTTCGCGATCATCAGTGACGCGAAGGCTGCGTTGGTAGACGGAGTGCTCACACTCACTATCGATCTACGTTCCTCAGGCGAATGACGAGCCCTGTGAAGGCGCCTGCAGGTGCCAATGCTGATCTCTTCGACCGGGCGATAGCAGCGATCGATGCTGCGAATTCCGATGATCCGTTCACGCTGGTCATTGACGGGGTCGAGCGACCCAAGGAACAGGCGCACGCTGAAGCAATGTGCGAGTGGGTGCAGCGACTCGATCCGAATGCAACCGAGGTGCAGTTGCTGGCGGCCCGAGCTCATCACCTCCGCCGCTGGGCGTATCCACGTGATGCCCAGCCTGAAGGCCGTGCTGGTTATCTGCGATGGCGCAAAGAGGCGAGGCGTTGCCACGCCGAGGAAGTCGGGGAGTTGTTGACCGGCGTGGGCTACGACGCCGAGACCGTCGCCGCTGTCCAGGCGATTGTTGGCAAGGACGGACTCGGTAAGGGCAATCTGCCCGATGTCAACGGTCAACCTGTTCCTGTTCAGACTCATGAAGATGCTCTGTGTGTGGTGTTCCTCGTCACCCAGTTCACGCCGGTCGCCGAAAAACTCGGCGACGAAAAGACGATCGATGTTCTCGTGCGCACAGTTCCGAAGATGGGTGATCGCGGTCGAGCGGCCGCTCTCGGGCTCAATCTGACCGATCACGAGAAAGCGCTGGTGGGCGCGGCGCTCGAGCGCCTTGCCGCTACCTCGTAGCCCGGCTTTTCGCTGCGGCCCCCGGGCTTGCTAGGGTCATTACTCCTGCGGACGTGGCTCAGCTGGTAGAGCATCACCTTGCCAAGGTGAGGGTCGCGAGTTCGAATCTCGTCGTCCGCTCCATAGGAAAGACCCCCGGCTCCGGCCGGGGGTCTTTCATTTGGGACTGGAAGTGGGGCCGAGATCAGGAATGGCTTTCGGCACGATGTTCTCGGCGGCTCCGCCATCAACCTCAAGCAACTTGCCTGTGATCCAGCACGCGGCGGGTGATGCAAGGAACAACACGGCATCGGCGATGTCCTGAGGAAGCCCGTTGCGGCGCATGAGCGTGTTGGCGTGCATGGTGTCGCGAATCTCGGCACCGCGGGTCGAGAGATAGGTGGCGAGGGCATCGGTTTCGATCGCTCCCGGCAGCACGGCATTGACGCGGATGCGGGGGGCGAGCTCGGCGGCCATGAGCTTGGTCAGATGCGATTCGGAGTTCTTTGTGAGGCTGTGGGTGAGCGATCCCCGTAGGGCATGCTGACCGGCGACAGAGCTGATGTTGACCACCGAAGCATTCTCACTCTGCAGGAGATGCGGAGTGGCGAGTCGGGTCAGCTCGAACGGAACCGAAACATTGAAATGGAATGACTTCTCGATCTGATCGACGGTGGTGTCGAGTAGCGGTCGCGAGATGGATCCACCGGCGTTATTGACCACGATGTCGAGACGGCCGAACTCGGCAACGGTGGTGTCGACCAGGTGAGCAAGAACCGCGAGATCATTTACATCGCCAGGGATGGCGAGCGCACGCCGACCGAGCTAGCGGACCTGTGCGGCCACCGATTCGAGATCTTCGACACTCCGCGAGGTAAGGACGACGTCGGCGCCGGCCCAGGCGAAGGTCGTGGCGATCGATGCTCCGATGCCCTTCCCTGCACCGGTGATGATTGCGACCTGATCGGACAGGAGGAAGCGGTCGTCGTTGACTGTCTGTTCGGGCATCGGTGCACGATACGAGAGATTCCTGAACGAATCTCCACGGCTGCGGGTGAGGTGTTCATGACGACCGGGTGATCGCCAGGCGAACGACATGACGGGAGAGTGTCCGAGAGGTCATTTCGAGGCGAATACCGAGACTATTGAGTCCAAGTGCGTGGTCCGCACATCTACCGTCACAGACGTGACCTCGAGCTTGGTCGTTAAGGCGCCCGCCGCCGAAGTTTCACTCCCCGTGAGAGTTGGACCTCTGCACCCTCAACGAGGGCTCGTAAGGCGAACGACGCGGGTCGTACTTCTCGCTCTGATCCCGATCGTCGTGATTGTGGCCTTCGGCCGCATGAGGGATTCACTCTCAGGAGCGGTCGGACAGGTCTTGGTGCTCGGGCCGTGGCCGATCATGGCGCTCGGCGCACTCTGGATCGCAATGGTTCTGGCTCGAGGCGCGGTCTACCGCCACACTCATCGCGACCTGCGCATCAGTCATGGTGTCGTGCTCGATCAGGTGAATCTCGCCGCAACGAACGGCGTTCCGGGGGGATCACTACTTGGGATCGGGCTCCGATACCGAGTCAGTCGAAGCCTCGGTCATTCGTCGGAGTCGGCTGGGCTCACGGTCTTCGCAAGTGGTCAGGCGTTTGCCCTTGGGCGTTGGCTCGTAGTCGTTGCGGTCCTCGGTGAGATCATGCTGACCGGTCGTGCGACGCAGGTCGATATGGGTGCACTTGTGGCGGCGCTGGTCGCGCTGGGCTCGGGTGTGTTGGTGTGGACGGTGATCTCATCGGATTCCCGTTCGTCACGGTGGGTCGTCTCGGCGGCGGATCGTCTCGTCCGTCATCTCGCTCGGGTCTTCCCGCCGGCCCGTTCGATGAATCTCGAGCGGTCGGCGGAGCGCGTTCGGTCACGAGCCAGTTCCCTTGTTCGAACTCGAGGACTTGCGCTGTTGCTCTTCGGTGCACTTTCGACGCTTGCGGGAGCAGCGATGATCCTCGTCGTGATCGAGGCCCTCACACCTGCGACTTCGGTCGACCCTTGGATCATCCTGAGGGCGTATCTGTTGGCCCGAGTCGCAACCTCCTTCATCCCCACGCCCGGTGGGGTGGGCGTACTCGACGGTGCCCTCACAACTGGTCTAATAGCTGCTGGCGTGGATCCATCAGCGGCGATTGCCTCGGTGATGGTCTACCGGGCGATTACCTGGGCGTTGCCCATCGCCTTCGGGTCGATCCTGTATCTGTGCTGGCGGGCTCGGCTGTCGGCCGATGCCGATGTCGATGCCCACGTCCATGCCGACGTCCGCGATGTCGCCCCGGTTGCCAACGTCAGGGATCTTGCCGACGCAGCCTGACTCAAGACTCCTGAGGGTCCTCATCTACGTGGCACGATGATGTGCTCGCACTAGCGAGTTCAGGCCGACGAGTTTGCACCGACCAGGGGGACCCCATGCTCAAGATCACCGATGTCGATCGGATTCGTACGATCACGCTGGATAGGCCCGAGGCGCTCAACGCGTTCAACGAAGCGCTCTATGACGCGACGACTGATGCGCTGATCGACGCTGCCGCTGACAACTCCGTTGCTGTCGTGATCATCACGGGAACCGGCCGTTCATTCTCTGCCGGCACCGACGTTGTTGAAATGGCCATGCGCAACACCGGCGGTGTCGAAAACGGTCGCCATGGTTTCCCTGGACTCGTCGATAACCTCGTTGACTTTCCCAAGCCGCTTATCTGCGCGGTGAACGGCATGGCCCTCGGTATCGGCGCAACAATGCTCGCGCTTTCCGATCTTGTGTTCATGTCCACCGAAGCACGAGTCCGCTGTCCGTTCACGGCACTCGCGGTAGCGCCAGAAGCAGCGAGCAGTTACACGTTCCCGGCACTTATTGGCCGTCACAATGCAACGTGGGCGCTCATGAGCTCCGAGTGGCTGTCACCACAGGAATGTCTTGACATGGGCATCACGTGGAAAGTGTGCGAGCCCGAGGCGCTGATGGACGAAACCATGAAGCACGCGCGAGTGCTTGCATCGAAATCAATCTCGTCGCTTGTTGAGTCGAAGAAGACGATCATGGCCGCCATCAAGCCGCAGATCGATGCTGCCCGTGAACGCGAGAACGCCGCGTTCGCATATCTGATGGGCCGTCCCGCAAACATGGAAGCCATGGTGGCGCTGGCCGAGCGGCGTCAGCCTGACTTCGCCGCTATTGATCTGGCCGATTCCTGATTCTTCCCTGATTCTCACCTTCACCCGGCAGACTCCTTACCTCGGAGGGGCAAATTGTCCTTGTCCCCGACAGGACAACCCCCACCACATAAGGAGCCTCACATGAACAAGAAGTTCGCAATCGTCGGCCTCAGTGCCGGTCTCGCTGCTGGCAGCATCGCCGGTCTCGTCATTGCTGTTCCGTCAATCTCTGGTGCACAGACCAGCACCACGACCACCGCTACCGATTCGGCTCGTCCCGATCCGGCTGTCCGCATCAATGAGGTACTCAAGCCCCTCGTTGACGCCGGCACCATCACACAGGCGCAGGCCGACGCTGTCTCTGGTGCGCTTGTCGCCGCTCACGAGGCCCGTGGCGATCACGGCTCCGGTGGAGACAAGGGTGCACGCGCCGAAGTCCTCGCTCAAGCCCTCGGCATGAGCACCGACGATCTTCGTGCCGCAGTCGAGTCCGGCAAGACGATCGCTCAGATCGCAGCCGACCAGAACGTCGATGTCCAGGTTGTGATTGATGCCCTGACTGCTCAGGCGACAACTCACTTCGCCGAGGAAGTTGCGAGCGGCGAAATGACGCAGGCGGAAGCCGATGTGAAGCTCGCTGAACTCGGGACCCGCATCACCGACATGGTGAACAATCCCCGTCCGGCCGATGGTGGTCGTGGCAAGGGTGGACGTGGTCCTGGCGGCAAGGCCCCGGCCGCTGCTGGGGCACGAATGACGGCGCCTGCCGTCTGAATCCGGTTCCTCCCGGGAGACCCCCCGCTCCCGGCGACATGCCGATAACGAAGAGACCCGGCCAGTTGGCCGGGTCTCTTTGCGTTCTGCATGCAGATCAACTGCGTGCTTCTCGGTTCCGGTTTCCCGGATGCCGGTATGGAGGCGGCGCCCAGAGTCGAACTGGGGTACGCGCCTTTGCAGGGCGCTGCCTAAGCCACTCGGCCACGCCGCCGGCAAGCCATCACACTAGCGCCGCTTCTGGTGGCTGCGAGACTCGGCGCCGATACCGGGTCAGTCGAGATTGTTGGCGGCGGCAGTACCGAGCGCTGCGGCAATGCCGGCGCTGATCACTGTTACGCAGGTGCGGGCGAGTCCGAGTCCTCGGGCACCGAGAAGCGCGGCGCCAGCATCGCCCATATCGCCGAAAGCCGACATGCGTGCCCAAGTCTCGACGGGCTCGCCACGGTCGAGTGCCCGCAGGGTCCCCAAGCCCAGAGCGAGATCTCTGGCTCCGAAACCGCGGATGATCATTTTGGTCCGTCGATCGCGGGCAGGTTCACCGATCCATGCGCCGCCGGCGATCCCTGGTGCGGTGAGAAGCACTACCCCGACGACGATTCGGGCGGCAGACAAGATTCGAAGTACTTGGCGATGATCCACGTTCACAGTCTTACCGGCTGGGAGGGAGGATGTACGCCTCCAGCGGAGCGATGGTCATGCCGGTGACCGCGGTTTCTGGAGTGAACCGCGACGGCCGAGGGCGGGCTGGCGCATGGGGGAATGGGTAGGCAACCCTGCTAAGGTCTCGCACCGGTCCACAACTTTGTTGTCGGCCTGCAGTAGTCGTAAAAGAACGTCGAACACCGCAGTAATTGGCATGAGAAGCACGCAGTAGTAGAGCAGTGAATGCAGGAGAGCAGTGAATGCAGGAGAGCAGTACGCACGGACCCGTAGCTCAGTTGGCTAGAGCACTTCCTCGACACGGAAGGGGTCGCTGGTTCGAGTCCAGTCGGGTCCACCACCGTTGCAGAGCCTGCAACCAGATTGAATCCTCGGGGCCACCTTCGGGTGGCCCTTGGTCTAACCGGGACAGCGCTAGTCAGTCCCGACTCGCCAGAACCATCTATGTTCATCCAGACAGTTCAAGGGGGAACCGCCATGCTGACTCCGTTCGATGATTTTCCCGTCCATCAGACGGGTGATCCGATTGCGCACACCGCAAGCGGTGATCCGAACCATTACGACCGCTATTTCTTCAACGGCTTCGACCGTGAAGGTGCGTTCATGCTGGGTGGGGCAATGGGGCACTACCCAAACCGCGGTGTGATTGATGCAGCCTTCAGCATCACCATCGACGGGATCGAGCACTCGGTATTCGCCTCGGGCCTGATGCCGGCCGACCGGTCCACGTCCGTTGGGCCGCTGTCGATCGAAATCATCGAGCCGCTGCGGTCATTGCGATACGTCGTGGCGCCGAACGAACGAGGGATCACTGCCGATCTGGTGTTTCGGGCGCGCACCGCAGCCATCGAGGAACCGAAGCAGACGATCGTGCGCGATGGTCGACTGATGATGGACTACACGCGTCTCACGCAGTGGGGTACGTGGGAAGGCACGGTCACGATCGGCGATCGAACGGTTGTCGTCAACGCAGAATCGACATTCGGTGTGCGCGACCGCTCGTGGGGCGTGCGTGGTGTCGGGGTCCAGGCCCCGACGAACTTCCCGCCGGCCGCACCTGAGGTGTTCTGGCTCTGGGCGCCGCTCCATTTCGATGACATCTGCACGCACCTCGCCCTGTTCGAACGCGCCGACGGAACACGATGGATGGAATCGGCACTTGTTGTGCCCGTACTTGAGACCGCCGATTCGCCCACATGGGGTGATGTGCCGAAGCCCGAGGAACTCGAAAGCGTCCGCTACGAGTTGCAGTGGCAGGTTGGCAAGCGCGAGATGGAAACGGCCGCACTCGAAGTAACGCATGCCGATGGCGTAGTTGATCGGATTGAATTCGAGCCGCTCTACACCTTCCGTATGCGCGGTATCGGATACATGCATCCTCATTGGGCCCACGGCTCAGTGCACGGTCAGCTTGAGGTGGGAGGCGAGTCGATCGCACTCGCCGATTTTGATCCGCTCGATCCGAGTTGCATCCACATTCAAACGTTGTGCAAGGTTCGTATGGGTTCGCGCGAGGGCATCGGTGTGCTCGAGCAACTTGCGTTCGGTCCCCACGCCCCGACAGGGCTTACTGGCGTCGTCGACGGATATCAGCCGCCGTCGTGACACATACCTCTGACTGAGGGCGAGCATCACCCCTGATGTGGTCACTACTCCGCCGTAACCCGTCGTTTCGCAGGCTGTTCTCCGCTCAGGTGATCAGCTTCGCGGGCGACTGGTTCGCGACCGTTGCCGCCATCGGTCTGCTGATCGACGCAACGGGATCTGACCTTCTCGCCTCGTTGTTTTGGGTCGCCCAGAGCCTGCCGACCTTCGTGATGGGCCCCTTTGCCGGCACGGTGGCCGATCGGTTTGATCGCCGACGGATTCTGATCGTGGTGTCGTTCGCCCAGTCGGCAACAGCGCTGTTGTTTCTGCTCGCTGGAGCGGGGTTGCCCTGGATGGTGTTCGTTGCTCAGGGTGGAATCACATTGCTCGGAGCATTCTTCGGACCGGCGGCACAGGCTGGTGTCGCCAATATCGTCGACGAAGAAGACCTAGCTACGGCGACAGCAATGATGGCGGCGACATGGGGAGCGATGCTTGCCATCGGAGCGGCCCTCGGTGCTGGATTTACGGTCTTGTTCGGACGCAATGCCGCATTCCTTGCTGATTCCGCGAGCTTCTTCACCGCTGGCATATTGCTGCTCTCCATCCGCCGATCAATGCAGGCGGCATCGCGCAGCGAGCAACGCTCGGAACGGATGCACCCGATCACCGACACGATTGAGGCGCTTCGTCATGCCCGTCGACATCCTGCGATCCTCGCGCTGTTCGGATCGCATATCGGTTTCGGATTCGGGGCCGGAGTGGTCGGACTGCTGGCAGTACTCGCCACCGAAAAGTTCGACGGGGGAGACGGAGCGACAGGGCTTCTTCTAGCGGGTCGAGGTTTGGGCGTACTGATCGGCCCCCTACTTATCCGTCGACTCGTAGCGCGGGGTATCCATGGTGTGCTTCTCGCCTGCGGCCTTGCCGCTATCGGCTACGGAACGATGTACATGGGTGTAGCCCTGGCTCCGTACCTCATCGTCGCGGCGATCGGCGTGGCGCTTGCCCACATGGGTGGTGGCGCGCAATGGGCGTTGACGACCTACGGACTTCAGTTGCTGACGCCGGATGCACTGCGGGGCCGCATCTTTGCCGCCGACTTCGCGCTAGTGACTCTTGCGATGAGCCTGTCACTCGGATTTGCCGGCTTGCTGGGCGGGATTATCGGCCCCTCATTCACAATCGGCATCATTGCGATGGCGAGTCTGGTGTGGGGATGTGTGTTTCTCGTCATCACGAGAAATCTGCGGGCTGACGCCGAGGCCGAAGCGGCAGCGGTGTCGGCGGCTTCAGCCCGGGTGACGAACCTTCACTAAGCGGTAACCGGTCGAACCTCAACCGGAATGCCGTTGAGTACCGCATTGCCGGAAAGAGGGTCGATCATCTCCGGGTCAGTGAGCAGATTCGAATTCACGCCAGGTCGACGTGACGCGATTTCTGAGGCACTCCCGGGCCGGTCGTGGCCCCAACCGTGAGGGAGACTCACGACACCTTTCGTGATCTGATCAGTGATCTCCACGGGAGCGACGAGTGTTCCGACGCTCGAGGTGACGTGCGCGTCGCCACCTTCAACAAGACCAAGACGGGCCGCATCATCAGGGTGCAGTTGCAGGGTGCATCGGAACTTTCCCTTGGCCAGTACATCAATGTTGTGCATCCACGAATTGTTTGAGCGGAGATGACGACGGCCGATCAAAACGAGCGCATCAGGATCGGCCAGCGGCCCAGAGAGCGATGCGAGCAAACGTTCGAAGTCGCCGATAATCGCGGGGTTCGCAAGTTCGATCGTGCCCGATTGGGTTCGTAACGCTGCCGGCAGTCGCGGGGTAAGAGACCCGAGGTCGATGCCATGCGGCGAGTTGTGCAATGCGTCAAGCGAAATCCCGTCGGGAACAGCACCAAACCAATCCCCGTACGCGCCGGTTCGCATCATGACGTCGATGAGATGGTCGACCGTCGTGCGATCAGGATCAGCGGTGACGATGGCGCGAAGTTCATCGACGCTGCGATCGGCAATCGGTGAATCGGTGGCACCGATAGCGGCCTGCAGCGCGCCATCGAGCATCATCGCGTCAAGGACCGCCGGATCGCTGCCGGCCTCGGGGCCGGTGGCGATAAGCGCGAGTCGACCAAGGATCTCGTGTTCCTGCGGCGAATCGGTTTCGAACAAGGGTCCAGACCATTCCGCAAAGTTGCGAACGGCGAGGCTGAAGAACGCCAAGTGGTAATCGCTGCGCTCGAGTGCGGAAGGCGGCGGCAAAATCACGTTGGCGTGACGCGTGGTCTCATTCCGATAGGGATCAACGCACACCATGAACTCGAGTTCACCGAGTGCAGCGTCGAGTCGACCGGCGTGTGGAGTCGAGACCGCGGGGTTGCCGGCCACGGTTACGAGGGCCCGCACCTGACCCTCGCCCGGAGTGAGGATCTCGTCAGCCATTGTGGCTACGGGGAACTCGCCGCGGATCTCGGGATAGTTCTTGACCCGGCTGTGACGGCGGCCGGTGACAAAACCGCGACCCTTGCCCTTCCCGCGACCACTGTCGTGAGCGGGCAGGGGGAACATCGCGCCACCGGGAGTATCGAGATTGCCGGTCACGATGTTGATGACATCAACGGCCCACGACGCGAGTGTGCCGAACGCGACAGTGTGGGTTCCGATGCGTCCGTAGACCGCGGCCGTCGGGGCGGCGGCAAGTTCGCGAGCGATGCGGCGAATGGTGTCGGCATCGATTCCGGTGATCGGGGCCACGATCTCGGGTGAGAACGGTTCCACCGCTTCGATCACTTCTGACATTCCCGAAGTCAGGGCGACTACCTGCCCAGTGTGGACGAGGTCTTCGGCGAATAGGACATGCAATATCGCCACTAGAAGGTGAGCGTCGGTTCCGGGGCGAATGGCAATCCACTCGTCGGAGTTCTGCGCGGTTTTGGTGTTGCGCGGATCGACAGTGACGATGCGTCCGCCGCGTGCTCGAATCGCTTCCATGCGTCCCGGAAAGTCCGGTGCGGTGCAGAGGCTCCCATTTGATTCGTACGGGTTGGCGCCGAGCATGAAGAGATAATCGGTCCGGTCGAGATCAGGTACGGGCATAAGAAGTGGGTTGCCGAACAGGTAACCACTGGACACGTGCTTCGGCATCTGGTCGACCGTGGACGCCGAGAAGACGTTCTTCGTTCCCAATGCCTTGATCAGTGGCCCATTGAAAATGACTGGGCCGAGAGAATGAACACTCGGGTTACCGAGATAAACGGCAACGGCATCGCGACCGTAAGTGTCGATGACGCCGCGCAACCCCTCTTCGACGACAACCCAAGCTTCATCCCACGTGACCTCTTCCCACGTGGCCGTTGCGGGGTCTTCGCCACGACGAACTACGGGCATCCGGAGCCGATCGGGATCGGCGTGGAGTCGATGGAGCGCTGATCCCTTGGGGCAGATGAAGCCCTTGGAAAAGCTGTTGTCGCGATCGCCGCGGATTCGAACGACGGTTCCCTCGCGAACAGTGAGCTCGAGGCCGCAGGTCGCTTCACACAGCGGACAGGATCGGTAGTGAAGCGTGTCGTTGTCGGCCATGATTCTCCATCCGAGGGAGGGGTTCGCTCCGGCATCGTAGGCTTTCGATCATGCGCGCGATCGTTCTAACGGAATATGGCGAAGTTGATGTTCTCCGATTGACGGAGGTGTCCGATCCGATTCCCGGTCCCGAAGAGGTCCTGGTTGACATCGTTGCCACGGCACTCAACCGAGCCGATCTGCTCCAGCGCCGGGGTCTTTACCCCAGCCCGTTGCTCGCCGGATTCACTCCTCCGGCACCGGAGATCCCCGGAATGGAGTTCTCGGGCAGGGTCGCCGCCCTTGGGGAACGAGTTGGCGCACTGTCCGTCGGCGACGAAGTCATGGGGATCGTTGGCGGCGGGTCCTATGCCGAGAAGCTTGTCGTTCACGAGCATCAGGTGCTCCGGGTCCCGTCGACGGTTGCACTGTCCGACGCCGCAGCGATCCCCGAAGTATGGATCACCGCATTCGATGCGTTGGTTGTCCAAGGAGGCCTGACCTCTGGGCGGGTTGCGCTTGTCCACGCCGGAGCCTCTGGCGTTGGAACGGCGGCAATTCAGATCTGCAAAGCAATGGGTGCACGCGTGATCGTCACGACATCGGCAAAGAAGCTTGATGCGTGTCGAGCGCTCGGTGCCGACCTTGCCATTGACTACGCGACGGAGGACTTTGTCGCCGCTGCGAGCGCCTTCACCGGCGGTGTTGGTGTCGACGTGGTGTTGGATGTGATCGGTGGCGACTATGTCGACCGGAACATTGCGGCCATCCGCGTGGGCGGGACGATCGTTCAGGTTGGAACGATGGGCGGCGGTCGCACCGAAGTGAACATCGGGATGATGTTGCCGAAACGGGCAACGCTCATCGGGACAGTGCTGCGTTCACGTCCGCTTGCGGAAAAGATCGCCATCAGCCGGCGTTTCGCTGCCGAAGTGTTGCCGCTGTTCATCGCAGGGCTGGCGCGCCCGGTGATCGACTCGCGCTATCCCCTCGCCGACATCGGCGCGGCCCATGCGTATATGGAGACCAATGCCAATGTGGGAAAGATCTTGATCGACGTTTAGCGCTCGCCGATGGGCACGTAGTTGCGCACATCGGAACCCACGTAGAGCTGACGGGGGCGAGCGATGCGGACGTTCTGATCGAGCATCTCGGTCCAGTGGGCAAGCCAACCCGAAACACGCGGGATGGCGAACAGCACCGTGAACATCTCCATCGGGAAGCCCATGGCCTGGTAGATCAGACCTGAGTAGAAGTCGACGTTCGGGTAGAGCTTGCGGCTGACGAAGTATTCGTCGGCGAGGGCGGTTTCTTCCAGCTTGAGCGCGATGTCGAGCAACTTGTTCTTACCGGTCACCTCGAACACGTCGTAGGCGATCTTCTTGATGATCGTGGCCCGCGGATCGAAGTTCTTGTAGACGCGATGACCGAAGCCCTGCAAGAGACCCTTGCCGGCTTTCACGTCGGCGATGAACGGTTCGACGTTGTCGATGGTGCCGATCTCGGTGAGCATGCGGATGACGGCTTCATTAGCGCCACCGTGGCGGGGGCCATAGAGGGCAGCAGCAGCGGCGGCCGACGCGGAATACGGATCGGCGTGGGCGGAACCAACGACACGCATTGCCGTGGTGGAGCAGTTCTGCTCATGATCGGCGTGAAGGATGAACAGCACGTCGAGCGCACGGGAAAGGACGGGGTTTGCCTCGTAGCGGGGCTCGGCCACTTTCCACATCATGGAGAGGAAGTTGGAGGCAAAGTCCATGCTGTTGTCTGGGTAGACGAACGGCATGCCAACGCTGTGACGATGGGCGCCGGCGGCGATTGTCGGCATTTTCGCGATCAGACGAATGATCTGCTTGTAACGGCTTTCTTCGTCAAAGATCTGCTTGGCATCCGGGTAGAACGTCGAGAGCGCAGCAAGAGTCGAGACGAGGATTCCCATCGGATGAGCGTCGTGATGGAAGCCCTCCATGAAGCGCTTGCGAACGTTCTCGTGGATGAACGTGTGATACGTGATGTCGTGCTGCCACGCCGTGTACTGCTCGGGTGTGGGCAGTTCTCCGTGGATGAGCAGGTACGCAACTTCGAGATACGTCGAGCTCTCGGCAAGTTGTTCGATCGGATAACCGCGGTAGCGCAGGATGCCCGCTTCGCCATCGAGATCGGTGATGGAACTTGATGCTGCGGCAGTGGTGGAGAAGGACGGATCGTAGAACCAGATGCCAGGGAGCAACTTCGACCACTTTGCGGCGTCGACACCACCATTCTCGATGGGAATCTCGATCGACTGACCGGTTCGGTTATCGGTGATTGTTACGCTCTCGCTCACAAAGGCTCCACTTGGGTGAAAAGTCGGCAGGAAGATGTCGACGAACATCTGCCGACTTCGGTGCGATTCACTCGCATACTAGTGGCCGTGGCGAGGGGGCGATGCCGTCTGCGTGGCAGAAAGCCCTAGATCAGAGCGGCGTGTTGTCGTGCGAGCGCGGACCGAGTTTTTCGCGCTTGTTCTCGAGCACGGCGAGCGCCGCCGCGATTTCTCGACGAGTGTCGGCTGGATCGATCACCGCGTCGATGAATCCCCTGTCCGCAGCGATATACGGGTTGAGGAGACGAGCTTCGTAGGCGGTTTCGAGCTCGAGTCGTTCCTCGGGAGTGGCCCGTCGGTGGAGGATCTCGACGGCACCTTTCGCTCCCATGACGGCAATCTCCGCCGAAGGCCAGGCAAGGGCGAGATCGTTACCCATCTCCTTGGAATCCATGACGATGTACGCCCCGCCATAGCTCTTTCGCAGCGTCACGTTGACACGCGGAACCGTGGCTCTCGCATAGGCGAACGCCATCTGTGCCCCGTGGCGGATCATCCCGCGCCATTCGAGATCCTTGCCCGGGTAGAAGCCTGGAGTGTCCACCAGCGTCACGAGGGGGATGTTGAACGCATCGCAGAACGCAACGAATCTGGCGCCCTTTTGCGAGGCGGGGATGTCGAGCGTGCCGGCGAGAGCGCAGGGTTGATTGGCGACAAAGCCGATAGGTCGACCGCCGATGGAGGCGAACGCTGTCACGAGGTTGGGAGCCCAGGCCGCCTTCTGTTCGAGGATCTCGCCATCATCAGCGAGCGAGCGCATCACGGTGCGGACGTCGTAGCTTCCGGTCGCGGTAGCCGGAATGATTGCGCCGGCCTCCGGGGTGAGTCGGTCAACCGGGTCATCGGTAGGAATCTGCGGGGGCAGCTCGTCATTGTGCGACGGCAAGTAATCGAACAGTGCGGCAACGGCCTCGCGTGCGGCGTCGTCATCAGCGACGACGACGCTGGCGACGCCCGTGTGTCGGGCGTGATTGGCGGCGCCACCGAGATCAACGGCTGCGATCGGAACGCCGGTGAACTGCCGGACCATGTGCGGCCCGCTTACAAACGCATAGGCCTCTTGAGTCATGACCACATGGTCGGCAAGGCCGAGCATGAGCGCAGGCCCGGACACCGCAGGACCACTGACGGTTATGACGGTGGGGACAATGCCCGAGCACGCCGTGAGGGCTTTCGCCGCCTGACCCCATCCGTGCAGGGCGGCAAGCCCTTCGCCGATGTCGGCGCCAGTGGAGGACAGTTCGACAACAACCGGCAGTCGTTCGGCGAGTGCGGCGTGGGCCGCTTCGGCGATCGACTCGCCATCACGTGGAGAGAGAGCGCCGGCCTTCTCGGTCCGACCGATGCGGACACGCACGATGGATCGCAGTCCATGGACCGTATCGATCGAGGTGATCTCCGCCCGCACGACGCCGGGCACCCGCGAGCGCAACTGCACGGTGTGACCCGTTGATGGTGGCGGAGGCGGGGGAGGAGTCATCAGAGAAGAAGTCGCAAAGCGGTGATCGACAGTTGCAGTTCAGGACATGCAGCAGATTTCAGGACATTCGGGCGGGATGGATTCCCGGATGGCGGGTGGCCCGATCAGCGATGACTTCGCGGAGCAGTTCGCCGACGGCACGGGCAGGAGTTGAGAGTAACCCCTTGCGGCGGGTGGCGAGGCCGACGGACCGGCCGGTGAGCCCGTGGATCGTCATGGTTCGCCAATTGCCTCCAAGCCAGAGCGGGATTGCGGTGGCTGGGACGATCGCGGCCCCGAAACCCTCGAACACCATCGAGGTCATGAGTCGGGTGCCATCGATCTCTGCTTTCGCCACAAGTGAATATCCCTGCTCGGCCATCAGGGTTTCAAACAGTCGCCGGAATGGTCGGCTCGCCGGTTCGAGAATGAGGGGCATCCCGTCGAGGTCTGCGAGGGTGATCTCGGTGCGGTGCTGGAGGGGATGGCCGGCGGAGACGGCCAGCAGGCGATCCTCTTCGAAGAGCAGTTCGATGGTGAAACCGGGTTCGTTCACCGGCATCGTGACCACGGCTAAATCGATCTCGCCCGCTTCGAGTTGCACCATCAACGCTGGCGTTGTCGCATCGTGTACTTCAAGGCGGACAAGTGGGTGGCGCTGGGCGACCTCCTCGACGAGGGTCGGGACGATCCATCGGGCGGTGGTCCCGATCAGCCCGATGCGGACGAGTCCGGCGACCTGATTCCTTACTGATGCGACATCGGCGATGAGCGCATCGAGCTCGGCATGGATCCGGCGAGTCCGCCCTACCACGACCGCGCCCTCCTCGGTGAGCGAACCGGTGGCACGGTCGATGAGCACCACGCCCAACTCCTTCTCCAGCCGGGCGACGTGGGCAGAGACGTTGGACTGCACGGTGTGCAGGGCGCGGCCGGCCGAGGAGAAGCCTCCGTGGTCGACCACTGCGAGTAGTGAATTCAGTTGCCGAAGGTCCATCACAAATAATGATGGCACGAATCTCTAAGAACAGTTGGACCGATCGGTAACATTCGGGCATTATTTGAGGACAACGACGAACGCTCATGAATCAGGCCCCCCTCTGAAGAGTGTTCGCTGATGAGTGTCGAGATTGTCCCCCCGACGATTTCCACTCGTGATCGGACCCGACTCTGCCCCCAGAGTCGGGTCCGGCTTTTTTGCCCCGGTGCCCATGAGGATCCCGATCTAGGGTCGGGCCGATGGAACGGGGAGCAGTCATCATCGAGTCGGCCATCAACGGGATCACGCAGAAATCGACGAACCCACATGTGCCGAGAACCGCCGCCGAGATCGCTGTCGATGCGCTCGCAACGTTTCAGGCTGGCGCATCGATCATCCACAACCACATTTCCGGAAGTGGTGAACCAGCCACCGTTGCCGAGGAGTACCTGAACTGCTGGCGACCTGTTCTTGATGAGCGACCCGATGCTCTGCTCTATCCGACCGCCAATGCAATCGATGGTCGACTCGATCTTCGTCACCTCGAGATACTCGGTGCAACCGGACTGATGCGTCTGAGTCTTTGCGATCCTGGATCAGTCAATCTTGGTGGGGTTGGTCCCGACGGTGTTCCTGTCGGTGGATTCGTGTACTCGAACAGCTACGACAGCATCGCTGAGCAGTTGGAGTTATCGGCATCACAGCAACTGGGTCCGAGCCTCGCGATGTATGAACCCGGGTTCCTGCGGACTGCTCTCGCGTGGTGGAAGGCAGGCCGATTGCCGGCCGGAACCATGTTCAAGTTTTACCTGTCGACCGAGCGCGGTTACTTGGGCGCCCCGTTTGGTCTGCCCGCCACCACACTCGCTCTAGACGCGTATCTCGAGTTGCTCGGTGACTGTCCCGTTCCATGGGCGGTCTCGGTTGTTGGTGGCGACGTGGTCGAAACTGGACTTGCTCGTTACGCCGTAGAACGCGGCGGACACATCCATCTCGGCCTGGAGTTCTTCGCCGGCGAACGCACACCAACGAATGTCGAACTCGTCAACGAAGCCGTTGCGGTCTGTGACGCATTGGGAGTCGCTGTCGCAACGTGCGACGAGGCGGCCGAAATACTCGAACTTCCGCGCCGCTGAGCTCGGTTGTGTCGGTTAGACGCCCTGGCGCTGACGGATGATGTTGAGTGCGCCGCCGGCCTTGAACCAGCCGATCTGCTCGTCGTTCATCGTCTGGATGCCTTCGAAGTCGATCGTCGTGCCGTCGGGCTTCACGATCTGGCACTTCACCGGAACATCCGGAGTGAGATTGGCAAGGTCAAGAACGTTGATGCGATCGTCCTGCTCGATGAGGTCGTAAACCTTCGGATCGGCGAACACGAGCGGAAGCACACCCTGCTTCTTGAGGTTGGTCTCATGGATGCGGGCGAAGCTGCGGGTGAGTACAACCTTCGCGCCGCGGTAGCGAGGCTCCATTGCGGCGTGCTCGCGTGACGAACCTTCGCCGTAGTTCTCGTCACCGATGGCGATCCAGCCCTGACCGGCTTGGTGATAGCTCTTGCCGATGTCGGGGAAGGACTTGGTCGTGCCGTCGAGTTGATCCTTGCCCTGACCGACCTCGTCAGTGAAGGCGTTGACGGCACCGATGAACATGTTGCCCGAGATGTTCTCGAGATGGCCGCGATACTTAAGCCACGGACCAGCCGCCGAGATGTGATCGGTCGTGCACTTGCCCTTGGCCTTCATGAGGATCGGCAGATTGGTGAAGTCATTGCCGTCCCACGCATCGAAGGGCTCAAGAAGCTGGAGACGATCGGAAGTCGGGGAGACCTTCACTGAAACGCCCGAGTTGTCGGCTGGGGGAGCGATGAAACTGCTCTCGCCGGGGGTGAAGCCTTTTTCGGGAAGTTCCATACCCACCGGAATCGGAATCGAAACCTGTTCGCCCGACGCGTTCGTAAGCGTGTCGGTGATGGGATCGAAATCGACGCGACCGGCGAGCGCCATAGCCACGACGGTTTCGGGTGATGTGACAAACGCGAGCGTCGATGCGAGTCCGTCGTTGCGCTTCGGGAAGTTGCGGTTGTAAGAGGTGACAATGATGTTGGTGTCGCCCTCTTTCACATCGCTGCGCGACCACTGCCCGATACACGGACCGCACGCATTGGCGAGCACGGTCGCACCGATCTGTTCGAGATCGGCGAGAAGGCCGTCACGTTCGATAGTGGCGCGAACTTGCTCGGAACCTGGGGTGACAAGGAGCGGCGTCTTGGCGCTGAGTCCGTTCTCTGCAGCGAAGCGGGCGATCGACGCAGCGCGACTGATGTCCTCGTACGAGGAGTTCGTGCACGATCCGATAAGGGCTGACGAGATTTCCATCGGCCAACCTTCGGCCTTGGCTTCGGCGCCGAGTTCGCTCACCTTGCGGGCGCGGTCAGGGGTGTGCGGGCCATTGATGAGCGGTTCAAGGGTCGAGAGGTTGATCTCGATGACCTCATCGAAGTACTTCTCGGGATTGGCGAGCACGTCGTCATCGGCGCGCAGGTCGGCGGCAACGGCGTCGGCTGCTTCGGCCGCCGCCGCACGGTCGGTGGACTTGAGATAGCGAGACATGGCCGCGTCGTAGGGGAACAGCGACGTAGTGGCACCGATTTCTGCACCCATGTTGCAGATCGTTGCCTTGCCGGTGCAGGAGATCGAGTTGGCGCCGGGGCCGAAGTACTCGACGATGGCGCCGGTGCCGCCCTTGACGGTGAGGATGCGAGCGACCTCGAGGATGATGTCCTTCGGAGCCGACCAACCGGCGAGTTCACCGGTGAGCTTCACGCCGATCAGCTTGGGCCAGCGAACGTTGAACGGGTAGCCGGTCATGACGTCGACGGCATCGGCTCCACCGACACCGATTGCGATCATGCCGAGACCACCAGCGTTGGGGGTGTGGCTATCGGTGCCGATCATCATGCCGCCGGGGAACGCGTACTGCTCGAGAACGACCTGGTGGATGATGCCGGAGCCGGGCTTCCAGAAGCCGATGCCGTACTTGGCCGAAACGGATTCGAGGAAGTCGTAAACCTCGGCATTGACATCGTTGGCGACCGCAAGGTCGATGCGACCTTCGCTCTTTGCCTGGATCAGATGATCGCAGTGAACGGTTGACGGCACGGCTGCCTCGGGCAAACCGGCGGTCATGAACTGCAGCAGTGCCATCTGGGCGGTGGCGTCCTGCATGGCGACGCGATCGGGATCGAGATCGGCGTAGCTGCGGCCGCGCTCAAGTTCTTGGTTCTGCGGATCACGGAGATGGTTTACGAGAACCTTCTCGGCGAACGTGAGCGGGCGACCGAGACGGGTGCGTCCGAGTTCGACTCGCTCGGCGAGTCGGCCGTAGACGGCGTTGATCAATTCGATCGGGGTGGTGGCGGAAACGGCCATTGGGGAACCTCTCGGAAGTCGGCGAACACGAACGGGTGTCCGTACGGCGTAGGGGTCCGAGTCTATGGCAACCGGATCAGCGCCGAAATGTGACAGGGACCGGGATCGCAGCCGATGAGGTCAGGTGTTGTTGAGAGAACCCGAACCTGAGGAGGGCGTGGTCGTCGTAGTCGACAATCGATCAACCAGATCCTGCAAGAAGTTGGGGTTTTGGAGAACGAAGATCAGGTAAACGATCGAGACAATCGTGCCGATGACGCCGAGGACGATTCCGGCCGTGGCGAGACCGGTTCCCTTGGTCCAACCGCCCGATCGTTCAATGCGGGTGCGGGCCTTGCTGGCGAAGATGAGTGCCATCGGACCAAGAACGATTCCGAGGTATCCGGCACAGGAGAGCGAAATGATTCCGACGACAAGCGAGGCGATCGCAAGTCCATCGGTCTTCGGGCCCGACCACGGCGGGGCGACCGGTTGGCCCTGAGGCGCGAACGAGGTTGGGGCACCGAACGGTGGCGGGGTCGGGGGAACGGTTGGCGGAGGCGTCGGGGCTGATCCGGGCCAGGCCGGATTCGACGACGGTGCCGGTGTGGGCGCGGGTGGCGTCGGAGCTACTGCTGGCGCTGGTGTCCACGGAGAAGCTGCGGGCGTTGATGGGGCTGGGGGCGTTGGTGGTCGAACGCCGGGGCCAATCGGGTTACCCCAGGGATCACGGGGAACGTTGTTGTCGCCGGAGTCGCTCATAACGAAGATGAGGCTACCGGGACCGTGCCCAGCGCAGACTCAGGGCGCAAGCTCCGAGGACAGCCCCGGTCAGAACGAAGTCCGCAACGGACGGAATGGTTGGTTCCTGCACCAACATCGCGGCGGCAGCCAGCACGACGAGGCCGAGGTTGCGAACGATCTCAACGCCGGAGAGAGAAGCGGTTCCTGCCGCCCCGAAGCACGCGCACGGAACTCTGACGCCGGCGCGCAGACGGCCGACGAGAAACGTGGTGAAGAACGCAAGTGTTACGAGGGCGAAGAGCCCGCCGACCGCCGGAACGATGACCAGACCCGCAGCAATGGCGAGCTCAATGACGGGGACGAACCGGGCCATCGCTTTGGGAGCGGGCACGCCGAGAAGCTCGAACTCATCGGCAGTCGCTGAGACGTCACGGAGTTTTGAGATGGCGGCAATGAGGAACGTGGCGGCGAGGAAAAGCGCTGCGAGGTATCCAATGCCTGCTGAGGTCACAGGTACATTCTCGCCATAGTGTCGGCTCATGCGTGAACGCTGCCCGCGAATTGCGGAGTTCGGACGGTTGGTGACGACGGCAATCGGTCTCACGGCAGTGGCGGCAATGCTTGTTGTTGCCTCGGGATGCTCCTCGAGTGGTTCGGCGAAACCGGCGCCAACGATTGCGCCCGACGCGACTTCCTTTCCGGTGGGGATCACGGCGTTTGCCGTCACGGACGCCACGAGATCGGTGCCTGCGACACCGTCGCAACCTGGCGCTCCGGAGCGGTTTCTACAGGTTCGGGTGTGGTATCCGGGGGTGGCGCCGTCGCTGGCTGATGCAGTCGATGACAACTTCAATTCCATTCCGAGCCCGACCCCGATGTTCGATGAAAATCCGGCGACGGCCTCTGGGCCGTTCCCCCTCATCGTTCTCGCCCACGATCTTGGGTCAACGCCGGCGCTTTATGGTGACCTCGCTGCCGCTTGGGCTGGTGCCGGTTTTGTCGTGGCGGCACCGAGTTTCCCTCTGAGCGATTCCTATGCGCCGGGAGGTCCTGACGGAAGTGATTCCATCAACCAGCCGGGGGATGTACGCGCAGTGATTGATCGGATACTCGAGTTGTCCGATGCCAACGATGGCGGAATCCTCGCGGGAATGATCGATTCGTCATCGATCGGGATCGTCGGTGACGGTGCGGGCGCGGGCACGGCTGCGACGATGTTGGCGAACCCGTGTTGCCTCGATGAGAGAATCGACGCGTTCATCGTTATGTCACTAGGGACAAACGAGTACATGAGCGGCGCAGTTGAATGGCCGCAAAATCGACCGTTGCTCGTCGTCTCCGGCGATGCCAGGGTCGCATCGCCGGAGACGATGAGCGATGAAATCTTCGCCGAGGCGCGTGCTCCGAAGGGGTTACTCACTCTTCGTGGCGCCGATCGAAATTCCTACATCGTGCGGTCATCACGTGCATTTGCGGTCACCGCGGCGACGACAACAGATTTCTGGCGCATCTATCTCGACGGTGCATCAGGCGAGGTCGGTGCGAATCCGGGTGACTACGTTCCCGATGTCGCGACGCTGACGTTCATCACCGAGTGAGGCTGAACAAAAACGAATTCAGACCTCGGGCCAGTTACGCTTTCCGTTTCGAGCGCGCTTGCGATCGTCAAGTGACCACGACCGGCGCCATGAACCCGCATCGGGACCCTGAAGCGATGGAGTCTCGCCTGCTGCCGCGCGTCGGCGGGCCTGCCACCAATCGGTTGCTGCTTCATCAGCAAGAGCGGCGACCGCTTCCTCGATACGAATGGCGAGGTGTCGTGAATCTTCGCCCTCGTTCGGCATGATGGGCTTACCGAATGTGACCGACGTCGGATGCAGTCGGGGAATGTTCTTGCCCTTGCGAAGCACCTTGCCGGTTCCCTCGAGATGCACGGGAACGACAGGAACGTTGCAACGAAGCGAGAGATACGCAGCGCCTCCACGGAACTGCTGACCCCAACCGTCGGGGGAGCGTCCGCCTTCAGGGAAGATGAGCATGCTCCATCCGTCGTCAAGGAGAACTGCCGCTTGATCGGCGGAGTTGCGGGTGACCTTCGTGCGTTCAATCGGGATGGCACCAATCACCAGCGCCGAAAGAGTGGAGGTGATCTGGTTTCCGAAGAAGTAATCAGCGGCGGCACCGATAAAGAGGTGGTGGCGCCACGGTTCCGGAATGACCGACAGCATCAACGGAGTATCGATGTGGCTGTGATGGTTCGCAGCGAAGACAACCGGACCTTCGATGTCGGTGAGACGATCGTCGCCGTAAACCGTCGGGGTGGCAAGGATGTCGATGAGCGGCCGGACGAGACCCTCGACAAGCAGAACGCGTGCGGCGCGGGCGGGATACGAACGCGCCCAGTCGGTGTCGTAATTGGCGCCGACCTTGCTTTCCTTGGCGAGAACCTTGACGCCGTTCGGAACGGTGGGCTCGGTGACGAGGGTTTTCACGATTCGGCCGATCGAGCCGCCTCTGCGGACGACAGAGTTCCCCACGGTGCGGTTGACGGGAAGCCGTTTGATCAGCTTTATCGCCTGCTTGCGGGTGATTGGCATTCGTGAAGGTGTTGCGTTGCTCATGTCAGTGCCCTCAGGAGACGTCGGCCATGAGGATCGGCGGGTTATGAAGATGGGTGATCGTGGCATCGCGGCCGACGACGTCACTGGCCATCTCGAGTGCGTCTTGCAGAGTTGATGCCGGCTTGAAGCCGAGACGACGAACGGCGCGCACATCACCACCGACGATGATGACCTCGCCGACGTGTTGCAGTGCATGCGAGCACCAGTACCACATGTAAAACGGATGCACGCCGTGATAGGCGTGGCTCGTGCGGTAGAGGTGTCGGTACCACTCGTCTTCGGCGAACGACTTCTCGAACTCCGCTTCGATCCGGAGCGGATCTGTCGTGACCGACAGGACCTGCTCGAAGAAGTCGATGTAGCTCGGGTGATGAACGGGATGGAATTCCCACGGCGTCGGATGACTCATGATGACGACGCCGCCCTCGCGCACCGGGGGCTTACCGCGGTAGAGGTTGAAGAAGTAACCGAGCCCAAGACACGCAACGAGAATCGGATTAAGGATCGAGTTGACGTTGTACGGACTGATGTAGGGGAGGCCCATCGTGAGGATATCTGTCTGTCCCTCGACCTGCACGAGATGCTGCTTGTAGACGTTTTCAGTGGTGAGTTTGTGGACGGCCTCGACCTCACCGGCTTGCACCGACGTCATTGCGTGCGGAGCTTGCCAACCCTGGAAGATCGAACGCTTTGTGCGCGACGGCATCAGATCAAGGGCAGTCTTCATGCCGGCCATCGTGACGCGGTCCTTGAGCGACCATTCCCATTCGCGCTTCTGAAGAACGCTCATCGGGCCTTCGGTTCCGAACACGTTGTTGTTCATCGTGGTCTCGATCTGGAAGACTTTGATGCCGGAGTCGCGCAGGACCTTGCCCATACGCCAGTTGGCGGAATGGAGTTCAGATTTGTGCTGATCCATGAACGACTTCGAGTGCTGCATCGTGCGCACGTTGTGATGATGGCGAAGCGAGCGATAACTGGCCAGCCCCGTGGCAGTTGACTTCCAGCCGCCGTCCATCGACACGAGGTTGATGTTCACGTAGATGATGAGATCGCTGTCGGCAGCGCGCTTGTTGATCTCGACCTCTTCACCCTTTTCGGTCGAGCCGATGTAGAGAAGGTTGTCGGGATCTTCGGCGTCATGGTTGATCAGCCGACCGTCGGGTGCGAAGGCGTCATACACGCGGTCACCGACGGCGTGACGAAGTTCGGACTCGGTCATGCGACGGTGCAGTGCGAGTGCAGCGATGAGCATGACGTCGTCGACACCTGCGGCGGCAGCGAGGTCGAGGACAGCCTCGATGACGCGCTGACGGATGTCGGGGCGCTTCATTGGGGGCAACGGCAGCGAGATGTCATCGAACGCGATGGTGAGCTTCATGCCGGGCTTGAGAAGCGCGGTGAGCGGCTCGCTGTCGCCGATCGGGTTGATCAGTGCGTCGCGGATCGCCGCGTCGGGGTTCTTGAGTGCCTCAATCGGCTCCGACGGGTAGATCACGCGGCTTCGGCCTGCGGGCAGGCGCTCAAGCCGGAATCCCTCACCGTGGTGAAAGAGAATTGGTGGTGTCGAGCGATCGACATCGAGGACGAAACCTGGTCTAGGCACGATTGCGTTCCTTTTCATCACGGAGGTCAAAGGCGATGCGAACAGCACCTCGGGCTCCTGAAGCCGACGCGTGTGCGAGGGCTTGTTCATGGCTGGAGAGCGGATAGACAGCGGACACGAGACGTCCGAGATCGGCAGCCTCGACCAGCTCGAAGGCCAGATCGAAGGTGCGGCGACGCGAACCGTCGGGGAGGGTTTCGGTCCCGTAGGCATACGAACCCGAAAGTGTGATCTCGCGCTGCCAGAGACCGGTGAGATCGACAGACACGTGGCCCGGCATCCCGACGAGCGTGATGCGACCCTTCGGACGCACGACGCCGAGCGCTTCGGCGATGCTTTCCTGCGAACCCACGCAATCGATCACGTGATCGGCGCCACCGGTGAGGCGGATGATGTCTCCGTCTCCGAGTGCAAGTGAGTTGCTGGCCCGACGGACCGAACGGGTGAGCTCATTGGGCGACACGACGATGTCGGCGCCGAACTCGGCCGCTAGTTCGCGTTGATGTGGGTGTTTTGCGACCGCAAGGATTGTGCAGGGCCGACCGAAGCGGCGCAGTGCGGCGATGGTGAGCAGGCCCAAGGTGCCGGAACCGAGCACGACAACAAGGTCGCCCTCGGCCACATCGGCGATGAGAGCCCCGTGCACGGCACACGCGGTCGGCTCGACCATGACGGCCGCCTCGTCAGTCCAGGATTCGGGAACGGGATGCAGCTGGCTGACATGAGCGACCATGCGCGTTGACCAGCCGCCACCCGTCGAGCAGCAGAACCCGGTCTGCAATCCGGCTTCGAGGGCCCCGAACGCGATGCGCTCGCAGTTGCCGAGATCGCCACGTTCGCATGCTGCACAGACGGGAGCGATGCCCCGAGTAACGCAACCGAGCACGGGTTCGACAACCACGCGGCCAGCAGGAATGTTGCCGACGGGCTCACGCAGGTCGGCAACGATCTCGTGGCCGGGAACGAAAGGAAACGAAACGATCGGCTCGAAGTAGCGCGTGCTCTGTGCGTTGATGGTGGCGAGATCGGAACCGCAGATGCCGGAAAGGCGGGGAAGGATCTCGACCCAGTCGGCGCCAGGAAGTTTCGGAGCATCGATTGAGCGCAGACGCAACGGGCCGACCTTGGCACCGCTGCCGCCGAGACGACTGGCGATGGTTGCGGCAGCGAAGCGCGGGATGTTCCGTTCGAAACGGAGCGCTCTCATGCTGTGCCTCCAGGAACGAGGGGATTGGAAAGACCACCGTTGCGACCCCGACGAGGCCCGATCGGGACGAGCGTGCGAGCCGAACCTGGCGACTTCGAGAACTGTTCGACGAGCCAGCCGCGTTTGCGGGCGAGTGCTGCGAGTCGCATTTCCGGATTCACGGCCACAGGGAACCCGACGGCCTCAAGCATCGGCAGATCAGAGGTTGAATCGGCGTACGCAACTGTTTCGGCGAGGTCGAGTCCGTGTAGCTCGGCGTAGTCCATCAACACCTGGGCACGACTCTCACCGGTCGGCGGAACATTGGCGAGCTCGCCGTTGTAGGTGCCGCCGCTTGTGTTCATCTCGGTGGCGATGATGTCGTCGAAGAGAGGCTCGAGGGGCTTGACGACAAAGTCGAGTGCGCCGGTGATCAATACCGTGCGATGGCCAGCTGCCTTGTGGGCACGAACGCGTCTGATTGCCGCAGGAAACGACTTGGCGAGGATGAGCCGACTGAACATTTCGGCCGAGTCCTCGGCGATCTGGTCGATCGGGGCACCGTCATAGCGACGGTAGAACATGCGCAGGAAATCGCTTCTGTCCTTACGATCGAGTGAGAGCAGCGAGGGTCCCTCGGCCAAAAGCGAGGCAACGAAACGAATGCGCTCGTCGCGGGGCATACGTCGTGTTGCGATGAACGCGTAACTCGATACGACGTTCGACGCGATGAGGGTGTTCTCGAGATCGAATGCGGCGAGCTGACGTTCGGGGGCGAGTACCTGCTCGCGCAGACGAGTCGAACGTGATGCTCCGACCTTTCCTCCGGGCGTCGTGCGCACACGGGCGGCCTTGACGACCGACGGCAGATGGATCTCCTCAACGAAGTAGTCCCAGTCGATAACGCGGGGATCAAAGCAGAAGTCCCGCTGGTCCTCCGCACTGTGTGCGTCCCACATCGCGATGAGGCGATCAAGTCCGTAAACGGCCTCACACTCGGCGTACGCGCCGTAGAGCTCGACGTATCCGAGGGCACGTTCCGCTTCTTCACGTTTTGCTTCAATCGATGCGCCCCATTGGGCCTGTGCGCCGCGCAACGGCAGAGCCGAGAGCACGCTTTCGACGCGTTCGAGGCCGGACTTCGCCCGCTGCAACTGTGTTTGAACACTGCCGCGACCAGGAAACGACCACGTGGGCACCATGATCGGCTGGCCCTTTGTGTCATAGAGCGGATGCAGCTGGAACCAGGCGCTGATGAGATCGACGAGTCGGCGATAGCGCAGGGGATTCTGCGATCCGGATGCGACCTGCACGACCTCGGGCTTTTCTTCGGGCCCTTTGGCGGCCACGGCGATGATCGCGGCCGACACGAGATCGACGGGGATGACGTCGACGATGCCTTCGGGGATGCCCGGGAATTCCTTGAGCAGACCGCGTGCGTAACTGATGATGACCGGCTCGGCCATCCGGAAGCCGCGGATCCAGCCGGGAACCGGTTCGGCGAGTGCCGACTCGATAATCGAGGGACGCACGATGCTGACGGGCACGTTGCCCCGGTTCTCGACAAGTGCTCGTTCGCCGAGGGCCTTTGTATAGGCATACGCGTCGGGCCATCCGAGCGAAGCGGCGCGAGCGCGGCCGGCTTCGACCATGCGATCGGCCACCCATCGGGTGCGCCACTGTTCGGTCTTGTCGGCGAGCAGGGGAGTGCCGGCGGCACCGAGTTCGCGGCGGGCCCGTTCACGGAATTCCTTGAGCTTCTCGGGTGTGCGGCTGTCGGCATCGGCGTCGCGACGAGCACGACGCGCGCCCTCGACTTCTCCGCGCCACGGAACATCAATAAAGAAGGGGCTTTCGTCAACGAGTTGTTCGGGAGCGGCACCGCGGCGATTGCCAGCGACGTAACAGGTCGAGACGGCGACGAGATGAGGTGTGATGCCGAGGTCCTGGCACGTGAGTGCAATACGGGTCGGGCCGAGGAGATTGACCTCAACGGCCGAATCGAGCGGGGAATCGAAGCTCACGGTGGCGGCTGAGTGAATGATGATGTCGCAACTGGCCAGCACCGCACGGCCTGCTTCGTCGAGACCAAGGCCGTCACGGCCGACATCGCCGGCAACCGACGTGACGCGGCGTTCGATCATCTCGGCGAACCCCTCGGCACCGAGTTTGGCCCGCAAACGGTCGAAAGCGTCGTTCTTAAAGATCTCGCGCTTGACGCGTTGCTCGACGCTCGATCGTTTACCGGCGCGCACCAGCAACACAACTTCACACTCGGGCACCGAACGCAGGAGTCGCTCGAGCAGGTTGGTGCCGAGGAACCCGGTGGTGCCGGTGATGAATAGACGCTTGCCGGCGAGAGATTCACGAATCACGGACGAATGTTTACCACTTGGTAAGTGAATCGTCTACCATGGTCCTCATGGCCGCCCCCGTTTCCCTTCCCCCCATGGCATCGGAGCTTCGAGCGCGGCCTCGATCAGGGGCTGGAACAGGGCCCCGTAAGCCGGGTAAACGGGCGGCACAGACGAAAGCCACCGAGGATCGGATCCTGAACGAAGCCCTCAATTCGTTCGGCACGGACGGATTCGATGCGACCTCACTGGATCAGATCGCCGCAGAACTTGGGGTGTCGAAGCAGGCGATCCTGTACCACTACCCCTCGAAGGTCGCCCTTCTTGATGCCGTTATCGACCGGGCCTGCCTCGATCTGATCATCGCCTTCGACGGGGCCCTAAACGACGCCGGTACCGGTTGGGATCGCATCGAGTCTCTCGTGCGGGCGGTCTTTCGCGTCGCGTTGCGTCGCCCGGAGCTGCTCGGCCTGATCCGTGAAGTGAGTCGTTTGGGTGGCAATGCCGCCCTTCGCGTGTCGACTGACCTCGAACCATTCGTGGAACGGGCCCGCGACTATTTCTCTCGCGAGATGGACGCCGGTCGCATTCGGCGTTGTGATCCCGGCCTGCTTCTTGTGTCTGCGTATTCGACCGTGCTTGGCGTTGCGACCGAAGCCGAGGTGCTGCGTGCCGTCGGAGTCGAACCGACATTGCGCTCGACGGTGATCCGTCGTCGCGAGTTGTTGGCCTTCCTACGTGCCGCAATGGTCGCGGTTCCGTAGAACCAGACTTAGTGCAGGCGGGTCCGGGCGGCGAGATCGTGCCGCTCAATGGCGAGGCCAACCAGTTCGTCGATCAGGGCCCGGTACGGAAGTCCTGATGCCTGCCACATCTGCGGATACATGGAGATAGGCGTGAATCCAGGAATCGTGTTGATTTCGTTGAGCAATAGGCCGCGTCCGCCTTCCTCAAAGAGAAAGTCGACGCGGGCAAAGCCCTCGGCCCGATACGCACGAAACACCCGACAGGCAAAATCGCGAACCTGTTCAGTCAATTCATCATTGAGTGGAGCAGGTATGAGGAGCTGCGCCACGCCATCGGCGTATTTGTCGTTGTAATCGTAGAACTCGGCACCGGCGATGATCTCGCCCGGAACCGATGCTCGTGGCGATGTGGTGTGGCCAAGAACAGCGACTTCGATCTCGCGAGCAACAACGCCTTCTTCGACGACAATCCAGTCGTCGTGTTGAAGCGCAGCGTCGATTGCCGGGCGCAATGTCGCACGGTCACCAACTTTTGAAATGCCGATCGACGAACCCATGTTGGCGGGCTTGACGAACATTGGGAATCCAAGTTCCTTTGCGAGTCCGTCGAGAAACTCTTCGCCTACCGGTGAGTCGGGGACGTCGCTGCGATGCAGGCCGCGCCATGCCGTCTGGGCGAACCCGTGGGCAGCAGCGAGATGCTTGGCGGCGACTTTGTCCATTGACATTGATGAACCGAGGACACCAGAACCGACGTAGGCGACGCCGGCCACTTCGAGCAGGCCTTGGACAGTTCCGTCTTCGCCCATAGGGCCATGAAGCAGAGGCATCACGACGACGGGACCGTCGGTCTTGTCAAGAACGTCGAATGGATTGACGGTTGGTCCTTCGACAGCGAGCGATTCGGGAAGGAACTCGGTTCCTTTAGCCAGAGCGGCGATCGCTGCGTCGGCGCGGACCCAGCGACCATCACGGCCGATGCCAATAGGAAGCAGGTGATAACGCTCTGGATCAGCGGCGGCGAGAACGTGACGGGCAGTCACCCGAGAGACATCGTGTTCGGCGGACTGACCGCCGAAAAGCACAACGAGTCGCAATCGTTCGGAACCGGCCATGAACCGACCGTAGTCGGGGGCGCCCGTTCAATCGATCACACGCCGGTATGTTTGGAGAGTGAAACTCCTCGCCTCTGAGATCGCCGCTGCTGTTGGGGGCACTCTTGTCGGCGTAGACGTGGAGATTGACGGTGCCGCGATCGATTCGCGCATCCTCGTCCCCGGTCAGCTGTTCGTGCCAGTCCGCGGTGATCGAGATGGGCACGAGTTTCTCGCTTCCGCCGCTGCATCTGGAGCGGGTGCCGTTCTGACTTCTCAAGGGCCGTTTGAGGGCGCGACCTCGATTGTCGTCACCGACGTCGAGGCCGCGTTTTCAGCTCTCGGAGCACTGGCCCGCGATCGACTTCCCGATCGGGTGGTGGGCATCACTGGTTCGGTGGGCAAGACGTCAGCGAAGGATCTTGCGGCAGCAATCTTGTCGCGGCAGCTTGTTGTGACTGCCAGCGAGAAAAGCTTCAACAACGAACTTGGTGTTCCGTTGACTCTTGTGAACGCAGTCTTTGGCACGCAGATCGCTGTGATCGAGATGGGTTCGCGCGGCATCGGGCACATAGATGATCTGTGTGCGATTGCTCGCCCGACCATCGCCGTTGTCACCGCCGTTGAACTGGCGCATTCGGAATTCATGGGCGGCCTTGAAGACATTGCTCGCGCTAAAGGCGAATTGGTCGAAGCTGTTCCTGGATCAGGAGTGGCGATTCTGAATGCCGACAATGCTCATGTCGCGGCCATGGCGTCGCGCACATCGGCCCGGGTGCTGTTCTTCGGAATCGATTCGGGTGATGTTCGTGCCACCAACATCGTCCTCGATGATGAATTGCGAGCGTCGTTCCGTCTCGAAACCGAGTGGGGATCGACCGATGTTCGGCTTGCGGTCCGCGGTCACCATCATGTCGGTAACGCACTCGCAGCCGCGGCTATCGCTCTCGTGAACGACATGCCGTTGGACGATGTGGTCTTCGGGCTCGAAGAAGCGGCAATCTCACCGTGGCGGATGGACCTGCAGGTCGCACCATCTGGTGCGCGCATCCTTAACGATTCATACAACGCGGGGCCAGCATCGATGGCCGCCGCGTTGCGATCTGTCGCGCACCTGTCGGCAGATCGTCACCTCGCAGTACTCGGTCCGATGGCGGAACTTGGTGATCACAGTGAGGCGGCACACCTGGACGTTGCTGCATTGGCCGCGGAACTCGGCGTTCGCTTAATCGCCTTCGGAACCAATGCCTACGGGGTGAAACCCGTGGATTCGATTGAGGGCGCGGTCACCGCACTCGGTGATCTTGGGCCATCCGATGCAGTATTGGTGAAGGGCAGTCGGATCGCCGGTCTCGAACGGCTGGCGGCGGCGTTGCTCAGCGTCTGAGTAATTGTCTGATGCCGGTGCGCTGCTCGGGCATGCGCAGATCGGCGAAGACGGCAAGAAATAGCGCGAAGGCGGCGCCGAAGTACACAACGGCTCCGACCGATGTGCGCGTGACAACCCAACCGGCAATGAGTCCACTCACCGGAACAGTTCCACCGAAGCACATCATCCAGACCGCGCTCACACGACCGCGGATGTTGTGATCAAGTCGCGACTGAAAGACAGTCGCGAGCGATGTGACGGTCGCGAAGTAGCAGAAGCCGAGAATGAATCCGACAGGAAACGCAGGGATTGGGCCTTTGACGGAATTGAAAACTGCGAGGCTGATGCCGAAACCGACGAAGGACACCCGGACGAGCGATGTCAGATTGCGTCCCGAGAAGAACGTGCCGATTGAGAGCGCACCGACGACGGCACCGAGTCCGAACGTGGCATAGAGGAGGCCATAAAGGGTGCTCTTCGTAGCGACACCCATGTGTTCGGAGACGAGAACGGGAAAGACAACCACGAACGGCATGCAGAACATGGAGAACAAGAACACCGTCGAAACGGCTCGCAAGACAACGGGATCGCGTCGTACAAACCGAAATCCGCCGAGGATCTTTTCCAGGCCACTCTCGCCCTGAATCTTCTCGACCTTCGGAACCTGCACCCACGTGATACCGATCATGATGAAGACGTACGTGGCGGCGTTGGCGACAAAGACCCACGACGCGCCGACGAACACGTAAAGAACGGCGCCGATCGCGGGACCGATCACCCGTGACACGTTCATGCTCACGGAGTTGAGTGATATCGCTCCGGCGAGATCCTTTTTGGGTACGAGAGATGGCGTGACAGCCAGAAATACAGGGCCCTGCAATGCGGCGCCAATGCCAACTGCACCCACAGCGGCGAGAAGGGCGGGTCGGGAGAAGTCGGTTGTTCGCACGATCCAGGCAATGGCGAGTGAAGCGATCATCTGCTCAAGCGAGAGCCAAATGATGAGTTTCTTGCGATCGAACATGTCAGCGATCGCGCCGCCAAATGTCGCGAAGAGCAACTGGGGGACAAGGTTAAAGAAGCCGACGAGGCTGACAAGCCATGCACTTCTGGTGACCGAATAGACGTAGGCGGCCAGAATGACGTTCTGCATCCACGTGCCAATGCCTGAACCAAGCATCGCCAACCACATCGTGCGGAAGTTCCGGTTGGCCAGAACGGCCCGAACCGATCCCGGCTCAAAGGCGCGGTCGCCGTCGACCAGGGCCTCTTCGGCCTCTTCGAGGACAAAGTCCTCTGGTTCGTCAGCGTCGGTCATGGACCTCCGACAGTACGGCGCAGTGGGGCCCGCCTACGAACCGGGATTTCAGCGCTGTCGGACGTGTGCCGTAGCTATCGCATTTACGAGTGTGTCGTTGGCTGTCCCCGGAATCGCCTTACCGAAGATGTGGGGGACTCGTTGTCGGAGGCGAACGCTTACCGATCCGTCGAAATTGATCGTGACCTCGGGGGCGGCATCAAGAACTCCGAGGAGTCCCTTGGCGCCGATGGCCCGGACTGCGGCGTTGTTCACGAGGACCGGATCGAGTCGGTACCCCGCACCGATGCGAAACGCCCACTCGTCGAGTCCGGCGGTGACGGCATCGTTAGCTGCGTCGGTTGCCGCTGCCTGAAGATCGCGTTGGCCGAGGCGCACGGCCGCAAGATCGACGGCGATGGCCCCGAGGATGATGACAATGAGGACAGCGCACGGCATGAGTATGAGGACACTGCCGCGCTCGTTGCCGCACCGACGTTTCAACATCGGGCTTCGCCGGCGAGCCCGCTGCGATAGGGGTCGATGATCTCGCTCTGTCGTGCGACGACGTCGAATGCGTGTCCGAACCCACCTATGACGGGCAGACGAAGGGCCGGCATGGGATGTCGGACGGTGACAGTGACTCGGGCGCATCGACCCCAGGGCCTATCTCCTTCGTGTGCGAATGAAAGTGAGTTCGAGTCGACGGATCGACCGTGACCGCCAAATGCCCGTGTTGCCGCGGCCACGGCGAGCCACGGGGCAACGTCACCATTTGGCGCTTCGACATAGGCGCGCACGGCTTCGCGTGCTGCGCTCGTGGTGGCGAGATCGGCATCGACCACCGCCCACGCATTCACGACAAGGAGCATTCCAATGACGAACGTGAGGATGCCGAAGGGCAAAACCTCGACGCCGGCTACCTGACCACTTTCGCTGCGCCAGTCGATGCGGTCGCTCTGCCTCATTGCAACTGCTCGACTCTGACCCGCACGGTCTTTTCGATGAGGGAGAGTGCGGCAGGGCCGAGGCTGGCCAAAGCGAACGCGGGGGGACGAGCCTTGACGGTCAGAGCGACTGTGTCCGGAGTCGTTTGCGACCAATCAAGAGAAATCGTCTTCCCGAATTCTCCGAGAAGCGATCGGACCTCCAACTCGGCATCGCGTTGTGCCGATTGGCGCGCGATCCAGTCACTTTGGTCGACGCGCGCTCCAGCGACGAGCCGCGCACCCTCATACGCGGCATCGGTAACCATCGACCTTGCGTAGACGCCGATCAGCGATTGCACGGCGAAAAGCATGAGTGCAAGGAAAACCAGAAGTCCGCTAATGGTTCCGATAAGGCCGCTGCCACGCTCGTGCTCGACAGGATCGTTGTCGACGACTCCACTTTTGTGGGTCACCTCGAGCCGATCTGCATGATCTTCTCGTTCGTCGTCGACTCCGTGGTCTTCCACATCTGTTGGAAGCCCACCCACATTGCAGCTCCGAGAAAGGCCATGATCAACACGGCGATAGCCGCGGAAATCACACCCTCGCCCCGGTCTCCGACGCCACGGCGGCGCGTATTCTCCGGCATGGTGGGCTCATCGGTTTCGGACAAGTCGGTTTCGGACAAGTCGGTCTCGGGCACAGTGATTTCGTTCTGCATTGGTTTCTCCATCTGTTGTTTGGTCTGACTGTCGGGGTTGTTGTTCTTCATCCGCTGGCGAAGATCTGGAGCGCCTGGGCAAAAGGCACGGCGAGAAACAGAACCCCGGGCACGAGGGTCGCGACAGTGACCGGGATCCAGACCTGTTGGCCGCGACGCTCAATGCGTTCGATGAGCTCGCGATGAACGTCGGCGCGACAGACCCGTGCCTCGTCGGTGATGAGTCGCCCAAGGTCGCTTGCGGCGCGATTCATGGCCAAGACGGAAATGAGGCGGTCGAGGGCCGGGACATTGGCGAGGTCGGACCACTCTCTGAGGGCTTGTGTTTCGTCGAGACCCTGCTGGATTCGGTTGACGACGCGCCGCAGGTCTCTGGCGATTGTTCCGCTTGACCGGGTGGACAATCGATTCAGACCTGCTCCGAGCGAGAAGCCGCTGGAAAGGAGCATCGCGAGTTGTTCGCTGACGACGGGGAGTTCGAGGGTGATCTGTCGTCGCCACTGCGTGGACTGGTGAGTGAGTTCGAGTTCGAGGAGCAGAAAGATGATTGTGGGTGCGCCGACGACGAGGAGCATGGTGAACAGGGCCGGGGGGCGAACGGAAACGGCGACGAGTGACCCGAGGGCAAACCCGATGACACACCAGCCGATCTGACGAAGTCGGAATGCGGCCGGGGAGAGTGGTGAGTGAACCCGTTCCAGTTGTCGGCCGAGACTTTCTGTGCTGCCGAATAGCGACGCCACTCGGTCGCCGATGGCTTGGATGCTCGGGGTCAGAGCCGAAGTGAAGCTGGCCATCGACCTGTCGATCGGTGTGCTTGGCGACGTTGAGCCGCCGGCCAGATAAGGGCGAAGCCGATCGGTGAGACCGACACGACGGAACCAGCGCATCTCCCGAAGGAGCAGCCACGACCCGCATGAGACAAGGAGAACGATGAAGATCGGGAGCCGGTTCATCGGGCGAATACCCGCTCTTCGCCCGGCAGTTGAAGCATCCGACCAGCCCATATCCAGCACACGGCGATCATTGCGAGAGCGGTGAGAACGGCGGCCTGGCCGAGCGTGGATTGGTACGCGCTGCGGCCTGTACCCACCGAGAGACCCGCGGCCGCCATACCAAGTGGGACAAGAAGTACGAATCGTCGTGCGAAGCGGACGCCTGCCTGTCGAGCATTGACGTCGTTGCGATACTTCGCGTCTTCGCGTCGATCCATTGCCAGTTCGGCAAGTCGATGCTCGATCCCCGAGCCGCCGACCTCGTGTGCGATGAGGAGCGTTTCGCAGATGACATCGCACGTTGGATCAGCCAACGAGTCACGCAGTACGAGGAGTGTCCGGGGGAAATCGGTCGTGAGCGTCCACTCGCGCTGAGCTGAGGCAAACGCTTCTCGAAACTCGGGAGGACCCCCAAGGCCGACCTCGAGAAGGGCCTGCGGCAGCGAACGTCCCGCCGACGCGGTGAGAAGGCGAAGCTCCTCGATCATTCGGGGCCATGACTCACGGGCGATAGCAAGCCTCTTTTGCCGCCGTTGGCGAATTGCGGCGATCGGTGTGGTTGCCGCCATGGTTCCGCCGACTGCGGCAGCGAGGGCAGTACCGAAAAGGGCGAAACATGTACTGGCACCAACGAGCCACGCAATGACGAGAGCGGCGAGGATCTCGACAGGCCGGGTGGCTCCGAGTCCGGATTGGGCCAAATAGTCGGCAAAGCCGTGTCGGGCACTCCGGACCTGCACAAGGCGATGGGGGCCGGGGCGGGTTCCTTTCCATCCCAACGTCAACGAGGTGTAGAGCAGATGGGTCCCGTAGGCGACGCCGACGGCCACAAGAATCGTGATCATCGCTCGGCCTTTGTCATCCAGGCGAGTCGTCGTGAACTGTTTCCGGTTCGGGCGAGCACGCGCTCTGGATTGTCGCGGTTGAACAAATCGGTTGTGGTGAACGTTCCGGACTCACTGCTTCCGGTGAGGTCCTCGACCGCAATGATCTCCACGACCTGTGGTCCTTCGGGGCCGCGTCGGGAGAAGACGACGAGATCAACGGCTTCGGATACGAGTGTTGTGAGTGCAGAGTGGGGAAGATTGCGGGCCGCCTCGGATAGTTCGGCGAGGAAGCGAATCCGCGACAACGCGCCGCGAGCGTTGGAAGCGTGGATCGTGGTGAAACCCTTGACTCCTGACGACAATGTCAGAAGAAGCGGTAGTGCTTCGCGATCGCGAACTTCGCCCACAACGGCGACGTCGGGTGCCATTCGTAGGAATCCCGCGACGAGCCTTCTGAGGTCGATGCTAGGTCGATCGCTGCGGGCGGCGCGTGTCTGCATGCTTGCGACGTTCGAGAGCGGGGCGTCGACTTCAAACACCTCCTCGGCAATTACGACCCTCTTGGATGGGTCGAGTTCGCCGAGACAACACGAGAGCATCGTGGTCTTCCCCGAGCCTGGTGCGCCGGCGAAGACGATGGTGGCGCCATTGCGTACAGCCTCGGCAAGGAACTCGGCGGCAGCACTGCTGAGGGTGTCGCGCTCAACGAGTTCCTCGAGGCGCGTGTACGGGACCCCTGTGAATCGTCGGATGTTCACCATGGTGTGACCGCCTCTGGCGAGGTCTCCGTGCACGATGTGAAGGCGCGATCCATCATCGAGCTGTGCATCCTGCAGGCCTTCGGTTGGGTCGAGTTTGCGATGACTACTGGAGGAATCGTCGAGCAGTTTGGTGAGTGTTCGCGTCACATGGTCGTTGTCATGAAATCCCTCGTGGTGATACCCGCTCATCCCTCGGTGTCGTTTCACGAAGATCTCGCCGGGCGCATTGAGCTCGATCTCCCAGACATCAGGGTCGGCGAGCAACTCGGTGAGTGGCCCGTACAGAGCGAGATTGCGCCATGCCCGGTCGGCAAGGAGCGGAGTGTTGGCTAGGGGCTCTAATCGCGTGCCGCGGCGGACGTCATCATCCAAACGATGCAGTTCGTCATCAATGAGTGCGCGCAGCGCCGTCCGGCCAGTTTCGGTAGCCATGTCGAGATCGACCGATTTGGCCCGTTGCTGAACTGCGAGTTCGATTTCCGGGAGTGTCATGAGACCCGTCCGAGGCGAGTGGTAGGGATACGAATTGGTTCGGCGGCAGCGGCTCGCTTGATCGGAACGTTCGCAAGCGACGAGCGGATACGACTGGTGAGTGGCGCAACGAGTCGATTAGGGAGTGCCGATCCGTCGTGACGGATTGAGGAAATCTCGCGTGACGTTGGGATCAGTAGAGCGGGCTGTGTCTCTGAATCAGGACTCATCGTGGAGAGGAGGTCATGAAGTGAACGGCGGAGTTCTCGAGCGAGGTGGGGGTTACGCGATGTCCCAATCACTACCGGCTGAATGCGTTCCGGTTCGACCCCGTGATCGAGCAGGTCAGCGGCGAGGCGGAGCATTCGAGAAAATCCGTTGATGTCGGTTCGCCCCGTGACGACAATGAGGTCAGCGCTGAAGGCGAGATGTCGTGCGAGATGATTTCGATCCTCGATATCGAGCGAGCCGGTCTCGCGTTCACCTTCGAACTCTGAATCTGTATCGGCAACAACGAGTGCGTATGTCTGGCGGAGTGAACGCACTGCAGACTCGGTGGCTCGGGGTCGAAGCGATGTCCAGTCGCGATGGCGCCTGACCCCGGCAAGAAGGTCGTAACCCCTCTCGGCGCAGACCCACAGTCCGTTTCGGACTGCGTTCGGATCGAGTGAAGCGACGCGGTGGGCTTCGACGAGTTCGGGAAGCCCGGGGACAACGTCACCGAGATCATGGAGGAGAGCAAGCGACGAATTCAGACATGCATCGATGAGGGCAACACTTCCGCCATTGCGGGGATCGGTTGCTGCTCCTTGTGCGATCGCCATTGCGATGGTTGACGTTCCGGAACCTCCTGGCCCGACAACCGTGATCAGTCGACCGGAGAGCGGAGAAATGCTCCCGGCCCGATCCCTAAACGCGAGGTCATCGACCCGTTCGACACTGCGGGCTCGGGTCCGCAAGGCAGCGTGAAGAGCGTCGGGTGTGAGGGGGCGTTCAAGCACCCCGACGGCGCCGATTTGGATCCAGCGTCGACGAGGATTCGGCCCGACGACGATGAATGACGCGCAACCGGACTCAGCGGCAAGGGCCAGAAGATCTCGGTCGACGCCGGGAGAGTCTTCATCGAGGAGCAGAGCTGAATAGGAGCGACCAGAACCGATACGAGCCCTGATCTCGTCAGCCGAGACGCAGCGCACGAATTCGATCGGGAGTTCAGCCGAGGTAGCCCACTGGCCGACGTCAGCAAACCACGGTGTGCGAGGGCGGGCTAGACCCAATACAACAAACTGCTCGGAGTTCATCGCTGTGCCCCGAGAAGGTCAGTCATTGTTCGATCTGCAGAAATCGGGCTGGACGTCGATGTTCGCCCGATGGTCGATGGGCCGGCCCCGGTCGAGCGGACGGCAGTGAGACCGGCAACCTGCGCAGCGTGCACGGCGTTGAGCAGTTCGTCTGCCGTGGCCAGTCCAATGGTGAGCACGACGCGTCCGGTGGCACCCATGGTGCCGTCGTTCTGCTTATCGAGCTGGCGAACGAGAGCGTTGCGAGCGAGCACGGTCGTGACCGCATCGATGCCCGTCCCGTATGTAGCCAGAAGATCGATCGTCTCGCCCGGGCGTAGCTCGCCGTTCATGGCTCGTTCCCTGTCGATCGGGAAGGAGAATTCGAGGGCCCCTACTTTTGCGGAAGCGTCGGTGAGAACCGCGCTGCGCTGGAGTAATTCGCCTTTGCCTAGTGGGGCGAGCATGGCGCCCCCAATGACCTGCGCAGGATCGGAATACGTGTGGGTATCGAACCCATCCAAAATCGTGACTTTGCGGATCTCGAGATCAGACGATGTCAGTTGTTCGCCAGGCGAAAGGGGGCGACGGGCGACGAGGACCGATTGTGTCGGTGGTGCACTGTCGGCCCCCGCCACCCAAAAGGCTCCGACCGCGGCGAGCGTGACGAGTAGTGCACCAGCGAGCGAGCGCCCGTTGGGGCGAGGTCGAACCCGCGGGACTAGGCGTGTGCGGATGGCGCCGCCGGTCTCGGTTGTTGTCGGAATCGTTCCATCTTGAGGTGTTGTCGTGTGCATATCGATCGCCTTCCGCCTCTGCCGGACCGGGTTGGGGAGCGGCACCATAGGGAACGGATCGGGAACCGTGAAGATGCCGAATGGACCATTTGCGAAGTGACAAGCGTCTGTCGACGCTCGCTGAAGATGGGTCGTTCGGCGCTTACGTCAGCCAGTCACTATCCGTATGTTGTGCGCCATGTCGGAGCGACAGAAAACGGAATGGTTGAGCAGCAGCGATGCCGCTGAGTTGTTAGGCATCGGTACGCGCACGCTCTACCGATTCATTGACGAGGGTCGTCTGCCCGCGTACCGGTTTGGTCGGGTCATTCGTCTGCAGCGTCACGAGGTCGAATCGTTTGTCTCGTCATGCCGCATCGAACCGGGTTCGCTGGATCATCTCCATCCCGAGTTGGTCGCTAGCGAGATCTCGCCGATCGCCTCGAGCGCGAGGTAAAAGGTCCGGTTCATTGCTGCCCGCAACAGGAGAACTTCCTGTCCGCAGCTGATGAACTCCCCGATAATCGATGACCCTCCGGCGATCACGTTCAGAACGTCCCCGGGCTCGATGACGGCGTCAATGATCGCTCGGAGCGACCGGGTCGAGGTCGAAACACCCTCGCCGGGTACTCGGAATCCCCGCTCGGGGATAACTGCCGCAATCGCCGACGTTCGGACGACAACGAGTTGTCGATTCTGAGTTTCGATGACGACGGCGGCGTCGCCAACGTGCGCAACATGTCCGACATGAGTGTTGCCGGAGATGGTGTTGATCTCGACGGACCGGTCACTTTCGGCGATGTCGGCAAGAACTCCGACGACAGTGGCGCTCTCATCAGTTCGCCGTCGCCATGTCTCGACTCGTGCTCGCCCATCGGCGGCGTCGTCAGCCATGAAGCGGAGCATCCAGACGCCGATCTCGTCGTCGGATCCGGGCGAAGTGCTGTCGGGGGATTGAGTAGTCATGAGTGCTCCAGCGCGCGAGGTTGGGCAGATGGCGGAATCGGAGGATCACACGGATGACCCCGGCTGGGGCAGAGTCATCCGGCCCGCCTCTAGGCTGTGGCCACATGCCTGAAACCACCGTTGTCGTCCACGTCCCCGGAAATCACCTGATGACCGGCCTGCTCGGTTCCCGCGACGAATTGCTGCGCTTGGTCGAAGATGCGTTTCCGGATTCGATCGTTCACGTTCGTGGCAACGAGATCACCGTTTCTGGCCCCGCCGCCGAACTAGTTGGCCGACTTTTCGAGGAGCTTGTCGTTCTGCTCCAGCAAGGTCAGGTTCTCGAACCAGTGGCCGTGCGACGGAGTATCGACATGGTTAAGGCCGACGAGCGCCCATCGGAAGTGCTGACCACTGATGTTCTGCGCAGCTCCCGCGGGCGGATGGTCCGACCGAAGACGAGTGGTCAGAAGCGCTACATCGAGGCGATCAAGAACAACATCGTCACCTTCGGCGTCGGCCCGGCTGGTACGGGCAAGAGCTGGCTCGCAGTGGCGATGGCCGTTCAGGCTCTGCAGGCCAAAGAAGTTGATCGAATCATCCTCACTCGCCCAGCGGTTGAAGCCGGCGAGCGCCTCGGTTTCCTCCCGGGCGACATGATGGCGAAGGTCGATCCGTACCTGCGGCCGCTGTATGACGCGCTGTACGACATGGTCGAAGCCGAAGGAGCTCAGCGTTTGCTCGAGCGCGGCACTGTCGAGGTTGCGCCGCTTGCGTTCATGCGTGGTCGCACGCTCAACGGAAGCTTCATCATTCTCGACGAGGCCCAGAACACGACACCGGAGCAGATGAAGATGTTCCTCACCCGAATCGGATTCGGCTCAAAGGTGGTCGTCACGGGTGATACGACGCAGATCGACATCCAGGGTGGTCGCAGCGGTCTGCTCGGACTCGAACCGATTCTGAGCGACATCGAAGGATTGGCCTGGGTGAAGCTCACTGCCGCTGACGTTGTCCGACATCGCATCGTTCAGGACATCGTGACTGCGTATGAGAACGCGGCCGAGAGTAAGCAGCGTTCGAATGGCTGAACCGCCTCGCACCCGTCGGCCGCGTCGTCGCGGGCCATCTGATGGTGACGTGACGGTGTTCGTCTCCGACGAGCAGAACGTTGCCGCAGTTGAACCGAGCCGCTGGCAAGAACTCGCGTTGGCTGTTCTTCTTGACGAAGGTGTCGAGGGTGAATGCGAGATGTCGGTTCTGTTTGTTGACGAACTCACGATGACCGATCTCAATAACCGATTCATGGGTCACGAAGGTCCGACCGACGTGCTGTCGTTCCCGATCGACGGCGATCCGACCCCTCCTGGTCGTTGGCCCGACGATGGTGGTCCCGGACCAGATCGTGCTGATGACACCCCCGACGACTTGCCGCTACTTCTTGGTGACGTCGTTATTTGTCCGGCGGTCGCCAGTCGTAATGCCCCCGAACACGCCGGCACCTTCGACGACGAAATTGCGTTGTTGGTTGTTCACGGAATCCTGCATCTGATGGGAATGGATCATGCGGTCGAAGCCGAGCGCAATGCCATGCAGGCGCGCGAGCGTGAGCTTCTTTCCGCTCATTACGGACCTATGACCAGCGACCCGTGGGCTGCCGTCGCTGCTGCGGAAGCTTCCGACGACGCCGCGGCAAACCTTGTTGATCCGATAACCGAACCCGATGCCGGTTAGTCACGTGTCATCCGGTCCGATCCTCGCTGAAATCGGTAGTACCGAAGTCGGGCTCATCGTCGCGGTTGCGGTCCTACTCCTTATCTCCGCGGTTCTCGTTATGGCTGAGGTCGCCCTCAACCGCCTGACGATCACACGGGCGCAGACGCTCGCAGAGAAGGGTGGCTGGGGCACGAAGCACATCGTCGAACTGGCCAGCCGTCCCGAGCACTATCTCAACACGGTCATGTTCTCGATGTTGGCCTGCCAACTGGTGCAGGCGACCCTCGTTGGTGTTCTCGCCGATCGACTCTTTGGTGGTTGGGGTCTTGCGATCGCGGCGGCCGTGAACGTCGTGGTCGTTTTCGTTGTCGGCGTGGCCGTTCCCCGAACTTGGGCGATCGAACATCCCGATCGCGCGTCGCTTTCGTCGGTCGTGCCGGTTCGCCTTCTTGCGGCGGTGTTTCCTCTTCGATTCTTGGTACGTGGGCTCATCGGTATCGCGAACGTCATCCTGCCTGGCAAGGGTCTGAAGGAAGGCCCGTTTGTCTCCGAGGAAGACTTTCTCGCCATCGCCGACAAGGCGCTTAGCGACGACGTGATTGAAGCGGAGGAACGTGAGCTCATCGAGCAGGTAATTGAGTTCGGCGACACGATTTGTCGCGAAGTCATGGTTCCACGCCCGGACATGTTGACGGCGCAGGCGGACGAGTTCATCACTAATGCAATGGAGATCGCGCTTAATGCCGGCCGCAGTCGCCTTCCGATCTGTGGCGATGGGATCGACGACATCGTCGGCATTGCGTACGTCAAAGACATGATGCGTGCCGAGCGCAGCGGCCGTGGCAAGGACCGCGTCTCGCGCATCTCGCGTGCGGCGTATTTCGTTCCGGAAACGAAACGGATCGCCGAGTTGTTGCCAGAGATGCAGGCGCGCAAGACGCACATGGCAGTCGTCGTTGACGAATACGGCGGTGTTGCCGGACTAGTCACGCTCGAGGATCTCATCGAGGAACTGATCGGCGAGATCGTTGACGAATTCGATCGCGAAGATCCAATGATCGAACATCTTCCCAATGGCGTGGTTCGGGTCCAGGCCCGGATGGCGATCGACGAAGTTGGAGATCTGCTTGAAGCAGAACTTCCGGAAGGGGACTGGGACACAATCGGTGGACTCATGTTCCATCTGCTCGGACATGTCCCTTATGAAGGTGAAACCACCGAAGCCCACGGGTTCCGGTTGCGGGCTGAACGAGTGCAGGGCCGTCGCATCGGCGCTGTGCGCCTCGAGCGCATCACGCCAACTGATGAAGAGGAGCCCTCAGAATGAAGTCAGGATTTGTTTCGATCGTCGGACGACCCAACGTAGGAAAGTCGACGTTGCTCAACTGCATACTCGGTACAAAGGTGGCGATCACCTCGGACAAACCGCAAACAACGCGCACCCAGATCCGCGGCGTGCTGAACCGTCCCGACTTGCAGATCGTCTTTGTGGACACGCCGGGCATTCACAAGCCGCGCACGCTACTTGGCGAGCGACTCAATGCGCGGGCCAAGGAACTCACCTCAGGTCCGGATGTCGTCTGTCTTGTTGTTGATGCGACGGGCCCCATTGGTCCCGGCGACAGGTTTGTAGCCGAGCAGGTCCCGTCCGACGCGATCATTATCGTCAACAAGACCGACATCGCATCGGCCGACGAGGTCATGATCCAGCTCGCACGTGCGGCCGAGCAACTGAACCTCTCGGCGTACTTCCCTGTCTCGGCAAAGACCGGCGAAGGCGTCGACGAACTTCTGGCGGAAATCACGTCGCGACTTCCCGATGGCCCGGCGTGGTATCCGGAAGACGCCGTGACCGATGTTCCCGAAGCGTTCTGGGTGGCCGAATTGGTACGCGAGCAATTGCTTGCTGTCACGAATGATGAACTTCCCCATTCGATCGCCACGCGTGTTGTCGAATGGGAATGGCCTCGCATCCGGGTTGAGATTCTCGTCGAGCGCGATTCTCAGAAGGGGATCGTGATCGGCCACAAGGGTTCGGTGCTGAAGCAGGTCGGCATTGCCGTGCGCGAGCAGTTGCCGGAAGGTGCGTTCATCGAACTCTTCGTGAAGGTCGACAAGGACTGGCAACGCAAGGCGCCGTCGCTCGACCGCCTCGGTTTCTAGGCGTCTTCAGCCGGCTCGTCTTCGTGGAGCGCACGCAAGAAGTCCTCCACTTCGGAGCGATCCTTGGTGCGTTTCATCGGCGGTAATGCGTTGACCAGATCCCACTTGTAACTGGCCTTGGCCATCCGGGGATCGAGAATTGCGACGACACCGCGGTCGGTGGCGCTGCGAATGAGACGACCAGCGCCCTGAGCGAGCAAGGTTGTTGCTCTCGGTAGGTCGACGACACGGAACGCGTCGGCACGCGCTTTCTCGCGTCGTGCCTGAAGAAGCGGATCATCAGGACGCGGGAACGGCACCCGGTCGATGGTGACAAGGCTGAGCGTCGCACCCGGGACATCGACGCCTTGCCAGAAACCCATGGTTGCGAAAAGGCAGGTTCCGGGATTGCTGGTGAAGCGCTCGATGAGTGCTGGCTTCGGATAGTCGTCCTGGGCAAGTACTTCAACGGCGAGACGAGGGCGAAGGACTTCAACGGCGAGTTGGAGTGCGCGGTAACTCGTGAAGAGCGCCATCGTCCGCCCCCCGGCGGCGGTGATGAGAGCTTCGAGTTCGTCATGGACAGCCTCGTCGAATTTGGCGTTGCGCGGATCAGGCATATGCGCGGCGCAATAGAGC
>CAMCTY010000009.1 GCA_945878725.1 Bifidobacterium breve | reverse complement strand
GCAATGGACACGGACGTTCCGTCGATAGAAACGACCGGTCTGATCCCCGAGATCGACGAGCCCAGGAAGATCTCATCGGCGCGTGCGATGGCGTTGATGTCGACATCGCATTCGCGGGCGAGACCGGCGTCAAGCAAGACCGAACGGGCGACGCCCGGAAGGCAACCTGTCGCGAGTGAGGGAGTAACAAGTTCGCCATCAAGCACAAGAAAGACATTGGCGGCGATTGCCTCGCTCAGGCGACCTGTCGAGTCGGCGAGCAGGGCCTCGTCTGCGCCCATCTGCCGAACAAGTCGGAGCATCTCCACTCCTTCGCCCCAACTAGCTGATTTGATGCCGGCGAGGGGCGAACGTTCGTTGCGAATCCACGGAACCGTCACGATACGAACTGTCGGTGAGAATTCCGGAAGTGTGTCGATGGCAATGGTGATCGTCGGACTGGAAGTTCCGCGCAGCGGGCCAAGAGGACCGGAGCCACTCGTGACGCTCAAGCGCAGGCGAGCGCTGTCGGATCCAAAACGGGCGATCAGAACATCGATGGCGTCGCGCAGAACTGTGGCACTGGGCTCGAGGGCGATGTCCAACCGATCGGCGCTTTGTCGCATGCGGACGAAATGGCGCTCAAGGAAACGTGGATTTCTATCGGTCACGCGAACGGACTCGAAGAAGCCGTCGCCGAGCGTAAATCCATGATCGAGTGCACTCACTGACGCATTCGCTGCGTCGAAGATCTCACCATTGATCCAGACGAGCGGCGACCCACTCATCGGCTGCAGTCCTTCGATGCAACATCGAGAAGTCGATGCGCTTTAAGTTCTGACTCCGCCCATTCGTCATCAGCGGTTGAGTCCCACGTGATTGCGCCGCCGGTCCCGAAGCAGAGGCGATCGCCGTCGACAAAGAATGTGCGAATCGCAACGTTCATCTCACCGACGCGACGATCGGCATCGACCCAGCCAATCGACCCGCAATAAATTCCGCGCTTTGTCGGCTCGAGTTCGGCGATCATTTTCATAGCAGCGATCTTTGGCGCCCCGCTGATCGAACCCGCCGGGAAGGCCGCTGCGAAGAGTGCGGCCCAGCCCAGACCGGGGCGCAACTCACCCTGCACTGTGCTCACGAGATGATCGAGACCTGGATGTTGCTCGGGGGAAAGAAGTCCCGGGACCGAGATGGACCCGGGAACGCATACTCGCCCCAGATCGTTTCTGACCAGATCGACGATCATCACGTTCTCGGCCCGGTCCTTTTCGCTGAAGGGCTGACCCGGCTGCGTCGTCCCCTTGATCGGCGATGACCGGACTCGGCTTCCGTTGCGCGAGAGAAACAACTCGGGCGATGCCGACGCGAGTCGGACTCCATGTTCCGGAAGATCAATGACTGCCGCGAAGGGAGCGGGGTTCCCGGAGGCCAAAGCGCCACCGAGAGCGAGCATCGAAGCTCCCGGCGGAAGTGGGGCGCTTAGGAGCCTGGTGAGATTGACCTGATAGACGTCGCCTGCCGCTATTGCCTCCCGAATTGTGTCGACGGCGCGCCCAAAGGCAATGCGATCAAGCGACGAGGTCCATGAGTCTCGGGCGGGGCCCTGCCATGGCGTACTCGCAACGGGAAGTGAACCAGTGGGGCGTTGACGGGCGAAACGCGCGCAGAACGGTTCATCGTCGAACGGAACGACGACAGCCCACCATCCCGTGCTGTCGAGGGCGGAGAGATCGTGCGTGACGTCAACGAGATCCGTGGCGACGACGCCGCCGACTACGGCGACGGCAGCGACCGAGCTGTCGAGGGTTGCGGAAGTCGCTCTGTTCACGATGGGAAGAGACTAGGTCCGAGCCATTCGGGAAAGCTCCCTAGGCAGTGAAGGGTGCCCCCAGCCGGATAGGGGTCGGGTAGTAGCGTCACCGCCGTGCCCAGCAACCATCGGACATGGTCCCAGCGCCTGCTGCTGGCCTTCAACATTTCGCTCGCAGTGGTTTGCCTCGTTGCGGCGGGCGGGCTCGGCTGGGCCTATTCGCAGGCGAGCGCGCTTCCACGGATTGATGTGGGTGCGTCGCTTTCTCCGCCGCCGCCGCCTGGAGACCCGCAGAACATCCTCCTTGTCGGTATTGACGACGGCATGACTCTCGGCGCTGGCGATCCTGTTCTGCGAGGGCGATCAGCGACGCTCAATACCGACACGATCATGATTCTGCGCGTCGATCCCAAGACTCAGCAGGCCGCACTTCTTTCGTTGCCCCGGGATCTCTACGTCGATCTTGCCGGTGGCGGCAAAGGCCGTATCAACTCTGCGCTCGCTATCGGTGGCCCGGAACGGTTGATCGAAACGATCAAGCAGGATTTCGACATACCGATCAACCACTACGCGATGGTCAACTTCCAAGGCTTCGAGTCGCTCGTTTCTGCGATCGACGGTGTTCCCGTGTACTTCCCGTTTGGTTCGCGCGATCAGGCGACCGGGCTGTTCCAGTACGACCCAGGTTGCGTGACGCTTTCGGGTGATCAGGCACTGGCCTACGCCCGATCGCGACAATTTGAGATCTACCGACCGGAATCGAAGTCGTGGCAGAAGGATCCGTCCAGCGACTTTGGTCGAATCACGAGACAGCAACAATTCATCAAGGCGGCGTTGCGCAAGGCGGTTTCCAAGGGGATTCGTAATCCGTTCGTACTGAAGGATCTGCTCGGAGTGGCGCAGAAGAACGTCACGCTCGACACGCAGTTCTCCATCCAGGATCTCGTTGATCTCGGTACGCAGTTCCGGAATTTCGATCCTGAATCGCTCGCCACGTACTCGCCGGTGGCGTCGGGCGCAATGGTCGGTGAAATGAGTGTCCTCATCCTTGACGCACCCGCGTCACAACCGATCTTCGACGTGTTCCGAGGTACCGCTCCGATTCCGTCCCCGCTTTTGGCCGGATCGACGACGCCAGAGCCGACGACGTCGTCAACCATGTCTCCTTCTTCGACTACCACGAGAGCCAACGGCGGATCACCGACGTCAATGGTGACCACGACGACACGTCCGGTAACCACGACTACGTTGAGCGACTTCATCCCGAGAGCGCCCGAGGGCACGACCTGCGGCTGACGGTCGGGCCTTCAGACCGGGCGGGCTTCAGCCTCTTCGCGGTTTTCGAGGTACCACGCAAGTGTCTTGGCGAGGCCCTCATCGAAAGACGTCTCGGCGACAAACCCGAATCGTTCGCGGGCACGTGAACCGTCGACACCGCGCCGGGGCTGACCATCGGGCTTCGAGGTGTCCCAGCGCACTTCGCCCTCGAAGCCGACGAGTTCAACAATGATCCCGACAAGATCGCGAATCGGCAGTTCCCGGTCGGCACCGAGATTCACGGGGTCACCGTCGTCGTAGAACTCCGCGGCGCGGACGATACCGGCGGCGGCGTCGTCTACAAAGAGAAACTCCCGACTGGCGGCGCCGGTGCCCCAGACGTCGAGATGGTCGGCGCCGCTTTCCTTGGCATCGACGGCCTTCTTTATGAGCGCAGGGATGACATGGGAGACGGCCGGGTGAAACTTGTCGCGGGGCCCGTAGAGGTTCGTGGGCATCAGGTAAACGGCGCGCTGTCCGTACTGAGTGCGGTTTGCTTGGAGTTGCACGAGTTGAGCAAGTTTCGCAATCCCGTACGGGGCATTCGTCTCTTCGGGATAGCCCGCCCAGAGGGAATCCTCGCTGAATGGAACCGGGGTGAACTTTGGATACGAGCAGATGGTTCCGACGATCACGGTCTTGGAGGTTTCGCGCAGTCGAGCCTCATCGAGCACATACGTGCCCATTAAAAGGTTGTCGAGGTACAACTCTGCCGGCCGTTCCATGTTGGCGCCGATACCGCCTACGCGGGCGGCCAGGTGGATGACGAGATCAGGGCGAACGGATTCGAACATGTCGGTGACGGCGCGACGATCGCGAAGATCGAATTCCGCACTTGAGGGTGCAGCCACCTCGAGTGCGCCCTGAAGGGAGAGACGATCGAGCACTGCTTGTCCGAGAAACCCATGGCCACCGGTGACAAGGACTCGGAGGCCGCTCCAGAACTGGGGATCAGGGGTGAAACTCATACGGTCACACTACCGATGGACCAGAGGTGTCAGGTGTTTCCGGGTCATCGTGGGAGACTTGGCGACTCATGGAGCAACGTTGTCGGGTGGCCGTAACCCTTGAGCAGTGTTGGCACGACGTGCCGGGAGGAACGGCGCGTGCCGCTCTCGAGTCGATCGATGCGCTCCTGCGGAATCCCGATGCCGATCGATCGATCGAGATGGTCGGAGTCAGCGCCCGCCACGGCACTGTGCCCGATGCGGCATGGATGCCATCGATACCTGTCGAACAACTCGCTCTGCCCCGACTTGCCCTCTACGAGTCATGGCATCGCCTACGTCGGCCCCGGGTCGAGAGCGCTACCGGTCCGGTGGATGTGATCCATGCAACGGGAATGGCCGTCCCGCCGGCGTCGGCGCCACTGGTCGTCACCGTTCACGATCTGGCCTTCACGAAGGACGCATCCCAGTTCACAAAGCGTGGAGTGCGCTTCTTTACGCGGGCTATCGAACTGGCGCGACGCGATGCGACTCTCGTGATCTGTCCCTCAAACGCAACACGCGCGGAATGCATCGACTATGGATTCGATCCGTCACGACTGCGTCTCGTTCCGTGGGGCATTGAAGCGACTCCGGTGGCACCCGCTGACGTAGCAGCGGTGCGAGCGAGATTCGGCATCACCGGTCGCTACGTGATGTGGGCGGGAACTATCGAACCGCGCAAGAACCTTCCGGTGCTTCTGGATGCATTCGACCGTCTTGGCCGAGCAGACGTCACACTTGTTTTGGCTGGCCCACAGGGATGGAACGAAGACATCCAGAAGCAACTTGATCGGCTCGGCTCAAGGGTTTTGCAGGCGGGATTTGTCGAGAGACGCGACCTTGCTCCGCTCTACGCTGGGGCAGATGTGTTCTGTTTCCCCAGCCGCCAGGAAGGATTCGGGCTTCCCGTGCTCGAAGCGATGGCTCAGGGCACAGCCGTGATCACGTCACGTGGAACAGCAACAGAAGAAGTGATCGGAGAATGTGGTGTTCTCGTCGACCACCGGGATGCGGTTTCGCTAGGAGATGCGCTCGCGTCATTGCTTGAGAACGAGTCCGAACGGAATCAACTCGGTGAGGCGGGCCGCGTTCGAGCGCGCGATGAGTTCTCCTGGAGTTCCACCGCTGCAGCTCTTCGCAACGTCTATTTCGAGGCGGCCGGATGACTCCTGACGCGGTGGGGAACGGAGAGGGCGAAGCTCAGGACACCTCTATTGAAGAACATGAACCGGTGCCGGTTCGACTTGGCGTCAATCTGCTTTGGCTGGTCCCAGGCGAAGTGGGCGGCAGCGAGGAGTACACGGTGGGACTGCTCCAGGCGCTCGCCGAACAGGATGATCCCCGGATCGACGTAACGCTCTATGTCAATCGCCGATTCCGTAAGACCTATCCCTATCTGCTGCGTGCATTCGAATCCCGTGTCGCCCCGGTTTCGGGCTCGTCGCGAATCTTGCGTGTTCTCGTCGAGACCTCGTGGCTTGCGTACAGATCGCGTCACGATGACATCGCCTTCATCCATCACGCCGGTGGAACGATGCCCGCACTTCGTCCGGTTCCTGGAATCGTGACGCTTCATGATCTTCAACCGATTACTCATCCTGAACGCTTCGGCTTCATCAAGCGCACATATATCCGCTGGATCGCTCCGCGTTCGCTTCGTTCGGCGGTAGCGGTTGCCTGCTTGACGGGTTTCACGGCACAGGACGCGATTCAACGGGCCGGCGTGCACCGCGATCGCGTCCACATCGTTCCTTGTGGTGTTACGACCGATGCGGAGGTTCCGGACCCAGTCGTCCAGAGTTCCGTCATGGAGCGTCACGGAGTCCTCGATCGTCGCTACGTGCTCTACCCAGCGATCACCTACGCGCACAAGAACCACGAGATGCTCGTAGCGTCGTTCGCTCGGGTATGCGGTGAGCGTCCCGACACGATGTTGGTTCTTACCGGAGGAATCGGCCCGAATGAGGAAGTCGTTCAGGCTGCCATCGACGCTTACGGCCTGCGCGCTCGCATTGTGCGTCCTGGGAGGGTCTCTGAAGCCGACTTGGACGTCCTCTATCGCAATGCGCACATGCTCGCCTTCCCTTCGCTGTACGAAGGGTTCGGTCTGCCCGCCCTTGAGGCGATGAGTCGAGGCTGTCCGGTTATTGCCAGTCGAGTCGGCGGGCTACCGGAAGTCACCGGCAATGCCGCGGTACTGCTTGATCCGTTCGACACGGCGGGTTGGGTCACCGCCATGGCCGATCTTTTCGATCATCCGAGCCGATGCATTGAACTGTCACGGCGGGGTCGACTGCGTGCGGCTGATTTCCGCTGGCCTGATTCGGCTCGTTCGCTGGCGTCGTTGTACGTCACCATCGGGCGCAAGCTCGGGGACTCATCAAGGGAATTGTCGTGAAGCTCGTCGTACTTTGCCCCCACTTCGATCCGGATCTCGCGCCGACTGGCGTCGTCATGTCCCGAATAGCTCGAGAACTAATCGAGCGCGGTCATCAGTTGCACGTAGTCACGTCGCTGCCTTGGTATCAGAACCATGCCATTGAGGCGGGCTGGGGTGGCCAGCTGATTCGCGGCGAGAAAACTGAATGGGGTCGCATCAGCCGGGTGCATCCATTTCCGACCGACAAGCGGAACATCCCGGCGCGAGCGATGGCTTTCGGCGGTTTCACTGCACTGGCAACGATGGTCGCGGCGTCTTCTTCCTTGCGCCCCGATGCCGTGCTCGCGATGTCGCCTCCGCTCACACTCGGGCCGGCTGGTTGGGCCGTGGCAAAACTTCGACGCGCACCGCTGGTATTCAACATCCAAGACGTCTTCCCTGATGTCGCGATTGAACTCGGCCTGCTTCAGGGTTCGAAGGCGATTGCCGCTGCTCGTTGGCTCGAACGTACGAGTTACCGCCTGTCGGATGCAGTCACGGTTCTGTCCGACGATCTTGCCGACAACGTCAGGGCCAAAATCTCGTCGGGCCTTGATTCGGTGAAAGCCGATTCGCAGGCAGCAAAGGTCCGGGTCATTCCAAACTTTGTCGACACCGAACACATCCAACCGCGCGACGCCGAGAATTCGTACAGGGCCGAGTTTGGCTTGTCGGGCAAGAAGGTCGTCATGTACGCCGGGAACGTTGGACTCTCCCAATCGCTCGATCTCGTCCTGCTTGCGGCCCGCTCGTTTCTTACCTCGCGGCCTGAGGTCGTGTTCGTCATCAATGGCGGGGGAGCCGCCCGACCGGACCTAGAACTGGCGGCGGCAGATCTTCCAAACGTCCGCTTCATCGACATGCAACCAATCGAGCGCCTGCCGGAAGTACTTGCCGCCGCCGATCTACACGTCGTGCCTTTGCGGGCAGGACTTGCATGGTCGAGTGTCCCGTCGAAGCTTTACTCGATCCTTGCCGCCGGCAGACCGATCGTCGCCAGCGTGGACGAGGGAACAGAAGTGGCGCGAACGGTTGAACAGGCCGACGCCGGTCTGGCCGTACCGCCGGATGATCCGGCCGCGTTCACCGCCGCGATCGGCACGTTGCTCGACAGTGATGACGCACGGATCCGCATGGGTCGGTCGGGGAGAGAATTTGTCGAACGCTGGGCCTCACCTGCTGCGGTCGGCCTCGCCTATGAAGAGCTCTTTCTCGAACTCTCGCAGAAGCACAAGCGAGGGAAGGGCAAGTGACACGACCGAAGGTCATCTTCCACATCGGAATGCCGAAGACCGGGTCGAGCGCCATTCAGCATGTTCTGGCGGCAAACGTTGATGCTCTTTCGGAACTAGGGGTACATATTCCCTATCCCGAGACTCTCGCTCGTTCGGGAAAGGCGACCGCGGGCAACGCTGAGCGACTTTGGAATTTGATCGGGGAATCTGATTCGGAATCGGAGACCACCGACGCGGTGCGTACCTGGCTGGCAGAGTCGATCGCTCCAGAAGGCTTGACACTTCTTTCCAGCGAGTTCTTGAGCATTCTTTCCGAAAAGGAAACCGAAATCCTCGCTGCGGTGACGCAAGAATTCGCCGATGCGGCGATCGTTTTGGTGCTCCGTGACATCTACGACCACGCGTTCTCAGTCTGGACGTACAAGTCCAAGGAAGGTCGGGAGACAGAGTCATTCACCGAATTCTGTGGCTCGAACTACATCCACCCGCCGCCGGGACAGTCGGGCACACCAATCGAACCCCTCGAGAAATTCAGTAGGCATTTTGACGATGTTCGCCTCGGCCACTACTCCAGCGAGTCAGGGGCCCTTGCGATGATGTTCTTTGCACTTGTCGGGATAGAGATTCCGGCCGGGGAGATTGCCGGGGGGGATATTCGTGTGAATCCAAGCTTGTCCTTGGAAGAGATCGAACTGGTGAGGGTGCTGAACGAGGTGGACCCGTCGAGGCGGGCGGCGCGACGGCTCGGCGACGGTTTTCTACGTCAAAGTCGTTCGGGGAATCCGATCCCGGATGATCCCGAGGCACTCCTCGCACTGGAGAACGCGCTCGGAGAGTCGGTGCGCGAGATCAACGAGCGGTACTTCGGTGGAAAGTCCGTTTTGCGGTTTCGCTCGCAGTCCATGGAGGGTTCGGCGGAGAGTCCGTCGCCGGTAGCGATGAAGGCCGTAGAACTCTTGGGCGAGGAGATCGCACTGATGTGGAAGTACATCCTCAAATCACTCGAATCCCGACTCCCGGAATGGGAACTCAGTCTTGCTCGATTCGCCCCTGAGATACCGGCGGATTTCGATCCGATCGACTATCTGAGGATCAATCCCGACGTTCTGTTGGCGGGGGCCGATCCCTATCAGCACTATGCCGAGTCGGGAAAGAAAGCCGGAAGAATATGGAAGGACTCGGCTCTCCCAGCGTTCTGACTACTTCGCCCAATTGCCGTTCGTCGGATCGAACGACGTGGAGCGATGCCCGCCGGTTTGGCAGCTAACCTCAATGCCCTATGGGCAAAGCATCTTCGGCCAAAAAAGTCGCACGAGCCGCTCGAGCGGGCGGAGCTACTTCGAGTAAACCCAAGCGTCGTCTCGCCTTTCCGGTTGGAATTGCTGCAATCGTGATTGTCGGTTCTGCGATCATCTTTTTCGCGCGAGATTCGTCGACGAGCACGCCGACCGTCCCTCTCGACATTCCCACCTCGAGCACCGTTTCCCCCGGTGCCATCTCGACGGACACATTGCCGGTCGACGCGCCGACGGTCGAGACGTTGCCTCCCATAACAACGCCGACGAGCAGCCCGTGAGGGCAGTGGTGTTGGTGGGCGGTTTCGGTACCCGACTCCAGCCCCTCACTCTCTCAACACCGAAGCAGATGCTTCCGATCATCGATCGACCGATGATCGAGCGGGTTCTGGGCTCGCTCAATGCACACGGCGTCACCGATGCGGTGCTCGCCCTCGGTTACCGCCCCGACGCATTTCTTGACGCTTACCCAGACGGTCACTGTGCCGGCGTTGAGCTGCACTATGCGGTTGAATCCGAGCCGCTCGATACAGCCGGAGCCGTGCGGTTCGCCGCCCGTTCCGCAGGGATCGACGACACGTTCATTGTGGTAAATGGTGATGTGCTTACAGACCTCAATCTGACCGAACTCTGGAATTTCCATAAGAGTCATGACGCCGAGGGCACGATCGCCCTGACTCCGGTCGACGATCCGTCGCGTTATGGGGTCGTTCCGATCGGCGACGACGGTTGCGTGCTCGAATTCGTCGAAAAGCCCGCGCCGGGTACCGCGCCGACCAATTGGATCAATGCGGGCACGTACATCCTCGAACCCTCAGTGCTTGATCGAATTCCCGATGGCCGGCGGGTTTCGATCGAACGTGAGACATTCCCGGCCATGGTGGGCGATCGCTCTCTCTTTGCCCTCCACAGCGACGCGTACTGGATCGATGCCGGAACTCCAGTCACCTATCTCGACTCGCAACTCGACCTCATCGACGGAGTCCGTGGAACTGCGGAGCGGGCCATTCACGAAACTGCGACGATCCAGAGCGGTGCCGTGATTGACCATTCGGTCGTTATGGCTGGCGTTGTCGTGGAATCCGGCGCGGTCGTTCGGAACTCCGTTCTCCTCCCCGGTTCGCGTATTGGCGCTGAAGCGCATGTCGTCCACTCGGTTATCGGAGCCGGTGCTGAGGTCGGAGCCGGATCTGAAGTGCTCGACTACACAGTCGTCGGCAATGCCCGAGACGTCCCCGCCGGCGTCCGCCTTGAAGGCGCACGAATCCCCGAAGGATCCTGATATGCACACTCTCGTTACCGGCGGAGCTGGATTCATCGGCTCGACGCTCGTTGACCGACTCCTGGCCGACGGTCATAGCGTGGCCGTGGTCGACAACATGTGGAGCGGAAAGGCCGCGAATCTTGACGGTGCGCGTCGAGAGTTCGGCGATCGGCTTGTGGTGCATCACGTTGATGTCCGTGATCCCGGCCTCTTTGAAATCTTTGGACAGCATCCTCCCGAAGTTGTGTTCCACCTTGCTGCGCAGGCTGATGTCAGAGTGTCGGTCGCACGGCCGCTCTTCGATGCTGACGTGAACGTGATGGGTGCGCTGAACGTGATCGAGTCCGCTCGTAAATGCGGTTCGCGCAAGGTCGTCGTCGCTTCAAGCGGCGGAACCATCTACGGCGAACCGGCTCCGGAGGCTCTTCCCGTTGACGAAACGCATCCGCAGCGACCGGTCTCGCCCTACGGGGTGGCCAAAAAAGTCGTTGATGATTATCTCTACGCGTTTCGAGCTTTACACGGCACTGATTTTGCGGCGTTGGCTCTAGCCAACGTCTTTGGACCCCGTCAGGATCCGCACGGCGAGGCGGGTGTCGTCGCGATTTTCGCTGGTCGGCTTCTCGCCGGGGAATCGTGCACGATTTTCGGCGATGGGAATCAGACTCGCGATTTCGTCTACGTGGATGATGTGGTTGATGCATTTATGCGGGCGGCGGACCGCGGCGCCGGAGTTCTCTGCAACATCGGAACAGGTGTCGAAACTTCGGTGAACCAGTTGTATCAATCCATGGCCGATGCTGCCGGTGTGAAGACCGCCGCCGTTTATGCACCAGCACGTACCGGTGAATTGGCCCGGAGTGCTCTGAACCCTGGTCTCGCTCAACGAGAACTCGGTTGGGCGCCCACAACGTCGCTCGACAGCGGGACGGCGTCAGTGCTGGCCTGGTTTGGTGAGCGGGTTTAGCGGAAAAGATCGTCCTGCGGTCGGCGCACTATTTCGTCGCTCACGCTTCCAGCCCGCAACCACTCGGGGTCTATGCCCCGAACCACGGCAACGGGAATGCCGGTGGACTTGCCCATGACGAGTTCGGCGGCCGCCGCGATTTCGTCGACAACGGCAACTTCCGTTACCTGCATCTCGCGGCCGAGAGCGTCGGGTGTTCCACGCAGATCAACGACACCGGCTATACCGGCACAACCGATGGCGACATCGGTGACACCGCGTCGCCATGTGCGTCCGAATGTGTCGGAGACGACGACGCCAACATCGACACCCGCAATGTGGCGGAGACGATCGCGGATTCGGCGGGCGGAGCGATCCGAATCGACCGGCAGAAGGGCGGCCCAGCCTCGTTCGACATTGGACAGATCAATGCCAGCATTGGCGCAGACGAATCCGTGCACGGTTTCGCTGATGATCAACTCGCCGCGTCGGCGAAGAATGCGTACGGACTCTTGTTCGACGAGCGGCTTGTGGCTCAACGGGTCATCGGGGTCGACGGCCACGAGTCGGTCTTCAGCTTTAGAAACGATCTTCTGTGTCACCACGATGACGTCACCATCGACGAGAGAGGTGTCATCTCCAGCAAGTGCAGCCTCGGCGATCAGGGTGGCCACATCGTCGCCGACTTTCACTTCTGGGATTCCTTCGAGTCCAAAGACGGTGAGTCGACTCATGATTTCCCTCTCATGGCTTCGAGAATTGAACGTCCGAGATCTGCAGCAAGCGCTGGCGTCTTCATGACGGTCGGAGTAACGACGCAACGCATTCCTAGTGCCTCGATCTCGGAAACATGGGCCTCGTCGGCAACATCGATCACGAAAGTCCCAGAGAACTCTCGGTAGAGACGGGCAACGCCGACCACCGATGCCTCGTGGCCGAGTTCGGTGAGCATTCTGTCGGCGGGGCCCTTTAGTGCAGCACCGGCGACAATCGGAGAGATGGCAATGACCTGCGAGCGGCGGGCCCACACGGCCTCTCGAATCCCGGGAATGGCGAGGACCGGTTCGATCGAGACGATTGGGTTCGACGGAGCGACGATTATGAACTCGCTGCCGCGTATGGACTCGAGTACTCCCGGTGACGGCCGGGCATCGGCGACACCGGCGATGCGTACAGATGAAATAGGAACGCCGTGATGGCGTTGGACGAAATATTCCTGGAAGCTGATCTCCGTGCCGGCCGGCAGGGGGGGAGTGTCGGTTCCCTCCGGATCATCCTGCGCGAGCGTGACCATTGTTCGCAATGGATCGCACGAGGCGGGAAGAATGGAAAGTTCGAGATTCCAGGCGGCGGCGATCTCCCGGGTGACAGTGGCAAGATCTGCGCCTTCGGCGAGACGCTGAGTGCGGTAGAGGTGCGTTCCGAGGTCTCGGTCGCCAAGTCCGAACCAGCTCACGCCGCCGTACATCTCGAGCATGGAGCGTGCTTGCCACGATTCGTCGACGAGCCCCCAGCCGGTCTCGGGGTTTATGGCCCCAGCAAGTGTGTAGGTAACGGTGTCGAGATCGGGGGAGATGGAAAGACCGTGGAGGATGAGATCGTCTCCGACGTTCACGATCGCCTCAAGGTCGCAAGGTGGAACAACCTGGACCATTCCTGCGAGAAGTCGTGCTGCTCCGACTCCTCCGGCGATTGTGGTGATCACGCTGGCGCTATGCGAGGTTGCGCTGTTGGCGGGCGACGTTGTCGAGATCCGCTTCGACCATCATGGTGACAAGGTCGACGAACGGGGTGGTCGCCTGCCAGCCGAGAATCTCCCGAGCGCGCGATGCGTCGCCCACGAGAAGTTCGACCTCGGCAGGGCGGAAGAAGCGTTCGTCGATGACGACGTGATCGCTCCATTCGAGACCGACATGTCCGAAGGCAACTTCGCAGAATTCCCGGACGGAGTGTGTCTCGTCGGTCGAAACGACATAGTCGCTGGGCTCGTCGCATTGGAGCATCCGCCACATTGCGTCGACATAATCTCCGGCGAATCCCCAATCGCGTTGTGCGTCGAGGTTGCCGAGGCGGATCTCGGTATCGAGTCCGAGTTTGATGCGGGCCACACCGTTGGCGATCTTGCGGGTGACGAATTCGAGTCCCCGTCGCGGACTTTCGTGATTGAACAAGATGCCGGAACTGGCGTGCATCCCGTAACTCTCGCGGTAGTTGATGGTTATCCAGTGGCCGTAGAGCTTTGCGACTCCGTAGGGACTGCGGGGATAAAACGGTGTCGACTCCGACTGCGGAACCTCAACGACCTTGCCAAACATTTCGCTTGAACTTGCTTGATAGAAGCGAACCTCGTGATCGGACAGGCGGATCGCATCTAAAACCCGAGTAACACCGAGGGCAGTGGTTTCGCCGGTGAGGACGGGCTGCCCGAACGAGGTCTGAACGAACGACTGCGCTGCGAGGTTGTAAACCTCGTCGGGTCGTTGACTGCGCATGATCTGAATCATCGATACTTCGTCGAGAAGATCGCCGGGTACGAGTTCAATGTCGTCCTGCAGATGACCGATGCGTTCGAAGTTGACGGTGGAACTTCTCCTCACCATTCCAACGACGTGGTACCCCTTTGCGAGGAGTAGTTCGGCGAGGTAGGAGCCGTCCTGTCCTGTGATGCCGGTGATCAATGCACGCTTCGTCATGGGGCCGTTCCGGGGGAGAGTGTCGCAGTCATTGCCGACACGGGACTATGCGATCATCCTATGACGGGGCGATCGGTAGGGACGTGCTCATCCTCAGCCCTCGCTGTGTCCATTGTTCGAGAAGGCGCTTGGTTGAGAAGGCGCTTGGTCGAGATGGCGCTCAGGTTGCGTGGGTCGAGGATCGACGTTCGTTAAGAACATCCAGAAGTGTTGTCTCCAGCGGGATTGTCGGCTCCCAGCCGGTGGCCTCATGGAGCTTGGTGGGGTCGCCCAAGAGGACTGGAGTTTCAACTGGTCGTTGGAGCGCCGGGTCAGCTTCAAGCGCCATTGGATGGCGGGCTAGCGCTACGAGTTTCTCGGCGAGCTCACCAATCGCCAGATCGCGTCCGGTGCATACGTTGTAGGCCTCGCCTGGCTTCCCGTTGAGCATGAGGAGTCGGTAGGCCCGCACAACATCTCGCACGTCAGTCACATCTCGCCGAGGTGTGAGATTGCCGACGGGCACAAGGTCGCCGCCGTCGCGTTCGTTTTGCGCGATTCGGTCAGCGATAGCGGGGGCCACGAAGTTCGTGCTCTGTCCGGGGCCGAGATGGTTAAACGCCCGGACACGGAAGATCTCAAGGCCGTAACCGAGCCAGGCCTGAAGCGCGAGCTGATCAGCAGCCACCTTGCTGGCGGCGTACGGCGTTACGGGCCTAAACGGAGCCGACTCCGAGATCGGAAGATCACCCGCCAAAACCTTGCCGTAGACGTCTGCACTGCTTACGGCGAGCACCCGGGGCTGCCCGTTAGCGATGCACGCTTGCAGAAGGTTGAGTGTGCCGATGGCGTTGGCTTCGAAACACGCTGCTGGGTTTGTCCACGATGCGCCGACATCGCTCCAGCCGCCAAGGTGGTACACGACGTCTGGCGACACGTCAGCGAGCAGATCGGAAACGGCGGGTGCGTCGAGAAGATCAGGCCCCTCAGCTCGGTCAACGGCTACGACCGTGTCGCCATTTTCGACAAGATGCGCGCACAGATGCTGACCGACGAATCCGGCTGCGCCGGTGACGAGCGCCTTCATGTGCGTTGCCTCGTATCCCCGTTTTCGAGATCCCGAACGATTTCCGGAATGCAGCAACAGCCTAGAGCAGTGTTTGTCGGTCCTCTACGGCCTGTCGATACAGATCCACGAGTGAGTCGACGGTTGTATCCCAGGAGAAACGAGCAAGGCGATCGAGGCCCGCTGTCACGATCTCGGTGCCCAAGGTTTCGTTCTCGAGCACAGATGAAATGGCGTCGGCAAGCGAATCCACGTTGCCGACCTCGGCCCATGCCGCAGCGGCCCCCAATACTTCGGGTAGAGCACCGGTCGTGGTTGCGACCACGGGAGTCCGGTGAGCGAGCGCCTCGAGTGGAGGTAGGCCGAAGCCTTCGTAAAGCGACGGATACGCGAAGACGGACGCACCGGCGAGGAGTGCATCGCGGTCTTCGTCGGATACCCAGCCCAGACGGACGATCCGATCGCGGTGCTGCGCTGTAGCGAGCGCCTTAGCTAACGCTTCCGTACCCCACCCATCGGGACCGGCAATCACCAGACGAAGGTCCGGCTTGCTGTTGGCGATCGCATCGAACGCGGCAACGAGTGTAGGGAAATCCTTGCGCGGTTCGACCGTTCCAAGTCCGAGTACATACTCATGAGAACCTGCGATGGCTCGGCCCCGAGCGGCAAGATGCTGACAACCGATCGAATCAACCGGGGTGGGCGCGCCGTTCGGAATGGCGACGACCCTCGCCGGATCGGCGCCGAAATGTTCAATGACTTCCAGAGCAACCGAACCCGACACGGTGTGAATCCATGCACCGCGCCTAATCGCCCGGCGAAGAAGTTCAGGAACGCGCAACGTGTCCGGGGTACAGAGCTCGGGAAAGCGGACACAAGTCAGATCGTGGACGGTGACAACCTCAGCGGCCGATCGTGCTGGCGGTACGACGAAGTTCGGCCCGTGCACAACATCGATTGCTCCGGTCCAGAATTCAATACGGGGTCGTTCGAAGTGGCGCCAGGTCCACCGGAGCGGGCGGGCCGCCATCGGGCGAGTGGTCTGCTTCACCGATGCAGGCAGCAGTGGGCGGAGCGCATCCGCCCCGCGCTGGGTGACGGCGAAGGCGGTGACATCGAGATCAGCCCGGGGGAGTCTTGTGATCAGCGCATCGGTGAAGGCGCCGATACCCGTTCGCGTCCCAGCGAGTGATGTGACATCGACAGCGACACGCATTCGTTCAGGTGCGTTCGGTGAATTGCCGGATCATGTCGCCGAGTTCGGCAGGACTAGGTGGAATGATCATACCGGTTGATTTCTCAAACTCGCGGCGGCGGACCTGCAACTGCTGGAATCCGAGGACACCGAGGCCGACGGCGGTGGCGAGAGCATTGCGGACGGATTCCGGGAGATTCTCGAAGCGCTCGGCAGGCATGTTCCCAGCGTAGACGGGGTGGCCGATTTCCAGCCATGCCGGCAGTAGCTTGGATCCCGTTGTGACACCTTCTGAACCTCGCTTCGACGAATTATTCGGCCTCGAGGCTGACTTCGGCGGCAATGAGGGCCAGGACCTCTCCGGTTCAGCCCCCGCAGTCGTGGTCGTGATGGTCGCGCATGATCCCGGTTGGTGGTTGGAGGAGACCCTCGCCAGCATCGGTGATCAGGACTACTCCAATCTTTCGGTGCTCCTCATTGATGCCGGAAGTAGCGATTCGGATGTCGTGCGTGAACGACTGGGCTCAGTGCTGCCGGACGCTCATCTACGCCGTCTTGAGACCAATCCTGGCTTTGGTGCGGCGGCTAATGAGGTACTTGTCGCTGTTCAGGGCGCGGCGTTCTACCTTTTCTGTCACGACGATGTTCGCCTGGAACCTGACGTCGTTCGACTCCTCGTCGAGGAGGCGTTTCGGTCGAACGCAGGAATCATCGGTCCCAAACTTGTCGAATGGAGCGATCCGAAACGGCTGATTTCCGTCGGGATGGGCTCTGATCGATACGGCCATGCGTCGCCTTACGTGGAACGTGGGGATCTCGACCAGGAACAACACGACGCCGTCCGAGATGTGTTCTATATCCCCGGTGCCGTAACGCTCGTGCGTGCAGATCTGTTCGCGGCAGTCGGTGGCTTCGATCGTGACATGACATTTCACGGCGAGGATCTCGATCTCTGCTGGCGCGCTCACGTTGCTGGCGCCCGGGTGATCGTCGCTCCCTCAGCGAGAGTCGGCCACCTTGAAGCGCTCGGAGTTCGTCGATCCCTCGATGACCGTCGCCGTTTGCAGGCCAGACACCGTCTGCGAGCAATGAAGGTTTCGGATTCGTTCGGCACACGGGTACGCGTCACATTTGCCGCATTGGTTCTTGCCTTTCTCGAAATCATCCAGTCAGTTGTGCTCGGACATTTCCGACAGGCCCGCGACATCGCATCGGCATGGACCTGGAACTTCCGTAATCGATCTTCAGCAAAGGAGCGACGCTCGATTCTCGAACAGGCGCGTCGCGTTCCCGACAGCGACGTCAGGGCTTTCCAGAACCGCCGAAGCGCAAGACTCTCAGCGTTCCTGCGCGACCGCCTTGGTGGCTCTGATGCCGCAAGTGGTGGAAGGGAGTTTGTTTCGAACCTCCGCGAATCTCGCGCAACATCGTCCTTCGTTGCGTGGCTGTGCGTTGTCGTATTCCTCGTGCTGGGAAGCCGCGAGTTGTTGCTTGACGGAATCCCGGTTGTGGGTAGGTTCGCCGAGTTCCTTGGGCCGTGGGAGATGTTGTCGCGTTGGACTAGCGGCTATCAGTCGGTAGGCCTTGGTTCAACGGCTCCGGCTCCAACCGGCTTCGCCATCCTCGGGATCCTTGGGGTCAGCTTTCTTGGAGCAGTGGATCTCCTCCGAACGGTTCTACTACTCGGCATGTGGCCGATCGGAGCGTTGGGTATCTGGCGTCTCGCGAAGCCATTTGCGTCGCGTCGCGGTCGGATCGTGACGACGGTCTTCTATGTTGCGATTCCGGTTGCCTCGAACGCAATGGCGACCGGGGGATGGGGTGGCCTTGTTACCTACGGCGTTCTCCCGTGGGTTCTCGGCCAGATAGTCGCGGCCGGAGGACTCGCGCCGTTCGGTCCTCGCCTCGGCGTGGCGGGACCAGGGGTAAGGCCACGGCCATGGTTGCACCGTGTCGTGGCGATCGGACTTCTGGGTGCTCTCGCTGCCACCATCGAACCTTCGGTAATCGCGCTTATCGCAGTGATCTCGGTTGTGCTGGTGATCGGAAGTGCACTGACGGGATCATTCGTTGGTAGCGGCCGCACACTGCTCGTTGGTGTCGCGGGAGCGGCGCTGGCGGCCGTACTTCACCTTCCATGGAGCCTTTCGTTCCTGTCGGACTGGCAGACCGTTGTCGGCGCGTCATCGGCCGGGGGCTTCTCACTCGAACTCGGCGATGTCCTCCGCTTCGGAAACGGACCGTTTGGTCGCGGCATCTTTGGATGGATGTTCGTAATCGCTGCGGTGCTTCCGCTCCTCATAGGTCGAAATTGGCGTCTCGCCTGGGCGGTCCGCTGTTGGTTCGTTGCGGCTTCCGGTTTCGGCGTGGCATGGGCAATCGGCCAGGGATGGCTCGTCGGATGGCTTCCGTCCTCTGCCGTCGTTCTCGTACCTGCTTCGCTCGGAATTTCGTTAGCGGCCGGCCTCGGCATGGTCGCGTTCGAAGTTGATCTTCCCGATTATCGATTCGGCTGGCGCCAACTGGTTTCAGTGATGGCCTTTGTGGCGTTCGTTGGAGCCATGCTGCCGACACTTGCGGCGACGCTTTCCGGTCGTTGGGACCTGCCTCGAAGTGATTATCAGCGCAGCCTGTCCTTTCTCGACGGTGAATCCGATACGGAGCCGTTCAGGGTCCTGTGGCTTGGTGATGCGGCGGCGCTCCCGCTCGGCGGTTGGGTTCTCGAAGCTTCCGAGATCGACGATCTCGGCCCTGATCGCACGCTGGCGTTCGCAACGACGGCAGAGGGAACGCCCACGATTGCCGAGCAGTGGCCGGGCTCTCTTGACGGGGCGACCGGGCAACTCGAGTCAGCGCTGCAGATAGCCGCCGAGGGCGGCACGGCTCGTCTCGGTTCACTGCTTGCTCCAATGGCAGTTCGATACATCGTCGTTCCGCTTGCACCGGCTCCCGATCCCTACGCCCGTTCCCGCTCTGCGGTTCCATCCGATTTGCTCGCGGTACTAGACGGTCAACTCGACCTCGCGTCCGTCACCGTCAACCAAGGCGTGCGTGTTTACAAGAATTCGGCGTGGGGTCCCGGCCGTTCGTTGTTGCCGGTCGAGACGAAACTTCCCGACGGGGGAGAGGGCGGAAACATTCTCAGCGGCCGGCGTTCAGGTGCCATCGCAAAGGGAGTCGCCATCCTCCCGGATTCGACTGGATTCGCCTCATGGGCCGGAACAATTGAAGGTCCCGGCGAGGCCTATGTGTCCTCAGCCGGCGGCGAGAACTGGAAACTCGAGGTCGATGGTGTCCCTGCGAATCGCACATCGGCCTTTGGCTGGGCCAGCAGCTTCAACGTCGGGAATTCGGGTAGCGGGAGTCTGTACTTCGAGACGCCGCTCACTCGTTGGTTGGCGCTGTTGGGGCAATTGGCTCTCTGGATCGTCCTCGTCATCTACATGCTCCGAGTTGGAGTGCGCGAAGAAGAGGGCAACGTTCTCGGCGATCCGAATGTCGTTGTCGTTCCCGGGCTCGTTTTAGATTCCTTGCTCGACGGGGGATCACATGAATAGGGCATGGCGTCTCCCCGCACTTGTGGTGCTTGTGGCACTCCTCGCCGGCGGATGGTTCGTCCAAGACCAAGATGCATCCGACGAACGCGCGGCGGGCTCGGTGCGATTGGTTGAAACGGTGCCCACCGCCTCGAAACCAGGTTCGGTGAGCACCACGTGGTACTGCGCTGCGGGCTCTGCCACAGGGATTGCCGCGGGCGAGGGCGCAGGGATCGCCGAACAGGTGGTGATCGTCTCCAACGACTCTGACTCTGATGCATCCGGCACGTTGATCGTGATCCCCGAGTCGGGAGCACGGTCGAGTGTGGCACTGAAGATTTCTGCCCGTAGTCGTCAACTTGTACGGGTGAGCGACGTCGCGAAATCGGCATGGGCTTCGGCACTTGTTGAGGTGACGGGTGGCGAAGTGGTCGTCACCCACGAGTTGGCCGGGCCTTCCGGAAAGACGGTTGGAGCGTGCGCGTCTGCTCCCGGATCTGATTGGTATTTTCCCGCTGGCACGACTCGTGCCGGATCGCGGAACCTTCTCGCGTTGTTTAATCCGTTTCCGGGTGAGGCAACCGTTGACCTTTCGTTCGACACCGACGACGGGACCCGGACGCCGCAGCAGTTCCAAGGTCTCGTGATTCCGGGCAGTCGAGTCGTAGTGGTTGATGTGGGTGCGGTGGTGACGTTGAGGAAGCATGTTGCAACGACGGTGAGCACACGAACTGGGCGCTTGATCGCCGAGCAGGTGCAGACAACCGACGGTCGCGACGGAACTGATAGTGGTCTCACGGCGGTGCTTGGTGGAACGACACCATCGGCGATCTGGGTATTCGCCGATGGTGCACCGGCCAGTACGGCTATCGGCGAGACGATCTCGGTATTCAATCCCGGCGACAACGACGTAACCGTGCAGGTACAGGTTCAGCTCGATGATCAACAGACGAACGGCACCGTCGAACCTTTCGAGGTCACTGTCGCCTCGCGTCGTTTCGCTGTTGTTGATCTGTACTCCGATCCGCGTGTGCCCCGATCGGTCGGGCACTGGGTGATCGTCAGGACGCTTAACGGTGCGCCTGTGGTCGTCGAACGTTCCCTCACTGGCATCAAGGGTTCCGGCTTGTCCGGGTCAAGCCACACGATGGGCGTACCCATCGTCGCGACACGCTGGCTCGTCGGCACATTGGTCAATGGCGATGTGAAAACATCGACGGTGTCGGTAGCGAATCCTTCGGCTACGGAGACCGCCATGTTCACGATCCGTTCGATCACAGGAGGCCGAATCACCGACCTTTCTGGTGCGGTCAGCATCTCTCTAGCCCCAGGGGAGCGCCGATCGGTCAATGTGGGATCGCTTCTCGGCGCATCGCCTGAGACATCTTTTGAAGTTGTCGCTGATTTCGCCGTGTCCGTGGGGCAATGGTTGCAATTCGGTGCACCAATGGATTTCGCCACGCCCCAGGCCTTTCCAGTGAGCGGAACACAGTTGTTGCTTCGCAGCGCGATCACACCGCAAGCCGGTGCCGGGATTGAGATCGATCCGTCGTTAGCTCCTGAGGGAACAGCCGTTATCTCGGGCGACACGGTGACGACCACTGTCCTGACCACGACGACGTTGACCGCCGGCTAACCATGGAGCGCCCGTTTGTCGCTCTCGTGTTGGTGGGCATCGCTGTCGTTGTCGCACTGCTGTTGCAACGGCGGAAGCCGGCCCCGCCCGCTGGTCAGAATTGGCACGTTCCGGTTCAACTTGATCGGTCCGATTTCAACCGGCCTGATGCGGCGTGGCTTGTCGCCGTGTTCACCTCGTCAACCTGCGATACCTGCAGTGGGGTTGCGGCTAAGGCGGCGGCCCTCGACGCCGGCAGCTTCGGCCCAGTAGCGGTACAGACGATTGAGGTGGGCGTCGAGCCCGAGTTGCACCGTCGTTACGGGGTCGATGCCGTTCCGCTCATACTCGTCGTCGACGGCGATGGAGTCGTCGTGAAGCATTTCATCGGTCCAGTCACGGCCACCGATCTGTGGGCCGCTGTGGCCGAAGCGCGCGAGCCGGGATCCACTCCAGGGGGTTGCGACAACCACATGTGACGATCGAACTGGTGCCGGAGAGCGTCACCTGTCGAAGGCGAGATGCAATCGCTCAGATGTCGGGTTGTGTCTCGGTGTGTGGCATCGAAGCGACACCGAGTTCGTCGTTCAGCGTTGTGTCCATAGGCGTGATTGAAACGACGTTGTTGTGGGGGTTTTTCGAGGTCGATCCGACTTGTGCGAGTTCGAGCAACCTCGAAACTTCGGTGCCATCGATGGTCTCGTGCTCGAGAAGTGCACGAGCGACAAGATTGAGGCCCTCGCGGTTCTCCATGAGCGTTTCGCGGCAGCGTTCTTGAGCCTGTCGGAGGATTCTTTCGACCTCTTCGTCGATGACTCGTGCCGTATCGTCCGAGTAATCGCGAGTGTGCATGAGATCCTCGCCAAGGAACACTTGGCCTTGCGAGCCCCAGGCCATCGGACCAACTCGGACGCTCATGCCCCATTCCCGCACCATCTTGCGGGCAAGTTCGGTCGCACCTACAAGATCGTTGTTGGCGCCGGTGGAAACCACGCCGAACACGAGATCTTCAGCGATGCGCCCGCCCATACGGACAACGAGCGAATCCTCGATGTAATCCTGACGGTAGATGTGACGTTCCTCGGCAGGAAGTTGCATCGTTACGCCGAGAGCCATGCCCGACGGGATGATTGTGACCTTGTGTAACGGATCGGCAGTAGGCAGGACTGCGGCGCAAACTGCGTGGCCCGCCTCGTGATAGGCGATGGCTTCCTTCTCGAGGTCTGACAGCGCCATCGACTCGCGGCGCTGACCCATGAAGATCCGGTCGCGAGCATCCTCGAAGTTCGCCTTGTGGATTTCCGTTTGACCGTTGCGTACGGCGAAGAGAGCAGCCTCGTTCACAAGGTTGGAAAGATCGGCGCCGCTCATACCGGGAGCGCCGCGGGCAACGAGGTCGAGATCGACATCAGGGGCGATTCGCTTGTGCTTCACGTGAACTTCGAGGATCTTGCGGCGATCGTCGAGTTCGGGAAGGGGAACGACAACCTGACGGTCGAATCGACCGGGACGCAGGAGGGCGGGGTCAAGGATGTCGGGTCGGTTCGTGGCGGCAATCATGACGATGCCCGTCGTGACCTCGAAGCCGTCCATTTCGGCCAGCATCTGGTTGAGAGTTTGTTCGCGTTCGTCGTGACCGCCGCCGAGACCGGCACCGCGCTTACGGCCGATTGAATCGATCTCATCAACGAAGATGATTGCCCGACCGAGTTTGCGGGCGTTCTGGAAGAGATCACGAACTCGACTGGCACCGACGCCCACGAACATTTCCATGAAGTCAGACCCAGTTACCGACAGGAAAGGAACGCCGGCCTCGCCGGCGACAGCCCTGGCGATGAGCGTCTTACCTGTGCCGGGAGGGCCGACAAGGAGGATGCCCTTCGGGATTCGTGCGCCGATCTCGCCGAATTTCTCTGGGTATTTGAGAAAGTCGATCACTTCGGTGACGTCGGTCTTTACACCCTCGTAACCGGCGACGTCAGCGAACGTCGTGCCGGGACGCTCGGCGTTGTAGGTCTTGGCCTTGCTTCGGCCGATGGACATGATGCCGCCCATTTGCCCGGAAGCCCGACGCTGCATCCACATGAAGAAACCAATGAGGAGCAGCACCGGCAAGAGGAGCGGAATCAGCGTGCCCCAAATGCTCTGGGTGGGCGAGGAGTACTCGACTCCCTTTTCAATGAACAGTGCCTGATCGGAATCGGAGAGTTGGATCGGGCCAGTCGTCGAAAACTTTGTGCCGTCCTGCAATGTTCCGGTGATCTTGCCGTTGGCATTGTCGAATTTCGCTTCGGTGACCTGATCGGTCGAAAGCTTGGTGATGAAGTCGCCGTAGTTGACCTGATCGCTCGGGGTAGACGACGCCGCGAACTGGAGGGCTATGGCACCGACAACGACAACGAGGAGAACGATGATGGTCCAACGCGGCCAACCTTGGTCACTGCCGAACCGGCCTGAGCCACTTTTTTCGCCGGGAGTTGGAGTGGGATTCTCGGGAGCCATGACCCGAAGCCTAGAGCGGACGACGCAAATTCCCTGTCGGCGGGAGACAATTCCACACCGTGCGACCGCGAATCGCCGGAGTGGGCGTACTCAGGGCGCAGTGAGATGGCCGGCGAGTGTGGCGGGACCTCGACGGCGATCAACGAGGTGCCATCCGCGGGGAACGCTCAACGAGTCGGCATGTCGGCGACAGACGTCGTAGACAGCCGGGTGTGCCTCCTCGGCGAGAACGTCAAGAAAGACGGTGCTGAGTGCGTAGTCGTAGCCGAACGTGGCCGATGCCTGTTGGCCACACCCGGGGCGTGCACATGAACGCGTCATGGTCCGACGGTATCGCCGCACCCGGTCCGTGGCGTGGACCGTTGGCCGGTAGCCTCAGGTCTCGTGAGTCCACCCGAACCTCAACCCCCGTCGACGAACGCTGCGCAAATTCCAGCGGCCTCGTCGCGAACGACGCCCAAGGGGACAAAGGGGAAGCTTCCGGTGGCCGCCGGTACGCCGAAGCGGCGTAAACGTCCCGTGGCGTCGAGCCCGACTGCAGCTGTGGTCGCCGCCGGATCCGACTCAAATGGTGATGGGGCTGGATCGGATTCGAACAAGTACCGGTATGGCGCGGGTGCGCTGATACTCGCGTTCCTTGCGGCACAACTTTTGTCGACGATTGCCTACGCGATAGTGCAATCCGTCACGTCATATGACTTCACAACTCCGGCGGGAGTGGGCGCTTCCGTGGGTCAGGCGGCGGGTCAGGCCTCCCAGAATCTTGCTCTTGCCATCAGTGTGCCCCCGCCGCTCTGGATCACTGCACTGATGCAACTTCCCTTGTGGTTGGGTTTGGCCGCGATACCGATCTGGTTCGCCACGAAACGCGGTCGCGGCGTGGTCGTCGAACTCGGACTGCGCTTCAAGCTGCGGGATGCACCGATTGGACTGGCTATTGGTGTTGCATCGCAACTCCTCATGGTCCCGGCGCTTTACTGGGTCGTCTTCAAACTGATCGGTGTCAAGGACATCTCGGCTGCAGCACGTGAATTGACCGACAGGGCGACCGACCCGCTCTCGATCATCCTCGTTTTCCTCATCGTCGGCATCGGGGCCCCGATCGCTGAGGAGATCTATTTCCGAGGGATGGCCCAGCGCATCTTCGGTCGCAAGCTGCGCCCCGAATGGGCGATTCTCGCGGCGGCCGCATTCTTCGCCGGTTCGCACCTTCAACCCCTTCAGTTCCCGGCCTTACTTGTGTTCGGAATCATCTTGGGTGTTCTCGCGTGGAAGTCGGGTCGCCTCGGCCTCTCGATCTGGGCCCATGTTGGATTCAACGTGGTGGCGGCGGCGAGTCTCGTATTCAACCTCGGGATCGGTTGAGCGAGTGACACGACACCACCCGCAGGTGCTGACACGATGGGCGAGTCATGGATGATCTCGGGCCCCCTCCTTACGATGCCGAAGCCTCGAAACCCTCGACCGATTCGGCCGATCCAGTTGTCGTCGGCCTTGGACAGGCAATAGATCCACCGAGTCGCTCTCTCACGGCAGTGAAGCGAGTCGGTACTGCGTTCAAGCGATTGGGTGACTGGGGGATCGAATCCTGGGTGACGCTCGGGATCGTAGTGACATGCGTGGTCTTCACATTCACGCAACTCAGCCCGTCGGACGTGTTCTCGTCGTCGACGCCTGCGGGTGGCGACATGGGCGCCCATGTTTGGGCTCCGGCGTACTTGCGCGACCACCTTCTGCCGTCGTTCCGACTCACGGGTTGGACACCGGACTGGTACGCGGGTTTCCCTGCATTCCACTTCTACATGGTGCTTCCGTCGCTGGCTATCGCGATCCTGAGTTTCGTCCTGCCGTATGGAATCGCATTCAAATTGGTGGCCATCAGCGGCTTGCTGACGTTACCGATTGCCTGCTGGCTGTTTGCCCGGTTGGTCAGGTTGCCGTTTCCGGCGCCGCCGTTGTTTGCCGTCGCAGCTACAGCGTTCCTGTTCGACCGCTCGTTCTCAATTTACGGCGGGAACATCGCGTCGACGATGGCCGGAGAATTCGCGTTCTCGATTTCGCTGAGCTTCGCGATTGTCTTCCTCGGCGTAGTTGGTCGGGGGCTCGAGAATGGGAAACATCGGGCGCTCGCCGCCGGACTTCTCGCTCTTACCGGTCTCTGCCATCTGATTCCGTTCCTGTTCGTCATTGCCGGCTCAGCGGTCTGGCTCGGAATTTCGGTGGCACGACGCAGCGGTTTCGCAACACGCGTGTGGTGGCTCCTCAGTGCCGGACTGGTCGGGGTCGGTCTCACCGCGTGGTGGCTGGTGCCCTTCTATCTCCGCTCGGGCTACATGAACGACATGGGATGGGAGAAGAAAACCACCTATGTGGACTTGCTCTTCCAGCGCAAGTATCTCGATCCGCAACTGGTGAACTCGCCGCCGATCGAATGGGTCCTCGTGCTCGCCCTACTTGGCGTGGTCATGACGATTGCATGGAAACGCAGAGGCGGAGCTTTCCTTATCGGGCTCGCAGTCGTGTCGGCGCTTGCCTTCCGTTTCATCCCGCAGACCCGGCTCTGGAATGCGCGCCTCCTTCCGTTCTGGTATCTCAGTCTTTATATGCTCGCCGCACTTGGCGTAGCTGAATTCGGTCGGACGGTCGCGACGTTGTTCGCAAAAGATCCAGATCGTCCGAGTCGTGCTGTGACAGTCACAACAGCTGTGCTTGGAGCGTTCATCGGAATCACGGCGATAGCCATGCCCCTTCGGGCAATGCCTAACTCGATCGCTCTTGGTCCCGTGAAGGTTGAACTCGGTGGCGTCAGTTCGACCGGCTCCTATGACTGGCTCTTTTTGTCTACGCGCGATTCGAGTTTCATCCCGTCGTGGGCGCGTTGGAACTTCAGTGGCTATGAAGGCAAGCCGGCGTATCCGGAATACCACGACATCGTGGAGACAATGGGCAACCTCGGCCAAACACAGGGCTGCGGCCGGGCCATGTGGGAACACGAGGAACAGCACGATCGCTACGGCACGCCAATGGCTCTCATGTTGCTCCCGTTCTGGACCGACGGATGCATCGGATCGATGGAAGGTCTCTATTTCGAAGCCTCGGCAACCACGCCGTATCACTTCCTAAACCAAGACGAATTGTCGACCGGACCGTCGAACGCGCAGCGAGATCTTCCGTATCAACCCGGAGCACCGTCGGCGGAACAGTTTGATCTCGGTGTTGATCATCTGCAGATGTTCGGCGTTAGGTACTACATGGCGATCTCGGAACCAATGATCGCATTCGGTCGCGCCAGTAACTCACTGAAGGAAGTCGCGAGTTCCGGACCGTGGGTGGTCTTTGAGGTCGCCGGTACCGAGCTGGTCACAGCTCTCGATAACAACCCGGCTGTAGTGACCGGGATCGACACCGCCCATGGGTGGCTTGACACTGTTACGCCTTGGTATTTGGACAAGTCGCAGTGGAACGTCTGGCCGTCCTCGGGTGGTCCCAGCGAGTGGCAGCGCATAACGCCAGGCGAGCAGCCGTCGGTTGTTCCGACTACTCCGGTGGCAGTCACCAATGTCGAGACCGATACTGATGGCATCTCCTTCGATGTCAGCCGTCCGGGAACACCAATACTCGTGAAGGTCTCGTACTTCCCGAACTGGCAGGCGAGCGGAGCGAACGGACCATGGAGGGTTGGCCCCAACCTGATGGTCGTGGTCCCGACCTCCGAACATGTGTCGCTTCACTACGGGATGACCCCGATTGACTACGGCTCATGGCTGCTTACGCTGCTGGCGATAGCGGCCCTTGTTGCTCTCGCTCGACTTGGCACGTTGGTTATGCCAGAACCGAAGCCGTGGTTCACTCGCCGGTCGCCGGGCGCGGCCATTGAGGGCGACTCCGTCGAACCGGGATCAGACGTACGAGAAGACGCCGGTGGGATCAACGATTCCGGAAGTGTCGATGCGGCGAGCTTCGATCCGACGTCATCGATCACCGGTGACGACTCTGACCAACCATGAAGCGTCTGCGCCCTGATCAGATCGGTGCCGCGCTGGTGGCATCGATTGTGACGGGTTACGCGATCAACCGATGGCAGCGCGGATTGTCACCCTTGCGTGCAGATCTCGGGCGGCGCCTTGAACGAACCGATGCTCCTGGCCTGTGTCGCCTGAGCATCGTCATCCCGGCATATGGCGAAGAGCAGCGAATCGCGTTGACCGTTCAGTCGCTGCGATCGACATTTGAAACTGCCGGCTACGGAAATGACGTAGAGATCATCGTTGTCGACGACGGATCGCTCGACAGAACAGCGGAAATCGCAAAAGCATCGGGTGCCGATGTTGTGGTTCGACACGAGCTCAATCGCGGCAAAGGAGCAGCTATCCGTTCTGGTGTTCTCGCCGCGAACGGTCGAGCGATCATCTTCACCGATGCGGATCTCTCCTATTCGCCAGACCAGATGCCGGCCCTTGTGGAGCTCGTCGAAAAGGGATGGGATGTTGTCGTCGGCAGTCGTCGCCACACGGAAACCACGACACTTGTTAGGGCAAAGCGGATCCGAGAGATCGGCGGCCGGGCAATCAATCTCCTGACGCGCGTGGTGTTGCTTGGGCAGTACCGCGATACGCAATGCGGCCTGAAAGCCTTTCGCTCCGACGCGGCCCGTCTGATTTTTTCGCACACGATGGTGGACGGATTCGCGTTCGATGTTGAGGTATTTCATCTGGTTGAGCGGTATCACCTGTCGCTCACAGAAGTTCCTGTCACGGTGGCAAATGCCGAGACGTCGACGGTGCGTGTTGTGAGAGACGCATTGCGTCTTGTGCGCGACCTTTTCCTTGTCCGGCGCTGGTCGGTGGAGGGGCGTTACGACCTCACGGCTAACGACTTGTTGTCGTCAACGACTATGCAGGCGGCCAGCACCCCCGATACGGACGTACCTCTCCACTAGAGTTGAGGCCCATGGCCCCCCTCACTGCCGACGCTCTCGACGCCATTTTCAAGGCGTATGACATCCGCGGCACCGTTCCCGATCAATTAGACGCAAAGCTCATGGAGCGCATCGGCGCCGCGTTCGCGCGTTTCGCGGCCGACACAAGCGGAGCTGATCGCATACTGGTGGCATACGACATGCGACCATCTGGCCCGGAATTCGCCGCTGCGTTCGCGAAGGGTGCAACGGATCAGGGCGTCGACGTCGTCCACCTAGGACTCGCGTCGACCGACCTTCTCTTTTTTGCCGCCGGCCACTTCGATGCTCCGGGTGCCATGCTCACTGCTTCGCACAACCCCGCTCAGTACAACGGGGTGAAGCTCTGTCTTTCCGGCGCTCGACCAATTGGGGTCGACACCGGTCTTGTGCCAATCCGCGAGGCGACTCTCGCTGGAATTGCCCCGACAGACGCACGCGGATCCGTCACAAGTCGCGACGACGCTCTGGGTGTCTTCGTAACCCACGTTCACTCCTTCGTCGACCTTGACGTTCTTCAACCGCTTAAGGTCGTCGCCGATACCGCCAACGGTATGGGTGGTCTCACCGCACCAGCTGTGTTTGCTGATCTGCCTTTTGACCTCGAGGTCGTGTACGGCGAACTCGATGGCACGTTCCCGAACCATCCTGCTGATCCGATCCAGCCGGAAAACCTCCGAGACCTCCAGAAGCGGGTTCTCGATACCGGTGCCGATGTCGGACTCGCTTTTGACGGTGACGCCGATCGCGTTTTCCTCGTCGATGATCTAGGCCAGCTCGTTTCGGGCTCGCTCACAACCGCAATTGTCGCTGATGCGATGTTGGCGAAGAACCCGGGCGAGATCGTTCTTCACAACTTGATCTGTTCCAAGTCGGTTTCCGAAGTGATTCTGGAAAGCGGCGGGACGCCGGTGCGCACTCGGGTGGGGCACTCGTACATCAAGCAGGTCATGGCCGACACAGGCGCCTGTTTCGGCGGCGAACACTCCGGGCACTACTACTTCAGGGACAACTACCGCGCCGACTCGGGCATCATCGCCGCACTCGCCGTTCTCGAGGTCGTCTCCAAAGCCGGTATTCCGTTATCGGCAGTACGCAAGCCCTACGAGCGTTACGTCGCATCGGGTGAGCTCAATACGGAGGTTCCCGATCCGCTGGCTGTCATCGAATTCGTGGCCGACCGATTCCGAAACGCTGAGCAAGACAGACTCGACGGTCTCACGATTGACCTGACCGCCGGTCCAGGTGCGGTGACGGGAGACGGATGGTGGTTCAACCTCCGTCCTTCGAACACCGAACCGCTGCTGCGTCTCAACCTTGAGGCGGTCGATCAGGAAGCATGTGACCGACACGTGGCCGAAATCCGAACTCTCATTGCTGAGGCGGCGGGACTTCAACCCCGAGATCTCACTAAACCCGAAGGAATCCACCATGGCTCTTGACCCGCAGTTGCTTGAAATCCTCGCCTGCCCCGAAGACAAGGGTCCGTTGCTCTACTTCGCCGATGAGGATTGTCTGTTCAATCCACGACTTGGGCTTCGCTACGACGTCCGCAACGACATCCCGGTGATGCTCGCCGACGAGGCCACGACGGTCGAAGCTGCTGAGCGCGACCGGCTCGTCGCCAAAGCTCAGTCCGAGGGAATCAAGCCGACGTTCGAGGCCTGAGGCAGTGATTCTCGACACCGTCGGGATGTTCGATGCGGTCGCTGCGTTTCCTGAGCAGATTCAGGTTGCTGCTGAGGCTGCGCACACAACTCTCGACTCGCTGCAGTTGCCTGTTCATGACGACGTCGCCAATGTCGTCGTGCTCGGCATGGGTACAAGTGGTCAGGCGGGTTCCCTCGTACTCGAGGTAGCCGGACCGCTCATGGCGATTCCTGTGATTGCCCATCGCGGTTATGGCGTGCCGAACTTTGTTGATGCGTCGACCCTGGTCATGGCGGCCTCCTACTCCGGCAACACCGAGGAGGTCCTTGAAGGTGCATCGCTCGCGCTGGAGGATGGCGCATCGGTCCTTTGTTTGAGCAACGGTGGCGAGTTGAGCGACTTCGCAGTCGCGAATGATCTTCCGCACATCACTGTCACGCCCGAGGCCCCGGTCGGTCGGGCTGCATTGGGCTCGCTTGCGATCCCGATGTTGATTGCCCTCGAAAAGATTGGGTTCTTCCCGGGTGGCGATTCATGGATCACCGAGGCCATCGAGCAGACCGCTCGACGACGTGATTCGCTGATCACGGAGAACAACGAGGCCAGGCGTTTGGCCCGGCGCCTCGGACGTGCGTTCCCGATTATTTACGGTGGCAACGGAATCGGTGCGTTGGCGGCCGAGCGCTGGAAGACACAGTTCAACGAGAACGCGAAAGTTGCTGCATTCGCGAACCGGGTTCCAGAGCTCACGCATAATGAAGTTTGCGGATGGGGACAGGATGGTGATGTCACCCGGCAGATCTTCCAACTGTTCATGCTTCGCCATGACTTTGAGCACCCGCAGGTCATGCGTCGACTCGATGTCCTCGACGACATGCTCGACGAGGTCGTGGGGGCGATTCATCGGATTGATGCCAAGGGTGAAGGTCCGCTGGCCCAACTGCTCGACTTGATGCTCGTCGGCGATTTCGTCTCGTTGCACTCGGCAGTTGAGCAAGGGGTCGATCCCGGTCCAGTTCCGATCATCGCTGAGATTGAGACTCGCATTTCCGGGCGCTGACCCCGTCTACACTCGGCCCGGGCTGATCTATCGGGTCAGAGGGCCACAGCCTCCTTTCAGACCGTTTGTTTCAGAACGTGTTTTCGCAGACACACCGTGTTGCCGCATCAGCGGTTGAACGCGTCGCTCGCGCATCCAAGGAAGCCCTCACCATGTCAATGACAATCGAAGTCTCCGATACAGGTATCGACTATCAGGTCGCCGATCTAACCCTTGCCGGATTTGGTCGTAAGGAGATGCAACTCGCAGAACACGAGATGCCGGGCCTCATGGCCTTGCGCGCCGAATTCGGCGATGAGCAACCCCTTGCGGGCGCCCGTGTCACCGGCTCGTTGCATATGACGATCCAAACCGCGGTCCTTATCGAGACCCTCACCGCTCTCGGTGCACAGGTGCGTTGGGCAAGCTGCAACATCTTCTCGACGCAGGATCATGCGGCGGCAGCAGTTGTGGTCGGTCCCGAAGGCACGCTGGAGCGGCCAAAGGGTGTCCCTGTATTCGCATGGAAGGGTGAATCGCTGGAGGAGTACTGGTGGTGCACCGAACAGGCGCTTCGCTGGCCCGACGGCGGCGGCCCGAACATGATCCTCGATGACGGTGGCGACGCAACGCTTCTCGTTCACAAGGGCACCGAGTACGAGCGCACTGGCATCGTCCCAGAGTCCTCCGAAGATGATTCTGAGGAGTGGGGGCACATCCTTGATCTTCTCCGTCGCACCGTCTCGGTCGACGACAAGGTCTGGACGAAGATCTCGAGTGGAATCAAGGGTGTTACTGAAGAGACCACAACCGGTGTCCACCGCCTCTACCAGATGCACGAAGCCGGCGAACTGCTGTTTCCTGCGATCAACGTCAACGACTCGGTCACGAAGTCGAAGTTCGACAACCTCTACGGCTGCCGTCATTCGCTCATCGATGGCTTGAACCGCGCCACCGACGTCATGATTGGCGGAAAGGTCGCCCTCGTTTGCGGCTTCGGCGACGTCGGCAAGGGTTGCGCATCGTCACTTCGCGGTCAGGGTGCCCGTGTGATTATCACTGAGATCGATCCGATCTGCGCCTTGCAGGCGGCGATGGAGGGCTACCAGGTTGCCCGCATCGAAGATGTCCTCGACATCGTCGACATCTACGTCTCAGCGACCGGCAATTTCAACATCATCACCGCCGAGCACATGGCGCGAATGAAGCACCAGGCCATCGTGAGCAACATCGGACATTTCGACAACGAGATCGATATGGCTGGTCTCAACAAGATGAGTGACGTGCAGCGCGTGACCATCAAGCCCCAGGTCGACGAGTACGTCTTCCCAGACGGACATTCGGTGATCATCCTTGCCGAGGGCCGACTGATGAACCTCGGTTGTGCCACTGGCCATCCGAGTTTCGTGATGTCGAACAGTTTCTCGAATCAGGTCATCGCCCAGATGGAACTGTTCGGTCACACCGACTTCTATGAGCGCCGTGTCTACACACTGCCGAAGCACCTTGATGAGAAGGTCGCATCACTGCATCTTGAAGCACTCGGTGTGCGCCTCACCCGGTTGACCGATGAGCAGTCGGCATACCTCGGCATTCCGGCAAATGGTCCGTTCAAGTCGGAGCATTACCGCTACTAGACCACCCGTCGGTCGTTATTTCAGGGGGAAGTTATGAAGGATCTGTCCGGAAAAGTTGCGGTCATTACTGGTGCCGCCAGCGGCATCGGTCTCGCAATGGCCCATCGGTTCGCCGCCGATGGCATGAAGCTCGTCGTTGCCGACATCGAAGCGCCTGCGCTCGAGTCAGCAGTGGCGGGCCTTCCCGCGGGAACGCAGTTCGTTACTGCGGTCTGCGACGTATCGAAGGTCGAACAGGTCGATGCACTTCGCGACAAGGCCCTCGAGGCCTTCGGTTCCGTGCACCTCGTGTGCAACAACGCCGGCGTCGGCTCGGGTGGACCAATGGAGTCGCTCGATCTGAACGACTGGGAATGGGTTCTCGGAGCCAACCTCTGGGGCGTCATCTATGGAGTGCGCGCTTTCCTGCCGTTGCTCATCGAGCAGGGCGAGGGACACATCGTCAACACTGCATCAGTTGCCGGTTTGTTCGCAGCCCCGTACATGGGCGCGTACAACGTTTCGAAGTATGGCGTTGTCGCTCTCTCCGAAACGCTTTCGAACGAACTATCGCTTACGCAGTCACCGGTTGGCGTGTCGGTACTCTGCCCGTCGTGGGTGAAGACCAACATCGCGACGGCCACGCGGAACCGCCCGGGTGGCGCACCCGTCGATGCTGATGCGATTAGCGAAGTGATCGGCACATTCATCGAGAAGGGAATCGATCCCGCAGGCGTGGCCGATCTCGTAGCCGAAGCGGTTCTGGACAAGCAGTTCTGGATCATCACTCACGACGACACTCCTGCAGCCGTAACCATGCGGATGAAATCGATTCTTGAACGGACAGATCCTCCGCTATTGATGCACTGATTCGCGTCGGCGGCCACGGTCGGGATTCCAAACCTTCCGGCCCATGTGTTTGGCCCTTGTGAATTCCTAGTGTCGGTGCATGTTCCGGATCGAGGATCTGTTCCCAGCGCGCTGCTCGGGTTGCACGAACGCGAGGCCGTCTCCCTGTCGCAACTGCATAGCCGTACTGGCACCGCCCCCGGATCTACCGGTGCCGGCACCGCTGACTTCCTTGGCCGCGCTGGTGAGTTACGACGACGCTTCCCGACGCTTCGTCGGTGCTCTCAAATACCGAAACGACAGATCAAGCCTGAGTTGGTTCGTTGACGGGCTCGTTCTTTCCTACCCGCTTTCAACCGGCCCCTTTGCCGGAACGTTGACATGGGCGCCCACGACGGAGGTCCGCCGCCGCCAACGCGGATTCGACCAGGCCAGGTTGATCGCCACACGGGTGGGTCGCCGATTGGGTATCCGGCCCCGCCGTCTGCTGCGGCGGCTTCCAGGTCCGCAGCAGACCGGTCGGACCCTGTCAGAGAGGCTTGTCGGGCCGAGTTTCGAGGTGCTGAGCCGGGGGAGTGGCAGCGTCGTCGTTGTCGACGATGTGAGCACGACCGGTGCAACGCTCATCGCCGCTGCCCGGGTGCTTCAGAACGCTGGTTTCTCGGAGGTTCACGGACTTGTCATCGCCCGTACACCCGAAAATCGAAGGCTCGGGCCGGCGGACCGTCGAAGTGAACGGGCATGATCAAACCCATCGGTAGACTTCGAAACCTAATGGGCGTCCTAGACAAACTCCTCCGAGCCGGCGAAGGCAAGAAGATCCGAGCCCTCCAGGCTCTGGTACCCGAAATCAACGCACTCGAGCCAGAAACCGAGGCGCTGTCCGATGAGGCACTCGCCAACCGAACGATCGAGTTCCGTCAGCGACTCGCCGATGGTGAGACGCTTGATGACCTTCTGATCGAGGCCTTCGCCGTCGTACGCGAAGCAGCCCGACGTGAGATCGGCCAGCGCCATTACGACGTTCAGCTCATGGGCGGAGCGGCACTCCATTTCGGCTGGGTTGGGGAAATGAAGACTGGCGAAGGCAAGACCCTCGTCTCGACACTTCCGGTCTACCTCAACGCACTTGCTGGTGATGGCGTTCATGTCATTACCGTCAACGATTACCTTGCTACCCGAGATTCGGAATGGATGGGTCGGGTCCACCGACGTCTCGGCCTTTCTGTTGGCCTGATCATTCCCGGTGACTTCACTGCTGAATACAAGCGGAGCCAATACGCGTGCGACATCACCTACGGCACGAATAACGAATTCGGTTTCGACTATCTGCGCGACAACATGTCGATGTCACGCTCCGAGCAGGTCCAGCGCGGACAGTACTTCTGCATTGTCGACGAAATCGACTCGATCCTCATCGACGAGGCCAGAACCCCTCTCATCATCTCCGGTCGAATCGCCGATGCAGCGAAGATCTACTACCAGTTCGCATCGATCGTGCGCGGACTGAAGCCCGAGATTCACTACGACGTCGACGAAGAAAAGCGCACCGTTGCCCCGACCGACGAAGGTGTTGAGGCAGTCGAGCGAGCGCTCGGCGTCGACAACATGTACGACGAGATCTCACAGAACCTCGTGCATCAGCTTCAGGCCGCCCTCCGCGCCAAGGAACTGTTCAAGCGCGACAAGGACTACGTGGTGCAGCACGGCGAGGTGAAAATCGTCGACGAGTTCACCGGACGAATCCTTGATGGTCGACGCTGGTCGGAAGGCCTCCACCAGGCTGTCGAAGCCAAAGAAGGCGTCAAGATCGCCGAGGAGAATCAGACTCTCGCGACGATCACTCTGCAGAACTACTTCCGCATGTACGAGAAGTTGGCAGGTATGACGGGAACGGCCGAGACGGAAGCCTCGGAGTTCATGTCTACCTACAACCTGCATGTCGTCCCGATCCCGACACATCGTCCTCTTGTCCGCCTCGATCAGGGCGATCTGATTTACAAGTCGGAAGAAGCGAAGATCAACGCGGTGGTTGAGGACGTGCTTCTCCGTCACGAAGCCGGGCAGCCCGTGCTTATCGGAACGATTTCAGTGGCCAAGTCCGAGCTGCTGGCCCGCAGCTTTGCTAAGCGGGGTATTCCTCACGAGGTCCTCAACGCCAAGCTTCATTTCCGCGAAGCCGACATTGTTGCTCAAGCCGGTCGCCTCGGTGCTGTGACTGTGGCAACGAACATGGCTGGTCGAGGTGTCGACATTCTCCTTGGCGGAAATCCGGAGGGCCTCGCCGAGCGCGACGTCCTTGCCGAGGGACTCGTCCTCGACTCTGACGAGGGTCGGGCCCGCTACGCCGAACTGGTCGTGTCTCACGAGCCTGAGTGCCGTGAGGGTGGCGCCAAGGTGCGCGAGCTCGGAGGCCTTTATGTGCTCGGAACCGAACGTCACGAGAGCCGTCGCATCGACAATCAGCTTCGCGGTCGTTCTGGCCGGCAGGGTGATCCCGGTGAGAGCCGTTTCTACCTCTCGCTTGAGGACGATCTCATGCGCCTCTTTGCCACCGGGGCCATGAACTGGGTGATGGGGAAGACACTCGAAGATGACGTTCCGATCGAGGCCAAGATGGTCTCGAAGGCGATCGAACGAGCCCAGAACACCGTCGAACAGCGCAATGCGGAGATCCGCAAGAACGTGCTCAAGTACGACGAGGTCATGAACGAGCAGCGCAAGGTGATCTATCGCCGCCGTGACCAGATTCTCGATAACGCCGATCTGCGTGAAGAGGCCATGGGTTATTTGGCCGAAGCGATTGATGCTTCGATCTCCACCTATTGCGTGAGTGATCACCCCGAAGAATGGGATCTCCACGGTCTCCATGGCGAGATCGCCGCCATGTGGCCCAGCGTTACGACGATTGAGGAACTCCATTCGTGCCTCTCGACTGACGATCTCTACGAAGTTCTGATGGGTGAGGCGACCGCGTACTACGAATCACGTGAAGCCGAATTTGGCTCCGATGCGATGCGTGAAGTCGAACGCCAGGTAATGCTTCGGATCATCGACCAGAAATGGCGCGAGCATCTCTACGAGATGGATTACCTGCAGGAGGGAATCAACCTCCGGGCCATGGGCCAGAAGGATCCGCTTGTCGAATGGCAGCGCGAAGGTTTCGAAATGTTTGGCGCCATGATCCGGGCCGTGTCTGTCGACTTCGTTACCTATGTCATGCACTCGCAGGTGAATTTCACCGAAACCCCATCTGACTCCGTGCCAGCCATCGAAAACTTGGAGTACACGGCCCCCTCAGATCCGAGTGAAGTCTCCAACGGCATGCAGGCGGCTGCCCTTGCCCATGCCGCCGATTACGGCATGGATCTCGCCCCCGAATCAGCCGACGACATTGTCCAGGCACCAGTCGTCAAGAGCGAGTGGGACAAGACACCGCGTAATTCACCGTGCCCCTGTGGCTCGGGCAAGAAGTTCAAGCTCTGCCACGGCCAGTAGGGCTGGCTCACCCCATGAGAGATTTCTCTGACGACATTTCCGCGCTTCAACGACGCCAAGGCGAAGCGCGGGTTTATTTGCGCATTGAGGAGCTTTCTGCGCGACGTCCTCAGTTGGAAACAGAAGCCAGTCGTCCAGATCTCTGGGACGATCCCGACCTCGCCCGTAAAATTAATGGTGAACTTTCGGCATGCACCGAGGATCTTGAACTCTTCGAGCGGCTGGATAGCCGTATCGATGACGCGGCCACGCTGTATGAGATCGCACGCGAAGAAGGTGACGAGTCGCTTGAGCCCGAGATCGATGACGCGTTGTCAACCCTGCGTCAGGAGTTCGAGGAACTCGAACTGAGAGCGCTGTTCACTGGCGAATACGACGATCTCGGAGCGATCTGCGAGATCCAGTCGGGCGAAGGCGGCGCTGATGCCCAGGACTGGGCCAACATGCTGCTGCGCATGTTCCTGCGCTGGTCCGAAAAGCGCGGCTTCGACGTGGAACTCGACGAGGTGTCACCGGGCAACGAAGCAGGAATCTCGTCGGCGACCTTCCTCGTCAACGGTCGGCATGCCTACGGGCGTCTCCGATCCGAACATGGTGTTCATCGTCTGGTTCGGATGTCCCCGTTCAATGCGCAGGGCAAGCGTCAAACGGCGTTTGCTGCCCTCAAGGTGACGCCGTTCCTCGAGGATGTTCCTGACATCGAGATCGACGAGAAGGATCTCCGTATCGATACGTACCGTTCGTCCGGTGCCGGCGGTCAGCATGTCAACGTCACCGACTCAGCGGTTCGCATCACTCATATGCCATCCGGGATCGTCACGTCGTGTCAGAACGAGCGCAGCCAGCATCAGAACAAAGATCGGGCGATGCAGATTCTCATGGCGAAGCTCGCCGAGAAACAGCGCGAAGAGCGTTTGGCTGATCTTTCGAACATCCGAGGCGAGCAGCGCTCTGTCGGATTCGGAAGCCAGATCCGGTCGTACGTGATGCAGCCTTATCAAATGGTCAAGGATCTGCGTTCGGGCTACGAAGTCGGCAACGTCGAGTCCGTGTTCGACGGCGATCTCGACGGTTTCATGGAGGCGTATCTCCAGTGGGAGCGCAGTTCGTCGGCACCGGCCGGCGAGGCCATCGACTAGCTAGGCCAGAGCAACAAGTTCGAGCGCTTCAGGCGTGAAGTAGTCGAGCTGTCCCTCGGGCATCTGAAGCACACGATCGGGTTTGAGCGCCTGAACGAATTCAACGTCGTGGCTCACGATGATCATCGTGCCGGGCCATTGCGCAAGCGCTCGGCCAGTTGCAGTGCGCGACATCGGATCGAGGTTGTTGGTGGGTTCGTCGAGGAGAAGCAAGTTGTGCTTGCCGGCAACGAGTTGGGCAAGCGCGAGCTTGGTCTTCTCGCCGCCCGAAAGTGTTCCGGCATGCTGGAACACTTTGTCGCCGACGAGTCCGAACATGCCGAGCAGGGCACGAAGTTGTTCGTCGCCGAGATCTGAATCACGACGCATGTGTTCAAGAAGTGACTTGTCGTCCTCGAGGCCTTCGTGTTCCTGCGCGTAGTAACCGGTCGAAACATGTAGGCCGGGCTCGACCGCTCCCATGTCGGCGTCGGTCTTGCCCGCAAGGACTTTCAGAAGGCTGGTCTTGCCGGCGCCATTGAGGCCCATGACAAGCAGACGTTCGCCTCGGCCGACATCGAAATTCACGTCGGCGAAGACGTCGAGCTTGCCGTAACTCTTCCAGAGTTCAGCCACGGTGAGGACGGTGCGACCACAGGTCGGGGGAGGGGGGAAGCGCAGCTCCAATTTCCGCTTCGCCGCCGGACCCTCGACCTTGTTGGCCTGGATACGGGCAGCACGGTTGTCGAGATTCTTGGCGACACGAGCGCGCTTTGCGGTTTGGCCACGCATTGAATCGGCCATCGTCGACAGCCGCTGAATCTCGCTCTGCTGACGATCGGCGAGCTTTGTGAGTCGTTCCTCGTCGCGCTTCCTCGACACTTGGTACTGGGTGTACGAACCGCGGTATTCGACGATTGACCCGACAGCTTCCTCGGCCTCGCGGTCGAGGTGAATCACCCGGGTGATCGCCTCGTCGAGAAGATCGAGATCATGACTGATCACGAGAAGCGCGCCCCGGTAGGCACGGAGAAACTTGAGGAGCCAGTCGCGAGCATCGGCATCGAGATGGTTGGTGGGCTCATCGAGAAGCAACATCTCGCTTCCGGCGAACAGAATGCGGGCGAGTTCCAAACGACGGCGCTCACCGCCCGAAAGGGTGACGACCGGCAGCTCGAGGCGATCGTCTTTCAAGCCGAGGCCATTGACCAGCCTTCGGACTTCGGACTCAGCGGCGTAACCGCCGTCGACCTCGAAGCGTTCCTGTGCATCGGTAAAGCGGGTGATGTTCTTCTCGGAAGGATCAGTTTCGAGGGCAACGCGGAGTTCATCGAGTCGGCGGGCAGCCGCATCGAGACCGCGCCCAGAGAGAACGTGTTCGAGTCCAAGGGTCTCTTCCTTGACCTCGTCCCGGCGGGGATCCTGTGAGAGGTAACCAGTGGCTGGACTGCGTTCGACGAGTCCGGATTTGGCCTTATCGGCTCCGCCCAGAACACGGAAAAGGGTGGTCTTCCCTGCGCCATTTCGGCCGACGAGACCGACCTTGTCGCCGGCTCGGACCTGAAAGGTCACCCCGTCGACGATGGTCTTGCCGCCGATTTCAACGACGAGGTCCCTTACATTCAGCACACTTCAGTCAATCACCCCGGAGAGACCCCGAAATTCAGGGCCTCCCGAACTGGACTTATGCCGGTGGGGGGCCAAGATAAATGGAAACGGGATCGCCCCGGCGGCGCGTCGACTCGACTCGTTTGAGTAGTTCTTGGTCGACGTCGGTGAGCAGAGAACCTTCGGTATCGACGTTGCCTCCTCCTGTCGCCAGGGCCTCAGCGAGATCGGGTCGACCGGCCGCCGTGAGTTGCCGGGCGAGTTCAAACTCCTCGTCGAAGTAGGTGACGCGCTCGTCCGAGGTGAGCGGATCCCATGACGCAAGGAGTTTCACATCCGAATGTCCGCGCCAGAACCACGCGGCGTCAGCGTTGACGACCCAAACCGTTGCCGTAGGTGTGCGGACGGTGATGGATCGATGATCGCCGAAACGGTAGGACTCGGAGTCTTCGACGACGACCTGAATGCCGTTACGTTCGAGGTCAAGTCGGATGGCATCGGCATAGGAACCCCAGACTGAACCAGTCGACTTCACGATCACCGGACCGGAACCATCGAGTTCAGTCTTCAGGTTAGGAAGAAGTTGTCCGAGGATGGCGGTCGCTGAGGGGCCCGGCGCAGTAGTCGCAGAAATCAGTGACGTGGTGTTCTGCCCTGTCTGTATGGCGGTCACCAAGCAGACGACGCCGATTGCCGCAGGTACAAATCGGCGAAGCTCGTCCGAAAGCGGGAGTGCACGCAAGGCTGCCGACAACAACGACCACGCAATCGAGAGCCACCAAAGGCAAGCGATGATCCACCACCAGCGCACGAGATAGCCAAAGAGTGGGCCGGTGATCCTCGACGTCGCGACAGCCCCGGAAAGTGTGAGGACGCCGACAAGCAGTTGAAATCGGAAGGCCGAACCGCATCGCAATCGCCATGAACTGATCGCGGCGAGGCCGAAGGCAAGAACCGGCAGGACAAGGTTGAGAGCCGACGAACCCGGAAGTGCTCCGTCCAGTCCGGCGGGCTCGAGTGCTCCGAGCCATGGTGCGTTGGGCACTGCGAGATGTCGGGCCGCCTGATCAATGGCCGCTCCGAATCCGGCGGGCGCATCGGAACTGGAGATGAAGTACGAGCCAATGGCTCCGAGATTGCCCGATCCGACGAACTGGTCGATGAGGACGGGAACCCAGCACACAATTCCGATGATGACGAGAGAACCGATGAACCACTGGCGTTTGCGTCGGTCGGACGAAATGAGGGGGACAGTTCCACGTCGTTGCCACGCAAGAGCAAACGCGGCGGCGCTAACCGCAATCACCATCATCAAATATCCGACGTGGCTTTGTACGAGAAATGATCCGGTAAGAAGTAATGGGGGCCATGACCAGCGGTCACCCTCTGCGCCACTCCATGCGAGGAATACGAAAAGCACGAGGGGCAGAAGAGTGACGTAGGGATTCCAAGGATCGCGCAACATTGACGGGCCCATTGAGTGCACAAGAACGGCCAGAGCGACTGATGTGAGTGCGACCAGTGGCAGTCGGCCTCGCCTCCATGCAATTGCGAGGACTGCGCCCGTGACCGCGCACGAGAACAATCCGGACCCGGCGAGGAGATCGACGGATCGTCCGCCAAGAAGGTTGTAAGGAACGGCAAGCATCCAATAGAGGAGGGGACCCGGATGGTTCCAGCCAAACCGTGAATAGGGACCGAGTAGCGGCGTGTTGTGGCCGACGTCGGCGACTCTCATTGCGAGGACGGCCCAGTCTCCGGTGGGATACCACGGGAGATCGAGAGCAGCGGTCGCGGCCTGATACACGGGCCGGATGGTGATCACTGCGAGCAGTACCGCGAACAGTGCTTCCCAGTCCCGAACCGCTCGTGACCAAAGCCCGGCGGGCGACAATCGGTGCAGCGCCGGACTCGGGGGGAAGGTTTCGGTCGTCATGAGTTTCGGGGCGAGGGTATCGGACGGAAAATCCCGGAAAGCGGCGCGTCCGGCGGTCCTGGCACCTTACCCACGCACCTCAGGCGGTCGGTGCCGCTGGGGCTCCGGCTCCACGAAGGAGAAGTTCTAGTGCGCCGGCGTTGTCCTGTCGGCCGGTGGGGGAGGGACAGTTCTCGAGAAGTAGGAGCCTCAGCAACGTGGGGATGAACGAGGGGACGTCAAGATCGGCGTTGAGTTGACCGGCGGCTTGTGCCTCAAGGGCGCAGTTCAGATACGTGGTGTACGAGCTGTGCTGGACGAGTCCAGGAAGCACCCGGCTGGCCGCACCGGCGTAGAGGAGAACAACACTTTGGGCGATGGCTGGTGAACGTCGGAGTTCCTCCGCGCTCAAGTTGAGCATGGCCCGAAAGTCGGTGATCGGATCGCCGGTTCGTTCGAGGATTTCGAACCGTTCGCTGATGTTGAGTTCGAAGATCGCCATTGCGAGTCCGGACTTCGACCCAAATGCCTGTGCGAGTGTTCGTTCTGGGAAGCCGGTGACGACTGCAATTTCCGCTAGTGAGAGTTCGCTCCAGCCGATCCGAGTGATGAGCCTGCGGGTGGCGACGGCAACTTCTCGGGCCATGTCGGGATCGAGGGGTCTCGGCGGAGTCGCCGACAACATCTCGTTGGCTGACATCTGAGCGGATTTGATGGCGAGCCCACTCGATGGCCACGAGTTGACCGGATCGAGAACTGCTTCGAGATCGCGCGGGTCATCGACTCGAGCCGTGACCACGAGAAGAAGGGTCAGCGCCACGTATCCGTAGATTTCGCGGGGCATGCCCTCGGGGTCGATGCGATGTCGGGCGGCAAGGGCGTCGGTGATCGTGGAATAGATCGCTCGGAGATGCTCGTCGTCGAGCGGAGCGCGGGTCTTCCTTCCCCAACTGTCTCTCAGGAAGTCGTGGGAGCGCTCTGACCGTTGCTCGACAAGTTTGTAATAGTCACGTAACTGTTCAGCGATCTCCTGATCGTCCATTTGCGAGAGGAACCCGAGACGGATCCGCAATGCAGGGTCGGCCAGCACGGCATCGAACTGGGCGTCGAAGGCGGCGAGGAATCCGCTGACGATGTCGGGTCCGGTCAACCTCATGTCGGTAATCGCTTCGCTTACAGGACTTGGCCTAGTGACCGGCTCGCGATGCGCCAGATGCTTGATCAGATCGTCGAGATAGTCCTTGGTTGACGGCCAATAGGAATAGAAGGTTGATCGCGTCACGCCAGCCGCTTTGGCGACCCGCGCCACGGTGTAACCACCGAAGACAACCGACGGTGGTTCATCGATCCAGAGGCTGACGCCTGCCTCGAGGATTCGGGTCTGCATCTCGGGCTTGATCTCAGTGCGGACTGAGTTGGGCATGGTTCCACCTTGCGTATCGGGTTGTGGACTCGACAGAGGTGTTCAGTCGGTTGGTCATGACTGTACGTTGCCGAATAGTTGTTACGGGTGGAAACTTGCTCCAATTCGGGATCTGGTCAAGCGGTGGCCAAGGCGTAGGGCAACGGAGTTGATCGGTGCCAGCGAGTCGGGAAGTGGCGGCATATGAGTGACAGCGGCGCCGAGGTCGTGCCGGGAGGGAAATCCGAATCGGAATCGTTTCCGGACGCAGCCAGCACATTCAGTGGTCCACTTGATGTGCTTGAGCACCTCCAAACCGGGGACGTGGCGGCAGCCCATCGGTTGGTTCGGGCCGAACTCGAGTCTGCAGGTCCTGAAGACTCCGCGCTTTTCCAGTGGCGACGATGGGCTGCGATTTGTGCATTTTGGGAGGGGGATTTCGCACGCGTCGAGGAACTTGGTTCCGATGGAGGACTTGAGGGGGAACTACTGCGAGGCGCCATTCACGCGCTGCGCGGCGAGGAACCGGAGGCGGACGAAGCCTATGAGCGAGCCCTCGAGCTAGCCCTGGCCACGCAGGACCCGGTTCTGGAGACATCGACACGCGCTCTGCGGGCCCAGTTCATGGCCGGGTTTGACCCGGAGCGCTCACTCAATGACTCGCTTCTCGCGCAGGAGTTGGCTCGGTCGACGAACCAGCACTGGTGGGTCGCGTTTGCTCGATTTACTGAAGCTGTTGCACTCGATTCAAGTGGAAGGTTCGCGGAAGCGGGCGCGGCCTACGAAGAAGCGATTTTGTCGATTCCAACGGCCCTCGAACGAGCGGCTTGTGAATTGCACTTTGCCGAGTTCTCCGCTCGGGCAGGTGGCAAAACGCGTGCCATTGCCTTGCTCAATCACGTGATTCCCGTGTTCGAACACGCAAATGCAAAGTACTGGCTCACACGGTCGCTGCTGGCTCGAGCCTCGGTGGAGCGAGACCGAGGCGGTCGGTGGCTTCGCCAGGCCCGTGCCGTCGCCGGCGATGATCAGGCCTACGCCCGGTTGTTTGTTCCTGCCAACGGCCTAAGCATCACAATCGGCCTGACGTCATCGGCGGTCATGGGTGACGATCCAATCTCGTTCCTCACCCGTCACGCCGAACTGGCTCTCTATGCGCTCGTGATGGTCAGCCCCGCCGGCATCAGCGCGGATGAGTTCGCCGAGTGGCTTTGGCCCGACAGCACTCTTGAGCGGGCCCGCCCACGACTTCGGACGCTGTTGTGGCAATTGCGCAATGGGCTCGGGTCGGAAGCGTGGCGGGTGCAGCGCTCAAGGGGAATGGTCGGTATCGAATTGAACGGCGTGAATGTCGAGTACTCCTCCGATCCTGCGGAGTCGATGTTGATGTTCACGAACTTCGGACTTGACCAGCCATCGTTCTTCGGGCCAGATAATTGAGGGCCCTGCAGCGTGACGCCGCTGGAATCAGACGTCGTCGGGGTCGTACTCGCCCCGCTCGTATTCGCGACGACGATTGATCTGAGCCACGAAGGCTCCAACGAGTACGACCGCGAGAACTGCGAAGATTGCAACGAGGAACATGGGAACTCCCGAGAGTTGTTGTGCGAAATGTTTTCGCTGAAAGTCAGATTAGGGGCGAAGTGAGCGGCCGATGATCTCTTTCATGATTTCCGTGGTTCCGCCGTAAATGGTCTGGATGCGTGAGTCACAGAATGCCCGGGCGATCGGGTACTCGAGCATGTATCCGTAGCCGCCGTGGAGCTGAACGCACTGGTCCACGACACGCTTCTGCAACTCGGTCGCCCACCATTTCGCCATTGCCGCTTCCTCGACGGTGAGCTCCTTCGCTACGAGGGCTTCGACGCAGCGGTCCATGAACACTTCACCGATTTCGATTTCGCTAGCCATTTCCGCAAGAACGAAGCGGGAGTTCTGGAACGAGGCGATGGGTTGTCCGAATGCGGTCCGATCATGGGTGTACTCAATCGTCCAACGCAGAGCCTGACGCGCGGCTGCGACTGCTCCAACGGCAATGGAAAGTCTTTCCTGCGGAAGATTGTCGACGAGGTGGAGAAATCCCATCCCTTCCTCGCCAAGACGATTCTCTACTGGAACCCTGACATCGGTGAAAAAGAGCTCGGCGGTGTCTTGGGCATGGAGTCCGACCTTGTCGAGATTGCGTCCTCGTTCGAAGCCAGGCATGCCGCGCTCGAGAACAAGCAGACTCATTCCCTTATGACGTTCGCTCGGGTCGGTCTTGACTGCGGTGATCACCAGATCGGCATTGATTCCGTTGGTGATGAACGTCTTCCCGCCGTTCACGACGTAGTGATCGCCATCGCGGATCGCTGACGTCGTCATTGACGCGAGGTCGGATCCAATCGCTGGTTCGGTCATCGCGATTGCCGTGACCAGTTCGCCCGAACAGATGCCGGGAAGCCAACGACGCTTCTGTTCGTCTGTCGTCAGATTAAGGAAGTAGGGGAGACACACATCGTTGTGGAGTGTGATTCCCATGCCAGCTGAAGCGACTCCTGCGTAGGCGAGTTCTTCGCTGATGACGAAGTTGTAACGGAAGTCGTCGACACCGCCTCCACCGAATTCCTCGGGCGCGTCGATGCCAAGAAAACCGGAGGCGCCGGCCGCCGTAAACATCGACCGGTCGACGATTCCCGCCTGCTCCCAACGCTTGAAATTGGGCGTGATCTCCCGTTCAACGAAGGTACGGAACGATTGTCGGAAGAGTTCATGGTCTTCGGTAAATACCTTGCGAATCATGCCCGGAGGGTATGCCACAACGAGGGCAATTGTCGCCGTCGTAGTGGGATTCAGGTCGTGGGCGTTGATGCGACAAAGTCGACGATGTGCTGGACGATTGTGGGTCCAGCATCTTCCTGCAGAAAGTGGCCGGCACCCTCGATGGTGGAATGCGGCTGACCGGCTGCGCCTGGCACTTTGAACTGAAAGGCGCGCTCGCCGCCCATGGTTACCGGGTCGCGATCGGAGAACAGGGTGAGGAGCGGCCGATCGAATGTCGCAAGGACCGCCCATGCGTCCCGGTTGGCTTGTGATGCAGGATCATCTGGTGAGCCCGGCACGAGCGTGGGCATCATGCGAGCTGCTTCCTTGAACGCCTCGTCAGGGAATGGGGCGTTGTATGCGTCGATGACTGCATCCGGGACCGATGTTGTGCAACCACCAGCGATGATTTTGCCGACGTCGAAGAAAGGAGTCTCCTGCGAGAATTTCCGCCACGCGAGGAAACCCTCTTGCGGGGGCTTGTCGCCGGTTCCCATTCCGGTGTTGGCGACGATTACTCGGGCAAAGCGTTCGGGATGCTCGGCCACGAGACGCAACCCGAGCAGGCCGCCCCAGTCTTGGGCAAACAGGTTGATGTTGCGGAGGTCGAGGTTGTCGAAGAGTGCCTCGCGCAACCATTCGACATGGCGAGCGTACGAGTGATCATTGCGATCAGTGGGCTTGTCGGAGCGCCCGAATCCGACGAGATCGGGGGCGACACATCGGAACCCGGCGGCAACGAGTGGAGGAATCATCGTGCGGTAGAGAAAGCACCAGCTCGGTTCGCCGTGAAGAAGAAGGACGACGGGTCCATCGGCCGGACCCTCGTCAAGAAAATGGATGCGTACCGACTTCGATCCGTTGTCGGGATCGGTGACGTCGGTGTAGCGGGGATCGAAGGGAAAGTCTGGAAGGTCTCGGAACCGCTCGTCGGGTGTGCGAAGAAGCTTCATTGGGTCCTTGTTGATCGAGGGCACAGGTTCGCCGGGAGTGCGATCAAAGTCTCTCAGAGTCAGTCGTTTAGCGAAGGCATTCGTGTATGGTTCGAAACGAACACGGGAGCCCGGACGGCCGGGCTGAGAGGGAGGGGCAGTTCTCCTCCGACCGTTGCACCTGATTCGGGTAATGCCGACGAAGGAAGTTTTCGGTTCACGAGCGGTTTCCGGTAACGGATTCCTGTGCACACTCCGTGTCGCCCTAGGTGACCGTCATGAGCGATACCGCAAATCAGAATCCTTCGGAAGTCGTAGCGCTCGTCGTCTTTGGCGGCGACGCGCCGAATCATGAAGCCGTTGCTCGACTCGATCGGTCGATGCCTCTGCTGGTGATCGCGGCCGATTCGGGTGCGGAGCACGCTGTTGCGCTCGGTCTTGAAATAGCGATCGCCGTCGGAGACTTCGACTCGATCGACGCAGATCTGTTGACCCGCCTCGAGGCGGAAGGCACGACGATCGAGCGACATTCGCCGACAAAGGATGCGACCGATCTCGAACTCGCCATTGACGTGGCTATCCGCGAAGGCGCAACGACGATCGTTGTCATTGGTGGGCACGGTGGACGTGTCGACCAGTCCTACGGAAACCTTTTGGTGCTTGCATCTCCGGCCTATGCGGCCGTGTCGATGCACGGATTGATTGGTGGAGCTCGTATTTCGGTAGCCACCCCGGGCCAGACGGTCGTGTTCGGGGGAGAAGTCGGGGAGTACGTGACCCTTCTTCCGATACACGGTGATGCCCACGGGATCACCACAACCGGTCTCGAATATGCCCTTGCGGGCGATTCGCTTCGTTCGGGCACGACCCGGGGAGTGAGCAATGTGTTTGTCGGTCCCGAGGCATCAGTCTCGGTGGCCGAGGGAGTCGTAATTGTCGTGCGTCCCGGCTCCGAACTCGCTGCAGATCGTTCCCGTGCAGAACTTCCACCCAATGAATCGCGAACTCAAGGAATTGAATGATGTCCCCTCGCACTTTGAACACCCGTTTTTTTCGCGTGGCGGCGACCCTCGCAATTGGAGGACTGCTGTTCGCGTCCTGTGGTGACTCCGAACCATCATCTACGGGTGGAGGTAAGTCGTTGCTCTTCGTCGACGGCAAACCGTTCGCGGTAGTTGACTCCAATGATGAACTGATTCCGGTTCCCAATGCCCCGACCTTGCGGGTGATGACACACGACTCCTTTGCCGTGAGTCAGAGCGTCCTTGACGAATTCACGGCCCAGACGGGCGTGAAGGTCGAACTCATCCCTTCGGGAGATGCAGTCGTGATGACGAACGCTGCGATCCTCACCGTCGGAAACCCCGTTGCCGATGTGCTTTTTGGAATCGACGAGAATCTTCTCGGTTCCGCCTTCGACGCAAACCTCTTCGTCCCGTACGCCGCCACGCGTCTGGACGCGATCGACCCCTCATTCACGATCGACGATGACAACCGAGTGACGCCAATCGATCATGGCGATGTCTGCGTGAACTTCGACCGTGAAGCTTTCTCGGCCTCTGGAATGAGCGTGCCGATGTCGTTCTCCGATCTCGCTTCGCCAACCTTGAAGGATTCGCTTGTCGTCCAGGACCCGTCAGCGTCAACGCCTGGACTGGCTTTCATGCTTGCAACGATCGCCTCGTTCGGCGGAGGCGACGACACGTCGTCGAATGCAGCATGGCTTGAGTACTGGAAGTCCCTTAAGGGAAACGGTGTCCAGATTGTCGATGGGTGGGAAAGTGCCTACTACGGGGCGTTCTCCGGTGGGAGCGGTGAGGGGACTCGACCATTGGTGGTGAGTTACGCCTCAAGCCCTCCTGCCGAAGTAACCGACACGTCAGTTGCGGTTGATGCAACGCCGACGGGTGCGATCGCAGCTACCTGTTATCGACAGACCGAGTTTGCCGGAATCCTCACCGGGACCGAACAGGGTGTTGCTGCCGCGTCGTTCATTGAATTCATGCTCGGACGATCATTCCAAGAAGACGTCCCGGGGCAGATGTACGTATACCCGGTGCGGAACGATGCGGTTCTGCCCGATGCCTTTGCGAAATACACCGCGCCGGTCGACACCCCGCTCTCGATTCCCTATGACGTGGTGAGCACTAACCGGGATCGCTGGATCCGACAGTGGTCGGGTCTTTTCCGTTGACATCGCTACCGACGAAATCCCGCTTCGGGATTTCGTCGCGTCTGCTGTTTGCTCTACCGCCATTGATTTTTCTGTCTGTGTTCTTCATCTGGCCTGTCGCAACGATTGTGGTTCGCGGGCTTCGGGGTTCCAATGGATGGGACCTCTCGGCGTTCGGGGACGTAGTCGGCGATCCGTCGATGCGCAGGGTGGCGTGGTTCACGCTGTGGGAATCGGTGGCGTCGACAGTCCTGTGTCTCCTCGTCGGGATTCCGGGTGCAGCGCTGTTCGCCCGCTACCGCTTCCCTGGCAAACGGTTGCTGTGGTCGGCGCTGTTGGTGCCTTTCGTACTTCCGACAGTCGTGGTCGGCGTCGCCATGTTGGGCATTTACGGCCCGGGAGGCGTATCCGGTCTCACCCTTTCCGGGACGATCTGGGCGATCCTCATCGCCCATGTGTTCTTCAACTACGCGGTTGTTGTGCGCACAGTCGGTTCGGCATGGTCGACGATTAGTCCAACCAGTGAGGATGCGGCTCGCATGCTTGGAGCCGGTTCATGGCAGGTGTTCCGAAGGGTGACTCTCCCGTTGTTGCGTTCGGCCATCGCGTCAGCAGCGTCGATCGTCTTCCTCTTCAGCTTCACGTCGTTCGGGATCGTGTTGATTTTGGGCGGTCTTCGCCAGCGCACGATCGAGGTTGAGATCTACGAGCAAACTGCGCGGTATCTCCATCTGGACGTTGCGGCGGCGCTGACGCTGATTCAGTTGATTGCCGTCGTTGTCATCCTGATCTTGTTCTCACGATCACAGGATCGGCGTTCGGTTTCATTCGAACAGCATTCGGCTACGAGCACGGAACGGGTTCCATCAGGATTTCCGCAGAGACTTTTTGTTTCGGTGAACCTGGCATTCATGGCTGCATTGCTGGCTGCGCCGCTTGTTGTATTGCTCGTTCGTTCGTTTTCAACACCGCAGGGATGGGGTTTGGACTTCTACCGCTCACTCGGCGACACGCGAGGTGGATCTACGTCGTTCGTGGCGCCGATCGATGCATTGTGGAATTCGCTGATGTTCGCGGTCGGGGCGACGGTCATAGCCGTTGTGCTCGGTAGTTGCGCCTCATGGGCCATAGCGGGAACGGACCTTGTACGAGCGTCCACGCGATGGACCAGATGGGCCGACGTCGCTTTGATGATCCCGCTCGGAACGTCGGCAGTGACCGTCGGCTTCGGATTTCTCATCACATTCGACGAGTCACCGATGAATCTGCGTTCGTCGCTGTGGCTCGTTCCGCTTGCTCAAGCGATTGTGGCTCTGCCGTTTGTTGTGCGACTGCTTGTTCCGGCGCTCAGATCGATCGATTCAAGGATGAGGGAAGCGGCCGCGCTTCTGGGAGCCTCACCCCGCCGGGTCTGGACGACGGTCGATCTACCCATCGTGTCGCGTGCTTTGGCTGCGGCCGCAGGCTTCGCGTTTGCTGTCTCGTTGGGGGAGTTCGGCGCAACTGTGTTTCTCGCCCGACCGGATCGACCCACATTGCCGGTGGCGATCTATCGGGCACTGGGCCGACCTGGTGCCCAGAACTTCGGTCAAGCGATGGCTCTTTCGACCATGCTCATGGTGCTGACCATCGGCGTGCTTGTCATGGTCGATCGACTGCGCACCCCGGGTTCGGCGGAGTTCTGAGATGAACGAAATAACGCATGGTGCCGACCTCGCCGTCAGGACCGTCACGGTGTCCTACGGAAACCCGCCCAGCGCCGCTCTCGCAAACGTGACGTTGACGGTGCCGTCCGGTTCGGTCACGGCAGTTCTCGGTCCCTCCGGGTGTGGCAAGTCGACATTGCTGAGAGTGATCGCCGGTTTAACTCAGCCGGATTCGGGACTCGTGACTCTCGACGGCGTCGATCTCGCTGGAGTGGCTCCTCACAAGCGCGGCATCGGGCTCATGGCCCAGTCGAACTCGTTGTTCCCGCATTTGACCGTAGGCGGCAACGTCGAGTTCGGTCTCCGAATGCTGAAGGTTCCGAGTCGAACACGACGGACACGCGTGGCCGAAGTGCTTGAACTTGTGGGACTGCCCGGATGGCAGGATCGGCTCGTGACGTCACTTTCTGGAGGTGAAGCCCAACGCGTCGCTCTTGCCCGCACCTTGGCTCCCGCTCCAAAGGTGATCCTTCTCGACGAACCACTTGGTGCACTCGACCGCTCATTACGCGATCGACTCGTACCCGAACTCGCCGAGTTGTTCGCTCTGCTTTCGGTCACAGCGGTGTATGTCACGCACGATCAGGACGAAGCATTTGGCATCGCCGATCAACTGGTGGTCATGAACGCTGGAGAAATCGTGCAGAGCGGATCGCCGGCAACGGTGTGGGCCGAGCCGGACTCTGAATTTGTGGCTCGATTTCTGGGATGTTCCAACATCGTCGATGCCAATCTTCAGGTGCTTCCTGCCGGAACTGACCGCTCAACGGGACGAGTTCTTGCGAGATCGGATTCGATCACGTTGGAACCACGATCAGCGGCGGATTCAGCCGTGGCAGTGATCCGCTCTATTGCGTTTCGTGGGGGACGTTGCACAGTTGTCGTGGCGTTGCTCGACGGCGACACAGCTCTTGAGGCCTCCATTCCCAGCGCAGATGCCGGGGCATTGATGGTGGGCGAACTCGTCGGGGTGAGGGTCGATTCCGTGGGGGTGCGGGCGATCTGATGGCGTGTCCCCGACGCTCAACGGGCACAATGACGGTGTGGAAATTCGAGCGACTCTTGATTCATCGTGTTCCACCGAGACCATGCGCTCCTGGGTGAACGATCTTGGTCTCTATCCGCAATGGCTCTCGATCGTCCCGAGGGCCGAGGTCGTGGCTTCAGATGATGACTCTCCAGCGTGGGCCGTGGAACTTCGGGCCAAGGTTGGCCCTTTGGCTCGATCGAAGAAGTTGCGGATGGAGAGGGTTGCTGACACCTTGACCCATGTCCGATTCGAACGCCGTGAGACCGACGATCGCGATCATTCGTCGTGGGTGCTCGACGCCGAGATCGAACCGGTGGATTCGGGATGTCGATTGACGATGCTTCTTCAGTACGGGGGTGCCTTCGGCGGGGGACTCGTCGAGCGATTACTGCGCGACGAGATCGATTCCTCGAAACAAAAACTTCGGGCCCTGGTGGAATCGGCGTCTCCGACTCCGTAGCGTGAGCGCATGACAACAATCGATGCCAGCGCAGCAGCCAATCCAGATCTCACCGCCGCTGATGTGGCATGGGATCTTGAACCACTCGTAGGCGGGTCCGGCGTTGAGGGCATCAACCGGTTACTTGAAGCGGCGGCAGAGTCGACGGCTCGGCTGGAGCAGTTCCGGGGTCGCGTTGGCGAACTTGATGCTGTGGAACTTGCTGAGGCCATGCACGAGTTGGAAGCACTTGAAGACGCACTTGGTCGGGCCGGATCGTATGTGGGCCTGCGCTTCGCTACCGACACGTCGGATCCCGAGCGTGGCGCGGCCATGCAGCGGTTTCAGGAACAGGCCACGGCGCTAGCCACCCGCATCATTTTCCTCGAACTCGAATGGGCCGAGGTTCCTGAAGCGCGCGCCACGGAACTCCTCGTAGCGGACGAGCTCGACTTCTGTCGGTACTACCTCGAGTCGGCTCGTCGTTATCGGTCGCATCTGCTCACCGAGCCTGAAGAGAAGATCCTCACGGAGAAGCACGTCACTGGTTCATCGGCTTGGAGTCGTCTGTTCGATGAGCAGACGTCCGTGATCACTGTCGAACTTCCTGATGGGCCGACCAGTCTTGAGCAGGGCCTGTCGCGCTTGGGCTCACCGGATCGCAACGAGCGACGCATCGCGGCCGAGGCTGTAACTCTCGCACTCGAGCCCGGCTTACGAACCCGCGCCTACATATTCAACACACTGATGGCGGATAAGGCGACCGATGATCGGCTGCGTTCGTACGACTCATGGATCGCCAGTCGAAATCTCTCGAATCAGGCCAGCGACGCGTCGGTGCAGGCGCTGGTCGACTCTGTCGTCGATCGCTACGACATCCCGCAGCGTTGGTACAAGCTCAAGGCGCAACTCCTCGGTGTCGACAAACTCGCCGACTACGACCGCAATGCTTCGATCGCCGAAGCAGAAGAAGAGTTCACGTGGTCCCAAGCCACCGAGATCGTGCTCGATTCGTACGGTTCGTTCTCGGGCGAACTCGCCGATGTCGTGCGCCGATTCATCGACGAGAACTGGATCGATGCGCCGGTGCGAGCGGGCAAGCGGCCCGGAGCCTTCTGCTCGTACACAGTGCCGAGTGCGCACCCGTTCTTGCTGCTCAACTGGACCAGCCGTCGGCGTGACGTGCTGACCCTCGCCCACGAACTCGGGCATGGCCTCCACGCGTACCTCGCTCGCGAACAGGGCATCTTCCATCAGACGACACCGCTCACACTCGCTGAAACGGCGTCCGTCTTTGGCGAAACGGTCACCTTCGGCCGGCTGCTGGCCGAGACGACAGATCCTGCCGCCCGCCTTGCGCTTCTGGCCGAAAGTCTTGAGGGGCAGATCGCCACGGTGTTCCGCCAAGTGGCGATGAACCGTTTCGAGAATGCAGTGCACACACACCGCCGCAGTATCGGCGAGCTGTCGACCGACGACTTCGCCGATGCATGGGAGGACACGCAACGGCCCATGCTCGGCGACGCGGTCGAGATCACCCCCGGGTATCGCGACTGGTGGAGTTACATCCCGCACTTCATCGGCTCGCCTGGTTATGTCTATGCCTACGCCTATGGTCAGTTGCTAGCGCTTGCGGTGTACGCCCGTTACGAGTCTCAGGGCGACGCGTTCGTTCCTGCGTACCTGGAGCTGCTGCGCGCTGGAGGCTCACGCTCACCAGAAGATCTCGGTCGTATCGTCGGCGTCGATCTCACCGATCCCCGTTTCTGGGACGGTGGCCTTGCGATCATCGACGCTCAGCTCTCTGCCGCCGAGCAAGCTGCCCGCGATGCCGGTCGCCTCTGAGCGATCGGCACCATAGGAGGCTCGACGTCAGATTCGACCAGCCTCAAAGGCATCGATATCGGGCGTTGCTACCGCGTCGCGGTAGGCGAACATGGAAAACGGATACTGCGTCACGATTCGTCCCGAGGGGCTGAGGTAATAGTGGCTGCAACCGGCGTACCAGACCTCGATGCTCTCGATCGCCTTATGCAAGACCTCGTTGTAGGCAAGCATCGCTTCGGATTGCACATCAACCCAGTCGATATCTGCCTCATCCATCATCCCGAGTAGTGAAACCGTGTAGCCGACTTCGTATTCAGCCATTTCGATGAGTGAACCCTGGTTCGCGTTCGGGCCGTAGAGCATGAATAGGTTCGGATAGCCACTTGTGGTGATGCCGAGATAGGCCATGGCGCCGTCGGCCCATTCGTCGCTGAGTGATCGCCCATCGCGGCCAGTAATCGGAATGCGCGATGCGAACTTGTCGACCACATAACCCGTGGCGAAGACGATGACGTCAATCTCGCGCTCCACGCCGTCAGCGGTGACGATGCCGTTTGGTGTGATGCGTTCAATTGTGTCAGTGATCAATTCGACATTGGGGCGATTGAACGTTGGGTAGTAGACGTTGGAGAAGAGCGGTCGCATACAACCCCACGGGGTGGTCGGCGTGAGCTTGACTCGTAACTCGGGGTCGTCAACGACGGAGATCGCTTCGGCAGCGACGTATTCAGCCATAGCGAGAATGTCGGGATTACTGAACGGGGGATTAGACCCGATGAACGTCATGATTCCGTCGCGGTGAGCCTGAAGTGCTTCCGGATCAGAACGGAAGAGTTCGATCTGTTCGGGAGGATGCTCGTAGTCCTCCTTCGGGAGAACCCAGTTGGCGGACCGCTGAAAGACCGAAAGTTGTGAGGCGACCTTTGCGAGCTCGGGGATGCTCTGCACACCACTGGCGGCGCTGCCAATAACGGCGATGCGCTTGCCCTCGAGTTCGACATCGCCACGCCACGCACCGGTATGCATGGCCACGCCTTGGAAACTCTCTTGTCCTTCGATCGACGGGATCGAAAGCTCGCCGAACATTCCTTGGGCGCTGACAAGTACGTCGGCAATGATCTTCTCGCCGCTGTCGGTGGTCACAGTCCACGTTGCGGAATCGTCATCCCAACTGGCTGAGACGACTGTCGTGTTGAGGCGGATCATCGGCCACAGGTCGAACTTGTCGACGGTCGCGCGCATGTAGGCGAGGATCTCCGGCTGCGTCGCGTACGAGCGCGTCCATGCCGGATTGAGATTGAACGAGAACGAATAACCGTGGCTCATGATGTCGCACGCCAGGCCGGGATAGCGGCTCCGTTGCCACGTACCGCCGACATCGCCGTCGCGTTCGAGGACAACAACATTGGTGTATCCCGCTTCGCGGAATCGGTGCGCCGAAACGATCCCACCGGGTCCGGCTCCGATGACGACGATGCGCCGGTTCTTCCCGATCATGCTGATTCTCCCCTTGACTCTTTCGGTGTTCCGCAGACATCCTGCCCCGTGGACGAGGCGGTGTCGGACCGTTTCCGTCGGAGACCGGCGAGTTGGCGAGGGAGGGGGGTGACTGCGCTAGATTGTCGTTCCGCTCACCGGCCGCTTCGGCGTCGCCGGGGGTCCATGTCGGAGTGGCGGAATTGGCATACGCGCTAGACTAAGGATCTAGTGCCCGAAAGGGCGTGGGGGTTCAAGTCCCCCCTCCGACACCATCTCGTCCTGAAACTGATGCAACTCTTCAGGAGCGTTATTTTTCGAAGGGCTTCGGCCGGGTGACTGGCCGGGGCGCACGATTTGCGGCGGCTTTGCCCTGCAGGAAGATGGCACCGGCTGCGAGCGTCGTCCACATCGCAGCCCTTGCCGTGAAACGGCCACTACCCGAGGCCACTCGAACCCATGACAGCCGACGAATCGCTTTGCTCGGCATGGGGACAAGATCTTCACCGAGGAATTGGTTGAGTGCCTTGGCCGCCAACTCACCTACGCACACAGCGGCGAGGGCGGCTCCGACGAACGACGGACTCGGAGCATGGAGACGATGGTGCTGCTCATGGGTGGTAGCCGGATTCCATGTCTCCATGCACACTTTCTATCTCAGGATCGACACCTTCGGCCGCGGCCGGGGGAGAAGGGGTTGGCGGCTTGCTAGACCTTTGGTATGGAAACAGACGCAAGTTGCCCGATCTGCACGATGTCCGACATCCTCGCAACGGCATCGGGTGACCACGAATGCGCGACCTGTGGCCACGAATGGGATGCCGCTGCCGGTGACCCGAACGATCTGGGCGAAATCCGCGACGCCAATGGAACGCTCCTCCAGGATGGCGACGCTGTGGTTCTCGTGAAGGGTCTGCCGCTGAAGGGGTCCACCAACATGCTGAAGGTCGGAACGAAGTTCGCCAATATTCGAATCGTTTCAGGCGATCACGAGATCGACACCAAGATCAACGGGCAGGGGATCCTGCTCAAGGCGAAGTTCGTCAAGAAGGCCTAGCGGCCCCGATCGACCAGAGCCCGAACCCTTGTATTAGCGGAAGCGGATCGCTTCCGTATCCGGGTAGGTCGTCATCCGGAAGTAGTCGCAGGTTTCCCAAGGCGCATTGACCTGCATACGACCGCGTTCGTTGACGTAGTAGTTCTTGCTGGCCGATGCGGCCTCGGTGACCATGATGAGGTTCTGAGATTCGATGACCAGACGGTCGTTGTAATCCTTGAACGCTTCGTGGGTTACCTCGACGGTGGTGTTGCCCTGCTCAATCATTGTGGTGAGGCAGCGAGCGACGAAACCAGCCCACATTTGGTACCAGGCGGGAAGTGCCACGCCGCCGGAGACCGGCTGCGAGTTGGGGCCGTAGAGGATGAAGAGGTTAGGGAAGTCGGGAACCATCATGCCGACGTAGGCCATTGGCGAGTCCTCGTCCCAGCGCTCGTGCAGGTTTGCACCACCGCGGCCGAAGTACTCGGCGGGCCAGAGGTACTTCACGATGTCGAAACCGGTCGCGGTGACGACAACGTCAACCTCATGATGGACACCGTCTGCGGTTTCGATCCCGGTTTCGGTGAACCGCACGATGTCGTCAGTGACGAGTTCGACATTGTCTCGGGTGAGTGCTCGATACCACCCGTTGTCGACAATCGGGCGACGCACCATCGGCGCGTAATCAGGGATCAATTTGTCGATGAGATCCTGACGGCCGCCTGTTTCGGTCTTGATGTACTCGGTAAGCATCGAGCGCACGTTCTCGCTGATCTGCGTGACGCGTCCGCCGGTCGCTTCGAACGCCGGATCAGCGATCAAGAAGTCCTTATGGAAATTGAACAGATGCATGATCGACGTGATGCGGCACCAGTTCCAGTAAGCCGGCATCGCGTCCATGAGCCAGCGGATCTCCGGTTCGACGTGCTTGCCGTACCTGTCGCGCGGACTGATCCACTGGGGGGTGCGTTGGAAAACCTCGACGTGCTTGGACATCTCGGCGACACGACCCAATAACTGAACGCCCGTCGAACCGTTGCCGATAACTGCTACGCGCTTGTCACTCAGGTCGAGATCGTCAGGCCATTGAGTCGGGTGGATGACGAGGCCGCCGAAGTTCTCGACGCCGGTGAAGTCGGCATATTTCGGGTTGGCGAACAGTCCGGCGGCACTGACGATTGCGTTTACATCGCGCGTTTCGAGTGATCCGTCGGCGCGCCGAAGGGTGATCTGCCAAATCTCGCGTTCATCATCGAAGCGGGCCTCGACGAGATCGTGACCGAGTTTGAGATTGGGCGTAACACCGAACTTCTCTGCGATGTGCTCCAGGTACCCACGCACTTCGGGGCCCCGAGCAAAATACTCCGTCCACGGGTAGTCCTTCTCAAAACTGAACTCGTAGGAGGCACTCAGCGTGTCGACCCGAATGTCCGGATAGCGGTTGATGCTCCAAGTTCCGCCCATCTCCGTGCGTCGTTCGTAGAGGGTGTACGGAATTCCCAACTGCGTGAGTTGGACGGCGGTGGCGACGCCATTGAATCCGCCACCGATGATGGCGACATGGAAATCGTCGGGGGTCTTTGATTCGCCAGAGGGCCAGTCGGCGTAGAACGGGAAGTCCTCGAACGAGAGCACTCCCTTGCGAAGCTCAAAATCGCCTTCCGGAGTTGGTGCGCCGATGACCATCTCAAGCAGCGTGTAGATCTCCTCATCGTCGGGCGTGCGTAGTGACCATGTGTCCAAGTCGCGCTCGATCAGGGTGACGCACCTGTCGATCAGTTTTTGGCGATCAGCCGGATCGAGTTTCGCGACGGGACCCAGTGCGCCGATCTCGGCGTCTCCAGTGGCCTGAAAGATCGCGATTCGCAGCGCAGCGAGATCGGACCATTCCACGGCCCGGCGAATGAAAGCGGCGTCAATTGATGCAGACACGATTGTTTCCCCCCATGGGAACGGCTTCGGCGGAACACCCGCACGAGACATTCCTTTCATCATCCCAGACCCGAGCTGGGTGCGCGGCAAATCTCACCCATTCGTGGGCGGCAGATCGGCCAACCTGGGCGAAGCGGCGACGGTAAGGTCTGGGCATCAGGGGGACGGGGGTCCATCATGTCGATCGCTTCGGCAGAACTTGGAGCGACGCTTGAAGGCCATTTACTGCTCGGAACCATCATCGAATTCAGTTGCTGACATCGAGGAGATCCACATGACAATTTTCCCGCGTGAAGAAATCGAAGCGGCCTTTGCCGAGTTCCGCCGTCGCGGCGTCGAAACTCATGATTGGGCGGCGTGGGCCCAGATGTTTACGGAAGACGCGCTGTACGAGGAGCACAATCTCGGGGTCTTCAATGGTCGTGCTGCGATCGAGAAGTGGATCGTCGAGTGCATGGCCGATTACCCGACGATGACTCTCTGGATCGAGTGGTACCAGATTGAGGGAAATCGGGTCAGCTTTTATATCTGGAACAACCTGCCCGACCCGACCGGCACCGGTCGTCGATTCGGGTTCCCGAACACGACATTTCTTGAGTACGCCGGCGACGGAAAGTTCAGTTTCGAGGGCGACTATTACAACCCGGAGGATGCCGGCCGGGTGTTTGTCGAATGGCTCTCAGCCGGAGGAAACCGCAACACACCGCAGGACCGCACCTTGAAGGGAATCGACGACTGGGCTCCGCCAGTGCCGACAGCTGTGTTCCCGCGTGAAGAGATCGAAACCGAACTTGAGAAGTATCGGGCCAGGGGCGACCTAGCAGTGGCGACTGGCGACTGGAACCAGTGGGCGGACCAGTTCACGGTTGATGCGCAGTACCGCGAACACCATTACGGCTACTTCCGTAGTCAGGACGAGATCCGGACATGGATCAATTCGGTTATGCAACCGTTCCCGACGATGAAGTTCCCGATCTCCTACACGGTGATCGAAGGCAACCGCATCAGCGCTTTGATTCCGAATATTCTCCCGGCCCCAGAGGGCGATGACGGCTATTACGGTTTCGACGTCAACACGATTCTCCATTACGCCGGCAACGGAAAATGGAGCTACGAGGAAGACGTGTACTCACCGGCCGAAGCCGGCGCTGTGGTCAAGCGTTGGATCGCCGCCGGTGGCGTCATTCCCAGTTGACGCTCGTAGTGCAGAGCGCGACAACGCGTCGTTAGGTCAGCTCTCGAACGAGAGAACTAGACGGCCGCGGATCCCGCCCGCTTCCAGCAAACGATGCGCCTCGGGGGCTTGATCGGCAGGAAGGACTTGTGCCACCCGAGGGGTGAGAAGTCCTTCCTCAACCATTCTCCCGAGTCGATCGAGTTTGGCGTGCTCGAACGCGTAGTCACGTACCCATGTTGCGTGAGCCTCGATTCCGCGCGGTGGGGTGTCGGCGATACCGCGGACGACGGCGAAGCCGCCGCCGTCACGGACGGCCGGAAACAAAAGTGCTCCCTGGAGCGCTCCGTCAGCCACTGCATCGACTCCGTTCGGGGCAAGTGCGAGGATCCGTTCAGCGACGTCGTCGCCACGACGCACGATGTCGTCGGCGCCGAGCGATCTCACGAGTTCCTCATCGGCGGCGGAAGCATCGGCAATCACCCGAAGCCCGTCAGCTTTGGCTAATTGAATGAGATAGCCGCCATACGCTCCAGCGGCTCCTCCTACGAAGATCGTTGCCCCGGCATCGAGGTGAAGCAGGTCGAGCGACCGGCGGGCGGTCAGCGCATTCATGGGCAGGGAGCAGGCTTCAGCGTGACTGGATCCGACGGGTGCGCGCACGACAGACGTGGCGGGGAGCACGATGGATTCGGAGTAACCGCCGTGGGTCAGGCGCGGGAGGACGATGGCCATTACTGAATCGCCCACGTGTAAGTCGCTGTCGGTTCCTTCACCGATTTCGGCACCGATTTCGTCGATGATGCCGGCCACGTCCATGCCTGGAATGTACGGAGGACCCCCAAGTGCCTGGAGTTCGACGGCTCGGGCACCGCTACGAAGGAGGGTGTCGGTCGGATTGACGGCAGCCGCAGCAACTCGAATCCGAACCTCGCCGGGCTCGGCGTGTCGCTCAGGAATGTCGACAACCTTGAGCGAATCTGGACCACCGAACTCAACAACGCCGACAGCTTTCATGCGCTGAAGCTACAGCGCGTTGGTCAGGCGTGGGTTTTGAAATGTTCTCGAAGCCGGACGAATCCCTCGTCAAGTCCAACCGTGGGAGCCCATCTAAGGATCCTTCTTGTTTCGCGCTGATCGAACCAGTGAGCGACAGAGAGCTGTCGGGCTGCGAAATGAGTGAGCGGCGGCTCTGAGCCCGGCCAGAGGCGCTCGAGTACAGAACCGAGTGCCGCTGCGAGAGGCGCCGGGATCGATCGAGGGGTGCGAGCGACATCAGCCGCCTGCAGGATGGACGACACGAGATCGCGCAAAGGTCGTGGCTCGCCGCCGGTGACGACCAGTGGACGTCCTGTTGCTTCGTCGCCAGCGACGCAGTGATCAAGCGCTGCGACAATTGCGGAGGCCGCGTCGTCGACGTACGTGGTGTCGACGAGAGCGCGACCACCGTCGGGAAGGGCAAGCCTTCCGGCGCGCGCCCGATCGACGATTCGCCCGATGAGCTGAGTGTCGCCCGGACCCCAGATCAGATGAGGACGAATGATGACGGTCGGAACAGTCGTCTCCACGGAAACCATCTGCTCGGCGAGCGCTTTCGATCTTGTGTAGCCGTCATGTCCTCGGTAATCGGCGCTGAGTGCGCCCGACCCGACGCTCGGCTCATCATGGAACGCGACAGACGGACTCGAGATATGGACGAAGCGCCCGGACGAGGTGGCCGCGGCGAGAGCGTTACGCGTTCCGCCGATATTGATTGCTTCCATGTCGGTCCACGAGGCTTTGGGGGCGACGAGCGCAGCAAGGTGGATGACGGCATCACCACCTTCGGACGCGGCCATCAACGAATCACGATCGCGGATATCGCCGAGAACATCGTTTGCCAATGAACTAGAGGGGCGACGCTGAAAGCAGGTGACGTTGTCCCCTCGTGCGATAAGTAGATCGGCGACAGCGCGTCCGAGGAGACTCGAACCACCCGTAACGAGGACCTTCATCGTCCGGCCAGAAACGCCGACACGCTCGACGCGAGCACGTCGCGTTTCACTTTTGACTGGTGTCTGATGTCGACGGGAAGTTCACCCTCGAGCACGGCGGCAATCTCGAAACCGGAAATGGAGCGAACAAGCGTTGTCAGGTCGGGATCGGCGAGTCGAATCTTTTCGACCGCTTGCACGACAACGGCAATCACCTGCGTGCCAATCGGTCCGATGCCGACAGCGGCTGTTTGACGGGCGAGTTCGGCGGCGATGGGTTGCTCAACCAAGACGCTGGGGATGGTTTGTCCAGGAAGCGAGAGAGCGTGTTGCACGCGCCCGAGTTGGTGAAGATCGCCGTTGACGTCGAACAAGCCGAGATCACCAGTTCGGTGGAAACGGTGGCCCAGAAGTGTGATCTCAGATTGATGTTCTGTGCGCCACTGATGCTCATAGCCATCAAACATCCATGGAGCCCTGACGGCGAGTTCACCCCATTCTCCAGCGGGTAGCGATTCGAGATTGTCGTGGTCTATCGGGAGCACAACAATCTCTGCGCCGTGCAGGGGCCGCCCGGTGTTTGTTCCGAACTCGACGAAGGCAGCAGCACCGACGCCGTCGGTAAGTGGCATCGCTTCAGTCATTCCCCAGGGGGAGCGCACATCGGCGCCGGTCACCGTCGCGATCGACGAGGCGAGTTCGGGAGAGATAGGCGCACCGGCCAGCATGACGAGTCGTAGCTTTACCGTTCGCCCGGCGGCCGTAGCCACGATTGTGCGGGCCGATGCAGGGGAAAGCCACGCCACGTCAATTGGTGACGATTCACAAACATTTGCGAAGCGGTCGAAATCAAGTTCGACCGGCTTGGCGACATTAATGTCGGGAAGCACGCAAGGAACACCGAGGGCCGGACCGAGCAGGACGAACGGCGCGAACGATGTCACGAAACCACGATCTGGTGTCATCGTGAACGAATCGCGGATCACGTCGCGCTGAGCAGATAGCGCCAAGTGAGAGTAGCGAACGGGTTTGGCCGGGCCGGTGGAGCCGGATGTGTGCACGATGGCGGCTTCGAACTCGGCCTCAATGATGGGGAGAGCAATGTCGGCCGATGCTGACGTACTCGAAATGTTGATCGCTCCGGGGAACCGGGCTGTGCAAATCAACTGAGCCCCGGGGGTCCATCGGAGCGCACGAGCCGCGGCGAGGGTCTTCGGAGTTCCAAACGTCCATGTTGCCCCGGATGCACGGAGAACCGATCGAAGTCCCTTTGCTCCGAGTCCGCTATCGGCTACGACCAGTACGCCTCCGGCGAGCCACACGCCGTAGGCGGCACTCAGAAGCTCAGCGCCAGGAGGGACGAGCATCGCGACCCGGTCGCCGACGATTAAGCCCCGCTCGACAAGTCCGCGTGCGATGTTGGCCGAACTTTGAGCGAGCTCTGACCACGAGGCTGACCCCGATGCGTCACTGAAGGCGGTTTCGTCGTCCGCTGAGCGGCGCATGAGACCCGAGGTGATGTTGTCGAATGGTTGGTCGGAGGCAGGTTGCACGTTGGTGGGAGTCCCCGTAGCCGTCGTGCGGGACGCTCCGAGAACCCGATCGAGCCAGTCGGATGCGATCTCAGCCATTGGCTCGTCGAGCGGAACGAGGTGCCCGACATCGGGGAAGCGATGTACGTCGGCGTGAGGTGCGCGCGTGAGTAGATCGGAAAGAAAACGATCGTGGAAGACCGGATCGCGGCCCCCCCAGACAATGAGCAAGGGAACGCGGAGATCGGCGAGATTGGCGGCGGACTTCTGCAGGGCCACCCATGATGTATCGCCGGGAGCAAGCGGAATATCGGCGACAAATTCGGCTACGCCCGCGCGACGAGTGGCGGAACGGTAGGGGGCGCGCAGTGCAGCTCGATGCTCCTTGTGAGTCATGGCGGCTGTGCCGCTGACAAAGAGCGATGTGCGCCGACACGCGAGACCGACGAACCTGCGGGCCGTCGCGATCAATGGCGGCATCGGTGTCCGCTCGGGCTTGGCTACTGCGGTGTTGCCGAGGATGACAGCGCTCACATCAAGCGATGCAACTGCTCCGAGGGCGACGGGGCCGCCCCAATCATGGGCGACAATCACCAAGGGGCCGGTTGTGTGTTGTTCGCAAAATGCCACGAGTTCCGCGCTGCGCTGTTCGAGGGTGCGAGGTTCTGCACGCTGCGACCAACCCATTCCGCTTTGGTCGATGGCGATGACACGCCAGCTCGGACTCAGCGTCTTGAGAAAATCTCGCCACAGATAGCCCCAGGTGGGATTGCCATGGACGCAGACGATTGTGCCCCTATCGCCCGCCCCGGTATCGAGAATGCTCCAGTCGATCGCTGCGGAGTTGGGGAGATCGACGCGAACGGTCCGGTGCCACGTCGGATCGATTCCCCATCGTGTCCAGTCAGCATCGGATGGAGATTCGAGGGCCAACGCCAGTTACCAGATCAGTTCGGCGACAGAGCAGTTGAGTCCCGAGCCGATTCCCATCAGCAGGACATGATCGCCAACCTTGAGACGATCGGCACTCGCCGACAGTGTGTACGGAACGGCAGCAGGCCCGATGTTGCCGAAGTCCGGATAGGTGAGGGGCACTCGCGTCTTGTCGATAGAGAGAAGTTCGCAGAGCTTGTTCGTGTGGACGGCGGAGACCTGATGGAGGATGTACGTGTCGCAGTCGTTCCACTCCCATCCTTCGGCAAGAGCGTCGTTGAACGTGATCTCCGCGAGGCTTAGACCTGATTCGAGTAGAGCAGCGGTGTCGGTGCGCATTTCATCGAGGTCACCGACGCATAGATCGTGATACTTCGTGGCCGCTCGGGTAACCCCACCAAGGAACTGATGGGAACCGGCTCGCGGGCCGCCCATCACCATTGCGGCTGCACCAGAACCGAGTGTGAGCGAGGCGAATTGATCGAAGAGATCGGTGATGGTCGTTTCCGGGTCCTGAAGACGCTTGATCGTCTGCGTCTGCGGTTGACGGCTTCCCTCACCGTCAACGATCAGCACGACCTTCACTTGGCCGGATTCGATAAGCGACGAGGCGATCGTCATGGCATTGATGAACCCGAGACAGGCGTTGCCGAGGTCGAAGTTCATGCATGTGGACGGCAGGCCGAGCCGATTATGCACAGAGCACGCCACGCTGGGCTCAAGATGGTGCTTGCAGACTGAGGTGGAGATAAGAAGATCGACCTCGGACGGAGCAACCCCGGCCTGCTCGAGCGCAACGATTCCTGCCCGTGCGGCAGCATCGTCGAACGTGACATCTTCGGGCCACCAGCGTCGGGCTGTGATGCCGGCAACTGATTCGAGAAGCCCGGCCCGAGCGCCGACCCGCTCGTAGGTTTCGGCAAGCTGCTCGTCGATCCACGCGGAGGTAATGATCTCGGGCGCGTCGACATGTGCGACGGACCAGATGTGGGATCGGGAGAAGGCGGACGTAGAAGTCACCAGAGCAGGTTAGGGCCTTGACGGGCGGTTGCCGTCAGCTAGTCATTCCGCCGAGGCCGACGAGTCCGCGGGCCAGCTCGATTTCGCCCATATGGCGCAGGCCATGCTGATAGAGCCAGCATTCCGCCCCGTCCAGCACAGTGATCCCCTCGGGCCCCGCTACCCGGGCACTGTAGGTAGTTGCGATCTGCGGCGGCAGAGGGTGAGGGAAGATCACTCGGTTGAACTCGGCGGGATCGAGTTGCGCGAGCCACGCTTCAGTCCGATCAAAGACTTCACGCTGGTAGAGCTTGAACTCCTCGTAGTCCCCAATCCTTTGAAGCGTCATCTCCTCGACGGTCTTGTGCTTGCCGTGATCGTCGATACCCATCTTCACCCGTTGCTGCCACTCCTCGTTCCAGATTGGATCGATTCCGGTGATGAGCATGAACGAGCCATCTTCCACGTTTGTGTAATGGAAGAGCGAGAACGCAATGGGGAGCACTCCTTCGCGTTCGAAGTGGTTCACGTGCTCGAGATTCATCGAATCGACGGCCTGGTAGTAGAGCGAGTGCATCGCAGCCATGCGTCGCTGCAGCGAATCGAGCGTGAGGTTCATCGTTGGTAATCGGGATCTGCTCGTCGGAGGATGATGTCGGTCCGCTGCTTTACGGCATCCTCGAAGCGACCTTCTTCGACCATCCAGAAGCGGTTGGCATAGAGGCCTTCGATGACGGTCTCGGCCACCTCGGACAGGGGAGTGAAGGCGATTGGCGTACCGGCAGCTTCCATCGACGCGATCCAGCCCTCCATCTTCGAAGACGTGTCCACCGGAACCTCGGCTTGGAACTCGGGAGGGCGCTCGGCTGCCGCCCAAATGCCCGTGTTCAGGATTCCCTGGGTTTTGCCGGTCGGGAACAGCACGGAGACGCCAATCTTGGAGTCGACGGCATGGAGTTGACCCCACAGACACTCGGACAGCGTGACGACGGCTGCTTTGCAGGTCGCGTAGGTGGGTGACATGGCAATGGGTGAGAACCCGCCGTTGTTTGAGGTGGTGTTGATGATGTGCGCCTCCTCGTTCTGAGCGAGCAGGGTCGGCACGAACGCGTTGATGCCGTTGATGACTCCGTAGACATGAACGCTGAATGCGAAGCCCCAGTCGTTGATCTCGTGTTCCCACAGCGCACCATGTGCGCCTGACGCGACTCCGGCGTTGTTGCACACTACGTGCACCTTGCCGAAGTGGTCGAGCGTCGCGTCGCGGAGTGCTTCAACCGATTCGAGTTTGGAAACGTCGGTGGCCACACCGATGACGTCAATTCCCTGCGACTGCATTTCAGCAACGGTCTGGTCGAGAGCTTCTTGTTTGAGATCGGCCAAGACGAGCTTCATGCCCTCCTGGGCGAATCGCTCACCCATCGCCCGTCCGATGCCGCCGGCACCCCCGGTGATGACTGCAACTTTGCCGTTGAGATCCTTCATGTTTCCCCCTTGATGAATGGTCCGACGCTAGCAATTTGCTCAATCGGCTGAAGACCGATGCCGGTGAGTGGGTCAGTCACAGCCGGGCAACCGCGTGGAATGTGGTGCCGACCAGAGTCGTGACAGGAATCTCGACCTCGAGAGCGGAAGCAAGAGCGAGGGCCTGCTGAAGGTCTTTCTCGCCCAGATCCCGGAGATGGTCGAGCATCGTGCGTAGCGACTCGGGATCATCAGGACCGAGCGGAGATGGTCCACCGAGGACGAAAGGGGCAAGGGCCTGAGCGAAAACGCCGGTCTCTTGGATCACATGATTGAGAAGCGCAAGATCAACGTCGGCAGCCCGGGCTAGAACCATCGCCTCGTGCACCGCCGCCATCATGATGTAGCCGGCGGCGTTTCGCGCGAGTTTGAGTGCCATGCCAGCCCCTAGTGGACCGGCATGGACTACCTCTTTCGAGAAGGCCATGAGCGCGGGGCGAGACCGACGCACTGCGTCGTCGTCTCCTCCGACCATGGTGAGGAGCGTTCCGTTTGTTGCGCCTTCCTCACCTCCGCTCACGCCGGCATCGATCACGGAAACATCCGACTGCTCGGCTGCTGCTGCGACCTCGAGAATGGTGGCTAGCGATGCGGTTGTATGGACGGCGACGACCGCACCTGGGTTGAGGGATCGCAAGACTCCCTCATTTCCGGTTGAAACCTCGACAAGTTGAGAATCGTTGAACACGACGATGCTGACAAACGTGGCGCCTTCGGCGGCATCGGCAGGGCTCGTTGCCGCCCGTGCCCCCTTGGCCACACGGAGCGCCATCGCATCTGGTGAGATATCAAAAACCGAGACGGTGTGACCTGCGGCGAGAAGACAATCGGCCATGGGGCCGCCCATTTGTCCAAGTCCAATGACCGCGACTCGTTCCGGGATGGCAGGAGAGCCAGACGTCGACGAGTCACTCATGACGCACTCTTCGCAGCGTTGGCGATGGCAGCCTCGGACACTCTGAAGAGATCCCCGCTACTCGGATAGCCGACATAGGGGATGAGTTGAATCGCAACTTCTCGTACCTGTTCGGGGGACAGTTCGCCGGTGTCCAGGCAGCGGGCAAGTTGGATGCCGAGCACATCAAATCGTTGTTGGGCGGCGAGGACACCCATAACAAGGAGTCGGCGGGATTCGATTGACAACGCTGGTCGCGACCAAACCTCTCCGAAAAGTTGCTTCATCATTAAGTCGAAGAAGTCTGATTGCCCATCCGGGAGGACGAACGCATCGTCGCCGTAGACCTCGTGATATTTGGAGACTCCCCGGTCTCGACGTTCGGTCTCGGTAAGCGGTTCGTCGGTCATGAGCGGACCGTATCGGAGATGCTGCTGGCGGGGATGAGATCGTTATGCGCCCGTGAATGGATGCGGCCGGCGCCGGGTTCCGCTACCTTCATGGGCGTTCTGGAAAAACTTGCTGAGCCAGTGTCACTACCGACCCGGTCAGCACCAGCCAATGAGGGGGAATCATGGCTACAACAGTTGGTCAGTACTGCATCAAGGTCAGCGATCTGGAGAAGTCCGTCGACTTCTACGTGAACTTGCTGGGACTTAAAGAACAGGGTCGCACCGAGATTCCTAACGTGCAGGAAGTGCACGTGGCGGCCGACGTTGGCGGCGGACGTTTGCAGCTTGCCAAGTTCGCAGAAACCATGAGCCCGCAGCCGATCGACCACGGCAATGCGCTCTGGAAGACCTATGTCAACGTTGACGATTGCAAGGCCACATGGCAGAAGGTCGTCGACGCTGGCTATCAGTCAGTCATGGATCCCGAACGTCTCGAGCGTTGGCCGGTAATCGTCGCTTTCGTGATGGACCCTGACGGCTACCTCGTCGAGCTCGTCCAACACGATGGAACACCCCCGGGAAGCTGAGTCACCATGAATGCTGAAGACCTCATCCTGATCAGCGTCGATGATCACATCGCCGAACCTGCGGACATGTTTGATGCGCACGTGCCGGCGAAGTACAAGGACAAGGCGCCGCGGGTAGTCACCGACGACAACGGCATTCAGCAATGGTGGTACGGCGATATCAAGGGGCGGAACCTCGGACTCAACGCGGTGGCCGGTAAGCCGCCCGAGATGTACAACATCGATGCCAGCCGGTACGACCAGATGCGTCCCGGCTGCTTCGATGTTCACGAGCGGGTCCGCGACATGAACGCTGGCGGGCAGCTGGCCGGGCTTAACTTCCCGAACTTCACGGGGTTTTCGGGGCAGGTGCTCAACCAGGGTCCGGATCGCTCACTCAATGAAGTGATGATCAGGGCGTACAACGACTGGCATGTCAATGAATGGTGTGGGGCTTATCCCGGCCGGTTCATCCCGTGCGGCATTTTGCCTCTCTTCGACGTGGAGAAGGCCGCTGCCGAGGTGCGTCGTCTGGCCGCCAAGGGTGTGCACGCCGTCACGTTCTCCGAGAACCCCGAAGCGCTCAACATGCCGTCGATCCATTCGGGAGAGTGGGACCCACTGTTTGCCGCGTGCGTCGAGTCCGACACCGTGCTTTGTTGCCATCTCGGCTCGTCGTCGCGTAGCGCAATGACCTCTTCCGATGCTCCGGCGGGTGTGGCGATGTCTGTCTCATCAGCGGCAACGATTTACACACTCATGGATCTGGTGTGGGCAACGTTCTGGGAGCGCTTCCCGACACTCAAGTTTTCACTTACCGAGGGCGATATCGGCTGGATTCCCTACTTCATGTGGCGCGCGGAGCATGTCAACGATCGCCACAAGGGTTGGATCAACCACGATTTCTCGAAGACCGGCGGGCCGATGCAGATCTTCAACGATCACATCCTCGTGTGCTTCATCAAGGAAACCGTCGGGCCGGAACTCATCGGCCATTTCAATCTCGACAATGTTTTCTGGGAATCGGACTATCCGCACTCTGATGGAACATGGCCCTACGCCCCTGAAGAAGTGATCAAGACACTCGACGGTCTCTCGGACGGTCAGATCAACAAGATCACCTACGAGAACGCCATGGCCCACTATCACTTCGATCCGTTCGCAACGCGAACGCGCGAGCAGTGCACCGCTGGCGCGCTGCGGACTGAATCTCCGGATGTTGACGTCATCACCAGGGTTGGACGACCGGCCGACGAGCGTGACCTCGCCTCTTGGAAGAACATCATCGCCGGGAAGCGCTGACACACTCGGCAAAGTTTTCGAGCTCGCAGGGCTTTCAGGCGATGCGGGGCTCTCGCCACATGAGCCAAACCGGCGGTGCACCTTCGACCATCACTTTGTCGATGACCACGAACCCGAATCGTTCGTAAAACGGGAGGTTCTCGATCTTCTGGGTCTCGAGGTAGGCGGGGACACACTCGGCATCGCAGCGATCGAGCACAGGGCTGATCAGCGCCTTACCGAATCCGCGTCCCTGCCACTTCGGATCAACACCGAGCACGGCGAGATACCAGTGGGGTTCGGTGGGGTGTTTGCGTTCGACCTCGTTGAGCAGTCGGATTCCACTCCTGCGGTTGGCGCCTCGCCGCAGAGCCTTGACGCACGCGCGATAGATGCGGGACTCGCGCAATGTATTGCGAGGCAGGGAACCGGGAGGAAGCCATGAAGCTGACCCGATGACGCGATCGTTGGCGCGGACAACCCAGATCTCACCGTGACGTCGCGCATCCTCAATGAGGGCGCCAAGGAATATTGGGAGCATCTGGTGTTCTTGGACTGCGTTGCGGGCGAAGTGGCCAAACAGGGGATCGGGCCAGAAGGCGCGACTCGTGGTGGTGATGGCATCGAACACTTCGATGCGCTGCATAAGCGAGGCTGTTTCGTCCATCGGTCAACTCTCCAAGCTCAGGGACATCAGGAACGACCCAACTGCCGACGCAATCAACTCGGGTTGTTCGGGGAGCATCGCATGGCCGCAGTTGTCGAGCTCGACGAGCGTGGTCGGTCCCATGCGTTCCTCAAGTAGGGCTTGACCGTTCGCCGGTGGAGCGGCCCGATCCTGCAGTCCCTGCACGATGAGCATCGGCGAGGGTTCGGCCAGCCACCAGTCGGACTGTTCGGCTGCGATCAGTGCGGCCTGCTGTACATCGCGCGCCGCCGGGTACCAGCCATCGATCCACACGGCCGGGTCGTTGCCCGGGGCGAAGAATGCGGTGGAGATCGCCGCGAGTCGGTCTGTTCCGGACAGGGTCGCATCGAAAGTTGCGCCGACTGCGGCGCGCGCTTCGGGATCACCGTGGAACTTGCCACCCGCGCCAAGTAACACGATCGCATTCACCCGATCGGGAAAATAGGAGGCCACGTTGCGCATGATCCGGTTGCCAAATGCATGGCCGAGCACGACGAATCGGTCGAGTTCGATCGAGCCGGCACACTCGATTACCTCCATCGCGAAATCCGCCAGGGAGCAGGAGAATCGCGCCGGATCTGAGGGCTCGACTCCTCCCGGTTCGAGTCCGACAACCCGGAAACCAGCGTGATCGAGGGCGTTCGCGAGGCCGTCGAAATCATGGACACTCCTCCCGAGAGAGGGATGTAGCAACACTGGTGGTCCCGTACCGATGTCGAAAGCAATGTGCATTGGGCAATGGTTCCATGCCCGCCGACTGGATGTTGTCTGAATGCAGCCGAGCGTCCATTGCTACGCTCCTATCCCAATGGGGTGGCGCGAGTGACCGGGGGGTCGTCGCCGCTGTCGGTCCGTTCCCCGCGATCGAGGTTCGCATGTCAGATTCACGCGTTGCCGTAGTAACCGGAGCGAGTCGAGGTATCGGGAAGGGAATAGCCCTTGAACTCGGTGCGGCCGGTTACACCGTGTACGCCACCGGCCGCTCGGTTGAGGCGGGACCGATTCCGGGAACTGTCGGCGAGACTGCCGCGCAAATTACCGAACTCGGCGGTACCGGCATCGGGGTTGCGTGCGATCACCATCAGGATGATCAGGTCAAGGCCCTCTTCGAACGCGTCGAGGCCGAGCAGGGTCGTCTCGATGTTCTCGTGAATAACGTCTACTCAGCTCCGGATCTGGTGCCCTGGCTCAACAAAAAGTTCTGGGAGCTTCCGGTAGGTGCGTGGGATCAGGTCATCGACATCGGCACGCGCTCGCACTATGTCGCCAGCGTCTTCGCAGCTCCGCTCATGCTTTCGAACCGGAGTGGATTGATAGTCAATGTGTCGTCATCGGGCGCAGTCAGCTACGGACACAACGTTGTCTACGGCGTCGGCAAGGCTGCCGTTGACAAAATGACAGCCGACATGGCCGTCGAACTCGCCGGAACCGGTGTTTCTATCGTTTCGCTCTGGCCCGGCCTTGTGCGTACGGAACTGCTCGACATGGGAGCACAGACCGTCGGCGACGAGATCTTCATCGAGCTTCCGGGCGAGGGACGTTTCGACCTCTCGGGGGCAGAGAGCCCGCGTTTTCTTGGACGCGCGGTGGTGGCCCTTGCCGGTGCTTCGGATCTTGCGCAGCGTTCGGGCAAGCCGTTCACTTCCGCGAACCTTGCACGGGAGTTTGGCTTCACCGATCTTGACGGAACCATCCACGAGGTATTGCTGCGACCAGACGCATGAACTTCGACATCGTCATTCGCAACGGCGACGTGATCGACGGGACCGGGTATCCCCGATACCGGGCAGACGTCGGGATCCGCGATGGGGTCATCGCCTCCATCGGTCGGATCGCCGAACGCGGTGACGTCGAGATCGACGCAACCGGTCGGGTTGTGACGCCGGGTTTCATTGATGGACACACACATATGGATGCTCAGATCTTTTGGGACGAGCTCGGGTCCTGTTCGTGCTGGCACGGTGTCACAACTGTGGTCATGGGGCACTGTGGTTTCACGCTCGCGCCCGCTCGACCGGAAGAGCGTGCTCTGGTCGTGCGCAATCTGGAGAGGGCTGAAGACATCTCGGGTGCGGCGATGGCCGCCGGGATCACTTGGACATGGTCGACCTTCTCCGAATACCTCGATGCAATCGACGCGTTGCCCAAGGGGATTAACTACGCCGCCAACATCGGTCACTCGGCTCTGCGTACATGGGCCATGGGGGAGCGAGCATTTACCGAGTCCGGAAGCGTCGACGACATCGCGGTGATGAGCGGTGAATTGCGTAGCGCTCTGCAAGCCGGTGCCTGGGGGTTCACGACATCGCGGACGATGCACCACGAGACTTCCGACGGACGCCCGGTCGCGTCGCGGATCGCATCCTGGGATGAGGTCTGTGATCTAGTCATGGCGATGGGCGACGAACAGACGGGAATCTTTCAGTTCGTGGAAGACCCGCCTTCAGATGAGATCCGCGAGAAGCGGGATGCCGAGATCATCGACCTTGCCGTTCGATCGGGAATCCCGTTTGCGATCGGGGCCACCGGGTCATCGACCCGTCCTATCCAGTTGATCGACGCGACGGCCGAGGCGGGCGGGCGCATGTTCGGGCTCAGTCACTGCCGAGGGATCGGGACGATGTCGTCGTTCCGTAGCCAGCTTCCGTTCGACTCGCTGCCGGATTGGCAGGAAGTTCGGGCGTTGCCGGAGCCGGAGATGCGTTCGGCATTATCGGACCCCGAGACACGGGCCCGACTCGTTCACGCGGCCCACAACGGTCCGTACAAGCAGGCGATCGGCGGCGAGGCCCGCAGACCGGATTTCGAGCGAATGAGGGTTATGGATTCGCCGCTCCCACCAAATCCGACCGTTGCTGAAGTTGCCTTGGCCCGCGGCTGCGACCCTGTCGAAGCCATGATCGATCTCGCTCTCGAATCCGATCTCGATGTGTTTTTCGTGCAGACGCTGTCGCCATTCGACACGGAGAAAGTGCGCGAGGTCATGAAGCACCCGCGCACGGTGATGGCGTTCTCCGATGCCGGTGCGCATGTCAGTCAGATGTCTGACTGCTCGATTCAGACCCATTTCCTCGCTCACTGGGTTCGCAACCGACAGGACTTCACCCTTGAAGAAGCGGTCCGCATGATGTCGCTCGCTCCGGCACGGGCTTGGGGCTTTCATGACCGGGGCCTGCTGCGCGAAGGAATGGTGGCTGACATCAACGTTTTTGATCCCGACACCGTTGCTCCCTCGATGCCGCACATTGAGAATGATTTGCCTGCGGGTGAGAAGCGCATCGTGCAGAAGGCCGATGGATTCGCAGCGACGATTGTGAACGGAGTCGTGACGCAGAGCTACGGCGAGCCGACTGGTGCCCGTCCGGGCGAACTAATTCGCGGGCCCCGATACCGCCAGCACGAAGGATGATGAAACCGATGGCTAGTGACAATTCTGATCTTCCATGGGTGATCTCGGTTGACGATCACGTCGTGGAACCGCCAACAGTCTGGACGGATCGACTCCCGGTATCGGTGCACGACCGGTGCCCGCGTGTCGTCCAAGATACGTGCGAGACGGTCATCAATCCCGATACCAACTCCGCCACCTATAAGAAGGGCGGTGACGGTCCGGTTATTGACTGGTGGGTTTACGAGGATGTTCTCCGTCCGATGCCGCAGGTGATGGCGTGCGCCGGCTTCCCTCCGGAGGAGATGACGCTGGCGCCGATTCCGTACTCCGAGATGAGACCAGGTTGCTATGACCGCGATGCTCGCATCGCCGATATGGACATCAATCGCACCGAGCGTTCGCTGTGCTTTCCTTCGTTCTCCCGATTCGCCGGTCAGATCTTCAAGGAAGCGAAAGATATGGATCTGGCGCTACTCGGTGTCCGGGCCTACAACGACTGGATGATCGAGGAATGGTGCGGTCCGAGTGGCGGGCGACTCATCCCTTTGTGCCTCATCCCGCTCTGGGATGCCAAGGCCGCGGCTGTCGAAGTTCGACGCAATGCGGCTCGCGGCTGTACTGCAGTCGCATTCACGGAACTGCCCGAGTATCTCGGTCTCCCCACGATCCACGATGCCGATGGCTACTGGGATCCATTCTTCGATGCCTGCAACGAGACCGGAACGACCATCAACATGCACATCGGTTCGGGATCGAAGATGCCGACTTCGAGTTCGGATGCACCGCAGGCGGTAGGCGTTGCGCTCACATCACTTAACGCCTACATGTCGATGGCCGACTGGTTGCTGTCGGGCGTGTTGGCGCGATATCCGAAATTGAAGATTGCATTTTCCGAGAGTCAGGTCGGGTGGATGCCGTTCCTCATGTCGCGCGTCGACCACGTGTACATGAACAGCGGTGCATGGGTGAACGTCCATCCGGCCATCACCGAATTGCCGTCGTCCTACATTCCGGGCCGCGTCTTCGGCTGCTTCTTCGACGACATGGTCGGCGTCGACGCCCGTTACGAGATTGGTATCGGACAGCTCGTGTTCGAGACGGACTACCCGCATCAGGACACGACGTGGCCGAATACCCCGGATCTGGTGCGCCGAATTGGAGAGCGGGTTAAGCCCGGCGAGTTGGAGATGCTCGTGCGAACGAATGCGATCACCATGCTGGGCCTCGATCCCACGAGCCTTGCGCCGGTCGGTGCAGCGGGTGGAAACTAGTCCCTGAACCTGCTGTCGGGACGTCCCTCGTCCACGCCGGCGCCTCGTTGACGCGAAGCCGGTTGGTAGTTGGTACCTGCTGTTTCGTCGACGCGGGCCAGCAGCAACTCGCAGGGAGGCTCGAACTCCTCGGCGAACCTGGCCGATGCCGTCTCTCCGAGTAACTGCCATGGTTGGATCGTCTGCGAATCGGTCGCGTCCTCGAGATGTTGACGAAGGTCTAACCCGGCGTCGTTCACGCGGCCGTCGATGGCAAGCCCTTTTTCTTCGAGGAGAACTAAACCCTCGGCAATCTCGACTGGGCTGCTCCCGCGTGACGTGGGCAGCCAGCCTTCGTCATACCCGAGCCATGCGTTGTGGAGAATCGACGCCTCGATCCCCGTGAGACCCTGTGCGGTTGCCAGTGCCCAGTGCGTGTCGCCTCGCCATTCGCGGATGCAATTAATCGCATGCCATCCCGAAAGCGTCGGATCAGACGGTCGTTCCATGCGCAGATGCGAAGCGAAGAACGTTCGTCCGGTCGTCGGAAGCTTGTCGACGATGGCCCACAAAGTTTCGGCGTCACGCGCCAGGACGGGAACGAGATCGGGGGCGTGAGCTGCTAGCCCCTCGAGCACTGCGTCGTTGCGTGAGGACCAAACGTCGTCGAATGACGTCGACGCTTCGACCATTGCGAACGTGGCGCGTATCGCCAGTGGGCTGATGGATCCGAATGCGGCGATGACAGCATCCGGTCCCGCTGGGGCTAGCGGGGCGCAGCGGGCGGCGATGTATCCGATTGGACCCGGAAGTCCGAGAGCAGCAAAACGTTCGACGGCGCCTGGATCCCAGAAAATCCAGCCGATGATTGTCTGCACCGAACGTGAGTTGCGCTTGGCTATGGCTGACCAGTCTGCGGACACAAACGACAGCGTAAATGGTCCGACCGCTACTGTTCGCAGGGAATGATTCCTCTCCTTGATGGTTATCGAGTTATCGACCTCACCGACGGTTATGGCGCGTTGGCATCGAGAGTGTTTGCCGAACTCGGTGCGGATGTTCTGCGTATCGAATTTGAAGGTCATGAATCGGGCCGGAGTCGATCTCCCATTGCTGCCGATGGGACGAGCCTGCACCACGCCTTTAGAAACGCAGGGAAGCAGATACTTCACGTCGGCAACGCCGACGGTGCCAGTCAAGGCCAGATCGAGAAGTTGTTGCGCGGCGCCGATGTCGTAGTTCTTTCGGGGGAGCACGATGAGTCACACGGAACACCCGAAGAGCTTGCAGAGCGCCATCCGCATTTGGTCATTGTTTCGCTCACCCCATTTGGCCTGACGGGGCCAGCGTCTGGATGGACGGCAACCGAACTTGTTGCGCAAGCGATGGGTGGTGTCGTGTACCGGTCCGGTGTTCCGGAACTGCCACCAGTCTCTGCTCCCGGAAGCTTCGCTGAGGATGTCGGCGCGTTGACCGGTGCCATGGCCGCAGTAATCGCCCTGTTCCAACGTGGTCCTCAAGGGCGCGGCCAGATAATCGATCTCTCGACGGTGCTTGCGCTAGCGCAATGCACCGACATGTCTCTTCCGTTGTGGAGCCTCTTGGGGATGGATCAACAACGGTCGGGCGCCGGCATGTACCCGCTGTTCGAGTGCTCGGACGGACTGGCTCGAATCGTCCTTCCAATGAAGCCCTCCGATTGGAAGGCACTCATTGTCTGGCTTGGTTCGCCGCCCGAATGGATCGGCGTCGGATGGGACGAGCCGATGTTGGGTCCCGACGAGCGGGAACTTGTTCTCGCAAAATTGGCGCAGCGGTTTGCGGCCGTTACTCGCGAAGAGATCACTGCTGATGGCGAAGCGGCTGGTGTACGCGTGACACCAGTGCTCACACCTGCAGAAATTTTGGCAAACGAGCATGTCGTCCAGCGAGAGACTTTTTCAAAGTTCACTTTGGGGGCCCTTGGCCAAGGCGATTTCATGGCTGGATTTTTTGG
>CAMCTY010000008.1 GCA_945878725.1 Bifidobacterium breve | reverse complement strand
GCCGGCGAGCAGTGTCGGGCCGACATAGAAACCGGAATCCATACCCGGATCGCGACCATCAACAATGAGTTCAGCGCCTTCGGCAACACCATTGTCGATGTGGCTGAGGATGCGCGACTTCTGCAGTGCCGAGATAACCGGACCGACCTGCGTCGATGCGTCAAGCGGATCGCCGACTTTGAGAGCGCGTGCGGCGCCGGCGAGTCGAGTGACGAGTTCGTCGTAACGACTGCGATGCACGATTACGCGAGTCGGTGCGGTACAGATCTGGCCTGAATGGAAGGCCCACACACTGGCGATGCCAGCGACGGCCTTGTCGATGTCGGCGTCCTCGGCAACGAGGCATGCCCCCTTGCCACCGAGCTCATGAAGTTGACGCTTCATCGACGGCGCACCAGCAGCAACAATCATCGAACCAACGGCGGATGAACCAGTGAAGCTGACCATGTCGACGTTGGGATCGGACACGAGGTTGGCGCCGACGCTGGCCTGACCGCCAGTGACGATGTTGACGACGCCCTTCGGGAAACCGACATCCTCAAGAATCTTCGCGAGTTCGATCACGCAGAGCGGATCCTGCGGAGCCGGCTTCATGACGACGGTGCAACCCACCGCAAGAGCTGGGGCGATCTTGCCGACCATTGAAGTCGTCGGGAAGTTGTAAGGAGCGATACACGCGACGACGCCGACGGGAACCTTGCGGGCAAGGCCACCCATGAGGGCTCCGGCGGCGAGCGGCGTCGAGCCGATCGGCTGCGGGGGCAGAGGACGGCTGAGATCCTCCAGCGCGCCACGGGCGTAACGCTCGAAACGCGAGATCGCAACGGGAATCTGCATGAGCGAACCGACCGATGAAGTAGCGCCGGTCTCGCTGATTACGAGTGGGATCAGATCGGGCGTGCGCTTGGCGAGTTCCCGGCCGGCAGCGGCGAGAAGCTCGGCTCGTTCTTGCGGTGTCGTGCGACTCCAAGCCGGGAAGGCTTCAGCAGCAGCAGCAGCGGCAGCAGCGACATCGCCGGCCGAAGCCTCGGGCGCCTGGGCCACAACCTTTTCGTTCGCAGGGTTGATGATGTCGTAGGTGCCGTCTCCACCGGAGACCCACTCGCCACCGATGAGTTGACGATATTCAGCGTTCTTGGTTGCCATGGGCCTGACGTTATGTCAGACGGCGCCGTGCGTCACACCGACAGTCGACGGTGGCGGTCCGACCTCCTCATCGTCGGCCGAAATCGGTTTCGACTCGCGGTGGATCGAACTCGACCAAGCGTGTAATCTGACGGTTCGTCAGAAACCTGTCCGGCTCGCCGGTGGGTCCGGAAATTGCGCTGGAGGGGTCATGCTCGACGAGGTCATCAAGGGCGGAACAGTCATCGACGGTACCGGATCGGCCGGGCGCATTGCCGATGTCGGCATCCGCGACGGACGCATTGTGGCCATTGGCGACATCGACGAACCCGCAACCATCACCACCGACGCATCGGGCCGCATCGTGATGCCGGGTGTGATCGACGCCCATACCCACTACGACGCACAACTCCTGTGGGATCCAGGCGCCTCGCCGTCCGCGAACCACGGCGTCACAACCGTCATCGGCGGCAACTGCGGATTCACCCTCGCCCCGCTTCGCCCCACCGCCGCCGAAGCTGACTACCTGCAGAACATGATGTCGAGAGTCGAAGGCATGCCTCTCCCCGCGCTTCAGCAGATCGACTGGAACTGGGAAACGTTCGAGCAGTACCTCGCCCGTTTCGAAGGCAGGATCTCCGTCAACGCCGGATTCCTCGTCGGCCACTGTGCCGTGCGCCGCTATGTCATGGGCCCCGATTCGGTCGGCAGCGAAGCTACGCCGGAGCAGATTGACGCGATGGTCGCCGAGGTCCGCAAGGCCATTGAAGTCGGTGCCCTCGGTTTCTCCTTCACCCGCTCGGGCAGTCACAGCGATGGCGACGGGCAGCCCGTCCCCAGCCGCTGGGCCAGCGAGGAAGAACTGATGGCCTTGTGTGTCGAGACCGGTCAGCATGACGGCACGACACTTGAAGGCATCGTGGCGGGTTGTCTTGATCGATTCGCCGACGACGAAATCGAGCTCCTCGCCCAATTGAGTGCCGGGGCGAAACGCGTCATGAACTGGAACGTGCTCACCATTGACAGCCGCGAGCCCGACCGTGTCGCCCGTCAGCTCTCCGCCGGTGACCGCGCCGCCGAAATTGGTGGACGCATCGTCGCCCTCACCATGCCCGTCCTTGTTCCCATGAACATGAACTTCATGACCTTCTGCGGCATTTGGCTCATTCCTGGTTGGCAGGAAGCGCTGTCCGTCTCGGTCGAAGACCGACTTGCTCTCCTCAAGGACCCGGAAGCACGGGCTCGCCTTCTCGCGGCATCACATTCGGAAGAGGCCGGCATCTACCGCCGCCTCGCCGACTGGGAGGACTATGTCATCGGCGACACGTTCTCTCCGGAAAACGCCGGCTGCTCAAACCGCACGGTTTCCGCAATTGCGTCCGAGCGCGGTACCGAACCGTTCGACACGCTGCTCGACATCGTCGTCGCCGACGGACTCCGCACGATCCTGTGGCCAGCGCCCAAGGACAAGGACCCGGCCAGCTGGGCCATGCGAGCCGAAGCTTGGAACGACCCGCGCGTCATGATCGGCGGCTCCGACGCCGGAGCGCACCTTGACCGCATGTGCGGCGCCACGTATCCCACGCGATTCCTTGGCGACATGATCCGTGGCCGCAAGCTCGTTTCGGTCGAGCGCGCCGTGCAACTCATCACACAGGTTCCAGCAGAGCTCTTCGGGCTCGTCGACCGCGGCACCCTCGAGGTTGGCAAGTTCGCCGACATCGCCGTGATCGATCCTGAGACCGTCGGTTCCGAGAACGCACACATGGTCGCCGATCTGCCCGGCGACTGTGAACGACTCACCGCCGGCTCGTTCGGCGTCGAGCGAGTACTCGTCAACGGAACCGTCGTGATCGAACACGGTGACGCCACCGGCAACGTTCCTGGAACCTTGCTCAAGTCCGGCGTCGACACCTACACCGTTCTGCCGTAGGGGCAACTGGCTTCGGCTTACTCATTCGTTACCAGAACGTGGAATAGTCGGCGGATGCGAAACCGACGCCGTGCCACGCTTCTGCCACTTCTGTTTGTTCTCATTGCCGGCGCACTCGCATGTGCGAGTTCAACCACGAACTCAACAGGTGACTCGGCGTCCTCGTCCACGACGACAGTGGGCGGCACCAACTCGCCGACGGCTCACCCCGCGTTTGGCACGTGCCCAAGTAGCGCATTTCCGGACCTCAGCGGCACCAGCGCTGGCGCCAATTACGCCGCACCAAAAGTGACCGTTGTGTGCAGCGACACCGACGTGACCGTCACGTCAAACAACATGATCTCCTACGAGTTCGTGGCGATAACTCCCAACGCGCTGGCACCGCGGAACTTCACCTGGAAGATTCCGCTGAAACCAACCAAGGCGGCATCGCCAACATCGATCGAAAATCGATTGGGAACGCTTGGTTTCACCGTGACCGGCATCGCCATCTACGGACCGACTGAGGGACCGATGCCTGAGGCCGACGCCTACGGCGATCCGGTAGGAAACGGAATCGTTGATTACTGCGGTGGACATACAGGACCGAGTTCGGAGTACCACCTTCACACGATCATCTACACCGACGCCGCCTGTAATTTCCAAACCTCGCAACTCGTTGGCTTCGCCATTGACGGATTCCCGATCTACAACTCGGTGATCTGCCTCGACGCAAACTGCACACAAACAACGCTTGCGAAGAGTGGGTACACCAAGACCGGAGATTCCAAGTCGTATGTCTGGAAGGCGTACTCCTTTAGCGGGGGCGGGGGCGCAGACGCTGGAACACTTGATGCATGCAACGGTCGGATCGAGGCCGACGGAACGTATGCTTACCACCTGACTCCCACACAGTTTCCATACATCATTGGTTGCCTTGCCGGAACGGCAACAACCCAAACAGGAAACGCGGCGGCGGAAATGCCCCCGATGCAGGGTCAGCAAGGGCAACCTCGGCCGCAAGGGTCAGCACGGCCCGAAGGACCTCCGCAAGGTCCACCTCCCGGGCCTCCGGCGTACTGAGTCGCCTCGTTCATGACGAAGGCCCGGGCATATGCCCGGGCCTTCGTTCTATCTACGTTATTGATGTTGCTCAGACAGGCGTATCTGCGAGCAACTTACCGAGATGCATCAGGCTCTGTGTCGTTCCACCAAGGAACAGCTCCTGCTTCTTTGCCCACAGGTAGTAGCGGTGCAGCGGGTAGTCGCGGTCAACGCCGACACCACCGTGGAGATGTACGCACGCACGCACAACACGCTGACCACCTTCGGCGGCCCAGTACTTGGCCGACGCGGCATGCTCGCCGGCAGGCAATCCGTCGTCGAGACGGATCGCTGCCGACCAAGCGGTGAGCTTGATCGCATCGGAATCAATGCGGGCATCGGCGGCACGCTGAGCAACGGCCTGGAACGTGGCGATCTGACGATCGAACTGCACGCGCTCCTTGACGTATTCGGCGGTCATCTCGAGGGCCTTAGCGGTTACGCCGGCCATGAGCAGTGACTGCGAGGCCTGTCCGTATTCGATGAGGCGACTGAGCGTGTCACGCCCGGCCACTCGCTGCGCAACTGCACCCTTGAAGGTGACCTTTGCGTCCGGGATGCCATCAGTGGCGTCCTGACGTTCAATGGTGACACCGGGAGAGTCGGCCGCAATGAAGTACATGCCGTCGGCGGCGGAAACGATGAACGCATCAGCAACCGTTCCGAAGGGAACGCACACCTTGACGCCATCGAGAACATCACCGGTGGCCACGAGCGCCGGCTGATGAACCTCGCCGACGAGTTCGTGAAGGGCAACGGTGACGATTCGTTCGCCTGAGGCAAGACCGGCAAGGAGCTGCGGGGCGTGCTCGGCAAGGAAAGGTGCTGCCATTCCCATGACGGGGAGAGCCGGGATCTGTGCGACCGCACGACCGACCTCTTCGAGAACGATCGCCACCTCGGTGAAACCGAGACCAGCGCCACCCTCGGACTCGGGCATACCGATTCCGACGATGCCGAGTTCGGCGAGTTCACGCCAGAGTTCGAGATCGACTCCGGAGCCACCCTCGATCTCCTTCAGGCGTTCCATCGTGCAGCGATCGGTCAACACGCGGTTTGTAAGCGCCCGCAGTTCTTCCTGATCTGAAGTGAAAGAGAAATCCATGTGTGTCGTCCTTTACTACTTATCGAGCCGACCGAGGGAAACCAAGACCGAACATGGCGATGAGATCTCGCTGCAGTTCGTTGGTTCCGCCACCGAAGGTGAGGATGATGGTGCCGCGGATTCCGGTTTCGAGTCGGCTGCGCAGAATTGCTTCCGGGGAGTCGGAATCGACGTACGCGATCGGTCCGATGATCTCCATGAGAAGTTCGTAGAGGTCGAGATAGAACTCGGTGCCGAACACCTTGACGCTGGACGCATCAGCCGGGTGCAGCTTCTCGGTGCTGGCCGACCACGCCACCTTCCAGTTGGCGAGGCGCAGGTATTCAAGCTTGGCGTGACCCTTGGCGAGGTTCATCTGGACCCATTCCTGATCGATGACACGACGGCCATCGGGAAGCAGGGTGTTTTGGGCCCACTCGCGCACGTCAGTAAGGAGACGCTCGGGCATACCGCTCGAGCAGAGGGTTACGCGCTCGTGGTTGAGCTGGTTGGTAATGAGTCCCCAACCACCGTTCTCTTCGCCAACGAGGTACTTGACTGGCACGCGCACATCGTCGAAGAACGTGGCGTTGATGTCGTGCTCGCCCATGAGGTGAAGAGGCTGGATCGTGATGCCAGGCGTGTCCATCGGGACGATGATCACCGAGATGCCCTTGTGCTTCTTGGCTTCGGGATCAGTACGCACGGCAAGCCAGCAGTAGTCGGCGCCGCCGGCGAGGCTGGTCCACATCTTCTGACCATTGATGATGTACTCATCGCCGTCGCGAACTGCGCGGGTCTGAAGGGCGGCAAGGTCGGTTCCGGCCTGGGGCTCGGAGTAACCGATGCAGAAGTGAATGTCGCCGGCGAGGATCGGGCCGAGGAACTCCTCTTTCTGCCAATCGGTGCCGTAGTTCATGATGGTCGGGCCGACGGTGTTCAGCGTGAGCATCGGCACCGGAGCGCCTGCACGCATGGACTCGTCAAAGAAGATGAACTGGTCGATTGGGCCTCGGGCCTGACCGCCGTACTCCTTCGGCCAGCCGATACCGGCCCAACCGTCGGTGCACATCTGCTTCCAGACACGCTTGGTGGCTTCGCCGATGCCATGGGCGCGTGAAATGTCATCCACGGTCTGGTCATCGAGAAGATTGCTGTAATAGGTGCGAAGCTCTTCGCGAAGGGCTTCCTGTTCTGGTGTGTATCCGATCTCCATGGCGCTGAGAGTAGCAACAGGTGATCGAAGTCACACAAGCCGAGCCAGAATGTTTTCCATGACCGAATCCGAACCCCACTCGAGGTGGCATTCATGAGCACTCTCCCCACGCCGGCGATCGATCCCGGCATCGCCGGTAGACGGATACGCATCCTCGGATCCGGCCCGCTGGCCCGGACTTTTGCCGAGGATCTTGCCGACTGCGGAGCCGAGATCGTCGATTCCAGTTCGGGCTCTCCCGTGAGCGATCTTGATGCACTGGTCTTCGCACCGTGGGATGCCGCCGTCATGAAACCCGTTGCAATGGCCGAGCTCCGAGACGACGAGTTCGACGAGGCCTGGCAGCAGACGATGGACAGCGCCGTTGCTGCGTGCACGCAAGCCCGCTTGTCGTTCCGCAACGGTCGGGGTTGCATCGTGCTCACCTTTCCGACCACCGCGTTCACTGGCGGCGCCGGTTACTCGCATTGGGCCGCTGCTGCCGAGGGCGTCCACATCCTTGCGAAGTCGGCGGCGCGCCAGTGGGGTCCGGAAGGCATTGCCGTGAACTCGCTCGCCATCTCCCCCGCGCTTGTCCTGGCCGATCCCGTCGCCGCCGGTCCGGTTTCAATCGCGACCCCCGCACGTCCCGAGGCATCGGCTGGGCCGGTGCTTGCGTTCCTGTGCAGCGAAGCCGCACACAATCTTGCCGGTCAGGCCCTCACTGTGGATGGTGGATCATGGATGTGAACTCGAACCCGTCACAACGACTCGCAGGACGCGTCGCAATCGTTACCGGCGCCGGCCAAGGTGTGGGCGAAGGGATCGCAATGAAACTCGCCTCCGATGGCGCATCAGTTGTGATTGCTGCCCGACGCGCCGCAACCGGTGAGCCTGTCGCACAGGCGATTCGCGAGTCCGGTGGTATCGCCGAATGCATTGTCACCGACGTCACCACTCGCGCTTCTATTGAGGAATGTGTCGCCCTCACCGTTGCGAACTACGGGGGACTCGATGTCATGGTCCACAACGCGTTCGCCGGCGGTATTGCGAGCCGACTCGAAGAAACACCGCCCGATGCCTGGTTCCAGATGTCCTACACCTCAGCGTGGGCGGGTTTCTGGTGCGCACAGGCGGCATTCCCTCATCTCGACGCAAGTGATGCAGGACGTCTGATCCTTGTCACGTCACCGTCGGGAGTCGAAGGGAGCGCGAACATCCCTCTCTACTCGCCGGCTAAGGCCGCGCAACGAGCGATAGCCAAGAGCCTCGCTCGCGAATGGGGACCGCACGGCATCACCGTCAACTGCATCGCTCCCGTCGCGGAGACTCCCGCGCTTGCAGGTGCCTTCGCTCAGGTCCCCACATTGCGGGGCGCCATCGAAGCGCGGACGCCACTCGGACGTATCGGCGATCCGGTTTCCGACATCGGTGGCGTGGTGGCTTTTCTCGCCGGACCTGACGCCAGCTATGTAAGCGGCCAGACCATCGTGTGCGATGGCGGTTCCTTCCTCGGTCTTTGACCGTCGCGTCGGAAACTAAAGTCGAGTTCATGCTCGAAATTTCCGAAGGTTCCATCGTCTACGGCACGCAATTGCCGATCCAGTCCCAGAGCTCGCTCTACGCCGCCGCATGGGAATCATCGGCGACACCGACCGACCTTCTCGAGATCGCTCGTGCCGCCGATCGAAGCGGATACTTCTACGTCGCCGTGTGCGATCACGTTGTGATTCCCCGTGACAAGGCTGCCGCCATGGGCCTGTGGTGGCAGGACTGTCTGACCACACTCGGATTCCTCGCATCGGCGACAACGAACGTCAACCTGCTGAGCCACGTGTACGTGCTCTCGTATCGTCATCCGCTTGTTTCGGCCAAGGGATTCCAAACCCTCGATCATCTTTCCGCAGGCCGCGCCATCGCCGGCATCGGGGCCGGCCACGTGGAAGCCGAGTTCGATGCCCTCGGCGTTTCATTCGCCGACCGCGGCGCGCTCCTCGATCGCGATGTGCTGGCCTTTGCCGACGCACTTGAGAACACCTACGTCGACGACATGGGCTCCCTCCCCCGCCCCGCACAATCGCCGCGGCCACCGATCTGGGTCGGCGGTTCGTCCAAGCCGGCAATCCGCCGCGCCGCTCGCAACGAAGGCTGGCTCCCACAGGGACCAGCCACCCAGGAATCCATCGACTATCTCCTCGCACAACGCGATGCCGTCGGCCGAGGCAATGACCCGATCGCCATTGGCCATGTCGTCATTCCGTACATCTACGTGGGAACCCCGAAGGGTGAGCGTCGTCAGCCTTGTTATTCGGGATCACCTGAGCAGATCGCCGAGGCGATCCTCGCCGAAACGCCGCTCGCCGTGAACCAACTCCAGGTCAAGTTCGATACCGACAGCGCCGGCGAATACGCCGAGCAGATCGAAGCTTTCGGCACGCTGGTCGGGCCCCTGCTCGCCCGCTGAACTCGGATCAAAGCGGCACGGCTGCGCTTGCTTGGGTTAGCCCCCGGCCCCGATAGGTGCGACAGGTCCGGCGACTAACGTTTCCTTTCCATACCGTTTTCAGGGGGAACAATGGCAGCACAGGAACTCTCAGATGTGAAGGACTATCCGGTCAAGGTCGGAACCTTCTTGTTCACGATGGTCGAACCACATCCCGGCCACGAGGTCGCGTACAACCGCTGGTACGAACACGATCATTTCTTCTCCGGCTGCCTCGTCGGCCCCAACGTGTTCGCCGGCGACCGGTTCGTGGCCACGCGCCGCCTCAAGGACCTGCGTTCCACCGACACCAACGACATGACCCCGGATCCTCTCCGCGGTTCCTACCTCGCCGTTTACTGGTGGCTCGAGAACACCGACGAAGAGACCAACCGCTGGAACGTCGAGAACGTGAACAAGTTGCACGCTCAGGGCCGCATGTACGCCGAGCGCGACCATGTCCACACGCTTCTCTATGACATGAAGTGGAACGTGCAGCGCGAGCCCGCCGGTTGCACCATCGACCTCGCCCTTGACCACGGCTATCCCGGTCTCGTGGTTGTTGCCGGTGATGTCGCCGAAGGTCACACCCACGCCGAAGTCGAGGCATGGTTCAAGGAAACGTGGCTTCCTGACGCCATGTCGAAGCCATGGGGCCCCGAACTTGTGGGCAGCGGCACCGTCATCCCGCTCGCCGATGATGCCCCCGCCGACGTTGTGCGTGCCGCGGCCGGCCCGAACCGTTTCCTGCAGCTCCACTTCCTCGATCACGACTCAGCCGAAGGTTGGGAAGAGGGCTACGCCCGCATCGGCGCAGCTATGGAAGCCAGCGGACTCGCCCACCATGTGTGGACCGCTCCGTGGCAACAGACCAATTTCGGCACCGACGACTTCACGGACCAACTCCGATGAGCCCGGCACCGCTCACCGGACAGCGCATCCTGCTCACCGGGGTCACCGGTCAAGTCGCCGGTCCTCTCTCACGCAAGCTCGTCGCCGCCGGCAACACCGTCTTCGGTACCGCACGGTTTGCCGATGCTGATTCGCGGGCCAAGGTTGAAGCTGATGGAGTCATCCCCGTCGCCATCGACCTCGAGACCGCGGACTTCGACAACATTCCCGGCGACATCGACTACGTGATCAACATGGCCGTTGCGAAGTCGAACGACTTCGATCGGGATCTCGCGGCGAACGCCGAAGGTGTTGCCTTTCTCATTGAAAAGGTCGCCGGAGTTAAGGCGTTCTTCCACTGCTCGTCATGTGCCGTGTACGAACCCAATGGTCATGTCGCCCACGTCGAGACTGACCCGCTCGGCGACAACCATCGCAAGATGGGATTCATGCCGACGTACTCGATCTCAAAGATCGCAGCGGAGACGGCCGTGAAGTACGCGTCACGTCGCTTCGGAGTCCCTTCGGTGATCGCCCGCCTCGATGTGCCTTACGGACCCAACCATGGCTGGCCGCAAATGATGATCACGCTTGCCCAGATGGGTATTCCCACCCCGATAAGCCCGGATGCGCCTAACACCCACTGCTTCTTGCACGATGACGACATCTTCTCGAGTCTCCCGTACCTGCTCGAGCAAGCTGCCGTCCCGACGCCGATCTACAACTGGTGTGCACCGGAACTCGTGAGTATTGAGGAATGGACCGCAGAACTCACCGCCCTCACCGGCGTCGAGATTCCGCTCGTCGTCACCGATGCGTGCGTTCCGCCGAACCCAATCGACCCGTCGAAGCTGCTCGGCCTCGGTTGGACCCCATCGGTCTCGTGGCGCGACGGATTCCGCAACAACGCTGAGACCTCGTTCCCCGACCTCTTCAAAGGCTGAACATGCTGCGCAACGAGAAGATCCTGATCACCGGACCCGCGGGTCAGATCGCATTCCCCATGGCGCGCGATCTCGCCAAGGACAATGAGGTGTGGGGTATCGCCCGATTCTCCGATGCTTCGACCCAGAAGATGGTGGAAGACGTCGGCGTCAGGACCCTCAAAGTCGATCTCGGCGAATGCGACTTCACCGAGTTGCCCGACGATTTCACCTACGTCCTGCACCTTGCGGTGGCACAGGTCCCCGGTTTCGACTTCGACGACTCGATCCGAACCAATGCCGTCGGGACGGGCATGTTGCTCCAGCACTGCCGAAATGCAAAGGCTGCGCTCGTAATGTCCACGCATTCCGTGTACCGGCCCCCCGTCGACGGCGATCCGTGGCACGTCTTCCACGAGACCGATCCGTTGGGTGAGATCAACGCCGCTCATTCGCCCACCTATTCGATGTCGAAGATCTCGCAGGAAGCCGTGGCCCGTGCGAGTGCCCGGATGTTCGACCTGCCCGTCACCATCGCCCGTATGAATGCGAGCTACGGCCCCGACGGAACCGGTGGTCTGCCCATCATGCAGATGGACGCGCTAATGGCCGGCAAGCCCGTCACCACCCGCTGGGATCCATGTATCTACAACCCCATCCACACCGACGACATCACGAGTCAGGCCGAAGCGTTGCTCGCTGGCGCGACCACCGAAACCACGATCGTCAATTGGGCCGGCGACGAGTCCGTCAGTGTCCAGGAATGGTGTGCCTTCATCGGCGAACTGGCCGGCATCGAGCCTGTCGTCAATGTCGTGGAACAAACAGGGACTCTGCGTGGCTCGGTTACCGACAACACCCGTCGGGCCGCCCTCACTGGACCGTGCAAGGTCGGTTGGCGTGAAGGCATTCGTTCAGTGTTTGAACAGCGTTACGGCAACAAGTGATGAGCGATCTCGCCGGTCTGAACATCGTCGTGACCGGAGCCTCGTCTGGCATAGGCGCGGCAGTCGCCGTTGAAGCCGCCCGCCGCGGCGCACGGGTTGCGCTGGTGGCCCGACGGGGCGATCGACTTGCGGAGGTTCTCGAACAATGCCGGGCGTACTCGGCCGATTCGCTACTCGAAGTTGCCGATCTGGCCGATCTTGACGGGATCGAGCCGCTTATTGGGCGCCTCACTTCCGCTCTCGATGGGCGCATCGATGTACTCATCAACAATGCCGGCGTACCGAAGCGACGCCGAACTGACGAGATGTCGCCCGAGGATCTCGAAAGCGTCATGCGCATCAACTATTTCTCGCCGGCGCGAATGACCCTCGCCGTACTTCCAGGAATGCTCGAGCGCAATGCTGGCCACATCGTCAACGTGTCATCAATGGGCGTCCACATGGCGGCCTTCGGCGTGAGCGCCTACTCCGCCAGCAAAGCGGCACTCGAATTCTTCACCGAGGGCCTCTACGTCGAACTCGGCAAGACCGGCGTGCGCGCCCATCTTTTCGTCCCCGGCACAACCCTTAGTGAGTTCTCGACCGAGAAGCCCGGAAACAACAAACCGTTTCCCACTGATCCGGCCACAGCGTCCACAAGCGAAGACGTCGCCGTCGCGTTGCTTGACTCCCTCGCCACAGATGTCTTCGTGACCTTCACGTCAGCGCGGGAAGAAACGACCGCGGCCAAACGCAACGCCGACGTCAATGCGTGGCTCGCGAACATGCGTGGTGTCTTCAGCGGAATGTGACACCAATCATCAGTTCATCGGAAGGCTGATGCGGCCTGCCGACGAACTGATTGATGAATCAGCCCTGCGGTTTCCAAAGGGCCGGCCAGTCGTTCGTGCGGAACGTGGCATCGGTGCCACCGTCGCAGAAGATGACCGAACCGCAGAAGAAGCGCGCATCGGGGCCGAGGAGGAACGCCAGAAGGCCAGCGATCTGCGCAGGATCACCAGCACCGCCCATCGGGATGGACGACGCGAACATTTCCATGCCTGGGCGGATGGTGGGATCGTCGTAACCCTCCTGCACCATTGGGGTGGCAATCATCCCGGGGGCGATGGCGTTGAGCGTGATACCTGCACCGGCCCACTCCGGGGTGATGGCATTGCGGCGAACCCACTTGGCCACAGCATTCTTGGTGGCGGGGTAGGCATTGATCGAGTCGCCCTGATCGGCAACGGTTCGGGCCGCGTCTTCGTCACCCAACAGACAGGCGTTGACCAGATCCATTGAGTAACCCGGCTGACAGGTCGTCGAATTGGAACTGATCGCGACTGCCGCCGACGGAACACCGGCGGCGAGTAGCGGCCGCAGGCCCTCAAGGAGCCTCACCGTGCCGAAGTAGTTGACCGACACGAGAAGCGACGCCGGACGACCCGGCAGCCCCGAGATGCCTGCACACGGGACGAGGCCGTTCAGTACGCCGCCACTCAGTTCGGCGACCCGTTCGATGGCTTGAGCGCGACCCGCCTCGGTGCCGAGATCGACTTCGATCTCGGCATTCTTGAGATCGACCCCGATGACTGTGTGGCCATCGGCACGCAACCGGGCGGCGGTTGCCGCGCCGATTCCCGAGCCAGCGCCGGTGATCGCAATAGTTCCCATCAGGGTCAGCTACGTCCGGAGACGGCGTCGACGATCCGATCGGTGTTGGATTGGCCCTCGAAGAGCTGACGAAGCAACCACATGCGCAGGAAACGAGCCAGCGAGTAGCGCAGGAAGATCGCAGCACCGAACACGGTGAGTGCACCGAGTGCGACGGCCAGCACGATCATCGACTGGATGTCGCGGGCGTCATCGAGATTGCCCGACGAGATGTAGGCAACGAGCGCGCCCACAACACCGCCAACCATCAAGAGGAAACCAAGGATCTGGAAAAGCGACTCGCGGCTGGCGCTGCCGGTCTTCAGATTCATGTCGGACACATCAGCCTTGAACTGGTCGATGCGATTGTTGTTTGTGTCTTCAGTATTTTCCATGACCTCACGAGCCCAGGTAAGCGGCGGACAGTTCATCTTCAAGCTCAGCGGGTGTTCCCACGCGGGTCACATTCCCGTGAAGCACGATCGCGGCGTAATGGGCAATGCCCAAAACCGTTCGAGCAAATTGCTCGGACACCAGGATCGATACTCCCTCTTCCGAGACCTGAGCAACGATCTCGTAGAGGTTGGCCACGATAAGCGGGGCCAATCCCATTGACAGCTCATCGAGCAGCAATAGTGCAGGGTTGACCGACAATGCACGAGCCATGGAGAGCATCTGCTGCTCTCCGCCCGACATCGTGCCGGCTAACTGCTTGCGGCGCTCGCCCAATCGGGGGAACCGCGCGTACGCAATCTCCTCGACGTCGGAAAGCGACACTCCGGACATGGTGGCCATCCAGAGGTTTTCTCGAACCGTGAGGTTCGGGAAGACTCCCTTGCCTTCAGGGATCGTGCAGAGGCCCAACCGGGCCAACTGATCGGCGGTGGCGCCATTGATCACGCGACCGGCGACACGTACCTCGCCGGCGGTCGGCTGCAGGAGCCCCGAACAGACTTTCAGAATCGTCGACTTGCCGGCGCCATTTGGTCCGAGAAGTGCGACTACAGAACCCTGCGGAACGACAAGATCAACACCGTGCAGAACTTCGATAGTTCCGTACGCGGCTCGAACACCAGAAAGTTCGAGCAGTGGTCCGTTGCCATCGTGGTTGGAGAGATGCGAGTCAGAAATGGTGGCACTCATCCGACACTCTCCGGTGCTCCGAGATAGGCATCGATTACGAGAGGATCCGAGCGGACATGTTCAGCCGAACCACTTGAGATGATGCGACCGAACTCGAGCACATGGATTGTCTCGCAGACATTCATGACGAGGTCCATGTCGTGTTCGACAAGGCAAATGCCGAGCCCGCCCTCTGCTGCGAGCGTGCGCAGGAGTTTGCCGAATTGTTCCGTCTCGTCTTCGGTCTGACCGGAGGCGGGCTCGTCGAGCAGCAGCAGATTCGGCTGGATCATGAGAGCGCGGGCCAGTTCGACGACGCGGGCCTTGCCGGTCGGGATCTCCCCAACCTCGCGGTCGGCCACATCGCGCAGACCCACTAGGTCAATGATGCGATCGGCTTCCGCCGTTGCGTCCATCCGCCCGCCACCGATGGACTTCCATCGATTGCGAATCTCACCAGCAACTCGGATGTTGTCACGCACCGAGAGCGACGTGAAGAGTTCAAGACGCTGGAACGTACGAGCCAGGCCAAGCCGGGCCCGCTTGTGCGGAGCGAACTTGGTGATGTCCTTGCCGTTGAGCAGTATCGAACCGGACGACACACTCTGAAGACCGGTGATCGCGTTGAACAGCGTCGTCTTGCCGGCACCGTTCGGACCAATGAGGCCCGTAATGGTTCCGGGTTCGATGCTGATCGACACGTCATCGAGGGCGACGTTTCCACCGAAGCGAACTTTGACGCCGACAGTTTCAAGCAGGGGCATGAGCGGGCTCCCCTTCGTGGAGGACGGGGGCAGCGACACCGAGTGCGTCGAGACCGAGGACGATTTCCATCTCATCGAGATCGCCCTGCGTATACGGGCGATCGATGCCGATGAATTCGGCGGGAGTGGGCGGGAGTATTCCAAACTTCGCAAACGCACGCTTCTTCATGATTGCGCCGCCGATCGGCGGGACCAGGAAGAGGTTGACTGCGGTGAGGATCACGAAGTTCCAGTTGGTGAGTACATCGGTGGCCGTGAGCAACCAGAAACCGACTTCGAGTCCGATGACGGTGAACATAAGAGGCTTGGCCTGCTTCATGTCGTTGAGGCCCTTGACGATGTCGGTAACCGCACCACTCGGGTTCTTGCCCATCGTGATTCCGATGGTGGCCGGAAGCACGGTGACCGCGCTGATCATGAAGGCGAAAATGGCCTGGATGCTGGCGTAGTCGACATTGAGTTTGGTGAGCGTGTTCGTCATTGCGATCAACGAGCATCCGAGGAACAGTCCGGCCATGAGCGCACCCGAGGCGTACCCGATGCCACCTACCACGGTGACCATGAGCAACGACAGGCTAAGGAAGATGTCGAAGCGCTCGGCGCTGACAGCGCCAAGTTGTGCGGACATGAGAACGCCACCGAGACCGGCGACTGCTGCCGACAACATAAACACCGAAAGCTTGAGTCTGACGACACTCATACCAAGCGTTGCGCACGCAGCCGGGCTGTCTTTCATGGCGGCAAGTCGACGACCGTAGCCACTGTGACGGATCGCCACGAGCCCAATTGCAAGCAAGGCAAACAAGACCGTGACCAGCGTCAGGAAGGCTTTATCGGAATTGAAATCAACAGGACCGACCTGCGGGCGAGGAATCCGAAGCGTGCCACCCGGGAAGATCGTGAAATCGCGACCGAAGAGTCGACGGGGATTACCTTCGCTCAGCACCATCTTGGAGACGAACACACCGAAGGCCATCGTGGCGAGCGCCAGGTAGAGGCCGCGGAGACGTAGCGCCGGTAGCGCCACCACCGCACCGACGAGAGCGCAAACAAGGGAGGCGAGAATGATTCCCCAAAGCGTCATGCGGGAGTCGAGGCCGGTGCCCGTTGTGCCGAAGTGGAAGACGACGATCGTTCCGATCGCACCGAACGAAAGCGCCGCAAGATTGATCTCGCCGGCGAGACCGGTGAGTAGCACGAGGGACAAGGCGATGATTGCGAGTGTCATGCCGTAGGCAAGTGTCTTCATTGGCGACGGTTGCATGATGGTCTGCAGGCTGAACACCACGACGATCAAGACCAGCGCTGCGATCCATGCGGTACGCATCGTCGGCATCTGGAAGCGCTCACGCGTACGCAACACGGTGGCGCCTCGGAGCCGGTCCTGCGGAAGGATGATCAGGATGATGAACAGCATGATCATCGGGATCGACTGACGGAACGCGCTCGTCCATGTCCAACTCGACGGGGAGTACGCAACGACGTAGTAGTTGGTGAGACCAAGCACGATCGCACCGATGAACGTGCGGGGAAGTGATTTGAGGCGTCCGAACATCGCGGCGGCGAATGCATCGATGACGAGCAACGTGAGCGCATTGGCACTCATGGACGAACCCGTGATCGGTGTGATCAGGATGCCGGCCAATGCCGCAAGAAACGCGCCGCCGGCCCAGGAGATTGTTGCGAGCCGCTCGGGTCGACCGCCGTTGAGCTCGAGGAGCTCGGGATCGTCAACGACAGCGCGCATTGCGACGCCCGAACGGGTGCGCACAAAGAGGAAGCGGATTCCGGCGGCGATACCGAGAGCGAGTACGAACGAGATGATTTCGTGCCAGGTGATCCGAACGCCGAAGATCTCAACGATCGAGTTTGCTCCGAAAAACTTCTGGAACCTGCGGGGTGAGCTTGCCGTCGGATTCCAGATCCATGTGGCGAGAGCAAGAAAACCGAGCATGACACCGACAGATACGACGATCTTGGTTACCTCTGACGTGCCCCGGAGGTTTTTCATCACGACTTGATAGAGCACCGCTCCGAGCGCGGGAGCAAGAACACCGAGAACAACAAAGAGGGCGATCGGAGCCGGCCAGCCCCAGCCCCAACGAAATTGCCAATAGGTGAATGCCGCCAACATGGCGATCGCACCTTGGGAGAAGTTGAAGATTCCCGAGGTGGTGTAGGTCACGACGAGGCCGGAAGCGGCGATGAAATACACACCACCGAGGACAAGACCCAAGATGGTGTACTGCACGAACTGCTGCACCGGTTCGTTCCCCCTGTCTCCGTGACGAGACCCTACGCGTGGATTTGAAGATGTGTGACCGACGACACCCTAGTGTTCCGAACCGGAACAGGGGTTTGTCGCTGCCACAAGACCGTGACTCTAGTCACCGCAACTGAGGCACGACAAAGTTTCCCTAGTGAAGTATTCACTCCGGATTTCGGACTAGTTCACCTGCCGGCCGTTCTCACCCCAATAGCGGGCTCGGAGGGTCTTCTTATCGGGTTTTCCGAGGGCACTCAGAGGAATCGCGTCGACGAAATCAACGCTCTTCGGCGCCTGCACCGTTCCCTTCGCTTCCTTAACTAGAGCAACAAGTTCGTCCGCATCGACGACATGCCCCGGGCGCACAACGACAACAGCCTTTACCGATTCGCCCCACTTTTCGTCGGGCACTCCGATCACCGCCACTGCCGACACCCCCGGATGGGACGAAATCACGTCCTCGACCTCGCGGGGGTAGACGTTGAAGCCGCCCGTGATGATCATGTCCTTCTTGCGATCGACGATGTAGAGGAACCCCTCGTCGTCAGCTCGTGCGACATCGCCCGTGTGCAGCCACCCGTGGGCGAACGCCTCGGCCGTCTGTTCGGGCTTGCCCAGATACCCCTTCATGTTGAGGGGCCCGCGCACACAGATCTCGCCAGGTTCGCCGTGGGGAACCTCGTTGCCGTCGTCGTCGAGCAGCGCCACGTGGACCCACGGAACCGGACGGCCACAACTCGCGAGTCGTTCGAGGTTGTTCGGATCGTGATCCTCTTTACGCAGGACGGTGATCGTCATCGGGCATTCCGCCTGGCCATAGAACTGGAAGAAGATTTTGCCCATCCGAGTGATCGCTTCGGAAAGACGTGTCGGCGAGATTGCGGCGGCGCCGTAGAAAATGGTCTCGAGGCTCGAGAGGTCGTACTGATCGAACTTCGGATGGTCGAGCAACACGTAGAGCATCGTCGGCACCAGCATCGTCGCCGTAATGCGATGGGTCTCGACTGTCTGCATGAACTTCTCGGGATCAAAGCCGGGCAGAACCGTGAGTGATCCACCCTTAAGCAGAGTCGGCGTGAAGAACGCAGCACCTGCATGAGAGAGCGGCGTGCAGATGAGGAAGCGAACTTCTTCTGGCCATTGCCATTCGGACATCTGGATCGTGGTCATCGCCGCACCACTGCTGTACGTGCTCATGATGCCCTTGGGCTTGCCTGTCGTTCCGCCCGAATAAGCAATACCGGAGAGATCGCTGCCGTTCACGATCGGCGCCACGAGACGTTCCGGCGTGAAGGTATTGGCGAGAGCGTGGAGGTCCTCGCCGAAGGTTGTCGGTCCCAACGCCAGCACGTGTTTGATGCCCGGCGACCGCTTCACCAGTTCTTCGGCGCGCTCGGTGAAGTTGTCGGGATCGAAGATGAGTACTTCAGCGCCGCAGTCCCCAAGCACGTACGCCTGATCTTCGAGTGAGCCCATCGGGTGCAGCGGCGTCGTGCGATTCGCGTTCACTTGGCTAGCCGCCATGTTGAACAGGACCTCGGGACGATTGAGCGCGAGCACCGACATCTGCGTGCCGGCATAGATGCCCTTCGAGCGCAGCGCCTGCACATAGCAACTGACCTGTTCGCTCATTTCGCGGGCGGTCATGGTGCGATCACCGATGTTCACCGCCGGCTTGTCCGGGTTCTTGCCCAGCGCATCAATGATGAGATCGGCGGCGAAGACGGGTAGGTATAACTGTGAAAGATCGTTGGAGGCGTCGGTCATGAAGCCGAATGTAGGCCATGCTCGGCCCGGTCGGGACTACGAGCGAAATCTTCGGAGACCCGATCGAGCAGAACACTCAGATCGCGGAGATCACACTCTTCCCATCCGGCAAAGGTTTCCGAGATGATCTCGTCAGTGGCCTCGCGATAGCTATGGATCGCGCTCCGACCTTCCGGAGTCAGTTCAACGATGCCCGCTCGTCCGTCGGTTGGGTCGGCGGTGCGACGTACGTATCCCACCTCGGAAAGTTCGCGCACTTCCCTGCTAATCAGCGGTGCTTCGAGATCGGTCAATCGGGCCAGAAGCGAGAGCCGAACCGGCCCCGACTCTCGAAGAACCGTCAGGATCGTGATGGCCGGGCGCGAGAGCACCACACCGGCTCGTTGTGTCCGAGAGCGGGCGGCAACTCGACCGTTGCTGATCCGAGCAATCCGGACCAACGCCTGTTCCACCCGCCGAAGATCATCCAGTCGACTCACATCGCGCACGGTATCGCAGATTTGTCTGTGATGTGACGGATGACACGTCAATCCCAGTAGGTGCCCTCAAGCATCTGCTCAAGCAGGGGCCGGAACATGATCAGATCATCCGGTTCCGCCGGGGCAGCCATCTGTCCGTATTCGACGCTGCGCACACTTGTGCGGACCGAGACGATCGCGAACCGAAGCGCAGCAAACACCTCGAACCATTCGAGGGCCTCGACCGGCTGACCGCTGTATTCCGTGTAGAGCGCCGCGAGTTTTCCTCGCTCCATGAAGTCCGGAAGACCTGGCATTCCGTAGGTTTCGGCAAGGTTCTGGAAGAACCGGTGCAGGAAGATCATCCAGGCCAGATCGACGCCGGCCGGGCCAACGCACACCATCTCCCAGTCCAAAACGGCCGTCGGCACGGGACCCTCGAAAAGCATGTTGCCCAGACGGGCGTCACCCCAGTTCAAGACGGTAGGGCCGGTGATCGTCGGCCGGTTCGCCTCGAGCCACTCGAAGGTGCGGTCGATGAGCGGATAGCGCTGCCCGTTGCGGGCCCATTCGTAATAACCGCGCTCGTGACCGAGATGCTGATCAAGAGGATCGGCGCCAAACCCGGGGCGCTCAAGAAAGGAGAGGTCGGCGTTCTCGGTCGTGATTGTGTGGAGTTCGGCAAGCGTGCGCACCGCATTGCGCTCCATGAGATCGCGCTCGGCCTTGGTCATGTCGGCGACCCAACCGCCAAAGACGTACGGCGGAACATCGGTCGGTGCCACACCCGGAAGTCGCTTCATGACCAAAAACGAAACGCCCAGCCATGAATCATCAAGTTCAACGAACGGCACAGCCGGAACCGGAACCGATGTCCGCTCGGCTGCAAGTTTCATGGCACTGGCCTGGAGCGCGATGTCATAGTTCTCAAAGACAGGAAACAGCGACGGCAGTGGGGCCATTCGCGCCACGAAACTTTCCGATCCGTTCGGACCGACGACATCGAAGAGGAGACTCTCGCTCGACATTCCGTTGTCGGGCGCGTGGACATTCTCGAGTCGGGTATCAGCACCGAACTTCTCGTGAACCCACGGGGTAATGCGTTCCGTGAGTTCGTCGGGACTGCGACGCCACGGAGTATCAATGCCTTCGTATGAACCGGTGTTTTCAGCCATGAATGGTGACGATAGCCGCAGACCCGATCGGTCGGTCAGTCGCTTGAAAGACCGACCAAAAGTGCTTCAAGACCAAACTCAAACACCGTTTCGTAGTCGGCCGGATCGGCGAGCGCAGCAACAAGTTCCGGATCAGATCCGTCGACAGGCCAGAGCGAGACATCAACCTTGCCATGGCTCGCGTTTCGCGCCGCGACCCTCTCCATAAGTACAGACGAGATCACATGGACCTGAAGCGTGCGCAACGCGAGCGCCGCATCGGCACCCGTTAATCCAAGTGACCCGAGTTCTCCCGCCATTGACTGCTGCGCGGGTAGGAACATCGCAGGTGTTCGATCGCGTTCATGGGCGAGGCCCACGAGGTGTTGACGTTCGAGCAATGTTCGTCGTAACGAGCGCGCTATCGATGCCAATCGCAGCGATGGCGTTGAGCCTTCGGCGACGATTGTTTCCATTCGGGCAAGTAGACGATCGACAAGGCCATCGAGAACCGCATCGCGGTTCCCGACATGCCAATAGACCGACGTGACCGCCACGCCGAGATCATCGGACAGGCGTCGCATCGTCAGGGCATCGACACCGTGACGTTCCACGATGTCGCCGGCCACTTCAAGGATCCTGTCGGCCGAAACCGGACTGGCCCCGCGCGCCGGGGCCTGCGCCCCTGCACGCAACGAACCAGTACTGGTACCCATCGATTCCCTACTGGGCGATGAGCGGGAAGTCGTTGTCGGTCAGCCAGTGACGGCCAACTTCCTTGACCGGGGCCCAGCGGGCGGTGAGATCGGCAGCCGTCCGACTTTCGGTGAGCTGACCGAGATCGGTCGGGGTGGGTCCGATTTTCTCCGAAAGCGGACGGAGCTTCTCAAGGTCGAAGCTGAATGCATCAGCCGCGCTCAGACCAAGCATCACGCGCGTCTCGTCGATCGGGATGTCGTGGAATGTCTTCTTGAGCCACTCATGCGTGTTCGGCCACGTGCCTTCCGGATGCGGGAAGTCCGTGCCCCACAGCATGTTCTGGATCCCGATTTCGTAACGCTGACCGAGTTCGCGTCGCTTGACGTTGGCGAGTCCGGTGAAGCAGTTGCGATCGATGTACTCGCTCGGAAGCATCTCGACAACGCCCTTGAACGCACCCTTGCCGAGCTTCTCCGAACCCTTCTGACCTGCCCACAGCCGATCCCAGAACCACAGGAGCTGCGGCAGCCACCAGCAACCGCCTTCGGTCGCGCAGAACTTCAGCTTGGGGAAACGCTCGAACACGCCCGACCAGAGCATGAACCACATCGGACGCGCCGGCCACCACGTCACCTCAGTCACGTAGATGCCCAGGTGATCGCCGTACTCTTCGCGCGGCGCCGAACCCGAGTGAGTCACGATCGGCATGTCGTATTCCTCGCACAGCGCCCACACGGGGTCGTAGCGACGATCGTGATACGGCGTCTGGTTGCACCAACGCGCCGGAATCATCACGGCACCGAGTCCGTGTGCTTTCGCCCAGCGGATCTCGGCGAGTGCTTCTTCAACCTCTCCGGTGATCGGAACAAGTGCGACACCACAGCGGCGCTCGGGACTGACCGAGCAAAGATCGGCAAGCCAGCGGTTATGCGCCTTGGCGCCGGCGAGTCCGAGCACGGGATCGAGATCGCCTGACAATCCGAGTCCCGCACCGAACGGAACGGCCGTGCGGCTCTCGACGGCGTCGGCGTCGGGATAGACGACCTCGGCGCACACGCCGTCGGAATCGAGTGCCTGATCGCGCTTGATGCCGTCCCAGCCGCCAGCAAGGTCCTCTTCGTGATCCTCAAACCACTTCTTGGCGTATGCGTCGTCGCGAACGCCCATCTTGTTGGAGGCCTCGATCATCGCTGAGTGTTCAGCGAGGAAATCGTCGAAGGCCCCGTGGAACTTCGTCTCGAGATACGGCCGGTACTTCTCCGTTGGCAGGCCGGCGTGACTGTCGGCAGCGATGATCAGGTACGGATCGTTGTCCGCAAATTCCATGTCGGTCTTGAATTCCATGAGGGTTCCTTTTCGCTCAGAGCTTCGTGATCATTCGGTGGCGAATTCGTACCCGGCGAATGCCGGACACATGTTGGCGTCGCCGGGGACTGCCCTCGGAGGAAGGCCGGCGAAGACGTCGCCCACCTTCGGCCCGATTCGATCGGCGATGGGACGGAGGAAATCGAGATCGAAGCCGTAAAGCTTCGCTGCGTTCTTCGACAACATCATCTCGACCTCGTCGCGCGGAATGCCTGCGAATGACAGGGCGATTGCTTCGCGCGAATACGGAGTCGACGCTTCTTTGTGGGGATAGTCGCTACCCCACATGATGCGGTCGACACCGACCTGATGACGCACACCGAGTTCGATGGGCCGGATGAAGCTGGCGCCGACGTGACACTGGCGGGCCCAGTACTCGCTCGGACTCAGCGAGAGCGTCTTCATGACGGACTCCCCCCACACCTGCTCCTGCGAACCATTGGAATGTTTCATGCGGGCGAAGAAACCATCAAGTCGCGCCAGTTCGTCGGGGATCCATGCTGTTCCCTGTTCGGTGAACACCAATTGCATGTCGGGATGACGTTCGAGCGCACCGCCGAGAATCAATTGGTAAAACGCGCGATGGGCGTACCACGTCACTTCGAGGAGGAATGTGATCGTGTCCTCGGGATCGGGACCCATCGGAGGCGCCGCCGAACCGGTGTGATGATTCACCGGCATGCCGAGTTCTTCACAGACCTGCCAGATCGGCTCGTAGCTGTGATGGTGCAACTGATCCATGCCCGAACCGGGGGGCGTACCTGGAAGTAGGACACCACCGGTGAGACCGTGTTCGTGCGCCCAGCGGATCTCGCCGACCGAACCGGCGATATTGAGGAGGTTGATCTGGGCGACACCGGCGCGACGGCCTGGGTAGTCAGCACAGAAATCTGCGAGCCAACGGTTGTGCGCCTGCAGACCCGCCCAACGCCGATCGGAATCGTTCTGGGTCAGCGCTGGGGGCTGAGCGGTGAGCGAGGTCTTCGGGTAGAACGGCGGGATCGTGTTGGGATAGATGATCTCGGCGACCTGACCATCGGCCTCAAGATCAGCCATGCGTCGCTTCGAATCCCAGTTGCGGGTTCCGAGATCACCCTCAAGATCCTCGTAAGGGTTTTCGAAATCGGCTGCCCACGCATCGAACTCGTCGTGCCAGCGGCTGTCGAGATACGGCCGGTAATCCGGGATGTTCCCCCCGGCGTGGCCGTCGGCCGAGATGACGATGTAACGATCGTCGTTCGAGCCCTTCGTTTCGTTACCTGCTTCTGACCCTTGCCCCATGACTCCCCTTCGGCTCTGCTTCGACTCTGCTTCGACTCTGCTTCGGCTCTGCTTCGACTCTGCTTCGGCTCTGCTTCGACTCTGCTTCGACTCCGCTTCGACTCCAAAGACCGATACCTGAGTTCCGATCTTCGTGACGATCGTCACCGTACCGTCGTTACAGAAGGGCCGCAAGGCATAGCAGCAGAAATCCGAAGAGTTTTTAGCGGGACTTCGGCAGACCGAGATGACGCTCGGCGATGTTGTTCCGGTTGATCTCCGTCGTGCCGCCGTAGATGGTGACGACCGGACTGTGTCGAGCGTCGTATTCCACAAACCCCTCGCCCGCCGCGCCCGCTTCGTGGAACTGCAACAGCCCGAGCGGACCGGCGGTTTCCTGGGTCCAACGGGAGATCCGCTGATAGGCCTCAGCGGCGAACACCTTTGTCATCGAACCCTCAAGACCGGGGCTTCCGCCTGAGGCCGCGATCCATGCGGAGCGTTGGGTGAGCAGCGAGGCGACCTGCATGTCGATCGCCGCACGTGCCATCCGTTCGCGGGTGATCGGTTGCTCGAAGATACCGACCTCCTGAGCCCAGTCGTGGAAATGACGCAACAGCGGAATGGCAGCGTTTGAGCCACCCATCACACCGCGTTCGAACGCGAGCACCGACACCATGGTCCGCCAACCGTTGTTGACGCCACCAAGAACCGCTTCATCGCCGACGCGCACGTTGTCGTAATAGGTCGCGTTCGTGCGTTCGGTTCCGAGTGTGTGCACCGGATCAACAGTGATGCCGGGTGTGTCCATCGGAAGGATGAACATCGTGAGGCCTTTGTGCTTCGGCAGGTCGACATCAGTCCGGGTGAGCAGGATCAACCAACGGGCCTCGTGGGCCATCGTCGTCCACATTTTCGATCCGTTGATGGTCCACTCGTCACCGTCTTTGACCGCGCGCGTCTTAATGGAAGCAACGTCGGAGCCGTAGTCGGCTTCGCTGTAACCCATGCAGACAAGTGCTTCACCGGAAATGATCGACGGAAGGATGCGTTCCTTCTGCTCGTCGGTTCCGAGGAGATTCACCACACCAGCGATCATGAGTGCAACGGCAAGTCCGTCGTAAGGAGCGCCTGCTTTTTCAAGTTCGTTGAACAGCACCCAAAGCTCAATCGGATCGCCGACTCCGAGACCGGGCGTCGCCCGCTCAAGGAACCCCTGCGTTCCGAGTGCGCGGTTGAGTTCGGGGGCATCGAACGTCCCCGTCGTATGCATCCGTTCGATCACATCGGGAGTAACCGTTTCGGCAACGATGCTGCGGATCTTCGAGCGGTAGGCAAGTACGTCATCGGAAAGTGAGAAGTCCATGATCAGTTCTCCACCGGTCCATAGAGGCGGTCAGAAAGGGCCAAACATTCGTCGGTGGGATCACCGAGGACGAGTGACCATCCCCTTGCACGGCGGTAGTACAGCTGGATGTCGTATTCCTCGGCGAAGCCGTATCCACCGTGATAGTGGAGGCTGCGATCAGTTGCCACGGCGGCGCCATCACTCGTGAAGACGAACGCCATTGCGGCAAGTGCTGTTCCGTCGGTGATGTCGTTGGAACGCCAGTCGAGGATTCCGCTCTCATCACGGCCAAGCGCCCACGCGGCCTTGTGTGTGAGCAAGCGGCCACCGTCGATCAGTACCGGGAGATCAGCAAGACCATGCTGCACGGCTTGGAACGACCCGACTGGGACGCCGAACTGTTCGCGCTCCATTACGTAGTCGACGCCGAGCTTCTGCGCCGCTTCGGCAATGCCGACGAGCGCAGCAGATGTCAGGACTTTCCATCGATCGATGACCGGTTGGAACGCTGACGCCGGGCCGAGCACGGTGCGGTCACCGGTTCGGGCCGATCGGTCGGCGAGCGGCGCGCTCGCATGATTACGCGGACCAGACATCGGTGGCGCGGAACGAACGACAACGAGGTCATCGCCATCAACACCCACGACAACGTCGGCGACGACACCGGCGGGCACGAGCCGCCACAGTCCGTCGGCATCGGCCGGCCGCAAAGCAAGAGTGGCAATCGCCGATCCGGCCACAAGGTCAGCGTCGTCGAGCACGGCCAATGCCGCAAGATGTTCGATCAGCGGGATGGGAGCGATCGATCGTCCGACCGCTTCCGCCACCACTACGAGATCGGAGAGCGATGCTTCACCGCCGCCAACCTCGGCTGCGCTTCCCATTCCGGGTGCGCCGAGTTCGATGACCTTCGACCAAAGGTCGGCGTCGAAACCAAATGGTTCGGCAGCACGGGCGATTGTGGTTGGGGATTCGTTCGAGAAGAAACCATCAAAGAGTTCCGCAATGGCTTCCTGATCAGAGGTGAGACCCAGGTCAACGGTCATCGTCCAACCCCGTTCAGCTCAGCAATGTCCGACGCGACGCCATCCTCGAACGGTTGGTCCTGTTCTGTGAGCATTCGCCCGGTCATCATCGAAAAGTCTCTCCCTCGTCGAAACGAACGGTCGGTATTCTCGCCCAAATGGCCGAGGAGTTCCGCATCGCAGGCCAAACGGTCGGTGACGAGCAGTCAGCAGGCTCGGCAGATCTCAGTCCGCTATCGCCGTTTCTTTGGCCCAGCGGTAATCCGCCTTGCCGGCCGGTGAGCGCTTGACCATTTCGACGTAGGTAATTGCCTTCGGGATCTTGTATCCGGCGATCGTCTTTCGGCAATGAACGGCAAGGTCCTCAAGTGCCGGGCGGGTGCCTTCGCGCGGCTGGAGGACGACGACGACGCGTTCTCCCCAGCGCTCGTCGGGTACGCCGACTACCAGTGCGTCGTAAACCTCGGGATGACTCTTGAGTGCCTCTTCAACCTCTTCGGGATAGACCTTCTCCCCACCAGTGTTGATGCACTGCGACCCGCGACCAAGAAGCGTCACGATTCCATCGGCGTCAACCGTTGCGAAGTCACCAGGAACCGACCAGCGCTTACCGTTCGCGTCGGTCGGGAACGTCTTGGCGGTCTTCTCCTCGTCCTTGTAATAGCCGAGAGGAATATGTCCGGTACGAGCAAGTAGCCCGATCTGCTCGCTGCCGGGATCGATTGGCTTCATGTCCTCGTCCAGCACTTGGATCTCGGAGGAAACATGAAAACGACGTGCGCCCCCTTCGGCGCTCATCCCGCCGGCGCCGGTTTCCGATGCGCCGTAGCTATCCATCACCATGACGTGCGGGATCTTTTCCTTGAGTTGACCCTGCACCGCGGGCGAGAACACACCGCCGCCGGAACCAATTCGGAACAGACCCGAAAGGTCATACGTACGAGTGCCGTCGGCGAGGGCATCAGCAAGCGGCCGGCCCATTGCATCGCCAACCAGTGTCACGCCCATGACGCGCTCGCGCTCGGCGAGAGCCCAAACCGCATGCGGATCGAGTCCGTGCTCGGTGTAGAGCACTACTCCTGCGCCCGCGAACAACATGTTGCACATTCCCCACTGTGCAGCGCCGTGCATAAGCGGGGCGATGATGAGACTCGGAAGAGCAAAGTCGGCAGGGAGCGAACGTTCCGTTATCCCCCCCGGAGACGAAATCGGTTCCGGTCCCAGACCACTTGAAAGCGCAGCAAAGAACACGTCCTCGTGGCGCCACATGACGCCCTTCGGCATTCCCGTGGTTCCACCGGTGTAGAGGAAATAGAGATCGTCGGAGGAGCGCTCGATGTCCATCTGAGCGTTGTCCTGAGCATCGACGAGAGCGTCGTAGGCAAGAGCATCGCCTGCATCGAGATCGGTGCCGTCCTCCATCACGATCGTCGCTCGAAGCTTCGGGAGTTTCGGGCCCACCTCGGCCATGACGTCGGCGAAGCCGCGCTCGAAGATCACGATCTCCGCATCAGCGTTCTCGAGCACGTACTCGAGTTCGTGGGCGACATAGCGATAGTTGATGTTGATGGGAACGACGCGTGCCTTGAACGCACCGAAGAACAGTTCCGCCCACTCGACACGGTTCCAGGAATAGATCGCAACCTTCGCCCCCGGTTGGACACCCTGCTCAATGAGCATGCGTGCAACCTGATTCGTACGACGGTCGAATTCCGCGAACGTGTATCTGGTGTCGCCACTGATTACCGCCATGCGATCAGGAACAGAAGCGGCAACCAGTTCGAGAAGGTCGCCGAGGTTGTACGTGGGGGTTCGTGACGATGACATTGACGAGAAAACTCCTGAATCAGGGATGGAGCGGATAGCGAATGAACTGCTGAACGAACGGCCGGTTAGCCGAGAACGAGATCGGCGGCGAGACGCAATGCTTCCGGCCCCCGCGGAGCGATCATCAGAGACGTGACCGGACTCGTGCGCCATACCTCGAGTCGCTCCTTGATACGCGCGGCCGGACCGACCAACGAGATCTCGTCGGCGAAGTCATCCGGCACCGCTGCGATCGCCTCGTCACGCTTGCCGGCGAAGAAGAGGTCCTGGATCTTGTAGGCCTCTTCCTCAAACCCCATACGAGCCATGAGTTTGGTGTGGTAATTCTGCCCCTTGGCGCCCATTCCCCCGATGTAGAAACCGAGGGTGGCCTTGACCGGCCAGAGTCCCGTGGCGACGTCGTCTGTGACGTTGAAGGTCACGAGCGAACTGATCTCGAAGCCAGGCTTCGCACTCTTCAGTTGATCGGCGTAGACCTCTTGACGGAATGGCGAGTAGTAGAGCGGAAGCCAACCGTCGGCGATCTCCGCGGTCTGCGTGACATTCTTCGGACCCTCGGCACCGAGGAAAATCGGGATCTCTGAACGCAACGGGTGCGTCATGATCTTGAGCGGCTTGCCGAGACCGCTCGAGCCTTCGCCTGTGTACGGCATCGGGTAAAACTCGCCGTCGTTGGTGAGAGGGCCTTCACGCAGCAATGCCTTACGGACGATGTCCACGTACTCACGCGTCCGGGCTAGCGGCTTGTTCGAAGGACGGCCGTACCAGCCCTCGACAACCTGCGGGCCGGAAACTCCAAGCCCGAGGATCATGCGTCCGTTCGACAAATGATCCAGCGTCATCGCCGCCATGGCGGTTGCGACCGGTGTGCGCGCCGAGAGTTGAGCAACGCCAGTTCCGAGTCGGATCTTTTCCGTGTGCGCGGCGATCCAGGTGAGCGGGGTGAATGCATCGGAACCCCACGACTCCGCTGTCCAGACCGAATCGAAACCGACTGCTTCCGCTTCGCGGGTCAGTTCCACCATGTTCGTCGGTGGCTGTGCCGGCCAGTATCCCCAAACGAGTCCGAGTTTCATTTTGCGTACCTCTGGTGTCGTGGCGCCGCAGCGCAAGTCGTGATTGAAAAAGAAAACCTGATGTGGCGAAGGCTCAGTCGCCGAGATCCGGCACCCAAAGAGCACCATTGATGTGGCTTCCGCCATCAGCAAAGAGCGTGTTGCCCGTGATGTACCGCGAGTCTTCGCTGGCGAGGAAGAACGCCACCGGTGCGATCTCGGTTTCGGGATCACCAAGATGACCCATCGGATTCGCGCCCTCGGACTCAGCAGCCACCTGAGGGTTCATCTCCTCAAACATCCGAAACGCCGCCGTCTTTGCTCCCGGACAAATCACGTTTGCGGTGATTCCGAAGCCGGCCCACTCGCGCGCTGCGGTGCGCGTGAGTGAACGGAGAGCTTCCTTGGTGGCGTTGTAATGCACCGAGCCCATGTGCGCATTGACTCCGTTAAGCGAACAGATGTTGACGACACGTCCGTACCCAGCAGCGCGCATGTGCGGGAACGAAGCCTTCATCGCCCAGAACGGACCCATCACGTTCATGTGCCACGCGTGGTCCATTGCAGAATCGGGCATCTTGTCGACGCGCTGCAGCCCAGCACGATCGCCACCCCATGCGTTGTTCACGAGGATGTCGATGCGATCCCAGCGTTCGACAGCAGCGGCGATCATGGCTTCGTTATCGTCCTGCTTTGTGGCGTCCGTGTGCAGGAACAGTGCATCGACTCCGAAATCGGCCGTGAGTTCGGCGGCTACTGCTGCTCCGGATTCCTCGTTGATTTCGGCCACGAGGACGCGGGCGCCTTCGGCGGCATAGCGCCGAGCGATGCCCCGACCGATTCCGTCGCCACCACCGGTGATGACGGCAACACGATTCTCAAGACGCTTTTCAGTACTCATGATCTCCCCCAGTGGAACTACCCAAGATTGGGTCCGATCGCAGGATAGTGGACAAGCTCAAGCCACTGCCCGGGCCTGCCCCCGAAACGAGAGCGACCCGGCCTGCAAGCAGACCGGGTGCGCTCAATACGTCAGTCATGAAGGCTTGGAACTACTTGGTGATGCCGTAGTACTTGTCGAGCTTGTAGAGCTCAATCGCGTTGCCGCGGAAGAACTTCTGAATCTCGGCATCGTTGAGACCAGCCTTGGCAGCCATTCGCTCGGCGATGTCCTTCGTATGGGGGAAGGTCGAATCGGCGTGGGGATAATCGACCTCGAACGTGAGCCGATCGATACCGATCACGTTGCGATTGGCCAGTGCCGTTTCGTCATCGAAGATGCAGTACCAGATGTTCTTCTTCATGTACGTCGACGGCGGCTGCGAAAGCTTCGAGCCGAATCCCGTCTCGTCGAGAAGACGTTCTTCCCAGAGCTTGTCCGAACGCTCGAGGATGTACGGAAGCCAGCCAGCCTGACCTTCGCTGTAGGCGACGCGGAGATCGGGGAAGCGATCGAAAATGCCGCCGAACACGAAGTCGAGGACCGAACCCATCGCGTTCTGGAACGTGAGAGTCGAAGAGATGATGAACGGCGCATCCGGAGCGGTCGAGGGCATCTTCGACGACGAACCGATGTGCATGTTCACGACGGTGTCGGTCTCGACGCACGCCTCAAACATCGGATCCCAGTAGCCGGAATGAACCGACGGGAGACCGAGCGGCACGGGATTCTCGCTGAAGGTGATGTTGTGGCTGCCCTTTGCGGCACAGCGGCGGATCTCCGCAGCGGCCAGTTCGACATCCCACAACGGGACCATCGTCATCGGGATGAGGCGGCCATGAGCAGCGCCTGCACACCATTCGTCGATCATCCAGTCGTTGTAAACCTGAACGCAGAGGAGAGCGAGGACCTTGTCCTCACGCTCGAGGAACGCCTGACCGCAAAAGCGCGGGAGAATGTTGGGGAAGCAGATCGATGCCTCGACGTGGTTTGCATCCATGTCGGCCAGGCGAGCGGTCTGGTCGTAGCAACCGGGAAGAATGTCATCGAATGTGCACGGCTCGTTCTGCACGACTTCGGCGCCCACGGCGGCCGAAAGTCGGGTGAAGGGGTAGACGAGGTCGTCGTAGTACCAAACATCGCAGTCGACGCCCTCGGTCTCGCTCACTTCGAACGAGAAGGAGCCACCGATGATGCCCATCTTGACCTTCTTGCGCTCGACGCGCGGTCCTCGGTCGCGGTACTCGACCGGCAGACGAGATGACCACAGATCGGGCGGCTCGACGACGTGATCGTCGACCGAAATAATGCGAGGGATCTCCATGGGGCTGTCCTCCTTGGCGTCACTCCCGGGCTTTCCCGGGAATCTGACGAACCGTCAGTTTGCCATGATCAGACCCCCCACTGTCACGCTGGAGCGAACTCTCCCGGGGAAATGATGTTCACGCCCTTGCCCACTGGGTCCTCTGACAGAAACGCTCCGGCAAGAACCTGATCGCGGCTCTGAGCTACCGAACGCAGACCATCGGCCGACTCGACTACCGCGATCGTCACGAGGGACCCGTCTCGTTCAGCGATGACCGTGGCACCAGCGATCGTCGCCGCTCCGACAAGGTCTGGATCGACCACTAGGCGGACCGTTGCTGCCTCGGCCTGCACCGAGACGTCGAGCGCGGCGAAAGGGCGCCGGGGTACGCCCGTCGACCAAATCGTCACCGCCGGTTTCGTGAGCAACCCGCTCACGGCCGAGGTCAGTCCCGTCGAATCCGGTCCACGTTCGCGAAGCACTCGCACCATCGCTGCCGCACCCTGCACGACGTAGTTGTTGAACGGTCCACCGCCGAACGTCATGCCACCGGTGACGGTCAGGGCTCGGCCGTCATCGAGCCACGAAGCGAGACCCATCTCGCGGGCTTGAACCTGCACCGCGGCGGGGAAGCAACTGTAAAGATCGGCGGCATCAAGCTCGTCTCGGGCAACTCCCGCCGCTTCGAATACTGCTGCTCCGCATACTTCAGATGCGGGCCAGCGATCGATATCGGCGCGCTCCGGCATGGGAAGCACGAAGTTCGACTCAACCATCGCGAGAGGAAAGACCCACATCTCCTCGGCAATGCCGAGCCGTCGTGCCGTCGCCACCGTCGTCACGACGAGCGCGGCCGCTTGATCAACGTTCCACTGCGACACCAGCCACTTCGGATAGGGGGCCGCGATCAGTCGATTCGAATCGGACACGATCGCGATTTCGTCGGCGCTAAGCGAGCGCTGATCCCATCCACTCGGAGCATCGGCGGCAACCTCTGCGAATTGCGCCCACAACTCCCCCAACTTGGTTCGATGCTCGTCGTTCGTCCGCCCCAGTCGATGTCGGATCGCACTTTCGATGATCGCGTATTGATTCGCTGCAGTCGTGAGGTTCCGCTCAATCTCGATCTGCGAGATGACCATTTCCTTCGGCACGAGTGATTCATCAGGTTCTGAGTTGACCGCGCTCGCAGGTGGAGACGGGACGACCGTTCCCTCTTTGCCGGAAACAACACCGGACCATCGGTTCTCGCCGCCGACGACAACGGCAGCGACAATGCGACCACTCGCCACATCAGACGCAGCGCGCGCCAACAACGAGTGTTGAAGTACTCCGAGTTCGGAACGAACCGTTCGGGCCTCCGGTGCACCGATCGCTTCGGCAACAGCGCGGCCTGGGTTGGCTTCGTCCCAGGTGCCATGCGGGACCAGCACCTCATCGACAAGGGCTCCGAGCGCTTCCGCCTGACCAGTTTCGGCAATGGCGGCAAGCACCGCTTCGATCATCAATGCCGTCGCCGATGTCGGAGCGAATTCCGGCCCCGGACGATGGACGATCTCCCCGATTCCGACGACAACAGGTGTTGACGGATCAACGTCATCGAATCGAGCCATCAGGAAACTTTCCCGTTCGTGGCGAGCGCCGCGAGGCCAGCGAAAAAGACAGCCACAGTCGGATTGAAGACATCCGCGCGTTCCCATTGCAGGAAGTGTCCGGCACCAGCCAACACAAGGGGACCGACTCGGTTCGTGAACGCAACCTCACAGCAGTGGAGGAAGTCCGGACCCACGACCTGATCATCGGCGCCGTAAAAGAGCAAGGTCGGAACATCGACCTTGCGATCAAGGATCGGGAACTCGGCGGCAATTCTTCCGTTACCGAGTTGATAAACAGCCCAACCCGCCCGCAGACGCGCCTCGTCCGCCCATGGTTCGGTCATGAAGTCGATGTCAGCGTCGGTGAACGTCCCCGGCGACGCCCACAGTCGCGGTCCGTACATCTGGGCCACCCAGGCCCGTCGCAACGCCGGCGTTGCTAATTCCGCAGCCAGTGCATCGGGTTCAGCACCCTGACGGCGTCGGTAGTCGCCGGTGGGGCCATCGCCTATTGCTCGAATGGATCCGAGATCAATACCGGCAGCGGCGTAGTCCCCGAAGATCATCGGCGGCACCGTGTCGAAGAAACACAAGCCGTCGACGAATCCTTCGAATCTCTGTGCGATGTCGACCGCGACGACACCGCCAACGTCGCCACCGACCACTCCGCATGTCTCGTGTCCGAGAACGTCATGCACGAGAGTGTGTAGATCGCGGCTGTAGGTGACGAGGTCGTACGTGTCATCCGCGGAAAGATCCGAATCGCCGTGCCCGCGCAGATCCGGGACGATGACTTCGTAGCCGGCGGCGACCAGAGGTTCGATATTGCGCCACCAAATGCGTTTTGTTTCGGGATAGCCGTGAATCAGAAGAAGCGGGTAACCGCCGATTCCTTCGCGCACATACGCGAGGGAAATCCCATCGGCCACTTCAGCGCGATGAATCGCGAATGCATCGTGCGCGGGAGTTGGCGGTTGTGCAGGCCGCAAACGATTGTCGTATCCACCGACGCTCACGCGACGACACCCGTCTCGAACAGAACATCAATTTCTGCGTCCGAACGACCCAACGATTTCAGCACTTCTCTGGAATGCTCACCGAGTTCGGGGGCACCACTGCGCGGCGCCCATGGTGTTCCGTAAAAGTCTGATGGGCTCGCCACGCGCATTGCGCTCCCTTGGGATTCGGGAACCTCGACGAACGCACCCGCGGCGTGGACCTGCTCATCAATGAGGACATCGTCGATGGTGTTGACCGGCGCCCAGAACATGTCCGGTTCCGTATCGAAGATCGCCGCCCACTCGTCAAGTGTCTTCGTGGCGAAGATTGAATCAAGCAAGGCCACGAGTTCGGCCGCATGTTCACGACGGCCAAGTGGCGTCGAGTAGGGGCCGGCTTCTATCCACTCGGGATGGCCGACGACCCGGGCGAGCGGCGGCCAGTGGCGTCCCGCTTCCTGACCGATGAGCCAGAAGGCACGTCCGTCTCCGGCGACATAGTTGTTCATCGCCGGGTTGCCCATGGTCTCGCGCTTGCCGATGCCGATGTGATCGCCCCAGCCGAGTGTGATCGAAAGGTCGAAACCAATCGTGTACACGCCTTGGCGTACGAGCGATGTCGAAACGAGTTGTCCCTTGCCGGTTCGTTCCCGGTTGAACAACGCCGCGCACACTGCCGCCGACGCGGAACTTCCGGTTGGATGATCGCCCATTCCGCCGCGTTGGAACGGAAGTGGTCCGTCCGGAGATTGCAGGAGCGATGCGACGCCGGAACGAGCCCAGAATCCGCCGATGTCATACGCCGGTCGAGCGGCATCGGGGCCTTCCATCCCGTATCCGGTGATGAGTTGGTAGATCAGCCGCGGGTTATGGGCCAACACCTCGTCAGGACCGAGACCCCAACGTTCGAGCGCAGCGCGACGAAGGTTCGTGACAAAGACATCGGCATCGGCCAACAGTTCGAGCGCGAGTGCCTGACCCTCGGCCGTACGCAGGTCGACCGCAAGACTTCGTTTCGAACGGTTGTCCATCTCGAACACCGGGTTGTCGGGCATCATCGTGCCGAACAGCGCCTGATACGTGCGGGCAGGATCACCGCCGACTGGCGGTTCAAGCTTGATGACATCGGCGCCCCAGTCGGCGAGGATGCCGGCACAGGCAGGACCCGCCACCCACATACCGAGTTCGACGACTTTCACACCCTCCAACGGACCGGCCACGTTGATCTCCCTTGTTCGTCCGAGACTGTGACACATCGGAGGGGTCCGCATCCTCAGACCCCGCGGTAGGTACCGTTCAAGGTAATTGAAATTCACTACATCCCCCCTGGAGGACCCATGAACTTGTCAACACCGCGCCGCATTGTCGGCGTCGTCGCTCTCTCGATCGCGCTTGTCGTAGGTGCGGCCGCTTGCAGCAGCGACTCGAAAAGCGACAGCACATCCACGACTACGGCAGCCGCCCCGACAACCTCAGGGATTAGGCCGGTCAGCACCCTCACCAAAGCCGATGTCATCCAGCTTCAGGAATGGCTTGACGCAGTCGGTTGCGACGTCGGCAACAACGACGGCGTTATCGGTCCGCTGACGATCGCCAGCATCAAGGCATTCCAAAAGGGAGCCGGACTCAATGTCGACGGCACCTACGGACCGAAGACCAAGGCTGCGCTCTCGGCCGACGCCCAAGCCAAGAAGAAGGTCTGCACGCTTCCAGCACCGACGCCCGCGCCGGTCGGGCCGACCGGCGCCTCCGCCGCCTGCACAACAGCAGCCATCTCGAGCGGAGTTTCCGCCGCCCTCAGCCAGGGAACCACTGCGAAGGTCGACGGCTTCGGTTGTGACGCCGGTTGGGCGTACGCCTACGCCACACTCGCCCCGCCCGCCGGCAGCGATGCTCCTTCAATCGGCATCACCGAAGTTCTGGCCGCACGCGATGGCAAGTGGGTCGCACAGGACCGCGGCGTCGTCTGCCAAGCAGGCAAGATGCCAGCTGACATCTACAAGAGCGGCTGCCTCTCCAACTGATCAGCGACATCACCGATCTATCGGTAAATCGTTGCGATGCCCGCCCCTGTAGGGCGGGCATCGTCGCGTTTACGACTCCAGTCGGCGCGCAAACCACTCGAACTGTGCCGCGGCCCACGCTGACGTAATACCGCACGGGAACGCCTGAAAACCGTGCGGCATCTCCGGGGCAACAAAGAGTTCGACCTCATTGCCCGCCGCCGCCCACCGCGGCGCAAGCATCAACGTGTCGTCAAGTAGGTGATCGGCAGTACCGACGCTCATGAACGCCGGGCAAAGATCATGAAGATCGGCGAACAACGGCGACACGTTCGGAGCCCGACGCTCCTCGATCGTCATTCCCGGGAGATAGCACTCACCGAACATCGCCATGCCTTCGGGGCTCAACATGTCAGGAGCATCGATGACGCGCTGACCCCGCTGACTCGGTGAGCGCCCCCAATCGTGCACGCCGAACACCAGGTTGGCGCCGATCAGTCGATCGGCTGCGCCGAGTTCGTCGCGAATTCGCAACGCGACAGCGGCGGCCATATATCCCCCGGCCGATTCGCCGCCGACAATGACGCGGTCTGATCCGTACATCTCAAGTGCGTTGTCGAACACCCACTTCGCCACAGCGATGCCATCATCCGGGCCGGCGGGAAAGGGATGCTCAGGTGCCTTGCGATACCCAACCGAGATCACAAGCATTCCGAACCGACGACACAGGTCGAGGTTCGTCGAGTCCCCCATTTCTGGAGCGCCGATGACCATGCCGCCGCCATGGAAGTGAAGGTAGACGGCAGTCGCTGGCCCTTCGGGAACAAAGAACCGGCAAGGAACGCCGGCGATTTCGCGTTCGATCGCCTCGGGCACCGGCGCATAGGTGCGCTCAAACGCCTTTCGCATGTGGTGAGCGGCTCCGAGTAGATCGGCGGGGGGCTCACCGTCTCCGGCGAACATTTCCGCGATCATCGCCATTCCCGCATCAACAACTCCGCGGGCCTCCGGTCGCATCGCATCGATTTCATCGGACCACAACTTCATGATCAATCTCCCCCGACAGTCAGTCCCGAAGCGGACCGATCTTTGTTCCGGCGAACCATAGGCCACCACCGAATCGATCGGTCGGGACAACTACTGTCTCCACGATGGGCTTCTACAACGAACGCATTGTTCCCCGCATGGTTGATCGGATGTGCGGAGCTCCCGCGATGCAACCGATGCGAGACAAAGCCGCCGAGGGACTTTCCGGCGTGATCATCGAGCTTGGCTTCGGTTCTGGTCGCAATGCGTCGAGCTATCCACCAGAGGTGACCCTCGTGCATGCGATAGAACCATCCGGTCTCGCCCGCGAGCTCGGCGCCGAGAGGATCGCCGCTGCCAATGTTGAGATCCGCTTCGCCGGGCTTCATGGCGAGTCACTTCCCCTCGATGACAATTCCTGCGACGGCGCGTTCTGCACGTTCACCCTGTGCACAATCCCCGGCGTCGATCGCGCACTTGATGAATTGCGACGGGTACTCAAACCCGGAGGACGGTTCAACTTCCTCGAACACGGTCTTGCTCCCGATGAATCGGTTCGTAAATGGCAGAGGCGGATCGATCCGATTGAAAAGAAACTGGCCGACGGATGTCACCTGACTCGCGATCCTGTCGCGCTGGTCCGCAGCGCCGGCTTTGTCATCGAGTCCGTCGAGAGCGGCTACACCAAAGGCCCAAAACCCTGGACGTATTTCACGACCGGATCGGCCACGAACCCGGCCTGAGCCTGCGGGCATGAACCTCGACGGCCAGCAAGTCACTGCCGGCCATAAACGACGAAGGCCCGGGCAAGTGCCCGGGCCTTCGATCGAACTGCGGGAACGTCAGGGCTTCAGCTGCAACCGCTGGTTGTTCCACATGACGGGCAGGCGTGGCAACTGCCGGCCCGTTGCATCGTGACGCCGCACTGCATACACATCGGTGCGTCGTGGTTGATTCGGGTTTCCGAGACGATCGTGCGGGTGGTCTCGGACATCAGCGTGGTGACCGATTCGATCGACGGCGGATCCGACGGCATTTCCGAACCCTGACGGGTTTCGATAATGGAGTCTTCAACACCAGGAAGCGTCGGCTGCATGCGCTCGGCGGTCGTGAGGATGTTGAGTTCCGCACGCTCTGCCGGGGAGAGATACTCGATCGCCATGCGGCGGAACAAGTAGTCCATGAGTGAGTTGGCGATGCGAATATCGGGATCGTCGGTCATGCCGGCGGGCTCGAAACGCATACCCGTAAACGCATCGATGAAGCTGCGCAACGGAACGCCGTACTGCAGGCCATGACTCACCGAGATGGCGAAGGCATCCATGATGCCGGCAAGGGTCGAACCCTGCTTCGACACCCGGACGAAGATCTCGCCGGGGCGACCGTCTTCGTACTCGCCAACCGTGACGAAGCCCTTGCAATCGGCGACGCGGAACTCGAAGGTGCGCGACACGCGGGTGCGGGGAAGCTTCTGACGGACCGGCTCGTAGATGACCTTCTCGACAATCTTCTCGATGATCTTGTCGATTGATCCGGCGCCTTCGGCAGTCATGCCGGTGTCGACGTCGTCGTCGCCCTTCTTCGAGGCTGAAAGCGGCTGGGCCACCTTGCAGTTGTCGCGGTAGACGGCAACAGCCTTGATGCCGAGTCTCCATGCATCGATGTGAAGTTGCTCGACCTCTTCAACAGTGACTTCCTGCGGAAGGTTCACGGTCTTGGAAATGGCACCCGAGATGAACGGCTGACAGGCACCCATCATGCGGAGATGACCCGAGTAATGAATGGTGTTGTCGCCCATCGAGCAAGCGAACACGGGGATGTGCTCGGCCTTGATGTGCGGTGCGCCGAGGATCGACATGTTCTCGTTGATGTACGCAACGATGGCGTCGATTTCGTCCGGGGCGTAGCCGAGACGGACGAGCGCACGCGGAATCGTCTGGTTGACGATCGTCATCGTGCCGCCGCCGACGAGCTTCTTCATCTTGACCAGACCGAGGTCGGGCTCGACGCCGGTGGTGTCACAGTCCATCATCAGACCGATGGTGCCGGTCGGGGCGAGCACCGATGCCTGCGAGTTGCGCACGCCCACCTGGGCGGCGAGTTCGCATGCGTCATCCCATGACTTCTGGGCTGCCGACAAAAGATCGGCGGGCACGAGTGTCTCGTCGATGCTTGACGCCGCAGCCCGATGCTGGTCGAGCACCCGGAGCATGTGCTCCTGGTTCTCGGCGTAGCCGGCGAACGGACCCATGCGGGCGGCCGTACGGGCCGACGTGGCGTAGGCGTGACCGGTCATGAGCGATGTAAGCGCACCGGCGAGGGCACGGCCTTCGTCGGAATCGTACGGAAGGCCGAGAGCCATCAGTAGGGCGCCGATGTTGGCGTAGCCAAGACCGAGCTGACGGAATCGACGGGAGTTCTCGCCGATGGGCTCAGTCGGGTAATCGGCGTTTCCGACGAGGATCTCCTGCGCCGTGAACACGATCTCGATCGTGTTGCGATAGGCCTCGATGTCGAACGTGTCGGTGTCATCGAGGAACGTGAGCAGGTTGAGGCTGGCGAGGTTGCAGGCCGAATTGTCGATGTGCATGTATTCCGAGCACGGGTTCGAACCATTGATCCGACCGGTGTTGGCCGCGGTGTGCCAATGGTTGATCGTGGTGTCGAACTGCATGCCGGGATCGGCGCACTCCCAGGTTGCCTGCGAGATCTGACGCATCAGATCGCGGGCCTTCATGGTCTTGACGATCGCACCGTCGTACACGGCACGCAGATGCCAGTCGGTGTCGTCAACGACGGCTTGCATGAATTCGTCGGTGACTCGAACCGAGTTGTTGGCGTTCTGGTACTGGATTGACGTGATGTCAGCACCATCGAGATCCATGTCGAAGCCGGCGTCGCGCAGCGCACGGGCCTTCTTCTCTTCACGGCTCTTGCACCAGATGAACTCTTCCACGTCGGGATGGTCGACGTTGAGGATGACCATCTTGGCGGCGCGGCGGGTCTTGCCACCCGACTTGATGGTTCCGGCTGACGCATCGGCGCCACGCATGAAGCTCACGGGACCGGATGCAGTTCCGCCGCCCTTGAGGAATTCCTTGGAGGAACGAATGCGGGAGAGGTTGATGCCGGCTCCCGAGCCGCCCTTAAAGATCGTGCCTTCCTCGACGTACCAGTTGAGGATCGAGCTCATGCGATCTTCGACCGAGAGGATGAAGCACGCTGACGCCTGCTGCGGAACACCCGGGACGCCGATGTTGAACCACACCGGTGAGTTGAAAGCAGCGCGCTGGGTGATGATGAGGTACTTCAGTTCGTCGGAGAACGCCTTGGCCTCGTCGTCATCGATGAAGTAACCGTCGCGGATTCCCCAGTCGGTGATCGTGTCGACGACGCGATCGGCAACCTGCTTGAGCGACCATTCGCGCTCGTCGGTACCAGGAGTGCCGCGGAAGTACTTCTGCGACACGATGTTGGTGGCGTTGAGGGACCAGCCAACGGGGAACTCGACCCCAAGCTGTTCGAACGCGATCTCGCCCGTCTTCCAGTTGGAAATACGGGCATCGCGACGCTCCCACTCGACCATGTCGTAGGGATGCATTTCGCCGGTGGTGAAGTACCGGCCGATGCCGATGCCAGCCTGATCTTGGGCCAGAGCCATGTTGAAGTCCTCCGCTAGTTAACTGAATCTTGGGTGCTTGGTGCTGGGTGCTGGGTGCTGGGTGCGTTAGTGCTGCTAGGTGCTTGAGTGCTGAGGGTTCCGATTCCGGAGACCCCGGGAACTGGTGAATCTGGATCGGGTGACGCCTGTTGTGCTGGTCAGCCCTGCATTCCCGGGAAACATTCCCGGAAAACATTCCCCGGAATCCGGGTAAATGGGGGCAATTCGGGCAAACACAAGATGTCGTGTTCGAGATAGTGCCTGCGCCGTCTGGGCCACAAGATGTCGTGGAATTACAGCAGAGTAATTCCACCCGTGTCAACGATTGTTTCGAACAATTCTGGGCCGTGCCCAAAGGTGCTGGTGAGAGGGTTACTGGAGAGCGGAGTGCCGTCGAAACTCGACTGGCGGGTGAGCTGCTGCGGCGGAGACGCCAGGTAGAGCGAGTTACAAACACCCACCCAAGGAGTCGTCCTGCCAGCGAAGTACGCCAGAACGCCGAACCACCGTCCGTCGTCACCGCCGCAGCGCTGCACCCAAGCAGAAAGATACGGAAGGCCCCCTGTGGATCGCTAGGGGCATAACCATGTGGATTTCGGGTGGATATCCGGTGGATTTCGCGTGGGTTTGTCCACAGGGATCGAGAGGGGGTGCCGACATGGACGGGTTGACTGCACCGGCCAACGCCCTAGCGTGGGGCCGTGCGCCAGATTCTGCCTATCCCTCTCGAGGAGATCGATCCGCTCTCGACGTATGCCCTCGATGCTCGACCGAAACCATCGGGGCGTCCGTGGGTTCTGGTCAACATGATCGCGAGCCTTGATGGAGCAACAGCCCTCGATGGCAAATCCGGGGGCCTGGGTGGGCCGGCCGATAAGGCTGTTTTCCGTGCCCTCAGAGCGCTGCCCGACGCCATTCTCGTCGGAGCCGGAACGGCCCGAGTCGAGACGTACGGACCCGTGAAACTTGACGATGCTGCTCGTGCAGCACGGAACTCCCGGGGGCAGAGCGGACCACCGCGGCTCGTCCTCGTCTCGGGGCGGCTCGATCTCGATCCGACCGGGACGATGTTCACCGAATCGATTGAACCTCCGATCGTTTTCACGACCAGCACGGCTCCGGCCAAAACCGTCGCTGCGTTCGCCGGCGTCGCCGAGATCGTTTCCTGCGGTGAAACCACCGTCGACCTTCGATCGGCCATGGCGCATCTTGATGCCATCGGAATCGGGACGGTGCTGTGTGAGGGTGGACCGACGCTGAACGGCCAGATGCTTGCCGCCGATCTCGTTGACGAATGGTGCCAATCGATCGCACCAATGCTCGTTGTCGGCAATTCCGATCGGGTCGCTGTTAGCGCGGCCAACGGCGGATATCCCCCGGCCCACATGAGAATCAACCGGGTTCTGGAACAAGACGGCTATCTGTTCATTCAGGCTCTGCGAGACCGGTGACCGCACGCTCAGTGACGCTTGGGCTCCGTCGCTTTGGTGAGTAGCCGGATCTCTCTTTGGAAGTCGGCAGGATCGTCGAAGTCCTTGTAAACACTGGCGAATCGCACATAGGCGACCTGATCGAGTTCCCGGAGACATTCGAGCACGGCCAGGCCCACCTGCTCGCTCGTCACCTCGGGACCGAGCAATCGAAGCTCCTCCTCCAGATCGGCGGCTGCTGCGTCGATAATCGCTTCGTCGACCGGACGTCCCTTGGCCGCCGAGGCTATCCCCCGGACAATTTTCGAACGATCGAACGGAACCCGATCTCCTGATCGCTTCAGAACCGTCAACGGAATTTCTTCCAACCGTTCGAAAGTATTGAAGCGGACCCCGCAACCGAGACATTCGCGTCGGCGTCGAATGGCCGAGCCGTCGTCTGCCTGGCGCGAATCGACAACCTTGTCGTCGAGATGGGCACATGTGGGACAACGCACCACCGGAAGTTAGTGCCCATAGTCCTTGCGAACTGAGCACGTTCATGGAAATCCTGACTCAGTCGCCGAGTCCGGTGATGTCGAGACGCTGCCCGGAGGCCACCGCCGCGCCACCGGCTCGCGACGCGAGACGATCCACAAGTTGACGTACATCACCGCTGGGCTGGAGACGGCGGGCAATTGACCACAACGTGTCGCCTGGTTGAACAACCACCTCGACCGGCGCCGACGAGGTGTGGGCACCGGCACCGGCCGGGTGGGTGGCTGCAGCGGTCGACACCGGCCCGGAGGCGGCAGCGTCGGCGCCGAGGAGGTTGAGTACCCCGATGACAGCGAAAGAGACGAGGAGCGCTAAGCCGAGACCACCGGCAATCGAGCGCAGTGGTCGACGGACCATTGCATGCCGATCGGCGGAGTGAGGCCCAGCAACATGGGGGGCCACGAGACAAAGTTGGGGACGAAGGGCCCGCTCGGACTCGAGGTTCCAGGGGGCGGGAATGGTTGAGGGGTTGAGGATCGCTGCCATGGGGATCATTCTCCACAAGGGGTGTGACAGTCCCGGTTGGACTGACTTGGCGGGCTGGACTGGGCTGGCTGGACTGGGATGATTCGGGGGGCGAACAGCTGTTCGCTTGTAGATCCATCCAACACGAACGCCCGTTCGATGTCAAGTCAAAAATCGAACGGGTGTTTGCTTCTGTGCTGACCCCGGATTATGGTCATACACACGTTCGGAGCACACCTGTTCGAACCGGGGCTTCTGCCCCCGCCAAAACCTTCAGACAAACCCTTCAGCGAAACCTTCAGACAAACCTTCAGACAAACCTTCAGACAAAACGGAGTCGTCCATGAGTACCGACCGCCTCACCGATCGACAGGAACAGATCCTGCAGGTCATCGACCAGCACATCACCGAGCGGGGCTATCCGCCATCGGTCCGAGAGATCGGCACTGCGGTTGGCCTTACGTCGCCGTCGAGTGTGCAGAACCATTTGAACCGGCTCAACGAGCTGGGTTTCTTGCGCCGTGATCCCACCAAGCCCCGGGCTATGGAAGTGCGTTACGACCCGAACTCGGGCGCTTCAGGCGAACGTCGTCCGTTCCGTCACGTCCCCCTTGTGGGCGATGTCGCGGCCGGCACCGACGTTCTGGCCGAGGCCAACGTCGAGGAGATCATTCCGGTTCCGACTGATCTCTGCGGTGACGGGGAGCTCTTCATGCTCCGAGTCCGCGGTGATTCGATGATCGAAGTCGGAATCTTTGATGGCGACTATCTCGTTTCCCGCGCCCAGGTGACGGCCGAAAAGGGCGACATCATCATCGCCGGCATTCCCGGTGATGAAGCCACGGTGAAGACCTATACCCGCAATGGCAATAAGATCGTTCTGGTTCCTGCCAATCCTCGCCTCGAACCCATGGAGTTCAATCCGGAAGACGTTGCCATCTACGGCAAGGTCGTCACGGTGATGCGCAAGTTGTAGGCGCTTTTTAGGTGGCCGGCACGCCCTCGGCAACGAGGGCGTGCACCACCGACCACACCTTCTCGAGTGGTGCCCGATCGAGATATTCGCCGGCGGTGTGAGCGATCGTGTTGTCTCCCGGTCCGAAGTTCACGGCTGGAATTCCCTGAGCGGCGAAACGCGCGACATCCGTCCAGCCCAATTTGGCGAGAACGTTGCCCCCGGCCCGCTCGGCAAGCGACGCGAGCAACGGATGTCCGAGTCCAGGTGCCGCGGCATCGCTGGCATCGACAAGTTCGAGAGAATCGTCTGATTCGAGACACGACGCGAACAGCCCTCGCACATGGGCTTCGGCCTCAGCCAATGTGCGGTCCGGAGCAAAGCGGAAGTTGATAGTCACCGCGGCACTGTCCGGTACAACATTGCCGGCCACGCCACCTTCGACAGCCACCGCTTGCAGCGCCTCATGGAACTGGCACCCGTCAATTACCGGCCGGCAGGGCTCGTACGTGTCGAGAATCTGGAGCACTGCGGCCAGTCGATGGACCGCGTTGCGGCCCATCCATGCTCGGGCGGTATGAGCACGGGCGCCTCGGAGCACCATACGGAAACGGAGCGTTCCCTGGCATCCCGCTTCAATCAGGGCATCTGTCGGTTCGCCGAGAATCGCGGCGTCACCTTCGAGTAGATCGGGTCGCAGTTCAAACAATTCCCCGAGACCACTCTCTATGCCCGCAACTTCTTCGCGTGCGTAGAACACGTACGTGCAGTCCATCGCCGGATCGACCATCGTGCGGGCCAGTTCGAGCATGACGACAAGCCCGCCCTTCATGTCCGATGATCCAACTCCGAAAAGTCGATCTCCATCGATCCTCGCGTCGGCATTGCCGGCGGCAGGAACCGTGTCGGTATGGCCGGCGAAAATAAGCCTCTGTGGGCGACCGAGGAGGGTGCGGGCAACAAGGTTGTCGCCTACCCGAGTGACTTCAAGATGCACGTTCGAGCGAAGCTCTGCTTCAAGAATGTCTACGAGTTCCTGCTCGTGGCGACTCGGCGACGCGATGTCAACGAGCGCGGCGGTGCGCGCCAAGAGGTCGACTGAGTTCGCCGGTTCGGTCATTGTTCCAACCTCAGGTTGCTGCGCCGTGATCGCGCAGGATGTCGTTGAGTGCAGCCTTGTCGTGACGCTCACCCTCGGTAAGACGCTTCACGACGAGAACACATGGCATCCCGAAGTCCCCGCCAGCGAACGTACGGGGACGAGTGGCCGAGACGGCCACGCACCATGAGGGGACGACGCCGCGGCCGAGTTCCTCGCCGGTCTGCGCATCGATGACAGGGATTGAAGCCGTGAGGATGCAACCAGCACCAAGAACCGCGCCAGCGCCTACGCGGGCGCCTTCGGCCACGATGCAACGACTGCCGATGAGTGCGTCGTCACCGATGATGACGGGGGCAGCCTGCGGTGGTTCAAGGACTCCACCGATGCCGACACCACCAGAGAGATGAACGTTGGCGCCAATCTGGGCGCATGACCCGACCGTTGCCCAGGTATCGACCATGGTGTTGGCCCCGACCCGGGCGCCGATATTGACGTAGCTCGGCATGAGGACGACGCCGCGGTCGAGAAACGATCCGTAACGGGCCGAAGCGCCGGGAACGACTCGTACGCCCGACGCTGCGAAGTTCGACTTGAGCGGAATCTTGTCGGCGAATTCAAACGGACCGAGTTCGATCGTCGCCATCTGCGACAGACGGAAGTAGAGAAGGATCGCGTGCTTGAGCCACTGGTGGACGATCGGTTCCCCATCGGCACCCAGTTCAGCAACCCTCGCCTCACCGCTGTCGAGGAGGGCCATTGCCTGCCCTACCGCAGCAACAGCGTCTGCGTCACCCGCCTGCAGACTTTCGCGGGCGTCCCAAAGATCATTGATCGTATTTTCAAGTGCAGCCATGGCGGCGAAGGTTACCGCCCCGCCGCACAGAACCCGTGTTCAGTTCCGACCGCAGCGCAGGATGGTGTATCAGTCGACGCCCAACCTCTGTGCAACCAGTTCGAGACGATCGGACGGCTGCACAACTGCCACCCGCACGAATCCGGCGCCATCGGGACCGTAGAACTCACCGGGTGACACCAGTGCGCCGGCCTCGGTGGCGAGACGATTCACGAGGGCCCACGCGTCACCGTCGGGGGCTGGGGCCCACAGATAGAACGCGCCGCCGGGCATCGGCGCATCGACCCCGATGGCCGCAAGAATCGAACGGAACCGCTCAAGTCGCGTGCGATAGCGATCGCGTTGTTCGACAACGTGTTCCTGATCGCCCCACGCCGCCACCGCTGCCGCTTGGACGGGGCCGGGCACCATGAAACCGGCGTGCTTTCGCAGTTCAGACAGATAGCCAACGAGATCACCGTCACCGGCGTAGAAACCGGCTCGCACTCCCGCCAAATTCGATCGCTTCGAGAGCGAGTGCACGGCAAGCACACCATCGGTTCCGTGTTCGAGGATCGTCGCTCCGGGCCCGTCCCACGTGTATTCGATGTAGCACTCGTCGGAGATGACCGGGACTCCGTGCGAACGACCCCACGCAGCGGCGGCACCAAGATCATCGAGATGTCCCGTCGGGTTACCCGGGGAGTTGACCCAGAGACATAGCGCCCGAGCCGCATCGGCAGGATCGATCGCGGCGAGGTTACTGAGACCGTTCGCATCGATTGGTACCGCGACAGCACGAGCCCCAGCCAGTTCAGCCCCCATCGCATAACTGGGGTAACTGATGGCCGGGTACAAAACCGTGTCGCGTGACGGATTGCGCAGGCGAAGCCAATGTGGCAATCCAGCAACGAATTCCTTCGTTCCGATGCAAGCCGCCAACTGGTTCGTCGGAACATCGACGCCGAGTCGGGTCGACATCCACTGCGCGGCCGCTTCCCGAAAAGCCGGCACGCCGATCGACGCTGGATAGCGACGTTCGCTGGCGGAACTGGCAAGTGCGTCAAGAACGATGCGGGGCGGCGGATCGCAGGGATCGCCGATCGACAGATCCACGAGGCCGCCTTCGTGGGCCGAAGCCTGGGGCTTCAGTTTGTCGAGGCGATCGTACGGATAGGGCGGCGGGGTGAACGGTGTCGTGCTCATCGGTCCACGGTTTAGCCGGTGACGACGTAGTCGCGCAGGCGACTCACCGACGCGTCGTCGAGTCGGGCACGAACCCGCATGCCTTCGTCCGATGCTGTCTCGACAAGAACTTCGCCTTCGCGGTGCAACGCCGCAAGGATGTCGCCCCTCTCGAAGGGGATGAGAAGTTCCGTGATCGTCGATAATCCGCGCAGTCGATCACCCAACGCACGCAGCATGTCCTCGACGCCTTCGCCGGTCATCGCCGAGATGGCTGACGCTCCGGGATGATCCCCGAGGACTCGCTTTGCGCCCAGTTGATCGAGATCCATTTTGTTCACGACGAGCATCTGCGGCACGTCAGCGGCGCTGATCTCAGCGAGTACCCGGTCGACCGCCCGGATCTGCTCCTCCGGATCGGTCGCCGAACCATCGACGACGTGCACCAAGAGGTCGGCGTCCACCACGACCTCGAGCGTCGACTTGAACGCCTGAATCAGTTGGGTCGGAAGTTTGGTGATGAAGCCGACGGTGTCGGTCAACAGGACGGTTTCGCCACCCGGTAAATGAAGCCGCCGGGTCGTGGCGTCAAGGGTGGCGAACAGACGGTCTTCGACAAGTACGCCAGCATCGGTCAGTTGGTTGAGCAGTGTGGATTTTCCGGCGTTCGTGTAACCAACGATCGCGACTCGGTGAAGTCGGGACCGCTGACGGGCCTTCGCCTGCGTCTTGCGCACCTGAACGATTTCGCGGAGATCGGCTTCGAGTTTGTGCATCCGTCGTTGAAGCCGTCGGCGATCGACTTCGAGCTGAGTCTCGCCTCCACCTTGGCGCGCACCGATACCGCCACCCTGACGGGAAAGCGTCTTACCCCGACCTCGCAATCGCGGAAGTCGATAACGGATCTGAGCCAGCTCGACCTGAGCCTTGCCCTCGAGACTGTGAGCGTTCTGACCGAAGATGTCGAGAATTACGGCAGTTCGATCGATCGCGGTACGGCCGAGGAGTTTTTCGAGATTGCGCTGTTGCGCGGGACTCAATTCGTCGTCGAATACGACGGTGTCGACGTCGACCGCCTCACACAGTTCCCGAAGTTCCTCCACCTTGCCCGAACCGATGAAGGTGGCGGGATCGGGAGAATGACGCTTTTGCAGGATCCTCGCCACGACATCGGCACCCGCTGTGTCCACGAGCAAGGTCAGTTCATCGAGGTGACGCTCGGTCTCCTCTTCGTCGTGGCCGGGCGGCGTGACGCCGATGATCACGATCTTTTCGCGGAAGCTCCTGTCAATGAGCCCCGAACTCTCGCCACCAAAATCCCCGAACGCTCCGCGATGTCCACCATCGACCGGCTTCGGATCGTCAGACATCCGGTATCTCGAAAGTGATCACATGTTGGGCGGCACCGATGAGGATCGGTTCGGTGTCGGGTTCGTCATCGGGAGCGATCACAACGTCGGCGGTTCCACCCGGCATCACGACTCGCACTCGGTTGCCGACAAGACCCCACTGGTGAGCAAGATGAGCCGCGGCCGTTGCTCCCGTACCGCAGGCTTCGGTGACGCCAGCGCCGCGTTCCCAGACAAGCAAGTCAATCGTGTCCGGCACCGAACCGATCGCGATGAACTCGACGTTCACGCCGGCAGAGAATTGCTGCTCAAGCCATGAACCCGTTCCGACAAGGTCGACCTGATGAAGATCGGAGACGAGCACGACAAGATGGGGATTGCCCATGTCGGCGGTGGCATGGCGTTCTGCCGCGAGTCGCTCCGAGACCGCCTTGGGAATGGCGGGACCTTCACCGACAGGTCCCATCGTGACGCTGACTGTTGCGAGTCGGTGCTCGGCATCATCGTGGACGACAAGTTCACGCAGCCCAGCGTCGGTGTCGACGACATACATCGCCTCATGATCGTCCCGGGCCATCGCAAGGGCCTGACCGAGACAGCGAATGCCGTTCCCGCTCATCTCCGCCCGACTTCCATCTGCATTCCAGAGGTGCATCACGACATCGACAGGTTCGCCGTCGGTATCAACCTGACCGTCAACTGGCAGCGAACCGATGATGAATCCATCAGCTCCGACACCACGGCGACGATCACACAGGGCCCGCGCCAATGTGGCATCACCCCGAAGAGGTCCGTTGACCTCTTCCAGCGCAACGATGAAATCGTTCCCGAGTCCGTGATGCTTTGTGAGTCTCATTGACGTCAGTCTCCCAGCAGTTCGGTCATCGAGGCGAGCGCAATCTCGGTATTCACGCCATCGGTCGGAATCCATGAGATTCGCGGGTCCCGCCCGAACCAGCGCAACTGACGCCGGGCGAATCGTCTCGTGCGGGCGATTGCGTTCGTCTTTGCCTCCTCACGAGGAGTTCCGTTCTCAAAATGATCGATCAGTTCCCTGTAGCCGAGGGCCTGTCGGGCCGTTCGCGAGAGTCCACCGGGTCGATCAAGCAGTCCGCGCACTTCATCAACGAAACCGTCGAGGAACTGGGCGTCATAGCGATCGGCGATGCGCTGAGCCAAGACGTCGCGGGACATATCGAGCCCGACGATCGGGAACGGCGCAGTCGGGTAGGCGTCGATTCCGGGACCGAACGACGAAAATGGACGTCCACTGCCGAGCACAACCTCCAGGGCCCGGATCACCCGTCGACGATTGGCACTGTCCATGCGCGCCGCCGCCACCGGGTCGAGTTCGTGCAGGCGACGATGGAGTCCGACGGTGTCGGGATCGTTTTCGAGTTGCGCTCGTACTTCAGGAAACTGCCCGGGGATTTCGAGATCGTCGGTGATCGCCTGAAAATAGAGACCAGTTCCGCCGACGAGGATCGCCCTGTTGCCTCGGGATTCGATCGCCTCCAGTACCTGTCGGCAATCAGCCTGAAATCTCGAAACGGTGTAATCGTCATCAGCGTCGACGATGTCGATCAGGTGATGTCGGATTTCTGATTGTTCCGCAACCGATGGCTTCGCCGTTCCGATGTCCATCCCCCGGTACACCTGCATTGAGTCGACGGTGACGATTTCAAGATCGGTTCGGGATCGGGCCAGATCCATGGCGAGCGACGATTTACCCGAGGCGGTGGGTCCCACCAACGCAAGGTGCCGACCAGATGGTCGAAAACGTGATGCCGAAGCGCTCACCCGGCAGCGACCGGAATGCGCGTGCGATGGCGGGGCGAGGCAAGGACCTCGAGGAGTTCACCGTGCAGGTAGAACGTGCCGGAATCGGTGACTCGAGCAGTTGCCAACGTGCCCACCCGCAACGGTTTGTCACATGGGAAGTGGATGAGTTTGTTCTGACGGGTACGTCCCGAAAGAACACCGGCATTGCGCTTGCTCGGCCCCTCAATGATGATTTCTTCGACCCGACCGATACGAGCACGGTGGCGGATGAGTGCCGAGCGCTCGACGACTACCCGGAGGCGAGCGAACCGCTCGGCGACAACGGCCGGATCGCAGTAAAGGTCGACCAAATGGGCGGCCTCTGTGCCTTCCCGGGGCGAGAAGATGAACGTGTAGGCGGAGTCGTATTCGGCGGCGGCCACAACCTCGAGCGTGCGTTCGAAATCGTCTTCGGTCTCACCAGGGAAACCGACGATGATGTCGGTAGTCACCGCGAGGTCGTCGATTCCGGCACGGGCGGCGACAAGCTTTTCGAGATAGCGCTCGGCGGTGTATCCCCGATGCATTGCGGCGAGCATCGAATCGCTGCCTGATTGCAGCGGGAGATGCAGGTGCTCACAGACAGCCGGATTGGCGGCCATTGCATCGATGGTCTCTTGACGGAAGTCTTTGGGATGCGGGCTCGTGTAGCGAACCCGTCCGATTCCCTCGATGTTTGAAACAGCCGAGAGCAGATCGGCGAACAATGGTCGGGGCCGACGGGCGTCGTCAGCGGCCCACATCGGACCAGCGACCAGTTTGTCGACCGGGGAAGGCTCCTCGGTGCGCCGCGCTGATGTGAGATCACGACCGTAGGAATTGACGTTCTGACCGAGCAGAGTGATTTCGTAAACGCCGTCGGCAGCGAGACTTTCGACCTGCTCGATGAGTTCTCCGAACGGGCGGCTGATCTCTTTGCCGCGCACAGCCGGCACGATGCAGTACGCACAGGTGTTGTCGCAACCGATTTGGATCGTGACCCAGGCGGAGTAATCGATCTCACGCTTCACAGCGAGAGCAGAGGGAAACGAATCTGCCTCGTCAAGAGCTTCGTCCCAGATCTCGGTGATCGGGCCGTTCTCGCGCGAGGCGTGGAGAAGCTCGACCGCGCGATGCACATTGTGGGTACCGAGGACGACATCGACATGACTCGCCCGTTGCTGAACAAGTTCCCGATCCTTCTGCGCCAGACAGCCGCTAACGATGATTTCCACACCTGGTCGCTGTTCTTTCACGGTCTTCATGTTTCCGAGATGCCCGTAGAACTTGTTGTCGGCGTTCTCGCGGATGCAACACGTGTTGAACACCACAACATCGGCGTCTTCGGGCGAGTCGGCGAGAATCAGCCCGTCGGCCTCGAGTTGGCCGGCGATGCGTTCGGAATCGTGCTCATTCATCTGGCACCCGTAGGTGCGAATGGCGTAGCTACGGGGCTGATCCGGTGTTTGGGACATTACCGGGACAGGTTATCGGCAAGCGCCGGGGTGCCCATCGGGGAACTTGCCCAGCAAGTACCCTTCCCCGGTGCTCGCACGACGGAAACTCTGGGCGGCTGTCGGATTCCTCGCTGCGCTTTCGGCAGTCGGATCGCTACTTGTTGGTCACGCGTTTTTCGAAAACCTTTCGCTGAACAATGATGAGGCGGTATACGTCCTCCAAGCCGAGATGTTTGCGGGCGGAGACCTCACCCTCTCGGATTCACTTCATGGCGATGCATTCCGGCCATGGATGTCGGGCCGAGTCGGAGGCGACCGATTGGTACTCGTCGAGCAACCGACCCTCGTCGCCCTTCTTGCAGCAAGTCAGCTCGTCTTCGGCACCATGCGTATTGCACTGGCGCTCGTCGCAGCCCTTTCGGTGCTGTCGATCTTTGTTGCAACCCGACGACTCGTGCAGGACGACCGCATTGCACTCTTCGCAGCCGGGTGCTTCGCCCTCAGTCCACTTGTAATTGTCCAAAGCGCGCTGTTCGTTTCCTATGTGCTGTCGATCATGCTCGCCGCGTTCGCCATCGCCGCCCTCACTCGCGCCGTCGACGAGCCCACCCACATTTCGAGGAAATGGTTCGTTCTCGGAGGCACATTTGTAGGACTTGTGCTTTTGACCCGACCCCTCGAGGGCATTGTGCTTTCCGCCCTTCTCGTGCCTTGGCTCTGGGTTCGCGGAGGTGACCGCTCCCGAACATTGCGGGCGCTGCCTAGTGTTGCCGCGGGAGCGATTCCGTGGCTCCTTGTGGCGTTTCTGTACAACTCCCGAACGACGGGTCAACCCTTCACCTTCGCCCTCTGGACCATCGGAGGCGACGACTCATTCGGCTTCGGATATCGCGCGATCGCCGAGAATTCGAAACACGTTTACGTTGGGGTAGGTGAAGCGTGGCTGGCCCTGCGCACCAACCTACGTGCCTTCCCCCATTGGATTTTCGCCGGGATCGTTTCGGTGCCGCTCGCCGCTTGGGGGGCATGGCGGTTGCGGCAGCGGGCGCCGAAAGTGCTGTTATTCATGCTCGCCCTTGGCATCGCCTATCCACTGGCCTACTTCTTCTATTACGGCAACTACCTCATTGTCGGAGGCCGGAACTTCTACGGCCCTCACTATTACCTTCCAATCCTGTTGCCCACCATGGTCCTTCTCGGTGTTGCTCTCGATGATCTTGTGCGACGCCGATGGCCTGTGATCGCCATCGTGTCAATCGCCATCGTGTCGGGTACGGCGATTGAGGTGGGCGACAAGATCGAGGCGAACAAGTGGGCGCGCAACAACATTGCTGAAGAGGTCGCAGTAGTTGACGCCTTGGTCCAGGAACCGGCAATCGTCATCCTGCCCGCCGGTGAAGATGGTCCGTACGTCCTCCACCCGCGTGGTGCATTCCGAAACAGCCCCCGACTTGATGACCCTGTTCTCTTTGCTGCTGATCTTGGCGGGCGCAACAGTGAACTCATCGAGCGCTTTCCAGGAAGACGCTTCTACCGATTCATTGGACGAAACGGAAGCAATGAGGGCCCGAGGGTGGAACCCTTGGAAATCGTCTCGAGCCCCCAACTGGAGTTCCGCCTCGACCCTTCCGGCTAGCCGACAAGAACCAAGGCCGTTGGGCCACCATCCTCGGGGCTCTGCGATGGCTCACATCGACGATCGTGGCCGATCAAACCAACTGAATGATCTGATCGGCCACCGACTTCAGTCGTCGAGCGAGATCGGCACGTCATGCTCGGAGGTCATGAAGTCTTCGATTTCGACATCAGTATCGATGTCCTTGTCGGATTCCTCGACCACGCCGATACCGACGGTCGTGAGGATCCGCTCGGAGATCTCGACCATGATCTCGGGATTTTCGTTCAGGAAGATCTTTGCGTTCTCCCTGCCCTGACCGAGTTGCTCGCCTTCATACGTGTACCACGCACCCGATTTCTTCACGATGTCGAGATCGACGCCGATGTCGAGCGCCGAACCCTCTCGGCTGATGCCCTTGCCGTACATGATGTCGAATTCGGCCTGCTTGAACGGCGGGGCCACCTTGTTCTTGACGACCTTGACTCGGGTGCGGTTGCCCACAACCTCGACACCGTCCTTGATCGATTCGATGCGACGGATGTCGAGGCGAACCGATGAGTAGAACTTGAGTGCACGACCGCCGGGCGTCGTCTCCGGGGAGCCGAACATCACGCCGATCTTCTCGCGGAGCTGATTGATGAACACGCAAACCGTGTTCGACTTGTTGAGGTTCGCCGTGAGCTTGCGGAGCGCCTGGCTCATGAGGCGGGCCTGGAGGCCGACGTGCGAATCGCCCATCTCGCCTTCGATTTCGGCCCGGGGGGTGAGTGCCGCCACCGAGTCGATCACGATGACATCAAGGGCGCCGGAGCGCACGAGCATGTCGGTGATTTCGAGCGCCTGCTCACCGGTATCGGGCTGCGAAATAAGCAGCTCGTCGATGTCGACGCCGATGTTGCGGGCGTAGGCCGGATCCATGGCGTGCTCAGCGTCGACGTAGGCGCAGATGCCGCCGTTGCGCTGAGCCTCGGCGACGATATGCATCGCGAGGGTGGACTTACCCGAGGACTCCGGACCGAAGATCTCGATCACGCGACCGCGGGGAAGACCGCCAACGCCGAGGGCGAGGTCGAGGGCCAGTGCTCCGGTCGAGATGGTCTCGACGCGCATCGAGCCCTTGTCGCCCATCTTCATGACCGAGCCCTTACCGAACTGCTTCTCAATCTGGCCGAGAGCCATATCAAGGGCCTTGTCGCGTTGGAGGGGATTGCCCCCCGACTTGTCATCCATGTCTCGCATCATGTCTTTCGGTGCGCTCTTTGCCATGTCGTTCGTCGTACTTTCCGTGAAAGGGAACTGGATTGAGGAGGTATTGGACTGCAGGCCGGATTGGAGATCCCGGCGATGGATGACAACCTACGAAGGGGGTGTGACAGTGCTGTTTGAGCCGCTGTTTGAGCCGCTGTTTGAGCCCTGCATTTCGTGAACAACACGACTGTAACTTCGAACGGCTGTTCGGTCAATGACCGAACGCATGTTCTTTTTCTCTGGAGAGATCCCAACGGGGGCCCACCCTGGACAGGGTTTCAGCATCGCCCAGCCGCCGGTCAGGGCAGAGCCCTCAGTAGAGTTCGACCATGACAGAGTCCCTCCCTACCAATCCGGCCGAACGTGAAGAGCTGCTCCGGGAGCGTCTCTCCCCCGCCCAGTTCGAGGTCACCCAGAACTGCGGGACGGAACGACCCTTCACTGGCGCCTATTGGGATTGTCACGACGACGGCGTCTACCGATGCGTCGTGTGCGAGAACCCGCTCTTTCGATCGGACACCAAGTTCGACTCGGGCACTGGCTGGCCGAGTTTTTGGGAAGCAATGGACAACGACGCCGTTGAGACCCGAACCGACTCAACTCACGGCATGATCCGGGTCGAAGCCGTCTGCGCAAAGTGCGGAGCGCATCTCGGCCACGTCTTCGACGACGGACCCAATCCGACTGGGCTTCGCTACTGCATGAACTCGGCATCGCTCACGCTCGATACCGCCGCTGATTCCTAAAGGGTAAGCAGCCGCCGGCGCAGGTGATCGAGCACGGTGATCACGCTGAATTGGCGCACCCGTTCGCGGTCGCCCGGGAATCGGACCATGCTGGTTTCAGTGACGCCGTTGATTGTTGAGGCGAAGAACACCGTTCCGGGCGCGATGCCCTCCTGCTCGTCTGGCCCGGCGACACCAGTGGTGGCGAGTCCAACATCAGCATCAAGAACGCGACACGCGCCTTCGCTCATTGCCGCCGCACACTCGTCGGTGACAACAGGCCCGATGGGAACGCCGAGCACGTCGAACTTGACCTCGCTTGCGTACGACACAACCGCGCCGCGCAGAACGTCGCTTGCACCGGGCACGCCGACAAGGCGACTGGCGATCATCCCGCCCGTCAGCGATTCGGCCAGACCGAGCGTGAGACCGCGTTCGCGCAGCAGTGCAAGCACAACCGTCTCCATGGTCTCGTCGTTCTTGCTGAAGACGTAGCCGTCCAGAATCTCGGCAACGGCCTCGACTTCGGCATCAACAACCGCATCGGCTTCGTGGGCGGTCGCCGCCTTGGCCGTCACCCGAACCTTGAGCCCTTCGATGCCGCTGGCCAGAAACGCGATTGTGGCGTGACCGGTTCGGTCAAGATCGTCGAGTCGATCAGCGAGCATCTCCGCGATGCCGGATTCGGAATGACCCCACGTGCGCAGCGTGCGACTCCGGATGACCCCTGTGTCGCCGGCCCGGGCCCGCAGTTCGGGAATCACCGTGCCCGTGATCATCTCCTGCATCTCGTAAGGAACACCGGGGACGGCGAAGATGACTTTGTCGCCGATCGGGCAGACCAGACCGGGAGCGGTACCGGGTTGCTGCGCAATCCGCGAAGCGCCGACCGGAACCAAAGCTTGGCGAAGATTGTTCAACGGCATATCGCGGCCACGTGAGCCAAACATCTGGTGGAGTTTCTCGATCACTTCGGGGTCTTCGACGAGATCAACGCCCATCACCTCGGCGATGACGTCACGCGTGATGTCATCCTGCGTCGGCCCGAGACCACCGCACACGATCACAGCATCACTCCGCTCGAGTGCGGCACGCAATGCGATAGCGATTCGGTCCCAGTTGTCACCAACCTTGACCTGGAGATAGCAATCGATTCCGGCCAGAGCCAGTTGCTCGCCGATCCACGACGAATTCGTGTCGACAATCTGACCGAGCAAGAGTTCTGTTCCGACGGCAACAACTTCGCAGTTCACAATGCTCTCCCGGGAATCCGATGGCCGGAGAGAAACCTAGTTCGCCGCAATCGTCGATGACTCGTGGTGCGGGACCGTGGTTCTCGTCCGCAGAATTGAAGCGACGATTCCGTGAGCCAGAGCGAGAACAGCCAACACCACCACGAGCACGCCGGGACTCAAGGACTCCACACTCCAGACCACCCCTCCGGCGGCAAGCGCAAGCGCTGCGGTGGCCAGCCGCAGGAATAGCAACGGCTGCCGCGGTGTGCGCGCACCCAGGATTCCGATCAACGCCAGACCTCCGTAGATGCCGAGAAAAGCCACGACAAGCACGGGGATGGCCTCGCTGTGAACCTCTCCCGGCTCGACCTGAAGGAACTTCGACATGCCAATGGCGAGAGCGACGATGCCGATCTGAAGCGGCAGGTGGGCAAGCATCCAGAGTTCGGCAGACAGTGCACCCCTTCGAATCCCGGCGAGTGGCACGTCATCGAAGTACGTCCAGAACAATGCGAACATCACGATGAATTCGATCACGATCGCAATCACGTCGCTGTTCGTGATCGAGCCGCTCGACACCACGAGGGAAACCTTGACGAATGCCTCGCCACACATGATCAGAGTGAGCAGTGCGGCGCGTTCGGTTAAGTGGTGAACATCGATTAGCGGGACGGGAAGCTGCCGATTACGCCGCAGCGAGGTGGGGAGGATCAGGATCGCGATCGCCGCGGCGTAGAAGATGAAGTCCGCTCCATCCGGAGTGAAAATCCCGAGCAAGATCATTGCCCCCGCCAAGAGCAGGCGATTCCGGCGGATGGCAGCCCATCGGGCCGACGTGCCCCCGCCACGACTGGCACGGTGATGGGCAGCCGCTACAGCAATCAGTGCAATGCCGTAACCAAACGCGACGTAATCGGTGGACGCTTGCTCCCGCCCGGCATACGCAAGTGTCGTCAAGATGATGAAGAGCATCTGTACCGCAATAAGCGCCCGTTGGATTCCGTCATCGCGGCGTTCGAGGTTCATGAGAATCGTGCTGTGGAACCAGAGCAGCCACACCAGGACGAACATCAAGACTGCGGTTCCCGCCGTCCGTAGCGTCACGTCATATACGAACGTGTTCGACAGAACCATCGTTGCCGCAACGAAGATGAGGTCGTAGAAGAGCTCGAGAAAACCGACTGGTTGTTGCGAAGTTTCAGGGATGTCGGATTCCGGAGACTGACGCAGAACGGAGAAACTCATGAATCCATTGTTGTCGCGGCGCGACTGCCATCAACCACATACTGAACCGCGCTGAACACGGCCAAGAATGTCGCGGCGTAGAGCAACGCGTCAGCAAACCAGATCGCGTCGGTGAGCGGCGGAAACAGTACGGCGGCTACGGCAAGCGACTGCACGAGCGTCTTCAACTTGGCGGACTTGCGGGCCGGAACGGCCAGACCTCGGCGTCCCCAATACACGCGGTAAAGGCTGATGAACACCTCGCGCACCGCAATGACCACAACCGGCCAGACCGGAAAACGACCAGCACCGACAAGAGCGAACAAGGCACCGAGCACCAGCACTTTGTCGGCAAGGGGATCGAGAAACGCCCCGCTACGGGTGCTTCCGTGTCGGCGAGCGATCCATCCATCAATCCCGTCGGTGAAACTCAATGCCGTCCACAGACCCCAAACGAGCCAACCGGTCGGCTTGTCGCTGATCATCGCGAAGAGCAGCGGCGACACCAAGAGGCGCAGGACCGTGACCATATTGGCGGGCGTGGCGATCGCCGATGGCCCGTAGGTCGTGCTCTCGCTCATGACCGCGATCCTTTCACCGTGTCCGCCACGAGGTCGGGGCCGAGCGCTCCGGTGATCGTCACCGTCGCAAACGTGCCGATCGCAAGTGTGTCTGGGACCGTGACGATCCCGTCGATCTCCGGCGCTTCTCGATACGTCCGACCTTGCCCCTGTGCATCCACGAGGACTTCGACCTCGGAACCGATCAATTCGTCACGTTTTGCCGCGGTAATTCTGTCTTGGAGTTCCCCGAGTTCGGCGAGCCGCTCGGACATGAGCCCGGCCGGGACCTCGCCATCGAGGTCGGCGGCGTAGGTGCCCTCCTCGCTGGAGAACGAGAAGAACCCGCACCAGTCGAGCTGCGCCTCCTCGACAAACGCAAGGAGTTCATCGTGATCGGCTTCGGTTTCGCCGGGGTACCCGACAATGAAATTGGAGCGGAATGCCGCACCTGGCTCTCGACGACGGATGTCGGCCATGCGCCGGGTGAAGCGTTCACCGTTTCCCCACCGCTTCATTCTGCGCAACAACGGCGCCGACACATGCTGCAACGACAGATCGAAATAGGGAACACCAGTGAGGCAGATCGCGTCGATCAGTTCGTCAGTGAGGTCCGACGGGTAGAGATACAGAAGTCGCACGCGGTCCACGCGTTCGGCGACCGCATTGACAAGCGGAACGATCGAGCGTTCACCGACGCCCTGATCGCGTCCAAAGGCAGCGAGGTCCTGCGCTACGAGAACGATCTCGCGCGCCTGCAGAGCATCAACCTCGTCAAGGATGTCACCCATCGAGCGCGAGCGCTGTTTGCCGCGAAATGACGGAATGGCGCAGAAACCACAGGCGCGGTCACACCCTTCCGCGACCTTCACATAGGCCCACGGCGAGGTCGACTTGGGTCGGGGAAGATTGAGGAGGTCGAGCAGAGGAAGCGCTGGTGCATCTCCGCCGGAACGCTTCGGACCGAGGGTCACGGGAACACCGAAGCCTGAGACAGCATCAACCTCGGGCAGTGCGTCGGCCAGTTCCGAGCCGTAACGCTCGGCCATGCAACCGGTGACAACGAGTTTGGCTCCCGGGGCGCGGGCCGCATCAAGGCCGAGGATCGTGTCAATCGATTCCTGACGAGCTTCTTCGACAAACGCGCACGTGTTTACGACAACGACATCTGCCGTTTCGGCGTTGTCGGCCGGCACGAGACCATCCGCCAGCATCGATCCGACCAACTTGTCAGAATCAACCTGATTCTTCGGACAGCCGAGAGTTTCGATCCAAAAGCTTCCGGCCATGGGTTCATCGTAGGCGGATGACACTCCGGCTCAGAAGTCGTTGTTTCCGGCCCCGTCGAGTTCCTCGGGGGTCATCAGCACTGTTCGCGCTTTCGAACCTTCCGACGGACCGACCACGCCGCGCTGTTCGAGCAGGTCCATCAGGCGACCGGCACGGGCGAATCCGACCCGCAACTTGCGCTGGAGCATGGACGTGGAGCCGAGCTGGGAGCGGACCACGAGTTCCTGCGCCTGACGAAGAAGTTCGTCGTCGTCATCGTCACCAGAACCCATCAAACCGCCGCCAGCAGCGGCCGCAGCGTCTTCGTGGCCTTGGACCGTGTCGTCATACGCGACATCGGGTGACTGCTTGCGCCAGTAGGAAACAACAGCACGAACTTCGCCTTCGGTGACCCATGCGCCCTGGATGCGCTGGGCGACGCTCGAACTCGCGCCGAGCAGCAACATGTCGCCGCGACCGAGAAGCTTTTCGGCACCACCCTGATCGAGGATGACACGGGAGTCGGCGAGACTCGACACGGCGAACGCGAGTCGAGCCGGAACATTGGCCTTGATCACGCCGGTAATGACGTTGACCGATGGGCGTTGCGTGGCGATCACGAGATGGATGCCGACCGCTCGCGCCATCTGCGCGATTCGACAGATCGATTCCTCAACGTCGCGCGCTGCAACCATCATGAGGTCGTTGAGTTCGTCGACCACCACGAGGATGTACGGAAGGCGATTGAATTCAAGACCCATCGCCGGGTCATCAACGAGTTCGCCCTTGTCGAACGCACCGTTGTATCCGTCGATGTCGCGGAATCCGCATTCGGACAGAAGGTCGTAACGGCGCTCCATCTCCTTGACCGTCCAAGCGAGAGCGTTCGCTGCCTTCTTCGGATTCGTGACGACCTGCGTGAGCAGATGTGGCAGTCGGTTGTACTGGCCAAGCTCGACGCGCTTCGGATCGATCAGAATCATGCGCACCTGATCGGGCGTCGAGCGCATAAGGATCGAGGTGATCAACGAGTTGATACATGACGACTTGCCGGCACCGGTTGCTCCGGCAATGAGCAAATGGGGCATCTTCGAAAGATCGGCCATCACGGATCGACCGTTGATGTCACGTCCGATGGCAACCTCGAGCGAGTTCTTCGCCGCCTTCGCCTCAGGCGAAGACAGGATGTCACCCACGGCAACGAGTTGACGGTTGTCGTTGGGGACCTCGACGCCGATCGCCTGCTTGCCCGGAATCGGCGCAAGGATGCGCACGTCAGCTGTTGCCATCGCGTACGCGATGTCTTTGTGGAGGCTGGTGAGCTTCGCCACCTTCACGCCGGCGGCCAGTTCGAGTTCGTAGCGCGTCACCGTTGGGCCAACGACCATGCCAACAAGACGCGTCGTCACGCCGTGCTCAGCAAGCGCAGCTTCGAGAATGCGGCCGCGCTCCTCAACCTGCGCACGATTGACTTCCTGGATCTGCGAACGCTCGAGCATCTTGAGCGATGGCAGCTTCCAGACGACCGGCTTGGCAGCGACGCCCATCGGCATCACCAACTGCTGGGCGGTGTCCGGCACATCGGCCGACGTGGGTACGTGGACGTCAATCTCATCCTCAAGAATCTGCGGCGCATCGTTTTCGCCGGCGATGTGGACGTCGAGTTCAAGATCGGTGAGTTCCTCCATTGAGAGACCATCGGGATCGAGAAGTTCCTCGAGCATCGGCGAACCGTCCGAATCGTCATCCCAGACCGAACTGCTGGCAGTGCTCCCGTCGAAGAAGACCGGTTCGACGACGAGGTCATCGCCCTTCTCCTCAGTCGGTTGACCGTTCCCGACCTCGAACAGCGAATCGACTCCGCGCTTGAGCGCACCCTGGACCGGCTTCACACCGTCAGCGGTCTTGCGCGCTGCGGTGTGCAGCGAGACACCGGTTGCGACGACGAGCCCAACGACAATGAGGGCGATGCACACCAGAGCGGCGCCCCATTCGGCGAGCAGACTTTCCAGCGGAGAACCGACGCCTGCGCCGAGATATCCGCCAGCCGAGATGAAGTCATCGAGGGGTGCGCCCCACGCGGGGCGACCCTTGGCAAGGTGAAGCAGTCCGCCGACTGCAATCAGGATCAGGGCGGTTCCGACAACGAAGCGAACCGCTGACCGACCTGCGTCTGTTCCGGCTGTTGCGGGCGCTCGCATGAGCAGTGCGCCGCCGATCACTAGAAGGATCGGAACGATCAGACGCAGTCCGCCGACCAGTGCGCCAAAACCATCAGCGAGGCCCTGCCCGAGGGGTCCCGCGAGGTCGGCATAGACCCCGAGGCCCGTGAGGAGACCGAGCGCAATGAGCGCCACACCCCACATATCGCGACCGTGACCTGCGAAAGCCTGCGCAACGGGACTGGGTGCAGGCTTACGGGCGGCCGTGCCGGCACGGCCCTTCGGTGCTGCCGTGCGGGACTTGGCGGCACTCGGCTTGCGGGCAGGCGACCTTGATACCGACCGTTTGGCCGCCGGCTTCTTCGCACTCGATTTGGTGGGAGATGTCTGTTTCGTGGCCACAGGCGTACGCGTTCCGTTCGTGGCCCCTCTCCGCACGCCAAGGTCAAGGCTACCGGTGGGGTCTGACAAAGGTGTGGATTGGCTAGCTCCGACGCAGAAAGGGCAGGCCAGAGGGGTAGTGTTTGGAATCATCTCGGGGAGCACACATGAAAAATAGGTTCGGCATCATCGTTCTGGCGGCCGTTGCGGCGGCGTCGTTCACCCTCGTTGGGTGTTCATCGGATTCGACCAATTCCACCGCACCAGGGAAGCTCGTTCCAGCAGCAGCCGGTCTGCCCGAGTTCTATGCCGTTCCCGATCCAATGCCGGAGATGTCACCGGGCACGATCATCAAGTCCCAACCGGTCGCCGTCGACGGCCTCGATGGAACCTTGTCGCTCGTGATGTACGGCTCCACGTCAGTCACCGGACAGACCATTCCCGTCACCGGCGTCATCATCATCCCGAACGGAATTGCACCTGAAGGCGGCTGGCCGGTCATCACGTGGGCCCACGGCACCACCGGCCTCGCCGATACCTGTGCTCCCTCGCTTAAGCCCGACGAGTTCGTGCCACTGGCCAATCCGCTACTCGCCAAGGGTTACCTGATTGTCGCCACCGATTACGAGGGTCTCGGCGTGCCCGGTCTGCACCCATACATAGTTGGAGATTCCGAGGCCTATGGCACGCTCGACATCGTGAAGGCTGCTCGCGTGTTCCCCGGAGCGAATGCCAGTTCCCGATTCCTGATTTGGGGTCATTCACAGGGTGGCCACGCTGCGCTGTTCGCCGGTCGAGATGCGGAGCCCTACGCGCCGGAACTTGATCTGGTCGGAGTCGTGGCCGGTGCTCCCCCGTCACAGTTGCTGCTAATCAACGCGGCTCTGCAACAAAGCTCCTATCGCCATTACTTCGCCATGGCTGCCGCCGGCCTCAATGCCGCTTACGGCGACACTGCCGCTCCGCTTGATCAGGTTCTGAACCCCGAAGGACTCGACTTTCTCACCAAGGTCGACACGCTCTGCAGTACCGATCTGGTCAAAGCCGCATCCACCCTTGACTTCTCGAAGTTGCAGAAGGTTGACCCCGCAACGGTCCCGGAATGGCGCGAAATTCTGGCCAACAACGATCCCGGAACGTTCGCCACTCCGATTCCCGTTCCATTGCTAATCATCCACGGTGGCAACGACGAACAGATTCCGACCGCATCGTCGGCGCTGCTGTTCACGCAGTTGTGTGCTGTCGGCCAAGTGGCGCAGCGTTGGGTCTTCCCCGGTCAGTCACACGCCGGCGTGATCGCCCCGTCGGCTCCCGCCATGCTCACGTGGATCGACGATCGTTTCGCGGGCAAGCCAATGCCCGATCCCGTCGCCCCAGCAAATGCCGAGAAGCAGAGCTGCGGACAGAGCTGATTCGCATTGCCGACAGTTCAGTCGGCAAGCACACCATGATCGCGGCAGGTCGCATCCCAACCAGCGGGGTGCACTTGCACGCGCAATCGACGCCCACACTGAGGACAAAACCGCGGCGGATCGAGCTCGCGTCGACATTGCCTATCCGAATGTTCCGAGCGTTGCGCTCCACACCAACGACAGAACTCGTCTGTCGTCATGCGAACACGCTCATTTCGAAACGCTCATGATTGATTGACTCAGAACGCCTTGGACAACGCGCCGATCGGCATCTGCAAATCTTCCAGCATCTGCAGATCCTCGTCCGGCGTGCGACCGAGGGTCGTGAGGTAATTACCCACGATGAGTGCATTGATACCCGCCGTAAGACCAAGCGCCTGAAGTTCGCGCAGCGTGACTTCGCGGCCACCGGCGTATCGGAGGATCACCGATGGAAGTCCGAGACGGAACAATGCGATCCACCGGATGGCTTCGAGTGGTTCGACGAGCGGCCGCCCGCTGAACGGCGTCCCCGGGCGCGGGTTGAGGAAGTTCATCGGAACCTCGGCCGGTTCGACAGCACGGAGCTGACCGATGAGTTCAATGCGCTGATCGACGGACTCACCCATACCGAGCAGCACGCCACAGCAGAGTTCCATGCCGTTGTCGCGAATCAGCTTGCAGGTGTCGAACCGCTCCGCCCATGAATGGGTGGTGACGACCTGCGGGAAGAACGACTCTGCCGTTTCCAGATTGTGGTTGTAACGGTGGACGCCACCCTCGGCCAGTCGGCGGGCCTGGTCCTCGGTAACAATGCCCGCGCTCACGGCCACGTTCAGACCAGTCTCATCCTTCACGATCGGGACAAGTTCGAGAATGCGCTGCATCGTGCGTTCGTCGGGCCCGCGGATGGCCAGCACGATGCAGAATTCGCTGGCACCAAGGGCAGCGGTTTCGCGAGCGGCGGCGATCACATCGGCGGTATCGAGGAACGGCATGGCCTGCACCGGCGACTCGAACTTCGCAGACTGACTGCAGAAGTGACAATCCTCGGGACAACCGCCGGTCTTGGCGGAGAGGATTCCCTCCACTTCGACGGTGTCGCCGCACCATGCAAGGCGGACCTCATGGGCGAGGGCAGCCAGTGCCGGCACCGAGGAGTCGGGAACGTCGACAAGAGCATCAAGTTCTTGAAGCGTCAGTTGGCGGCGCTCATCGAGCAACGCCACCTCGGCAGCCCGGATCGCCTTGCGGGCATCTTCGGACGACAACTGGGGTCGGGTGGAAACTTCAACCCGGGGATTCGGAGTGAGGGCGACAGGTACGTCTGACATGAACGCAGACGTTAGGCGGCAAAGCTCCGGCGGTCGAAAGCACCCCCGCCGGACAAGGCGGCTCTAGGCCTCCATGACCACAGGGACGATCATGGGCCGACGCTTCGTCTTGTCGCTCACGAATCGACCGGCGGTGCGGCGCACGACTCGCTGGATGTTCTCGATGTCTGTCGCCCCGTTGCGGAATAGGTCGGCAATGGACTCGCGTACCCGTTTCGCACACTCGTCAAGGAGACCTTCAGCTTCGGGAGCATGGATCCAACCTCGGGTGATGATCTCGGGACCAAGAATCATCTCGCCGGTTTCGACGTTCACCGCCACGATCACAACGACTACGCCTTCGTCGGCGAGGACCCGTCGATCGCGAAGCACCCCAGTGCCGACGTCACCAAGGATTCCGTCGACGTAGAGATAGCCAGCCGGAACCTGCGCATGCGGCCTCATACCTTCGGCGTCGAGGACGATCTGGTCGCCGTCGGTGCACAGAAGGATGTTCTTGGCCGCTACGCCCATCTGGCGGGCGAGTTTCGCGTGTGCCGCGAGATGGCGGTATTCCCCGTGAACCGGAACGAAGTACTCGGGGCGGGCAATCGAGAGGAACATCTTGAGATCTTCAGATTTCGCGTGGCCCGAGGCGTGCACGTCGGAGATGCCCGAATGAACGACTTCAGCACCCATGCGCACCAGGCCGTTGATGACCTTTGAGACGTCAGTCTCGTTACCCGGAATCGGATGCGAGCTCATGATGACCACATCGCGGTCACTCAAGTTGATCCAGCGATTCTCGTTGGCGGCCATGAGAGAAAGGGCCGACATCGGCTCACCCTGCGAACCGGTTGAGATGATGCACACTTTTTCAGGGGCCATGTCGCCAACGTCGGCGATATCCATAAGGCGGGACTCGGGAATGTTGAGAAGACCCATCTCGCGCGCCATGCGGACGTTCTTCTTCATCGACATGCCCATCGTGGCGATCACGCGGTCGAACGAAATGGCCGCATCGGCGATCTGCTGCACGCGGTGGATGTGGCTGGCGAAACACGTCGTGATGATGCGGCGACCTTCGTATCGGTGAAACAGGTCGTAGAGAACCGCCCCGACAGTGGTCTCGGAGGCGGCATGACCGTGTTCCTCCGCGTTCGTGGAGTCAGAAAGAAGAAGTCGGATTCCTTCGTTAGAAGAGATCGATCCGATTCGGGCCAAGTCGGTAAGGCGCCCATCGACCGGCGTGAGATCAAGTTTGAAATCGCCCGTGTGCAGAATCACGCCCTGGGGAGTGTGGAACGCGGTGGCCATGCCATGCGGAACCGAATGCGTAACCGGGATGAACTCAATGTCGAACGGGCCTATACGGCGACGCTCTCCGTCTTGCACCACGATGAACTCGGTGCGGTCGAGGAGCCCCGCTTCCTCGATTCGGTTACGCGCCAAGCCAAGTGTCAGTGCCGAGCCATAGATCGGGAACGACAATTCGCGCAGAAGAAAGTTGAGCCCGCCAACGTGGTCCTCGTGACCGTGCGTCGCGATGCAACCGATGATTCGATCAGCGTTCTCGCGCAGATACGTGAAATCGGGGAGAACAAGGTCGATCCCGAGCATGTCAAGTTCGGGGAACATGATGCCGCAGTCGATGAGCATGATCTTGCCCTCGACTTCAACACACGCACAGTTCCGGCCGATCTCGCCGAGACCTCCAAGGAAGGTGACTTTGACCTGATCTTTTGCTTGATCCTTGGTCTGATCCTTGGGCTTTGTTTTTGTCTTGCTCACGCGTACAACCGTTGGTGCACACCGCGTGCACGCTCTTCCAGATCGGTGGGCCCGAAGCCCATTGGAGGACGACACGGACCGGCCGGTTGGCCGAGAGCCCGCAACATTGCTTTGGTCGGAACCGGATTGGGATTGAGATCCCCGGTTTCGAATTCATAACTCTCGATCATCCGGGCATTGAGTTCGATCGCTTTGTCGATCTGACCTGCCTTGAATGCGTTGACCATCTCAACCATCACCGGAGCGGCCCAGTGTGTCGCGACACCAATTACGCCGACAGCGCCCACGGCGAGCAGTGGAAGGGTGAGTCCGTCATCGCCGCTGAAGACTTCGAAACCTGCCGGAGCGCGTGCGATCACCTCGGCGGTAGCCGACGGATCACCCGCCGCATCCTTGAGCGCGACCACGTTTGGAATCTCGTTCGCCATCCGCAGAATGAGATCGCTGCCGATCTTTCGGCCCGTGCGCACAGGGATGTCGTAGACGATGACGGGCAGTTCCGTCGCCGCACAGACGTGCCGGAAATGCGCTTCGATTCCGGCCTGCGACGGTCGGTTGTAATAGGGCGTGACAATCAGCACCCCGTCCATGCCTGCGCCGGCGGCATGACCGGTGAGTTCGGCGGCATGACGCGTGTCGTTCGTTCCCGAACCAGCGACAAGTGGGACATCGACCGCAGCACGCACGGTGTGCCAGAAGGCGATCTGCTCCTCATCGGTGAGACACGCGGCCTCGCCGGTGGTACCCGTCAGAACGAGCGCATCGTTGCCCTGCGAAACCAACCATCGGGCCAATGCCGCTGCCCCGGCATGATCGACCTCACCGGCATCGTTGAATGGGGTGACCATTGCGGTGATCACCGAACCGAAGCGAGCCATGGGGCCAACCGTACCAGCGGACCCCGCCAATCTCGGGCGAGTTCCACTGGTTTCTCGGTACCGGTGCCGATCATCGACACCGGTTTTCACATCGAATCGTCAGGCTGCTGCGGTTTCACCTTCGGCAAGAGCAAAGACTTCGTATTCCTCTTCGGTATCGGGATGATCCTCGAATCCGATGACTCCGAGTTCGGTGAACTTCATGCGCAACCAGCCGTCGCCCGCATCAAGAAGACCAAGCTTCTTGCAGTTCGGGACGATCTTGGCGAAAAGCATCTGCTGGAAGAGTTGCTGGCCCGGATCATGCATGACCACATGAACTGCTTCCTTGACGGGAACACCCATGCGATCCCAAACCTCTTGCTGCAGAAAACGATCCCGCATGCGCACCGCTGCCTCGAACGCGAACTCTTGACGTTCGCGTAGTTCGGCCTGCGTGAGGTCTTGGTAGTACTCCTTGAGAGACAGAACACCGAATGCGACGTGGCGGGCTTCATCGCTCATGACGTATCGGAGGAGCTTCTTGAGCAGCGGTTCGGTGGTCATGTTGTGCATGAATCCGAAGGCGGCAAGGGCAAGACCCTCAACCATGATCTGCATCCCCAGGTAGGTCATGTCCCAGCGACTATCGGCGACGATGTCATCAAGAAGGAGCTTCAGGTGGGTATTGACCGGATAGTTACCTGACAGCTTCTCGTTCAGATATTTCGCGAACACCTCAACGTGGCGGGCTTCATCCATGACCTGGGTGGCGGCGTAGTACTTTGCGTCGATCCACGGAACGGTCTCAACGATTTTCGCCGTGCAGATCAGCGCACCTTGCTCGCCGTGCATGAACTGGCTCAACGTCCAGTTCTGCGACTGGACTCCGAGTTCCATCCACTCCTTGTCGCCCCACTTCTCGAAGCAGGTGCCGGCGACATCAAGACCTGCGCCACGACTATTCGCAGCCATGTTCGCCACGACCACGGCCTCCTGATCGACATCGATCGACCAATCAAGATCGGTCTCGCCGTTCCACTGCGAAGTCTTGGCCTTCTCGTAAAGCTTGTTGAGTGCCGGACGAGCACCCTTTTCGTAATCCCACGTGAAGATTGCGTCGGAATTGTCCTTCACCGTGTGGATCGCTGCATGAACATCGGTGTTGGAGATCGAAAGGATCTCTTCGATGTCGTTGAGATCTCGGCGGCCGATGATTTCTTCAGTGGATGACATAACAGGACTCCTTTAAGAGGATGTGGTGAACGATGAGATTCGAGGTTCAGTCGAAAGACCAGGAAGCAAGAAGGATTCGACAAGACGCATGACTGCGGCGCTGTCGGTGACGTCGAGCACGGCGCCGGGTGAGCGGACGTGGCCGAACAGAACGCGTGCCGCCCATTCGCCGGCAATCTCCGCGTCGTCGACGGTGGTGAACCGAGCGAACTCGAGCCGGCCCCATTCGGCGGCCATTGCGAGTAACGGGTCGAGGCCATCGAACGAAATGAATGGCAACACTGTGCCCGGCTCGGTGGCGAGAAGTTTCTGCAGCGCGGCATGATTGGCCAGCGCTGTTGCCGCCGTGTGGATTGCCGCCGTCACTGCTTCGGCGAATTCGTCGCACGAGCGAACCGCAATCGTTCCGAGTTCAAAGATCGCCGCAACTTCGCGGTCAAGAACCGTGAGAAGTAGTTCAGCGCGCCCACCGGGGAACGCCCGATAGATCGTCGCTCGGCCACATCCGGCGGCAACGGCAATGTCGTCGACCGTCGTGGCCCGCAGTCCCTGAGCAGCGACAACATCGACCGTTGCGTTGCAAATTCGCGTCGCAACATCCGACAACACCGTCGCGTTGTTCGCGAACGGTGCAGGCGCAAGCGGTGAGATCGCGAGTTCGCCGGGAACGATGGTCAGGGGCACAGATGAGACAGTATCCGCGTTTTTGTCTCATCGCCAAGAAAGTGCGACCGCCGCTCCCCCGGACCTCTCAGGATCAGGCCTGGCGCTCGATTCCGGCCAGGAACTGGGTTCGTACGAGACGATCCAACGAGTCGGGATCAGTGAGATCCCACCGACCGGGAGTCCCGAGATAGGAGAGAAACAGACGCCCGAGATGATCGGCGGCCTCGGTCGCGTCCAGATCGACCCTCGCCCTTCCGGCCGCTCTCTCCCGTTCCAGCTGATCGGCGATTAGCGCCACGATCACACCGAGGACGACATCAGTCGCCACCGCCAGTTCGGTCAGGACGGCTTCGGGTTCCGTGCGCAGCAACTGATGGAGCAGCCCGTGATCGGCCAGAGCTTCATGTCCGGCACGAAGTGCCACCGCCACCATTCCCGACAGTTCGGTCTCGCTCTCAATGGCGATCTCGATGCGATGGAAGAACAGCCCGACTTCCCACGTGACCGCCTCGGAAACCAGCTGTTCCCGACCCCCCGGGAAGTACCGGTAGATCGTGGCGCGCGAGATCGATGCCGTTCGAGCGACATCCTCGATGCTCGTAGATGCAAGCCCGTCAACCTCGATGCATCGCAGCACACTCTCGAGGATTTTCTCTCGGGTAATCGCGTTCACAACAACGCTGATGTGTCCGATGCGCCGGAATCAACCTCTTCACGCTGACGACGGCGCGCCACCCGGCGCAGTAGCAACGGGTACACGATGATCGTGAGCGTGCTGAAGATGAACCACTGACCCGCGTAGCCAAGATGGGGACCTTCGGAAAGTTCCGGCCTCGGTACGGGAACCGGCAGCTGACCAATCTGCTCGGGCTGTTGTTGCTGGAGGTTGACGTAGAGCGGCCAGAGTTTTTCGTCGACCTGCTGGCCGAGACGTTCGACATCGACTCGGGCAAGAGAGCGAAGGGTTCCTTCGGTCGGATCCTTCGGGCCGGCGACTATTCCTGATTCCTCCCGGACCTGCGGCGGGCGAATCATTCCCGAGACCGACACGGTCCCGGGCGGTGGCGCGAACTCGTCCCACGGGCCGTCGGCGGTGAACGAATACGGAATCCAGCCGCGGTTGATCACTACTGCCGTTCCGTCGGCCTGCACGATGGGCGTGATCACCCAGAAGCCTGCGCCACCGTTGTAGGTGCGATTCGGTATGAGCACCTGCTGATCGACGCGATACACACCGGTCACGATCACCGATCGGTAGCTCGCTTCATCGACCGCTGCCACTGATGTGTTGACGCCGTCGGGCAGTATCTCCGCAATCGGCACAGCAGCTGGCTTCTCGGCCTCGACGATGGTCGCATTCGATGCCTTGCGCTCGTCAAGGCGCCCCAACTGCCAGAACCCCAGATTGATCATGACGACGACCGAGCCGATTACGAAAATGTGCGACAGGATCCAAAGAGGTCGAAGCAGGAACCGGTACACGTCGTCAGGCTACGCACCACCCAGCACCACGGGGGAATCGGGCCCGTCGATCGGACCCGCCCCCAGTCAGAGCATCCGTCAGGCCGTCGGCAGCACGTGATCGGCGAAGCGTTCGCGCAACTCCCGCTTCGAGAACTTGCCGACCGATGTTTTCGGAACTTCGTCGATGAAGACCACCTCGTCGGGCAGCCACCATTTGGCAACTCGACCGTCGAGCCATCCGAGGAGCTCGTCGGAAGTCAGCGACTCTCCCGGACGCAGCACGACGCACGCCATCGGCCGCTCACCCCACTTGGGATGTTTGAGCCCGATTACCGCCGCTTCGGCCACGGCCGGATGCGCCATGATCTCGTTCTCAAGTTCGACTGACGAGATCCACTCACCGCCGGACTTCACGACGTCCTTCGTGCGATCAACGATGCGCATGTATCCCTCGGAGTCGACGGTTGCGACATCGCCTGTCTTCAACCATCCATCCTTCGTAAAGGACTCCGGTGACCGATCATCGTTGTAATACTCCCGGGCAATCCATGGTCCGGCGGTCTGGAGCTCACCGCGAGTCTCGCCGTCCCACGGGACCTGCTCACCGGTGACCTGATCGACGATCCGGCACTCGACGCCGATCGACGGCAGGCCGATCGTGGCTCGGTAATCAGCGCGCTCATCTTCGGTCAATGAATCGAATGCCGACTTCATCTGACCACCCGACGCAAGCGGACTTGTTTCAGTCATCCCCCACGCCTGCTGAATCGGAAGTCCGATCTTCAACCGATATCCCTCGGACAGGTGCTTCGGCACTGCAGAGCCGCCGCACGGAATGGCGCGCAGACTCGAGGTGTCACGCCCGTCGAGTTCACCGAGCACGCCCATCCAGATCGTCGGGACACCTGCGGCGACAGTCACCCGCTGAGTTTCGATCAGGGTGGCTAGCGCCTTCGGGGAGAGATCGGGACCGGGCATCACCAGGGTGGCGCCAGTTGCGACACCGATATGGGCGAGTCCCCACGCATTCGCATGGAACATCGGAACCACCGGCATGATGACATCGCGCTCGCATGCCCCCAAGCTGTCGGCGGTCATCGCCGCCAGGGTGTGCAGCCATGTCGAACGATGCGAGTACACAACTCCCTTCGGGTTCCCGGTAGTACCGCTCGTGTAACACATCGCCGCCGCCTGGTTCTCGTCGGTGACGTTGAACTCCACGGGACTTGCCGCCGCGAGAAGGTCCTCGTAATCGTGCAGCAACCAGCCGCCGCTATCAGTCGGGAGTTCGCCACGTCCGTCGTCCATCACGACGATGTGACGAACGGTCGTGAAGGTATCCACCAGCGGCCACAGCAATCCAAGAAGTGACTTGTCGACAAAGATGACTTCGTCTTCGGCGTGGTTGACGATGTAGGTGATTTGTTCGGGGAACAGGCGGATGTTCAGCGTGTGGAGCACTCGCCCGCTGCAGGGGGCAGCGAAGTACAGCTCGAGATGGCGGGCGCTGTTCCATGCGAACGTCGCCACCCGTCCGTCTGCGCTGATCCCGAGATCGTCCAGAACGCCGGCGAGCCGGCGGGTGCGCTCAGCCCACTCTGCGTAGGTCTCGGTCTCGATGCCGGTCGCAGTTGCGGTGACGATCGTTTTGTTCGGGAAGAGTTTCTCCGCCCTGTCCAGAAAATGGGTGAGCACCAATGGCCCGTCCTGCATCAAACCCTTCATGCCAAGCTCCCTCGCCACGGCACCGTCGGTACCCCTCGGACTGACGGCGCATCGTACGTGAGAAGATGGGGTCCTGTCTGAGAGACCGATCCACCCTGAACCAACCGACATTCCGCCCCGACGTCCTCATTTGGCGTTCCTAATCGCGCCCATCGCCGCCATGGTGATTGCGGCGTATACCGCCGACGCCCTATGGCCGAACTTGGTCGAGAATCATCCCCTTTGGCTCATTGGCCTCAGCGCGAAGAACCGGTACCTGGTCCTCGTCGTCAACCAGGTCGATCTGGCTTCGTACTACCTGATCGGCGCGGCTCGTCTGCTCCTACCCGATCCGTTCTTCTTCGCCATCGGATGGTTCTACGGCCCCGCCGCGCTCCGATGGATGGAACGCCGGACTCCAACGATGAGTCGGTACATGACGACGCTCGAACGATGGTTCGGTCGGTGGGGAGCACCACTCGTCGTGCTGTTTCCCAACAATTACGTCTGTCTCATCGCAGGAGTGGCCCGCATGTCACCTTGGCTGTTCGCCGGTCTCAACATCGTCGGCACAGTCGGACGTCTCTTCATGATCCAAATTCTCGGCGACGTGTTTTCCGGGCCAATTAGTTCGGTGCTCGGCTTCGTTTCGACATGGCGAGTGCCATTGCTCGTTGTCTCTATCGGACTCGTAGCACTCACGTCGCTTGGCGAACTGCGACGCGGCAAGCGCGAGATCACCGAACTTGAGATCCTCGAACACTCCGGCGAAGCGGATCGGATCGATCCCACCGAATCGTCCGTCTAGAGATCGAGCAGTGAGTCCAGACCGATCGTGAGTCCAGGATGGACCGGGACGGCTCTGACCGCCAGAACGACCCCGGACATGAACGAATCGCGGTCATAGGAATCGTGGCGGATCGACAGGGTCTGACCAGTCGTGCCAAGGATGACTTCCTGATGTGCGACCATGCCGCGCAGTCGCAGCGAATGCACCCGGATATCGGCTGGCCCGCGACCACCGCGGGCTCCGGGGAGGATCTCCGTCTTAGTTGGATCTGCCGCCCACTCCGATGAAGCGTCCGCCATGCGTTCAGCGGTGAGCATGGCGGTTCCGGAAGGAGCGTCGAGTTTTGCGTCATGGTGCAGTTCAACGATCTCGGCGGTCTCGAAAAATGGCGCAGCCATTTCTGCGAAGCGCATCATCAGAATCGCACCGATCGCAAAGTTTGGGGCAATGACACAGTTCGAGTTTGCAAATGCGGTTCGGAACCCTGCGTAGTCATCATCGGAGAAGCCGGTGGTACCGGCGACGGCGTGAATTTTATGTTCGGCCAGCCACAGAAGGTTCTCCCGGGCTGCTTCGAGATGCGTGAAGTCCACAACGACATCGACGCCAGCATCGATGAACGCTCGACCATCACGCGCCACCTGAAAAGGCAGATCGCAACCTGTCACCTGATGCATATCGAGGCCGGCATGGTGCGGATCGACTGCTGCCACCAACTCGAGAAGGGGATCGGCGTTGACCGCACGACAAACCGTGCTGCCCATTCGGCCACCGGCACCAAAGACTCCGACGCGTTGTGTCATGCGACGAACATAGCGCCCTGAGCGCCGATTCCGATCAGGATTTGGCGAACGCCTCGAGCGCAGCGTTGCTGCCACCGAGAGGCCCGACGGCGGAGACAGCGCGGGGCTGACCGAGAATCCGCTTCAGGACCCGATGCACATCGTCGAGAGTCACTGAGCGGATGTGCCGCACGTGGTCATCGATCGAGATGATGCTGTCGCGCACGACGAGACCTGAGCCCAAACGGGACATGCGTGATCCGGAGTCCTCGAGACCGAGCAACATGGAACCTTCGAGATAGCCCAGTGCAACGGCATGCTCTTCGGCGGTGATCCCATCAGCGAGAACTCCCTCGAGTACCTCGTTGGTGACATCGAGCAGTTCGCCGAGGCGGTTCGCCCCGGTCCCTGCGTAAAGAATGAGCGAGCCGACATCGCTGTAGGACGACGGCGAGGTGAACACCGTGTAGGCGAGACCGCGTTCTTCGCGAATTGACTGGAAAAGCCTGCTGGACATGCCTCCACCGAGAACATGGTTCGCCACCCAGAGCGCGTAGCGATCGTCGTCGTCGATGGGAAGAGCTCGCCAACCAACCGCGACATGGACCTGCTCGGTAGGACGGTCGATGAGTACGAGCGGTTCGATATCCGATGAAGGAGCCGTGCGCTCGGGAGCAACGCCGGCGGCGCCGTTGTCGAAGAGACCATCGACAGCCTCAACGACCTGGGCGTGATCGAGATTTCCGGCAGCCGCAATCACAAGATTGGCGGGGCGGTACCACGTTGCATGGAACTCAGAGACGTCGTCTCGGGTCATCGCCTCGACGGTGTCTCGACTCCCGAGTGTCTCGCGACCGAGTGGATGCTGCGGGTACAAGCTCTCGTAGAGGGCGGTGAGCACGAGATCGTCAGGCGTGTCCTCGCTCATGAGGAGTTCCTCAATGATCACCTCGCGCTCGGCGTCGAGCTCGTGGGCCCGGAACGCAGGCTCGCTCACGACATCGGCAAGGAGTCTGAGGCCCGAATCCAGTTCGGCCACAGGAAGACGCAGGTAATACGCCGTGTGCTCGCGACTTGTGTAGGCATTCATTTCGCCACCGACGGCATCGACCGCCAGAGCAATGCTCCGGGCCGATCGTTGTTCGGTGCCTTTGAAAAGAAGGTGCTCAAGGAAATGCGAGGCACCCGCGATGTTGCCGGGTTCGTCGCGCGACCCGACGGCAAACCACATTCCGACGCTCACGGAACGTGCTTCGGGCATGCGCTCGGAAACGACGCGCACACCCGAAGCCAGTTCGGAACGTTCAATGTCGGACTCACTCACAGGTGAGACCGAAGGGCGCAGATCAGCGGCGACGGCCGCCACCTCCGCCACGACGATTGCCTCCACCATTGCCACGACCACCGTCGTTGCTAGAGGGGCCGAGGTCACCGAGTTCGGTGCCGATCTCGGCGTCGAAGGCATCTTCGAACGACACGTACTCGCGGTCGCTACCGGAATCGGCGGCCGGTGCGGAAGCCGGAGCAGCCGACGGAGCCGGTGCACTTTCGGTCGAGGCGGTTTCTGCTTCGGCGACGGGCGAGTTCGCCATCGAAAGCGACACCTTGCCGTTGGGATCCACATCGTCGACACGGACTTCGACAGCATCACCGAGGTCAAGAACATCCTCGACCTTGTCGATGCGCTTTCCGCCACCGATCTTGGAGATGTGGAGAAGACCATCGCGACCCGGGAGGATGTTCACGAACGCACCAAACTTGGTGACGTTCACGACACGGCCCTGGTACACCTGACCAACTTCGGCGGTCGGAGGGTTGAGGATCAGACGAATCTGACGCTCGGCTTCGGCGACAGCGCCACCATCGGTGGAGCCGATGCTTACGCGGCCAACACTGCCGTCATCGTCAACGCTGATGTCGGCGCCGGTCTCCTGCTGGATGGCGTTGATGACCTTGCCCTTCGGACCAATGACTTCACCGATCTTGTCCATCGGGATTTCGAAGCTGATGATCTTCGGTGCGGTTTCGCCAACCTCGTCACGCGGCTTGGCGATTGCGCCGGCCATGACCTCGAGGATTGCAAGACGGGCTTCCTTGGCCTGCTGAAGCGCCTGCGCCAGAACGTCGGCGGGAATGCCGTCGATCTTCGTGTCGAGCTGGAGGGCTGTGACGAATTCGGCGGTACCGGCAACCTTGAAGTCCATGTCACCGAATGCGTCTTCGGCACCAAGGATGTCAGTGAGAGTCGTGTACTTACCATCGGCGTAGACGAGACCCATGGCGATGCCGGCGACGGGTGCACGCAGCGGAACGCCGGCGTCCATCATCGAGAGCGTCGAACCACAGACCGAACCCATGGAGGTCGAACCGTTTGAGGAGAGCACGTCGGACACGGTACGGATCGTGTAAGCGAACTCTTCGGGAGTCGGGAGCACTGGGACGAGGGCACGCTCGGCGAGCATGCCGTGTCCGATCTCGCGACGCTTCGGTCCACGCATGAAGCCGGTCTCACCAGTCGAGTACGGCGGGAAGTTGTAATGGTGCATGTAACGCTTGCGAGTCACGTCACCGAGGGCGTCGATCATTTGCTCCATACGGGGCATGCCGAGCGTGGTGACGTTGAGCACCTGAGTCTCGCCACGCTGGAAGAGACCCGAACCGTGCACGGACGGAAGCACGCCAACCTCGGAGGAAAGCGCACGAATGTCCTTGGGTCCACGACCGTCGATGCGGGCGCCTTCGTTCACGATGCGCGAACGAACGACAGCCTTGGTGACCGAGCGGAACGCAGCCTTGAGCTGCTTGTCCGCACCGGAAACATCGGCGAACTGCGGAAGCAGTTCAGCCACGAGCTTGTCGCGAAGAGCCGCTTCGGCTTCGAGACGGGCGGTCTTGTCGGAGATGACCTGCGTGCCGAGGATCTGCTCGCGCTTGGCGTCCATCGCCGCGAAAACCTCGGGCGAGTAGTCGGAGGTCACGGTGTATGACATCGGCTCCTTGACGCCGACGGCAGCCATGAGCTGACGCTGGGCGTTGATCGACTGGAGGATGTACTGCTTGGCGGCTTCGAGGCCACCGGCGAGAACGTCCTCGTCGACCTTGGGGGCGCCGTCCTGAAAGGCGGGCCATGAAGCTTCGGTGCCGCCTGCTTCAACCATGGAGATGGCGACATCGTTGGTGCCGAGGGCACGACCAGCCACAACCATTTCGAAGGTGGACTCTTGGCCCTCTTCGTACGTGGGGTGCGGAATCCAGGTGCCGTCGGTGGTGAAGGCGAGACGAACGGCGCCGATCGGGCCGTCGAAGGGGATGCCGGAAAGCATGAGTGCCGCCGAGGCGCCATTGATGGCGACGACGTCATGAGGGTTCACGAGATCGGCGGCGAGAACCGTACCGACGACGTGGACCTCGTTGCGGAAACCGTCGGGGAAGCACGGACGCAACGGGCGGTCCATGAGACGACAGGTGAGGATGGCCTGATCAGAGGCCTTGCCCTCGCGACGGAAGAACGAACCGGGGATGCGTCCCGCGGCGTACATGCGCTCTTCGATGTCGACGGTGAGGGGGAAGAAATCCGCGCCGTCGCGGGCGGACTTGGCCGCCGTGGCGGTGACGAGCACAACGGTGTCGCCGATCTGGACGGTGACGGCACCGTCGGCCTGCCCAGCGAGCTTGCCCGCTGAGAAATTGATGGTCTTGTCGTCGTCACCGGGAATGATGGCGTCGATGGAAATGGCGTCTGCCATTTGTTGTCTCCTTTTTTGCAGCAGGACCCGTGTGGTCAGGCTGTGAGAGGCGACGGTGACGGCAGTTCCCAGTGGTGAACTACGGAACACGAGGTTCCGGAACTCACCACCGGCAACTGAAGACACCTCGTCGCCGGGTTGTTCATGTCCAGCGGATCCGGACACAAACACAGAAGAGGGCGGCCGGAATGGTCGCCCTCCGAATGCCGTGTTATCGGCGCAGGCCGAGCTTTGCGATGATCGTGCGATAGCGCTCGACGTCGTTTTTCTTGACGTAATCGAGCAAGCGACGGCGACGACCAACAAGCATCAGGAGTCCTCGACGACTGTGATGGTCCTTTTTGTGGGCCTTCAGATGTTCGGTGAGGTGGTTGATGCGATCAGTGAGCAGTGCAATCTGCACCTCGGGGGAACCTGTATCGGTTCCGTGCAGGCGATGCTCAGCGATTGTGCCGGCCTTCGGAGGAAGGTTTGCTGGTTCTGGTGACATGAAAATATCCTTCGTGTGGGCTTCTGACCCGGCTCCATGATCCGCTGCACGACCCTCGAGTAGGGGCGCCTGGCGTGATCGGGGGCGGATGAATCGGTGAACAAGGGTGTCCACCGACCCCCCGAGGGTAGCAGGGGCGCCCCGAACTCCCCATTCGGGAGATTTCCCGCCCTTCCCGGCGTTCTACGATGCGGGATCGCCTCGTCGGGGGACAGGCGAACCGACCGGGGGAACCTTGACCGCAACCGCACGACCCGAACCGAAACGCCTCGATGACTTGGCCGATCCGCACTTCTCGGCTGAGGCCACGGCAATTTTCGAGGGCGCGGCCCCCTTTGCCGACATGGTCGAGCTAAATGCTGATGCCCTCATGACGCAGGCCGCCGCCGCCACCGGCCTCGACGATTTCGGGCCCATGGACTTCGTCGAACGACTTGAGATCATCCTGCATTCGCTGAACACCGAAGCCCCCTTGTCGCCAATGGGTCGAATCGGCGCTGCCTCCCAGATGGGTCAACTTCTCCAAAACCGCCTCCTGATCGCGGCTCTTCTCGCCCGCCATCCCGAGATCCACGACATCGAAATCGCCGCGCCCATCGTCATCGCCGGACTCCCCCGCACCGGCACGACCCATCTTCACAACCTGATCTCAGCCGATCCGGCATTGCGATCGCTCCCCTACTGGGAGAGTCAACAGCCGGTGCCGCTGCCAACCGAAACTTCGTTGGCCAACACGCCCGAGGACCCGCGCCTCGCCCGGACCGAAGGCGGGCTTCAGGTCATGAACATCATCATGCCCGACTTCAATCGCATGCACGAGATGACGACATGGCACGTGCACGAGGAAATCCAGATCCTCGCCATCGACTTCTCCACGATGATGTTTGAGACGATGGCGCCGATGCCAACGTGGCGGGACTATTACAAGTCACACGATCAAACCCCGCACTACGAGTACATGAAGACTGTGCTCAAGGCCTGTCAGTTCCTGCGCGGTGGTACTCGTTGGATTCTCAAATCGCCGCAACACCTCGAACAGTTTGGGCCTCTCGCCCGAACGTTCCCCGACGCAACATTTCTCGTGACACACCGCGACCCAGTATCGGTGATGGTCTCGATGGGAACCATGGTTTCGTATTCGGCCCGCATCTCCCTTTCGCCAGTCGATCCCGTGGCCATTTCCAATTACTGGGCTGATCGCCTGGACGACATGCTGAACGCAGCGATGCGCGACCGTGAACTACTTGCCACTTCCCAATCAATGGACATCAGGTTCGATCAGTTCATGGCCGACGATCTCGGGACGATCCGCAGCATCTATGAACTTGCCGGTCAGCCGATGGACGCTGCTGCCGAAGCGGCTCTCGCGAACTACGGGGCCACCCACGAGCGCGAACGATTCGGCAAAGTCATCTATGACGTCGACCAGATCGGGATCGATGTCCCTGCGCGTCGCGAACAAATGCGCGCGTATAGCGAGCGCTTCGGAATCCCCGACGAACCCTGGTGAGATCAGTCGCTCAACATTGAGCGACATTGGTCGACATCGCGACCCATCTGCTCGATGAGCGCGTCGACTCCGTCGAATTTCAATTCATCGCGCAGGCGAGCGACAAACTGCACTGACGCGGCCTGGCCGTAAAGGTCACCATCGAAGTCGATCAGATGAGCTTCAAGCAGCGAAGTTTCAGCGAACTCGTAGAAGGTCGGGCGCCGACCCAGTGAAATGGCCGTTGGATGCCGGACACCGTCAGGAGTGAAATACCACCCGGCGTAGATCCCATCCGCCGGCAGGCAGATCGATTCTGGAACCGCAACGTTGGCGGTGCGGAATCCGAGGTCTCTGGCGCGGGCGTCACCGTGGCCCACGATGCCGCGCACCTCGTGCGGGCGGCCAAGCATTTCGTTCGCACCAACAAGATCACCGGCAGCGAGCGCCCTGCGGATACGGGTCGATGAAACCGGTTCGTCGCTGGCCTGACCATCGAGTCCGACCAGTACATGACCAACGACATCAAATCCGAGTTCGGCACCGAGGGTTCGAAGCAGACCGACGTTGCCAGCCCGGTTGTGACCGAAATGGAAGTCGTCACCAACCGCCACGCTCTTTGCGCCGAGTCGCTCGCCGAGAATCTCGGTTACGAAATCTGGTGCCGTTTCTTTCGATCGTTCCTCGTCGAAGGTGACGACGAACGTGTAGTCGACGCCACACTCGGCGAGGAGTTCGAGTTTCTGATCGAGATCCGTAAGCAACAACGGAGCCGACTCCGGCCGAACTACCGAAGCGGGGTGACGATCGAACGTCACGACAGCAGTCTTCAGTCCGCGTTCTTCGGCGAGACCTTTGAGGGTCTTGATCACCTCGCGGTGTCCCCGATGGACGCCGTCGAAGGCGCCGATCGTGACGGCCGTGCCTTCTGATGGGCGAGGATGGGAATCGTTGTCGCGCAGGACCTTCATGACGTCGACGACGCTACTTCTCGTCGGGCGAGTCGGGCGCTGTCGTAGCCGCGCCTCCACCCTCAACTGGAGCAATGACGACCTCGGGCTTAGCCGTGGTCCCACGATGGGGCGCATAGACCGCTATCAGATTTCCTGCCTGATCATGAATCATCCACGGGCCGTCGCCGACAAACCGTTCGTCGCGTTCCAGCACCTTGCCGTGTCCGACATCGAGGCGTTCGGATTCGGTCGCAGTGATCACGACGTAATCGCGAAGTGCATCCGCAGGAGTGAGGAGTATCTCGGGCGTTACGGATTCGAGAGTGTGCGCGTCAGCAAGGCTGAAGCTGCCGATTGCAGTGCGGCGCAGATCGCGCAGATGCGCCCCGCCGCCCAGCGCGGTTCCGAGATCGGCTGCCAGGGTTCGGACATACGTGCCTGACGAGCATTCGACCTCGGCGCGGATGATCAACGGGTCGTCCGTCGGCGTGACGGTGAATCGATGGACCGTCACCGGTCGAGGCTTTCGCTCAACCTCGATTCCCTCCCGGGCCAGTTCGTGCAAACGGCGTCCGTCGATCTTGACAGCCGAGACCATCGGGGGAATCTGGAAGATATCGCCGGTGAGCGCGGCCGCTTCTCGCTCGACAGATTCGAAGGTGACCCCACTCATGTCATAGGTCGCTGTCACGTCGCCCGCGGCATCCAGCGTCGATGTCTCCACACCAAGGACGATGTCGCAGGTGTACGTCTTTGGAAGCGCAGTCAAAAAGCGCAACAGGCGAGTGACGCGCCCGACGCCGAGGAGAAGAATCCCTGTTGCGTCGGGATCGAGGGTTCCCGAGTGCCCAACCTTCCGAGTGCCGAGCAATCCGCGGGACTTGGCCACAACATCGTGCGAGGTCCAGCCCGCGTCCTTGTCGACAACGACGAGTCCATCAGGACCGTCGTTGTTCCTACGCTTGCTCACGACTCGGTCGGCTCCGGGCCTGGCTCGGGAAGTTCGGCCAAGAGAGACTCGATGCGCGCGCCGCTGCGAACACCGTGATCCGGAGCGAACAAAAGCCCCGGCGTGTGCTTCATGCGTGCTTCGCGGGCGATCGCGCCCTGCAACTTCCAGCGCATCTCTCCGAGAGCTTCGAGGATTTCTTCGTCGCCCTCTTCACCTTGAAGCGAATCGTAGAAAACCTGAGCGTGTCGGAGATCGCCGTCGACCACGACCGAAGTAATCGTCAGCAGTTGCAGACGATCGTCATCAAGATGGTCGATCTCTTCGGCGATGATCTCGCGCAAGAGTTCGTTGAGACGAGCGGTACGTGGATATTGACGGGCTGACCCGTTGTTGGTGCGTCGACTCATCGTTCAACCTCCTGCGTTTTGCGCCCTAACCCGAACGGGATGTCCACGGTGAAGTCAATCACCGTGGACATAGTTACGTACGGGGAATTTCGCGATCTTCGAAGGTTTCGATGACGTCGCCGGGCTTGAGATCCTGGAAATCGGTGAGACCGATACCGCATTCGAACCCGGTGGCAACCTCGCGCACATCGTCCTTGAAGCGACGGAGTGACGCGATTGATCCCTTCCAGATGATCGTTCCTTCACGGAGGAAGCGCACCTTCGAACCACGCGTGATCTGGCCGTTGGTGACATAGCAACCGGCGATAGCGCCAATGCGGGGCACACGGAAGATCTCGCGGACTTCGGCTTCACCGGTGACGATTTCTTCGTACACGGGCTTGAGGAGACCGCGCATTGCGTTCTCGATGTCTTCAAGCACCTGGTAGATGATTTCGTAGGCCCGGATCTCGACGCGCTCGGCATCGGCAAGCTCACGGGCCTGACGATCCGGTCGCACGTTGAAGCCGATGATCGTGGCGTTCGAGGTGGCAGCCAACTGCACGTCGTTCTGGGTGATGCCACCGACAGCTCGGTGCACGAACGCCAGCTTGACCTCCGGCCGTTCCAGCTTCTTGAGGCTTTCGGTGAGAGCTTCGAGCGAACCGGTGACGTCGGCCTTCACGATGAGATTGAGGGTGGCAGTCTCGCCAGCCTGAATCTGTTCGAAGATGTCTTCGAGCTTGGCGCCGCCGCTCATGGCGTGAGCCTCGCGACCAATGGACGCAACTCGCAACCAGTGCTCACGAGTGGCCGCGACTTTCGACGCAGTCTTCTCATCGGGAGCGACCACGAATCGGTCGCCAGCAATGGAGACTTCGGAAAGACCGAGGACCTGTACCGGCATCGAGGGACCAGCTTCTTTGAGCTGATTGCCCTTGTCGTCGATGATCGCCCGAACACGGCCCCATGCGGCGCCGGCGACGAGCGGATCTCCGACACGGAGTGTTCCGTGCTGGACGAGGATGGTGGCAACGGGGCCACGACCGATATCGAGATTCGATTCGAGCACGACGCCGCGAGCGCGGCCTTCGGGCGTCGCCCGAAGATCTTCGAGTTCAGCGATCACAAGGACGTTCTCAAGAAGATCGTCGACACCGAGGTTCTGCAACGCGGAAACCTCGATCATGACGGTGTCGCCACCCCATGATTCGGGGACGAGACCGTGCTCGGACAGCTGCTGCATGACCCGATTCGGATCGGCGTTGTCGCGGTCGATCTTGTTGATGGCCACGACGATCGGAACGTCAGCTGCCTTCGCATGATTCAGCGCTTCGAGTGTCTGCGGCATGACGCCATCGTCGGCGGCCACAACCAAGATGACGATGTCGGTCGCTTCGGCCCCACGTGCACGCATGGCGGTGAACGCCTCGTGGCCGGGGGTGTCGAGGAACGTCAAGAATCGACCATCAAGTTCGGTCTGATACGCACCAATGTGCTGCGTGATGCCACCGGCTTCACCGGCGACAACGTTGGCATGGCGGATCTGATCGAGAAGTTTGGTCTTGCCGTGGTCGACGTGACCCATGACGGTGATGACCGGCGAGCGATGGGGCCACGACTCGTAGGTGTCGTCGTCGACATCGTCGTCGAGCAAGAGAAGCTTCTGGAGTTCGACTTCTTGCTCTTCGCCCGGGTTCACGAGACGGATCTCGGCACCAACTTCAGCAGCGAAGAGTTCAATCATGTCGTCGCTGAGTGATTGGGTCGCCGTGACCATTTCACCCTGCTGCATGAGGAAGCGGACGACGTCGGCCGCCGTGCGGTTCAGCTTGGGACCGAGATCCTGTGATGTCGATGACCGTTCAACAACGATCGTGCCGACGGGAACCGGAGCTTCACGAGGCGTGTAGCTCGGTGCGTCGATCGGCTGCAGTTCGTCGCGGTTACGACGACGACGACCCTTGCGTCGTTGCGGACGGCGTTGACCGCCGGGGCCACCACCCGGTCCGCCGCCAGGACGACCGCCACCGGGACGACCACCGGGGCCGCCGGGGCCACCACCGGGAGCGCCACCACCGGGAGCGCCACCACCGGGTGCGCCACCAGGGCTGCTACCGGGACGAGGCGTACTGAAACCACCGGGACGAGCTGCGCCAGCACCGCCATAGCCGCCACCTGCGGGGCGCGGGCCGCCGCCGGGACGCGCTCCGGGGCCACCCGGGCGACCGGAAGGCTCGTCGCGACGAACACCGGGGGGAGGCGGAATCGGCTTGCCCGAGGACGAGACGGGAGGACGCGCTCCGGGAGGACGCGGAATTGGCTTGCCGGTCGTCGAAGTCGGAGGCTTGGTGGGCATGGGGGCCCGGGCTGCGGGAGTAGCAGCCTCTGGGGCAGCGTCGGCCGGAGCGGCCGGAGCGGCCGGAGCCGGCGGTTCAACCGGAGCAGTTGGAACTGGTATTTCCGCAACGGGAGCGGGTGCGGGGGCCGGTGTTTCGACACGCGGGGCCGGCGGCCGAGGACCGGCGCTTCCCGACGAGGAGATGACACGCTTCGGCGCAGCCTTGGCAACAACTGCCGGAGCTTCTTCCACCGGTGTTGGGATCGGCTCGACAATCGTTTCGGCGACAGTTTCAAGGGCGGGAACGGCAGTTTCACTCGCCGATTCGACGTCGGCCGGAGCTTCGTCGTCGGTCTCGGTGGGCTTCTTGGCGGCCGCTTTCTTTGCCGGAGCCTTTTTGGCTGGAGCCTTTTTGGCCGCGGCCTTCTTTGCCGGGACCTTTTCGGGTTCTTCCGGCTGGACGTCGCGGACCAGTCCTTCGCGCTCGGCCTTGCGGCGGACACGATCGGCTTGGGGTTCCACCACGCTCGAGGAGTGGCTCTTCACGCCGATTCCGAGCGCGACACACAGATCAAGGGTCTCTTTGTTGGTGAGACCAAGCTCTCGTGCCAGCTCGTACACGCGCATATTTCCCGACAACTGCAACCTCAGTCTTCTCGACACAGGAGCCCGCCGATCGGCGAAAACCCGTGTGCGTTCCGGTCACGAACGACCAGAACGGCTTTTTATTCTCGCACGACCGGCGGTCGTACACGAACGGCAGGGCGCCGCCCCGGCCTCAGGCCGGAGTTTCACCCTCTTCGGAGTCGTCGGCCGCGCTAGTGGCCTCTGCTTCCGCATCCTCGAGAGCTTCCTCGAGGATCTCTTCCAGCACCGCCTCAATGACGGCTTCTTCGATCAGTTCCTCGATGAGTTCCTCAACAAGTTCCTCAACGATGATTTCGGTGATGACCTCGGCGGCGATGGCCGCTTCGAGGGCATCCTCAGGGGTATCGCTGGCCTGGGCATATGCCTCAGCCGACATGGCTTCGCCACCTTCAGCGGGCTGCCACACCTGCTCACCAGATTCCGGATCGACGACCCATTCGCCCTCGGCCCAGTCCTGGTTGGCATACGCCTCTTCTTCGGCCAGCTGGGTTTCGCTCTTGATGTCGACGCGCCAGCCAGTGAGGCGGGCCGCCAGACGGGCGTTCTGTCCTTCCTTGCCAATCGCCAACGAGAGTTGGTAATCGGGGACGATGACCTCGGCGGTGCCGGTGTCCTCGTGGATTCGAACTTCCTTCACCTTGGCCGGGGAGAGCGCCTTCATGACGAAATCGGCCGGCTCTTCCGAGAACGGCACGATGTCGATCTTCTCGCCACGGAGTTCATTGACGACCATGCGCACGCGAGCGCCACGGGCACCGACGCAGGCACCGACCGGATCGACGTTGTTGTCGTTCGAGAAGACCGCGATCTTGGTACGGGCTCCGGGCTCACGGGCACAGGCCTTGATTTCGACGACGCCGTCGGCGATCTCGGGGACTTCGAGCTCAAAGAGACGCTTGATGAGTCCGGGATGCGTACGGCTGGTGACGATCTGCGGACCCTTGGCCGTCTTGCGAACCTCGACGATGTACGCCTTCACACGGGCGCCTGGTTCGGGGCGCTCGTAGGGGACCTGCTCGGCCTGCGGCATAAGTGCTTCGACACGACCGAGGTCGAGGAGCGTGTAGCGCGCATCGGTCTGCTGGATGATTCCGGTGACGATGTCGCCTTCGCGACCGGCATATTCCTCGTACTTCATTTCGCGTTCCGCTTCACGAATCCGCTGGTTCATGACCTGCTTCATCGTTTGAGCGGCAACGCGACCCCACACCTCGGGCGGCGGGGTGACGTCGAACTCTTCGCCTTCGGGGATGCCGTCGTCGTCGAGTGCCTGCGCCATGACGCGGACCTCTCCGGTGTCGGGATCGATGATGACCCACGCGTACTCCTGCGAATTCGGGAGGCGCTTGTAAGCCGATTCGAATGCGTCGGCAAGTGCGCCGAACAGCGTGTCGATCGAGATTCCCTTGTCGTCGGCGAGCGCCTGGAGGGCATCAATAAGATCAGGTGTGTTCAGCATGGCTGGACCTCGTCTTCATTGGTGGAGTCTTCCTTCGCGGAGTCTTCCTTCGTGGATTTCTTCTTTGTTTCGACCTTGGGCCGGTTCTTCGGGCCACCAGGTTTCGGTGTGGCAGCCCAAACGAAAATGGTTCGCGCCTTTTCGATGTCGGAGTAGTCGATCGTGATCGACTCCCCCAACGGTTCATCGAGGGCAACCGTGACGTTGCTGTCGTTGGAAGCAGTAACCGTTCCGACAAAGCGCCTACCGGCGGCGTAGTTCGGCATGGTCTTGATGGCGACCTGCCGGTTGGCAGCCCATTCCCAGTGGCGCGGCGTTCGCAATGCGCGCTCAAGGCCGGGACTGGAAACTTCGAGGGTGTAGTTGCCGGCAATGGGATCGTGCTCATCAAGGGCACGGGACAACGCCCGTGTCGTCGAGGTGATCGCTTCAACATCGACGCCACCCGGGCGGTCGATGGTGACGCGGACGATTGAGCCGGCCTGTTCGAGATCGAACAGTTCAAGGTCTTGGGAGGCGACAATCGGTTCGATGACGGCGCGGACGCGCTCGGAAATGCTCATGATGTGGCCTCCTCTCGGGGATCGGCTGAGTGGAATCGGTTTTCTGAAATCGGTTTTCTAAAATCAACATCGGTGCAACCCGCAAACGGGCTGAAGATAAACAAAAGGCGTGGGCTGAAGCCCACGCCTTCGTCAGAACTTCGAACGATTGCGAGAAGACAAGTGTAGACCACTCGATCGAAAAGGCCCACTTCGTCCGAGAAAACCCCTAGTTAGTAGGCCCTCGAGACAATCGCAAGAGCGCCGTCGGCCGAATCCGACGCCGGCAGCGATCCGTCCGGCATCACGAGACAGCGCACCGTGACGCCTGATTTCGCCAGTTCGGCTTCGCCCTCGAGCCCCAATGTGGCCCACGGGATCCGGGCCCATCCGGTTGACGCCGCTTCGGTCGCTTCCGTGATCGTGGCCACATCGACTGTATGGGTGTCGCGGCGGGTGGTCGCTTCGGCGAGAAGCGCGGCCTGGGCCGTCGCAAGGGCTTCGGTCACCGAAGCGACGATTCCACTCAGGGCCACAGGTTCCTTTAATCCTCCGACGCGGTGTACGAGCGTCACCACGCCCTCGGTGAGATCGCGGGGGCCGAGCTCGAGACGAACTGGGATTCCCTTGAGTTCCCAGTCCGTCGCACGACGACCCATCGACGTCTCGGTGCGGACATCAAGTTCGACGCGGATGTCAGCGTCAGCGAGTTCCTCGGCAAGGGCCCGGCAACGTTCGATGACGGCATCGTCATCGCGCACGGCGAGAACGACGACCTGAACTGGAGCGAGCACGGGCGGGATGCGCAGGCCGGCATCATCGCCGTGGCACATGATCAGACCTCCGACCATTCGGGTCGAAACGCCCCACGAGGTTGTCCACGCGTGCTGTTGCGCTCCGTCCGAGTCGAGATACTGAATGTCGAACGCTTTTGCGAAGTTCTGGCCGAGTTCATGGCTCGTACCCATCTGCAAAGCCTTACCGTCGCCCATCATCGCTTCGCAGGTCATCGTGTTCGTGGCGCCGGCGAAACGCTCCTTCACCGTTTTGCGGCCGACGACGACCGGAATGGCAAGGACATTGCGCATGAAGGTTTCGTAGACATCGTGGAGAATACGTTCGGCGTAAAGACGACCGTCTTCTTGGCTGGCATGGGCGGTGTGTCCTTCCTGCCACAGGAACTCGCTGGTCCGCAAAAAAATGCGTGGGCGCAGTTCCCAACGCACGACGTTGGCCCACTGGTTCAACAACAAAGGAAGATCGCGGTAGCTCTGCACCCACTTCGCCATGAATTCGCCAATGACGGTTTCGGAAGTCGGGCGAACGACTACCGGCTCTTCGAGTGTCTTGCCGCCGGCAACGGTAACGACCGCAAGTTCAGGGCTGAACCCCTCGACATGCTCGGCCTCACGCTTCAAATAACTCTCGGGGATAAACAGCGGGAAATAGGCGTTCTTGGCGCCGGCCTTCTTGATGCGGCGATCAACGTCAGCCTGCATCTGCTCCCAGATTGAATAGCCGTAGGGGCGGATAACCATCGTTCCGCGCACGGGACCGTTGTCGGCCATCTCGGCTTTCGCCACGACGTCCTGATACCAGCGGGGGAAATCGTCGGACTGAGGGGTGAGAACCGGAGGCTTGGCCATGGCCTTCGATGCTAGGCGACCACCCCGAGTGTCCCCGGCGACAGGCGTCGTTCAGTCAAGCTTGCGAATGAGCTGGATGCGTTCCTCTGAATGGTTCGCGTCGTCGCCCTTTTCATCAAGCAGGAGGGCCCGATCGGCCTCAGCCTCCGCTGCCGCGCTGTCATCCTTGCGTCGAAGAGCCTCCTCGACACCACCCTCGGCAATTATCTGCGCCCATTCGACGAGGGCGGCAACCATCTCGGATTCAGGTACGACCTTGACGACCTGACCCTTCACGAACAGATGACCCCGCTTACGTCCGGCGGCGATTCCGAGATCGGCTTCGCGGGCCTCACCGGGACCATTGACGACGCAACCCATTACCGCCACCTGAATCGGAATCTTGAGATCGCTCAGCGCGTTCTGGGCGGCGTTCGCAACTTCGATGACATCGACCTCGGCGCGGCCACACGACGGACAGGCGATGAGGTCGAGCCCGCGTCGTTCACGCAGACCCAAGCTCTCGAGTAACCAACGGCCGGCCCGGACCTCTTCGACCGGATCGGCGGTGAGCGAGTAGCGGATGGTGTCGCCGATTCCCTCCGCCAGCAACGT